>QCFW01000004.1 GCA_003280135.1 Prochlorococcus sp. AG-363-N16 | reverse complement strand
TGAAGACATCCCACCACAGCCATTAAAAAGAGCTACGGTTTCTGGCATAGATGTCATTGGCACCCGCTTAGCAATAACCAAACCAAGCAAGCCACCAATAGATGTCCCGGCTAAGATCCATGGCCAAGACTGACTAAATATAGAGAGACCATTAAGGGAGACAGAATTAACTAAAAGTCCAAGGACAGCAAGGCTCATAGCAATAGCTGCTAACCTATTTGCCTCTCTAGCAGAACGAACTTTTGAAAGGCCTTTAATACCTAAAGCCAACAGAAGTACTGCTATTAGATCGATTGAGTATTTAAGTATTTCTGCCAAGGAAGTAAACATTGGATTGTGCTCCTATTTGCGAGATGATTTGCGGCTGAACATCGCAAGCATTCTGTCAGTAACCAAAAAACCGCCAATTACATTGAACAAAGCAAACCCAAGCGATACAGATCCAAAAAGTAAAACAGGTAGCGTTTTTGCATTAATAATTAAAGCAAGTGCTGCCAAAATAGTGATTCCTGAAATTGCATTTGCACCACTCATTAAAGGGGTATGCAACGTAGGAGGAACTTTGCCTATTAGTTCAAACCCCAAAAGGCTTCCTAAAAGAAGAATCCAAAGAAGTTCATTCATTAATTAACTGCTCCTGAAATTAGAATTTCTTTTTGTAGAATTTCACCATCTTTGCTAATTAGAGAACCTTGAATTAATTCATCTTCAGAATTAAGGATTATCTCTCCATCCTTAATTAAAGGCTTAAGCAAAGAAAGTAGATTTCGAGAATACAAAGCACTTGCATGATTAGCAACTGAACATGGCAAATCTGAAACTCCTATAAGCTTGACTCCTTTTCTTAAGACAGTCTCACCAGGTTTGGAACCTTCACAATTACCACCTTGTGAAACCGCAAGATCAATTACAACAGATCCCGATCTCATTGAATCAAGCATTTCTTCAGTTATTAATACCGGTGCCTTCTTTCCTGGTATTTGCGCTGTACAAATAGCAACATCTGACTCTGCTAATTGGTTTTTTAAGTAACTTTCTTTGTGCAACAAGGAACTCTTCTGAAGTCTGACGAGCATAGCCTGCAGCTTCAGTTGGCTTTTCAGAGATTTCAGGTAAGTCTATAAACCTTGCTCCTAAAGATTCAACTTGTTCCCTAACCGCTGGTCGAATATCGCTTACATAAACAACAGCTCCTAGTCTTTTGGCTGTTGCAACTGCCTGCAGCCCAGCAACACCTGCTCCTAGAATTACAACTTTTGCTGGTTGGACAGTACCTGCTGCAGTCATAAGCATTGGGAAATATCTATCAAGTGAACTTGCGGCCAATAAGACGGCCTTATATCCCGCTATGTTTGCCTGTGAAGAAAGTGCGTCAGCAGATTGAGCTCTACTAATTCTAGGAAGAAGTTCAAGCGCAATAGCAGACAGCCTGAAAGATTCTAATGATTGAGCAAGATCAAAGTTTGAATATGGATTTAATAAACCAATTAATAAAGTTCCTGGCTTAAGTTTTGAAAGAAAGTCATTGCTTGGAGTATTAATACAAAGTACAACATCCACTTTCTTAAGCAAATCCACATCATTTTGTAAAAATAATTCTGCTCCTGCTTTCTGAAAACTTTCATTTGAGAATCCAGCAGACTCTCCTGCACCCTGCTGAACGAGGACATTAAAGCCTTCAGATATGAATTTTTTTGTAGTCTCTGGCGTTGCAGCGACTCGTGTTTCCCCATCAACTGATTCAATAGGGATAAGAATTCTAGGCAAAATAATTAAGCTTCTTCAAGTTGAGGTTAAGACGCAAAAGGTTCTAAGACCAGAATCTTTCTTGAAAAAAAGCTTTTCTATCTTGATGTTTCTAGCTAATAAGAATATAAGAACTTGATATCCACAAAAATGAGTCTTACGGCAATCGAATGTCCAGATGGAGTATGCCATAGCCACCATGGTGGTCATGCAGTTTCCAGAACAACAATGCAAAAGAATTTGCAAAACCATGGAAAAGAATGGTGTGAAAGACTTGCAGAGAGAATTTATGAGATGTCTGTAGATACTTTTTCTCAAACAGTAATGCCAAGCTTGCACTCATCAGGATGGCAAAGAAGACATCTTGATTGGGAGTTTAAACTTTCCGAGCAAAATTCAGAGCCTGATGAAGCCCTTGTGGAAGGGATAATCAATGCAACTGAAAGTTTCTTAAGAAGCAGTGAAGTTCATAGGTTGTTTATTCAAGAGCTGGTTCAAGGTACTTTTGCAGAGGCTACCAACGACAAGCTACGTTCCAAAGCTGTCCATTCGTTAATTGAGAATGAGATCATGGCAATGTTAGAAGAAAAAAAAGAGTATCTTCTTGATCGATTAGCGGAAAGCCTCTTAGAAGAAGCCCAAGGAGATTTTGAGCTGGCCAGACGATCAGCTTTTGAAGGAATTAATGAAGTAGAAAAGCTTCTGTTAAATCACACTGAGGCGGTTTAGATAAAATAAACTGAAAGCAAGAACGCAATAAGACAGGAAATACATTAAAAAAATATTAAACAATATCATCCATCTCCTTCAAAACCCAGGTATTAGGTTGGATATATAAAGATTTTATTAAGGCAATAATTCTTTTTGTGGACAAAACTTGATTTTGTACAAAAGAAGACAAGAATTAATCCCAATACATGTAAATGTATGCGCATTGGGGATTAATTATGAAACAGCCTCTCCAACAAAGAGTAAACATCTCTTCTTGCTGGGCTTCAAGCCGAATAACTCTATTGGATAGTATTGAAAGTTACGAAGATAGTTATGCAATTACACAAGAGTTTAGGGAGTGGATCATCTGCCTTGAGAGCAAAACCGAAACAATAAATACTTCAATACTTAAGGTGCCTCAAGGCCTTATTCAATCATACAAAGAAAAAAATAGTGAAACAGATGAATTTATAGAGCTTTAAAAAGAACCATTTTAGATTTTCTTTTCTGTTTAGCTTTTAACTATTTATATATCAATATTAATTAGTCATCTAGACTATCTTTAAGGGAAGTAAAAAATTAGCGCCTTGAATTATGGGCGAAGCCAATAATTATTCAAAAATTGAGAACCTAGTCATAATTGGTTCTGGCCCTGCTGGCTACACAGCAGCAATTTATGCCGCAAGGGCAAATCTCAGTCCAATAGTAATAACTGGTTATGAGAAAGGAGGTATCCCTGGAGGCCAACTAATGACAACTACTTTTGTTGAAAATTTCCCAGGTTTCCCTAATGGAATAATTGGGCCTCAATTAATGGATTTAATTAAAGCTCAAGCATTGAGATGGGGAAGCAATCTTCTAGAAGAAGATGTTCTTGAAGTTGATTTAAAACAAAAGCCTTTTTTAATCAAAACATCCACAAAAACATTGAGAACTAATGCTTTGATCATTGCCACTGGTGCAAGCGCTAATAAGCTAGGAATTCCTAATGAGTCTAAATACTGGAGTAAAGGTATTAGTGCATGTGCAATTTGCGATGGTGCTACACCACAATTCAAAAATGAAGACCTAGCTGTTGTAGGAGGAGGAGATTCAGCCTGTGAAGAAGCCGTATATCTTACTAAATATGGGAGTAGAGTTCACCTTATTGTTCGTTCTAAAGCTTTAAAAGCAAGTGCGGCAATGGTAGATCGTGTCATTTCAAATAGGCAAATAAAGATTCATTGGGAAACAGAGTTAATAAATGTAGAAGGTCAAGAATGGATGACTAACTTAATTCTTAAAAGATCAAATTCAGAGCTAACAGAAAAAGTCAAAGCAAAAGGAGTCTTTTATGCAATAGGTCATACTCCAAATACTGAAATTTTCAAAGGTCAATTAAATCTTGATGAAAAGGGTTATATCTTAACCAAACAGGGAAGGCCGGAGACATCATTATTTGGTGTTTTTGCCGCAGGAGATGTTTGTGATTCAGAATGGCGTCAAGGAATAACTGCAGCAGGAAGTGGCTGTAAAGCAGCATTAGCCGCTGAGAGATGGTTAAGTAATGAAAAATTAACCAAGTTAGTTAAAAGGAAGGAAGTTGAACCTTCTCAAGCAAACAAAGATATTGAATCTGAAATTAGTACAAAAGAGAATTTCAACGAAAATGTTTTATGGCATAAAGGTAGTTATGCACTTAAAAAGCTTTATCATGAAAGTAAATCCCCAATTTTAGTAATTTATACTTCTCCTAATTGTGGTCCCTGCCATGTACTTAAGCCTCAATTAAGAAAATTGATAAATGAATTAAATGGAAAAGCTTATTTTATTGAAATCAATATAGAGGAAGACGAAGATATTGCTAAACAAGGAGGAGTTACTGGTACACCAACAGTTCAACTTTTTCAATCAAAGAAGCTTATTAATGAATGGAGAGGTGTAAAGCAGAGAAGTGAATTCAAAAAAGTAATAAATAATCTTCTGTAAAACAAAGCTTATCTTCTGCCACCTCCAGGCCTGTTGCCAGAATTTTTATTTCCTTGTCTTGGACCACCAGCACCAGCATTACGTTCCCGATAAGTTATCCTTCCACGAGTTAGGTCATAAGGACTGATTTCAACAAGAACCTTATCTCCAGCAAGTAACTTTATTCTAAATTTTGTAAGTTTTCCAGCTGCTCTGCATAAACATTGATGACCTTCAGGTTGTTCGAGAGTAACCAAATAAAAGCCATTTCCTTGTTCTTTTTCAATAACTCCAGAAGTTTCAATCATCCTCTTTTAAATAACAAAGCTTTAGCTTATTCAATCATATTTAAAAGCATAAAAAATATATAAATAAAATTCCTTATCCAAACGCTTCTTGAAGTTCTCTTGCTGTCTGTAATTGACCATAATAATAGTTTGCTCTAGCTCTTTGAGCGGGATCCTCTAATCCATCAAAAGCATCAAAACCAAATTCTCGCCATAATTCATTACCACAAGTTCTACTTAATTCATTAGATGCTTCTATAGAAATATTAATTAATCTCCGATTAAGATTCTTTATTTGAGCTAGTGACATACCTGCGAGGAAGAGGATGCTCCTATAGTACAGATAAACTACTTTATTGCAAGTGTCAGTATGTTTTAAAAGGGTAATTTTTTTCTTTCTTCTTTATTCAAGTCTGCTTCCATTTCTCTAAGACGCTTCAAAATCACTTGATAATATTCTTCTATATAAGACTCCATAGTAGTCATGTCAGATGGATTAATAGAAAAGGCGGAATAAGTTTCTTCCATAGAAGCATCTAATTTTTCTCCACTGCCGCTTACTTCTGCGAATGTAAGCCTCTCAGCGACATTGACAGTTGGTTCAAAAAAGGAAACCAAAGTCTTTGCAATCTTGATAAGAAAGGGCGAGACCCTTAAGACCCTTGCCTTCTTATTACTGTGAATCTCACATAATTGAACCAAGTCATTTGGCGACCATGCTTTTTGCCCCACAACTGGAAAGCTTTTGCGAATGGTTTCAGGCTTGCTTAGTGCTGCTACTGCAAACCGAGCGACATCTTGTGTATTCATATATGCTATTTCACTTGCTTTGCCGCTTATCCAAACCGGCTGACTATCTAGTATTGGTATTGCAAACTGCCCAATAACTCCTTGCATAAATCCAACACCTTGAAGGATTGTGTAGTCAAAGAGTGAATCCTCTAAAAGTTTCTCTGTACAATATTTGATGTCCATTAAAGGGACATTTCTAAATTTTTCAGAAAACAGCAAAGACATAAAAACAACTCTTTTGACCCCAGTCTCTTCACATGCGTTAAAAAGATTTAATTTCCCTTCCCAATCTGTTTGATATACATTTCTTGGGTCATCAGCTCTCAATGTTGCAGAATCAATAACTGCATCAACGCCTTTTAATGCATATTTAACGTCTTGAAAATTCATCAAGTCGCCTTGTGTTAACTCACAACCCCACTCTTGAAGAAAGGAGGCATTACGTGGCCTGCGAACCATACAGCGCACCTCATAGCCATCCTCAATAGCTTTTTTTGCTATCTGGCGTCCAAGGGTTCCTGTGGCTCCTATAACTAAAACCTTCATTAGAGAGGTCATTCTTAATGAGGAAGCTTAATGGGAAGTACTAAAAAATGTGAGTATAATCAATCTCCTTGTAATTTAAGCAAAAGCATTCCTCCTACAAGGCCTAATGGAATCAAAATCCAAAAAACTGCTGCTGTTCCAAAGATCTCAGAAGCCATTCTAAAAAATTAATTCATTAGACTATTAAAAACCCTAACATTTAATTCCCCAAGAGAATTAACTCTAAAAGCAATAAATCAGCACCAATAACTCAATGAGCTATTCATTTAAAAGTGACCCAAGCTGGGGGAAAAGATATTTATGGAGTTGGAGAAATTTAATTTATCACTGGAGAGTGCTTGGGGAAGAAAATACTAATCCTGTGTTAGTTATTCATGGTTTTGGTGCTAGTTCTGAGCACTGGCGACACAACGCTATTTTCCTGAAAGAAGCTGGATATAGAGTTTATGGATTAGATCTCATAGGTTTCGGGAAATCAGAACAGCCAGGTCCAAAAAAAGTTAATCAATTAGATAACAGATTCTGGAGTGAACAAGTAGCTGATTTCATTAAACAAGTAATTCAAAAACATGCTTCAGAGAAAACAATAATCATAGGGAATTCCCTTGGAAGTCTTGTAGGCTTAACAGTCAGTGCTAGGTATCCAAATCTAATTAGTGCCTTAATTGCTGCACCTCTGCCAGATCCTGCACTAATGAAATCAAATTCATTGGTTGTAAAAAAAAGAAATTGGCTGACAAAAATCAATAAAAAGATCGTTCGAATATTTTTCAATCTTTTCCCTTTCAAGCTATTAGTAACATTTATTGCAAAAACAAGGTTGATTGATATAGGTCTTCAATTTGCATACTTTCGATCTATTAAAGAAGATATAGCGCTCAAACAAATAGTAAGAAAACCTGCTCAGAGAGAAACCGCATCAAGGTCATTAAAAGCAATGTGTATTGGTATGGGGACCAGAGAAGATGTTTATACCGCACCATTCCTCTTAAATTGCCTTGAAAAAATGACAGAAAGGCCTCCTTTTTTGCTTATATGGGGGAGAAAAGACAAATTGGTACCTTTATATATTGGTAAAAGATTAATCAATAGGTACCATTGGATAAAATTAATTATCATTGAAAATACAGGTCATTGCCCTCATGATGAATCTCCAAATGAATTCAATCAGTGCGTTATAAATTGGTTGAGACTTAATTCATAGTCAATGCATCTAATCAAGTATGAAGCACACACTTTCAGTACTAGTAGAAGATCAATCAGGGGCTCTTAGTCGCATTTCAGGTCTTTTTGCTAGAAGGGGTTTCAATATTGAAAGTCTTGCTGTTGGACCAGCAGAAGTCCCTGGAACTTCTAGACTCACAATGGTTGTCGAAGGGGATAATCAAACCCTTCAACAAATGTCTAAACAACTAAATAAATTAATAAATGTACTAAATGTTATCGACCTATCTGTTATACCAGCTGTAGAAAGGGAACTTATGCTTCTAAAAGTATCCGCAACAGAAACCCAAAGGTCACTTATTTTAGACTTGGTTCAGGTTTTCAGAGCAAAGGTAGTTGATGTCTCAGAACAAGCTCTTACCCTTGAAGTTGTTGGTGATCCTGGGAAGCTAGTTGCCATCGAGAAACTCTTAAAGCCTTATGGAATACTTGAAATAGCACGAACTGGAAAAGTTGCTCTTGAGAGAGCTTCTGGAGTAAATACTGAAATGTTGAAAGCGACTTCATTACTAAAAAACTTACCTGCATAGCAAATACTTAAACTATTAAATCAATTATTTAGTCAAATTTATATTTAAGATATAATCTCCTTCTTCAATCAAATTAAGGATATCAAATCCCTTAATTACCTCTCCAAAAACTGCATATCTTCCATCCAACTCAGGCAAACTCTTAAGAGAGAAATAGAACTGTGAACTTGCAGAGTTCAAGGCCTCAGACCTAGCCATAGATATAGATCCTTTAACATGTCTAAGTTTTATTCTTTCATGAAAATTAGCTCCTAATAGTTGATTATAGCGGGGTCTTTCTTCATTCATTACTGAAATTTCCAACGGAATAAAGCGTGAATAGATTGATTTGTGATTAATCCTATTTTGATCCTTAGAAATATTGCTCTTGTAATTATTTACAAGTTTTAAAGGGTCCCCACCTTGAATAATGTATGGCTTTGGTTCTCTAATTACTCTATTAAATAGAGTTTTATTGTAAGCACCCTTCTGAACAAGATCCAAGAAATTACCTACGGTCACAGGTGCATTCTTGCCGTCTAATTCAAGAATAAATTTACCTTTATTAGTTTCTATTTCGACAATTCTTTTGGTTTCAATGCAGCTATATTCTTTATTAAAACAAAAGCTTTTTGAAATATCTCTACTAGATTTTTTACACCCAACTAAGACTATAGAAACGATTAAGGTAGAAAAAAATAATTTACCTACACCCAATAACTTCATTTTTTCAAGTTAAACCTTCTAAATTAACTTCAAGAAACCTTGCTAGTTGAGCAGCCTCTTGCTCTAGTTGCAAAAGAGGTTGAGGCGATCCAGTCCCTGTAATTGGTATATCCTTTCGACCTTTAACTTTCAAACAAATTCTTCTTCTAGCATTAAAACCTTCCTTTATATCCATCTTGACTGACTGAATATCTTTGATAGGTATCTCGACCAAGATCTCTTTAAAGTATGCCCTTCTTGAAAGAAATAAAATCCCAGTCTTTTTATCAAATGTATTCACACCAGAACCAAAATCAACAGAAACAAGGCTCCAAAGATAAATAGCCAATAGAGAAGCTGCTATGCCATATAAACCCATTACTAGACCTTGAGGAACAAAGATCAAAGTAGAAGGTTTTCCTAATGGCAAAAGATCTTTCCCAAAGTAACTCGATATTGAAGCAAGTAAAAAACCAATTCCTCCAATGGTCAGCATTGTGGAAACAACATAATTTGAAAATTTTCTAGAACCTTTAATAATTTGTTCAAGATAGGTGTCTGATGAATTCGCCTCAATAGGACGATCCTGAGAATCGATTGCCATGACTTGCATAAACTGAATTCATTGTCTCAGAAATAGCTATTAAAAACCAAAAAAAATACATTTTTGATTGATTAGCAATACAACAAGGGATTTCATCTATGAAGATTTTTACCCGATAGGGTTTCGAAATTGTTAAAGTCTCGTCGTATCCCAAAAACCTCAGCAACGTTCCTCTCATGACGATCGCTGTTGGTGGCGCCCAAGAAAGAGGATGGTTTGACGTCCTCGATGACTGGCTTAAGCGCGACCGATTCGTATTTGTTGGTTGGTCTGGTCTTCTTCTATTCCCAACTGCCTATTTGGCAATTGGTGGTTGGTTTGTAGGCACAACCTTCGTAACTTCCTGGTACACGCATGGTGTAGCCAGCTCTTATCTAGAAGGATGTAATTTCCTTACTGCAGCAGTTAGTACTCCTGGCGATGCAATGGGACATAGTCTTCTTTTCCTCTGGGGTCCAGAGGCTCAAGGAAGTTTTGTTCGTTGGCTTCAGCTTGGTGGGCTATGGAATTTTGTTGCTCTCCATGGAGTCTTCAGCCTCATTGGCTTTATGCTCCGTCAGTTTGAGATTGCTCGTCTTGTAGGCATTCGTCCTTACAACGCTCTTGCATTTTCTGCTGTAATAGCAGTTTTCTGTGCTTGCTTCCTTATATATCCATTAGGTCAACACAGCTGGTTCTTTGCACCATCATTTGGTGTTGCGGCAATTTTCAGATTCATTCTGTTTATTCAAGGATTTCATAACATCACTCTTAACCCATTTCACATGATGGGTGTGGCAGGAATCCTTGGTGGAGCACTGTTATGTGCAATTCATGGAGCAACTGTTCAAAACACACTCTATGAAGACACAAGTATTTATACAGGCTCTACAGCTCAAAGCACCACTTTCAGAGGCTTTGACCCAACTCAAGAAGAAGAGACTTATTCAATGATTACTGCAAACCGTTTCTGGAGTCAGATTTTCGGTATTGCATTTTCAAACAAGCGCTTCTTACATTTCTTGATGCTCTTCGTACCTGTAATGGGTATGTGGTGTGCAGCAATAGGAATTGTTGGTTTAGCTCTAAACCTTCGTGCTTATGATTTTGTCAGCCAAGAGATTAGAGCTGCAGAAGATCCAGAATTTGAAACGTTCTATACCAAAAACATACTTTTAAATGAAGGTATGAGAGCTTGGATGTCTTCTGTGGACCAACCGCACGAAAACTTTGTATTCCCTGAGGAGGTACTCCCACGTGGAAACGCCCTTTAATAATCTATTAAAAGCTCCAAACCAAAGTATTGAGGAGACTGGTTATGCCTGGTATGTAGGCAATGCTCGTCTAATTAATCTTTCTGGCAAATTACTTGGTGCTCACATCGCCCATACAGGTCTTATGGTCTTTTGGGCAGGCGCAATGATGCTTTATGAAGTAAGCCATTTCACCTTTGACAAACCAATGTGGGAGCAAGGGCTAATCCTTATGCCCCACGTGGCCATGTTTGGCTATGGTATTGGACCAGGTGGTGAAGTCATAGACGTAATGCCTTATTTCCAAGCAGGTGTTATTCACCTTGTGGCTTCTGCTGTATTAGGTTTTGGTGGCATTTACCATTCCCTTGCAGGTCCAGAAAAATTAGAAGAAGAGTTCCCATTCTTCTCAACAGATTGGAGAGACAAAGACCAAATGACAACCATTCTTGGACGTCATTTGTGTGTACTTGGATTAGGAGCTGTTTTATTTGCAATCAACTGGCAATTCCTAGGAGGTCTTTATGACACTTGGGCACCAGGTGGAGGCGAAGTTAGGTTGATTACCCCAACAACTGATCCAGGAATCATATTTGGATACCTTTTCCAAACACCCTGGGGTGGCGGTGGAAATATGGTTGGAGTTAATTCAGTAGAGGACATAGTTGGAGGCCACTACTACGTAGGGATCATTGAATTAATAGGTGGTCACTTCCACATGCAAACCAAGCCATTTGGTTGGGCCAGAAGAGCCTTCATTTGGAATGGAGAAGCTTTACTAAGCTATGCATTAGGTGGAATTTGCGTTGCTAGTTTCTATGCCTCCGTATTTGTATGGTTCAATAACACTGCTTACCCATCAGAATTCTATGGGCCTACAAATGCAGAAGCATCTCAGGCACAAAGTTTCACTTTCCTCGTCAGAGACCAAAGAATAGGTGCAAATGTTGGTACAACTATGGGTCCAACAGGACTTGGTAAGTATCTAATGCGTTCTCCTACAGGAGAAATAATCTTTGGTGGTGAAACTATGCGTTTCTGGGACTTTAGAGGTCCTTGGCTAGAGCCCCTAAGAGGAGAAAATGGTTTGAGTTTGGACAAAATCCAAAATGACATTCAACCATGGCAAATTCGTAGAGCCGCTGAATACATGACACATGCTCCTAATGCTTCTATTAACTCTGTTGGTGGAATTATTACTGAGCCTAATGCTGTTAACTTCGTTAACCTTCGTCAGTGGCTTGCTGCAGCACAATTCTTCCTTGGATGGTTTACATTCATTGGCCATTTATGGCACGCAGGAAGAGCAAGAGCTGCTGCTGGTGGCTTTGAGAAAGGTCTCGATCGCAAGAACGAACCTGCAGTATCAATGCCTGATTTAGACTAAAAAATACATTAAAAAAAATCCCTCAACTTCAATGTTGGGGGATTTTTTTTTGCAATAAATTTATTAAACCTAACTAATTTGTATTTTTTTTAATGTATTTCTTAACCAAGGCAAGCTCAAACCTATTACGTTACTAAAACATCCTTCAATACTATCAATAAACAATCCAGCACCTCCTTCAATAGCAAAGCCTCCTGCGCATTGAAAAGGCTCTTTAGTATCTATATATTTTTCAATTTCCAAATCAGTTAGTTGAGAGAAAGTCACTTTTGTTCTTATAACAATAGTCTCGAATGCATTGAATTCATTCAATCTAGAGTTATTGGATAAATGATTCTTATAAATTAAACAATGACCAGTATTAATAAATCCATAAGATCCAGACATTTTCCTCCATCTCTCAAAAGCCTCTTCCTCGTTTCTTGGTTTTCCATATACAGCTCCATTAAAGTCAAACAAGGAATCGCATCCCAAAACCGCTGAAAATTTATTTTCCAAGCGATCAGCAGAATTTTCATAGCTAATTTCTCTCGCAATAGACTCAGCCTTTTCATTAGCGAGCTTCTGGACTATTTCTTCAACAGAATCCAAGCAAGAATCATCTTCGGATATATTTGCAGGCATTACCTTATGTTCAATACCTGCCTGCTCAAGTAATTTCTTACGAGCTTTCGAAGCAGAAGCTAAAATCAACACAATAGAAAAAATATTTCTTATATATATAGACTGGCATTAAATAAAACAGAAGTCAGTTTAATTGGATTTCTATATGGAATTAATTGATAACAAAATCACGAAAAGAGCTACCAGAGCAATTAAATGTCTCCCATTAAATTTAAATTTTTATGATGATGCAAAAAAAAATGGTTTAAATGCTGGCCAAGTTTTTGAATTCAGAAAAAGATACTCCTCTAATTACAAGAAATGGTTTTCAGACAAGGAAAATCTAGAAAAAACTTTTGAGTGGTTAATTATCATTGGGGTATTAAGAAGAGAAGTAGACGGTCAGGGATTAACTTCCAAAATTCGCCTTACTCCATTAGGCAGAAAGATTATTGAGAATAATCCTGCATTAGCAAATAATAATGGACTATTTTTTGAAAGGATAAAAAACTTCTTTACACGTATTTCCATAATTTAGTGAAGAGTCATTTAGGACCAACTCCAATAATGATACTTGGCACTTCTAGTGGGTCTGGTAAGTCTTTATTAACAGCTGCTATCTGTGGTTTCTTAAAAGGAAATGGAGAATTTGCAGTGCCCTTTAAAGGACAAAACATGAGTAATAACGCTTGGATAGATAAAAATGGAGGGGAGATGGCTTATTCGCAAGTTTTTCAGGCTTGGGCGGCAGAAATTGATCCAATTTGCTTAATGAATCCTGTACTTATAAAGCCTCAGGGTGACTGCATTAGCGAAATAGTTCATTTAGGTAAAAGTATCGGTGTTACAAAAGCTCAAAATTACTACGAGGAATATTTTTCTTCAGGTTGGGATGCAATTACTAAGGGATTAAAAAAAATCAATAAGCTTTACCCAGAAGGAAGATTAATTATTGAAGGAGCAGGAAGCCCTGTAGAAGTCAACCTTCAGCACAAAGATCTGACGAACTTGCGTCTGGCTAAACATCTAAAAGCAAATTGTATCTTAGTAGCTGATATAGAAAGAGGTGGGGTTTTTGCTCAATTGATAGGAACACTTGAATTACTTAAACCGAACGAAAAAAAACTCATTAAAGGAATAATCATAAATAAGTTCAGAGGAGATTTATCCCTTTTTGATAGTGGCCGCAAGTGGATAGAAGAAAAAACAAATATCCCGGTCCTAGGAGTTATGCCTTGGCTTCCAGAACTTTTTCCAGCAGAGGACTCATTAGATCTAGTAACTAGAGAAAAACAAAATAAAAGTAATGCAGATTTAGAAATAGGAGTTTTAAAGCTAAATCATCTGAGTAATTATTCAGACCTTGAGCCACTTGAAAGCGAGAAAGATGTCAAACTAACTTGGATAAATCCTGGAGAGTTAATAGGCACTCCAGATGCTCTAATAATTCCAGGAAGCAAACAAACCCTAAAGGATCTAGAAATACTGAAAAAAAGCGGAACAGCGCAAAAAATAAATGATTATGCTAATAAAGGGGGATCTATTTTAGGTATATGTGGAGGTATGCAAATGCTGGGCGAAGTTCTAGAAGACCCATTATACCTAGAAAGCGATGACATAATGAGAGCACATGGAAGTAAATATAAAGGGTTGAACTTATTACCGATACAAACAACTTTTACTAAGAAAAAATTATCAAAACAACGACAAGTAAAGGCCATTTGGCCAGCTATCACAAACGTAAACGGATTTGAATTACATAGAGGAGTTAGTAAATTATTAAATAGTAATGAAAGTATTAATTCTATTTTTGCAGACCAATCACTTGGTTGGAGTTTAAAAAATGGTTCCTCTGGGAATATATCCGGAACTTATTTACATGGTATTTTAGACAATGGAGAATGGCGAACATTATGGATAAATGAACTCAGAAAAAATAAAAAGCTTGCACCTATTAAATTCAATAATATAGATTATCATTTTAAAAGAAAAGTAATAATAAAAAAACTTGTAGATGCGTTTGGAAATTATATAGATATCAATAAATTTAACAAATTATTTTTATGAATAAAGTAAAGATTAATTGGCCAAATGGATCATGCTCCTATAGCGAAGAAGGTAGTTTTTGGTTAATTGAAGCAAAAAAAGCAGGTTTATCAATACCAACAGGTTGCTTAAGTGGAAGTTGTGGAGCTTGTGAGATTGAAGTTAATGGCAATATAATAAGAGCATGCATAAGCAAAATTGAAAAGAGCAATGCAAAGTCGCTTGATGTTGAGTTAGCAATTGATCCTTATTGGTGAAGTTTAATATATTAAAAATATTGAATTATTATCAAATGATTTAAAGCTTGTAAAAATGCAATATTTTGAAAGCATCTAGATACTTTATGCATTGATGCAATCCAACTAATCTTTAAAAAGAGTTAACTCGGTAATATGGTATAAAAGTAATAATTTAATTAAATATATTGCTTATCACTAAAACTTGTACATAGGAATCTTTAATAGTGAGCTTTTTCATTTTAAATATTCTTTCTGATATTAATAACTATACTATTGTAATTATGGGATAGAGTAGGTTGATTCGATCTGGAAATATAACTATAACTTACAAAAGGTTCATATATAAAATCAAAAAATTATAATTAAATTTATTGATAAAATTAAATCATATAATATAGTAATGGTTGATTGGTAAGGAGGAAATGTTTAAAGGTAAGAACTTGTTAATAACTGGAGGCACTGGTTATTTCGGTAATGCCATTCTAAGAAGGTTCCTTCATTCAGAGATTTCAAGTATCAAGATCTTTAGCCGAGATGAAAAAAAACAAGATGATATGCGTAAGCAATATAACGACAGAAAATTAAAATTCTATCTTGGAGATGTTAGAGATTTTGAAAGTGTTGACTATGCAATGAAAGATGTGGACCTTGTTTTTCATGCTGCTGCATTAAAGCAAGTTCCCTCTTGTGAGTTCTACCCTATGCAGGCATTTAAGACAAATGTTGTAGGAACTGAAAATGTAATCAAAGCAGCTGTAAACAGAAATGTCTCAAAAGTAGTATGCCTTAGTACAGATAAAGCAGTTTATCCGATAAATGCTATGGGTCTTAGCAAGGCAATGATGGAGAAAGTAATGATTGCTTCAAGTCGTAATTTAGAAGGTTCCAAAACAACTATATGTTGCACTAGGTATGGCAATGTTATGGCTTCAAGAGGTTCAGTAATTCCTTTATTTATTGATCAAATTACTACAAATAAACCTATTACAATAACTAATCCTGAGATGACTAGATTCATGATGTCATTAGATGACTCAATAGACCTTCTACTACATGCTTTCAAAAAGGGTAATAACGGAGATATATTTGTTCAGAAATCACCAGCATCTACTGTAATGACTATTGCTCAATCAATTCTTAAAATCATGTCAAAAGAAGACCATAGTATAAGCTTAATAGGAACCAGGCATGGAGAAAAGTTATATGAGTCATTATTAAG
The DNA here is from genome assembly GCA_003280135.1 of Prochlorococcus sp. AG-363-N16. GTDB lineage: Bacteria > Cyanobacteriota > Cyanobacteriia > PCC-6307 > Cyanobiaceae > AG-363-N16. The sequence continues at coordinate 117,200 of QCFW01000004.1, read as the reverse complement.
TTCCGAAGAACGTGCTAATGCAGAAGAACATTCAAAATATTTTAGAGTTAAAGCTGATTCACGTGATATGAATTATGAGAAATACTGTGAAAAAGGATATAATATGGCAAAAATAGAATACTCTCAACCTGACTATAATTCTCATAATACATACAGATTGAATTTAGAAGAAACTTTCAATCTACTGAAAAATCTTTCTATTTTCAAAGCATACGTATGAAAAAATGAAATTATCAAACAATACTAATAACAGGTTAGAATGTCTTTATAGGGAAAATTCTCAATGACTCATTAAAAGAAATAAACGAGTATAATTTGTTAATTTATTCCCATTGTAAAAATTATAAAGAATTAAAGAAACTAATCTATATTGTTGATGCAGTTAAAATAATCATTAATATTGTTAACTGTAATGATCCAAATCCTAATAAAAAAGTATTTATGTCAATAAAACCTATTTATGAAATATCGGTGATTGAATTAGCAAATAAAACTAAAAATAGCTTCTATCAATCCATTTAATCTTGAAGATTAAATGGTTTTGTAATATTTCATCTAATAAATAGTGAAAACCTTAATAAAAAAAAGTAATTATCTTAGTCCTAGCTCAATTGTTGAATTTCTATGATGTAATTGAAAGAATATTCGAAACAATGGGAGCTCATGTTCAGAAGCGTGATATATTTTATACGAATATTTATTCGCCTAAAAAAATATATACCCATGATCTTTTAACTATATTGTTAATGATTTCAGCTTAGATAATAGATAAAATAATTAAAAATCTAAGCTAAATACTAAGTTACTTATAAAATATAAAAGTATAAAGATTCCTAATAAAAATTATATTTTAATCATAAATGCTGAAAGAAAAAGCTTAAATATATATTTATTTTTTGAACAAAAGCCCTTATATAAGAAAAGTTAGCTGTTGTCTAATTATTTAATTTCCTTATGAATAGTCATCTTATTAAGCTGAGGGCAGAACTTCTTGAGCTCCAACCTTTCAGTAGTATTTCTTCGGTTTTTTTCAGTTGTGTATCTTGATACACCAGGAGAGCGTTTCTCTGAGGCTGGAGTAGTGCGGCATTCTGTACACTCTAAGGTGACAACTATCCTTGTGCCTTTCTTTGCCATAATTATGAAAGCTTAGATTGTGAACATTGCTTGTTCCCTAATTATACAGCCTCATAGGGTGATTTAAAAAAAATACTTTTAAATTTTCTTTAAAACTCTTATTACTTACGGTGGAGCTTATTTAGAGAGTCTTTTGATTCATTTTTTCCTTAGTTTTTAGAGGGTTTCGTAAAAGTTGTTTTTTCTAACAATCCTAATAAACTAGCGCTTTGAGTCGTTATTTCTTTTAATTGAATTAAATCCCGTTTCTAAATAAATGACTTAAACTCAACTGGAATATGACATTTAATTGTTGCGAATGTCTATTGCTTCTTTCTTTTACTAAGATTTATACATCCAAAAATTCAAACTTTTATGAAGTCTTTTCGTATTTTGCTTGAGAGAGTACTGTATTTCCTTTCCTCCGCTTTAACGATTTATATAGCCCTTGCAAGGACAGATGCAGACGGTGAGATCACAGACTCACTTTTAAATATGATCACCGGTGACTATGCATTTGATTTTTCTATACTATTTTTATTTGTAGTATGTCTTTTAGTAAGTCTTGGACTTATAAAAAACGTACTGTCTTTAAATGGAAAAAACTTTAACGCATTAAAAGACATAAACGACACCGATATGAGAATAGTGGGGGCCTCCATTCTTTTAGGTATAGGAACTTCTTTTTCTTAAAAATCACTTCATACGATTACTTGCTTAGAATTCAAACTTAATACTTTTAAATTTAGAGTTCTAAGCATATTTCTTAAAAAGTGCATAAAGCATTAGAAATAAAGGCTTTAATAGGCTGAAAAGCATTCTAAGAAGGCAATAGAAAAGGTATAAAACAGCTTTTACGATTATTTTTCATCAAATTAATTGAAGATATCTTTTCAAGAAGTTTATATTTTAAACTGTAATGATCTTTTAATTAAAATAAACCTATTCAGTAAAAGTGCTGTAATGAAGTTTTAATTTCTTATTCAATGTATTAGCTTTGGAGGATAAGTAATTAATTATTTTCTAATTGCTTCTTTCCAAATTTGCGCGCTTGATCAATACCCTTTTTAGTAAGAAATGGGGTAGTAACAATTCCTCCTAATGCTCCCAAGCCTTCAACAGTATCGTCTTCAACATTGGGATTAACTATTGCACAAGCTACTCCAATACTAAATCCAACAATAAATGCACCACCAAGTTGATAGAGAAAAGGGGTTATTGTTCTTCTAGTGATTGCATAGTATATCCAAACAAAGGGTATCAAATGAGCAAAGGCATAACCCCACCCTGTATCTTTTTGCCGGTTAGACAAACCTTCTATTTTTGTAGTCATCTTTATTAGGAAAAATTAAATCAAAGCGGAGAGGGTGGGATTCGAACCCACGGACAGTTGCCTGTCAAACGATTTCGAGTCGTTCGCTTTCGACCACTCAGCCACCTCTCCATAAAATGAGTTAAATTTTTAAAGCAATAAATTTTACTATAATTAAATTTAATAGCATTAAGTAAAAAACATTAATTGAATAGATCCAAAATATCTTTTGAATTTTATTTATCAAATCTACGGAGAATCTAATTTTCTTTCTAAAACCCACTGCTCTGCGACTTCTTTAGCTAATGATCTAATTCGCCCAATAACTGCTGTTCTTTCTGCAACTGAAATTACGCCTCTTGCATCTAATAAGTTAAAAGTGTGACTACATTTAAGTACAAAATCTAATGCTGGTACTGATAATTTATTTAGAATTAAGTCTTTAGCCTCCTGCTCATAAAGGGTAAAGAGTTTCTCTAAAACTTCAGGATTGGAACGAGAAAAATTATATTCACAATTTGCCTTCTCAAAAGGTAACCATATATCACCATAACTGTATTTAGTATTCCAGCTTAAATCCCATATGCTCTCTATATTTTGTAAATACATCGCTAACCTTTCCAAGCCATATGTAATTTCAATTGAAACAGGATTGCAATCAAGTCCCCCACATTGTTGGAAATAAGTAAATTGTGTTACTTCCATTCCATCTAACCAAACTTCCCAACCAACTCCCCATGCGCCTAAAGTTGGAGACTCCCAATTGTCTTCTACAAAGCGAATATCATGCTCTTTTGGGTTGATTCCAATTTCTTCTAGTGAGAGCAAGTATGTTTCTTGAATCGAATCAGGAGATGGTTTAAGCAATACTTGGAACTGAAAATAATGTTGGGCTCGGTTAGGGTTATCTCCATACCTTCCATCAGCAGGCCTCCTGCAAGGCTCAGGGTAAGCAACTGCCCAAGGCTCAGGACCTAATGATCTAAGAAAAGTATGAGGGCTCATTGTCCCTGCACCTTTTTCAGTGTCATAAGGTTGCAACAACAAGCATCCTTGTTTTTTCCAGAATTGACTAAGTTTGAGAATAATATCCTGAAAGTGCACTAGTTTTCCCCCCACTGGATTCTTGATCTAAAACAGTGGGTTTTTGGTGGTTTTTTTATCATTACAATAGATAATTAGGGCAAGGGTTCTCTTGTTGAGAATCCCACTATTGATAGGTTTCTAGTAGTTTAGCTAGTCGCAGTCAATTATTTTCGTGGGTTTTGGAGTGCATATTTAACTATTAATAAGGAGCTACTTATTCGACTTAGATATACCTCACAGATCCTGATCGGAATTAAATAGATTTAATTGATTTGAAAGACAAATATCTAACTTATATTTCTACAAATAAAAGATCTCCACATTAGCTAACAATGTAAATTACTTAGATGCAAAAAAGATTTTATTTGCTGCCTTAATTCTTGGGTTTATTTAACCTATTTGAGCAGGGATTGCAGAAAGCGCTTACAAAAAGTGGATTATAACAATTGATGATGAGTCAAATAAATTCGTATTGAATACTGAGGATATAGATATTAAGGAGATATTATTCGTTTTTGGGTAAAAAGAGAGGTCAAAAAAGCTAATACTAAAGACCAAATACCATGGGAAGGAAAAATGAGCATCAATTGCAAAACATTACAAAGAAGAGTCGAGATAAATTTAGCAGGGCAAACAAGCTTAGCTGGACTTCTTATTACTGGAGGGTACTCAAAAACTCCTTAGGCTGATATCAAAGAGGAGGTTAATAGGTTATATGAAAATCATTTTTGTTATTCAACTGGTGTTGAAGGTTATCCACCTGAACCTAATTTTCCTTAATGAGTTAGCAGAACAATTAAATATTACAATTCAAAACCGACGAAAAGATCTAGTGGAGGTATTAATTGCAATTTATTTGTTCATAGAAATAAACCACAATGCTTAGATTATTGAATTGGAGTATCAATATTGATAAGCTGCCTGGAGCGGTAACTAAATACATCTCCCGTTATCTAATGTCTGTTTAGGGGTAATACCTTTGACTCTGAAAGCATTAACAATTGTTCGGTTTCACATGCACTGACGTTTACAGTAATAAACATGGTTGAAGGAAAGCGAAGAGTTTCCGAAATGGTGATGGACCTAGCAAAGTCAGCTCCCAGTTCTTGGATAAGTGAGTCCCTTGTATGAAGATCTTTTTATAGAAGAACAAATTTTTGGAAGAATACTTTGTTTTGACACAGATGGGTCATTAAGATGGACATATGTTAATCGTTCAAACAATGGTATTATTTTTCAGCTTGGATGGTCCAGAGTTTTACAAACCGATGAAGACATTCAAATCGTAAAGAATTTCTTGGCAACAAGATGTAAATGTAATGAATGAAGAAATTATGCTTTTATTTAGCTTTTTGAAAGCACCTCTACTATTTTCATATATAGGCCCTGGAATGGGTGGTGGAGTTATTGCTGCTATTTTTGGAATTTTTGCAGCATTCTTCTTAGGATTATGGGGTATTTTATATTATCCAATCAAACGTGCTTTTAAAAATAAGAAACGAAAGAAAAAGGTATTAACTAGGAATGAAAATAATACAAGGAAATGAATCATTTTATTGTTATGTTTCTTTGTTTTCTCTCTGTAGAAATATTGATCAGGTCCAATTACCTATACTTAGTCTATTCTTTAATTAAAGCGAGCAAGAAAGCAACATATATTATAGGCAATAAAAATATTAGTGACCATTGGAAAGAAAATATCATTCCAGCATATTCCATACAGATGTTTAAGTATTCAATGCAAATGTTATTAATAATATTCTTTCTTATGTTGATTTTCGTTATTGCCGATTATTTATTTGTTGGTCTTCTCTCGTTTCTATTTTCTTCTATAGGCATAATTGAATGTATGTTTTTTGGATTTACATATGTATATCTTAGGAAATTAATCATAAGATGAATAACTATACGTGGCTGGAGCAGAAGTTACATCAATTTGCACTTTCATCACAATTGATGCGAGAAGTTACTTTTGATTTTGAAAGTACATTTTTGCCTTCTATAAGTGAATGTGATGATTATATTTTTATTACGGGACTAGCACGTTCAGGTACAACTATCTTATTAAATGCACTTCATAGTTCAAAGCTTTTCGCATCTCTGACTTATGAAGATATGCCATTTGTTCTAGCACCAAATCTATGGTCAAAAATCTCCATCAAGAGCAAGAGTTTAGATATGAAGGAAAGAGCTCATGGAGACGGTATTAAAATCTCTACAGGCTCTCCAGAGGCATTTGAAGAAGTATTTTGGAAAACTTTTTCTGATCTTTGCGAAGAAGAATTAGAAGAAAAATTTAGAATTTACGTAAAAAGTATTATGCAAAAGTATAATAAAAATAGATATCTTAGTAAAAACAATCAAAACATCAGAAGACTTGAATTAATTTCTTCGATTTTCACTAATTCAAAGATACTTGTTCCATTTAGAGAACCAATCCAACATTCATACTCTTTACTAAGACAACATAGGAAATTCATTGAAGAGTCTACAAATGATCATTTCATATCTAAATATATGAGGTGGATTGGACACACAGAATTCGGTCCAAATTATATTCCTATACAAAATAATAACTTAACATATAATAATGATTTAGAAATTAATCATTGGATTGAACAATGGTACCTAACCTACAAAAAAGTCTTTCAATTACTAAAAGACAAACAAAATCTACACTTTATTTGTTACGAAAAACTTTGCTCATCAAAAGACTATTGGGTTGAGATTCAGAAAATATTAAAAGTTGAAGAAATATATGATTTTGAGTTTAAAGAATCAAAAAAAGACTTCTCATTAGATATTGACAGCAAAATAAGTGATAAGGCACTATCTTTATACTTTGATTTATACAGTTTAAATATTAAATAAAAATATACAAATTTATCTCTAAGAAAGATTCTTGCCTATTTCCTAAGGTCGTCTCTTGAGTTCCTTATAATTCTTTTCAACATAAATCAAATTTTCTTTTTTAATGAGCATTGTTCCTCAGCTAGAACATTTGTTGACAATAAAAAAATTGACAAGGCAAAACAACAAAACCTAATATTAAAAACGTGAGATTACCTAGGGGAAACTATATATGCAAAGACTGGGCAGATGAATAGAAAGATTTTAATCATCGCATTTACTTTTATTATTTAAAAAATTTTTCACATTTGATATGTCTTCTTTGGTATACAAAATTCTTGACCATCCAACATGATAAACTTTTTTATTTTTTGATCTATTTAGATGTGTCCACCTAAGAGTACCATCTGAGTTAAAATAGAGAGTTCTACCATAGTTTTGCTCTTCAAGAAATAAATCTCCATTTGGTAAAATTTCACTTAAACCTTGGTTTCTTGTTTTCACTTGATTTTCAATTAGACTATTTTGAAGATAAGAGGAGTATTGCCCAGTTTTAAAATTGTAGATAATAACTTCATTATTTCCATCAACACTCAATTTGTTATTAGATAGTTTTTGCATTCGATTATTAAATATTGATATCCTATGGTCGTCTAATATATCTACATCATGCTGATTAAAAAATGGTCCTTGAAGCTTCCAAACTATTTTATTAGTTGAAGGACGATAAAGAAGAATCATTGATTGATTTCTAAGTGATAAAAAAAGATCACCTTTCTTCCAATAATCTCCATCAAAATCAACAGGTTGGATATCATTTAAATGTAAAGGATCCTTCAAATGAAGATGTCCGTAACCGTATAAGTAATTTTTTAGATTGTTATCTACGAATATTTGAGATAGAGATCTTCGAAACAATATTTTTCCAGAGGATGATAACTTTAAAATTCCATCTTCCTTATATCCACCTTCAAGAATATGATCTCTTCCAACAATTTTCTCTGGGAGAGTTTGAGGATAAATGTATGAAGGAACCCATATATTCCTATCTACATCTTTTTCTATTGAATGGTGAGACTTATCAAGAGTATTTTGAAATAATAAGTTTGAACACGAATCTATTTTTCTAAAAGGACTATCATGATGAAAAACTAATGAACCATCTTTTAGTAACATAGGATGTCTTAATAGATATCTAGAATCCCCTCTATCTCTTTTCATAAATTTAAACTTCTCATCCTTTTCAATAAATTTATTAAATTTATCAATATCAGGATTCCAAGTATGTAAAACATTAAAACTCATTAAATCAACAAGTTCAACTATTCCCTCTTCTAAATCTCCGTCATATCTACTAAGAAGTAGATATGATTCAATTGAATTAGGAGTCCCATTAAAACCATTTAACAAAGGAAATCTGTCTCTAACTTTAAAATGCTTTTTTTCTTTTATTAAAGATGCCTTTTGTAGATTTGAAGGTATTTCAGCGAGAAATAATGCAGTTTTAGAAATACTTCCAAATTGACTTTTACCTTTTATTTCTTCCCTTACGAGTACACCAAAACCAATTGTTACTGGAATACCTAAAAGAACGACTAAGTAAAGTATCCAAATTTCAATCTTTCTGAACATTGTAGATAGTTATCAAAAAGTGATAGTTTTTAACGCCCTAATATATGTGTATTCTAATTCCTTAATACCCTAACACCAAATCGTTAATAGATGTATGTGAATGAGAAGATATGAGAAATCAACTATAGCAAAAGGAATCATTGTTATCTCCAACGAATAAGATAACTAGTAAAGGCTGAATAGATTTTTTCTTCAGATCAACTAATCCGGCTAGCAGGAGATTCTATATTTATAGATGAAGTAGATTCATTCGCCAGAGGTCTTCTAAGCACTCATCTGCGTTCGCACTGAGTTTGCATATAAATACTTTTAATTGATATTCTAAAAATAGTTGCTTTTTCAAAAATGATTAATGCCTATAAAAAAATGTGGGCCCGGGCATTTGATTTTAAGGGGCATTCTAATAGAAGTGATTATTGGTGGGCTTCTCTAGCAAGTTTTATAGTTGCATACATTTTCTATATTTTAGGTGCCGCTGCAGAGATCTTCTTTTCAATCTATTTTCTTTATTGTTTTGCTCAGGCCATTCCAGGCCTTTCTCTTACGATTAGACGCGTTAGAGATTCTGGGAAAAGCTGGCCTTGGATTTTTATTAATCTATTACCTCTAGTTGGACCTATATGGTTCATAGTAATTTTATGCCAGCCTTCTATTCCTAACGTTTAAAATAAAGCTGAAAATTGTATAAAAAAGCCCTCGCAAGTTATGCGAGGGCTTTTTGAAATTCTATTAGAAGAATTACTTCTTCTAAAGGATTTTCTTAGAAGGAGAATGTAGTCTCAACAACTACACCTGTGTGGTCATCACCAGATGCTTGCTCCTCAATAAATACACCAGGCTTAACTGAAAATCCATCAGCAATAGGATAATCATAATAAAGCTCGTAGCTATTGAGGTCATTAGTTCCATCATCTGTGCTCTGATAAGCAGCACTTAATGTTCCTGCACCGATGCCGTAGTCAATAGCGAACATCCAAGAATCACTCTCTTCAGCTGATCCCTCAGGATCTTTTGTGTCGTAGCTTAGATTAAATGTAGGTAGTCCTTCTGGAGCGAAGTAAATACCATAACCAAAAGAATCGTAACCATCTGCTGAGTCATTATCATGCTCATCACCTGTAGCATAAATAATTCCACCACCAAAGATGTCGCCATCAAAGCCGATACTTGCGGTAATTACATCATCACCTTCTTCAGCAAACAGACCCAAGTCGGCATCTTCACCATCATCAGCAATAGCTGCTAAAGAAGCGTTGAATCCGCTAGCACCTGAATAAACAATTCCTACACCAGGGCCAGACTCTATATTTTCTAAAGAGTAAGGCTGTCCAGCGAGTCTAAAGGAATCAGAGTATGTGGAAACAGTTGCAGAAACTATGTCCTCTTGGTCAATCAAAGGACCTGCAGTTATAGAGAAATCTCCAACTGGGAATGTGTAGTGAAGAGCATGAACATTAAGTGTTCCATCACCAGTAGCTGCGCTATCCATTTCTAATGGATCAGCTGCGTTACCAGTCTCTATACCTACATAAAGGTTGTCTTCACCAGTGAAACTTGAGTTTAAATCAAGATTGAATGCATACTGCATTGCAGTTTGCTCAGTAGTTCCATCATCGCCTTGGTCAACTGCACCAAGAGTGAATACTGCGCCACCAGAAAGTTTTGTTGTTGAAGAAAACTGACCAGCCTGGAATTCGTTAACTCTAGTTTCAAGTCCATCAACACGACCCTTTAGGATCGCCATTTCAGAAGCAAACTCATTAGTTAAACGAGCAGCTTCAGGGCTTAAACCTGAGTTGCTAGCAGTAAGACCACTGTCTAGGCAAGCATTAACTAAAGCGGCAGCCTCATAACGAGTAAGAGATTGACCATTCTTTAGATTTTGTGTGTAGGCATTGTCTACACAGCCGTAGCTCTCGCTTAAATTTTGTAGAGCTGTATAAGCCCAATCTCCAGGAGCTACATCAGAGAATTGAGCTGAAGTTGCAACAGCTGCAGGTGAACCTGCAAAGTCAGCAACATTATCCAAATTGACTTCGGTTGCGCTTGCAGCTAAAGGTGACAAAAGTCCCAAAGCAGCAGGAGCTACCAGCAATCGCTGGAAGAGTTTCATGTGGTTCCTCACACTAAGAACACCCCAGTTATATATTATTTGCCTCTCTTTGAAGTATCAAATTATACACTTCTTGAATTGTACACCAATAATTATGTATGTAATTTAAAGTTTTTCTCGATAGAGCTGGCATTAAGTAGATATTTTATTTCTTGAATGCACAAGCAATAGTAGGTTATATGCATTTTATTTTTATTAACTAAGCTTTTTCCTCGTGATATTCTTGCTCAGCATTAATAAGCCATAACTGAGACTTAGTAGACGGAGAAATATCATCAGCTGCTATCAACTCTGCCGCTCTAAAGCCAGACAACATAGAATGGTCTTGATTATTATACTTATGCATTCCATTTCTCCCTATTAAAATTAGATTTTCAATAGTATTAAAATGTTCTATTAATTTTCCGAACTCATCATATGAATCAAAATATGCAGGATATGTCTTTTTCTCTCTTAATACAGTTCCATCAATAATTTTACTCTTACTTGAAAGGCTAAGCTTTTCTATCTCCTCTTTAGCTAGCTCTATTAATTGGTTGTCAGTTAATTGCCATAAGTCATCACCTTCATTACAAAAATACTCAAGTCCAATCCAATATTTATTTGGATCATTTACTAAGTATGGGCTCCAATTATTAAAAATCTGAATTCTTCCTACTTTCACATCTGGTTCTTGTATATAAATCCATGTATCATCTAGAGCCTCCCCTTGAGGTCCAGCAAGAGAATCTAATAGTAGGCCTACTGTTATGAAATCTCTATAAGGTAAGCCTTTTGCTATAGCAGTTAGCTCATTCTTGAAGGGATTTTTACCATTAATATCTTTTGAGTTTAAAACTAATTCTTTTATAGGCATTGTTGAAATAACAAAATCATATGACTTAGACTCTATTTCCCCGTTACTATTTCTAATAGTAATCGAATCTAATCTGTTGTTATTAATATTATTAAAATTAAGCTTTATTATTTCACTTTCAAGATGAATCAGTGCTCCCTTTTCTTGTAGATCCTTTGCAACTTCTTCCCACATTTGACCAGGACCAAATTTAGGATAAAGAAACTTTTCTATCAAAGACGTTTCTTTATGTTTTTGGCTTAAGTTTTTGCCTGGCTTAGGAAAAAATGAATCTGTAACTTTTGATATGTTATCTAAAAGTAGTTTTCTAATCGAAAGACCTTTTATTCTTTGTATTCCCCATTCAGCCGAAATATCACTCGGGTGCCTGCCCCATACCTTTTCTGTATAACTTTCAAAAAACATCTGATATAATCTTCTTCCGAATCTTGAAATAATAAATTCTTCCAAATTTCGTGGCTTATTGAAAGTTAGCTTAGAATGTAAATAACTAATTGAAACTAAAACTAATTTCTTAAATCCTATATTCTTTATCGTTCTAGAATTAAGCTTTAATGGATAATCATACATTCTTCTAGAAAAGAGAATGCGGGATTTTCTTCTTCTAATCAAAAGGACTCTATCTGTATTTTTATCTAGTGGACTGACTACATTAAAACCATCTAAACTTCTTATAGAGTTTCTATAAGAGACTAAATTATCATCTCCACTTTGCTTAAGATCTATAGGAAATTTGTTTGTCCACCATTGCATTACTTCATCTGATTTTGAAAAAAATCGATGTCCTCCTATATCAATTCTATTACCTTTATATACAACTGTTTTTGAAATCCCTCCTATATGTTTGCTTTTTTCAAAAATATCTATGACAGCATCGGGTTTTATGCTTTGAAGCCGATCTGCAAATGCCAAGCCTGCTGGTCCTGCACCTATAACAGCTATTCGCATTTAGCAAATCTCAAATAACTAATTAAATATATCAGAAACTTGATTCCGATTTTAAAATAAAATTATTATCTGTGATAATAATTTTATCGAATTCTAATTATATCTCTTAAATGCCTTTATCTTGAATTTATTAGAATGATTTATAAATTCTTTTTTATATATAGAAGCATGTGATTCTAAACACTTAGCCGTAAATGAATTCTCATAGGTGAAAACTATATCTGGAGCTTTTTTTATTATAACTGAGCAAAGATCATTTTTACTTGGTAGTAAAAAATTATTCTTCTGCTCATTATAAGCATTAGAAACTTTCTCCATTTTACCATTTGTTATATTTCTATAAACTATTTTTTGAGGAAAACCATGCCTTGATTGATCAAGTTTCCAATGAATATAATTATTCTCTGGAAATAAAAAATCTATATCTTTATTAGATTTTTCAGAGTGTAAAACTGATTGAACTAAACTTAATTTTTGAATCTTATTATGACCGTTGCCATATGTGACTTCAATTATTGCTTTAGTAAGACTTTTATCTGTCAGAATAGAAGCTGTCATTATTATAACCAGAAAGATATTTCTTATATGTTTTAAACGATTATTTGAATTTATCTGATCATATCTTAATGTAATTACTATTATATAAGCAATGGATATACAGGCATAGGGAGTAAAAAAATTAAAATAGTGCCCCCAGAAGTGTTTGTTATAAAATGAAATTTCTAGTAAAAGAGGGCAAATAATAGAAAAGAATATTATATCTACATTTAAAACAGAAAAGTTGGTACTATTAAATAAAATCTTTATTTCCTTATTAAATACTGTTCTTGCATAAAATAATGGTAAATATATAAATGAAATTAGTATCGGGTATAAAATAGGGTTTCTACCGATATTTATATATTGGCGAATAAAAATATTATGTTTTATAATATTAATGGAGTTAAGTTTAATCCCTATTAATATTTTATCCAAATTTCCTGTAAGAATATATGGCAAGAAGTTAAATAGTATTAATAGAAGGAATAAGTATGATAAATGTTTTATTATACATAAATAATTTAATTCACTAAAATTAAACTTACTTCTCTTATTATAATTAGAAAGTAATTTAACTCTTTTTCTAATTATTGCCCAAATGATAATTAATGATATAGGAAAAAGCAAGTATGGTCTAACCGAAATAGCAAGTGAGCCAATGATTCCGGCAATGCGCAGATTAGTGTTTTTATGTTTATTGTTGCTATTATTTATACCAAAGTAAATTAAGTAAATACAGATTAAATTGAGACTTGAGGCAAATGAATTTATATGTAGGAGTCCTCCAAATACATAACTTTGCAATGTCAAATAAAGTATTGAGCAAAAAAAAGCAACTTGGTTTAGCTTTGATCTTGATAAATAGTTAATATTACTCTTAAAGAGATCTATTAAAAGAGAATACAAACAGAATGCTGCTATTAAAGCTGATGTAGTTGATATCAATACCCAAACTCCAGTATTCTTAAAGTAAGCTGGAATAGCAAATAGGAATTGTAAAACTGGAGATTTATCATCAAACTCTTTCACCCAAATCAACTCTCCATGAAGTAACCGACTACCAAAGTACATAAATTGATCTAGATCATGATCATATTCATTGCTATAGAAATCTCTAGTTGATTGAACAAAAAAACCGACTAAATATAAAAGCGAAAGGAAGAGGAAATACATACAAACTTTAGAGTAATATCAATATAAGTTTGGGATTTAATTCCCTTAATAAATACTCTAATAATACCAAAAGCATGTTCAGAAAGTATCTTATTTATATAGATCTATACGAATAAATTCATTCCATGCTTCTCTTATTTAATAAATCTAGAATTGAAATATATTTATCTCTAATGTTTTCAAATAAAGTTGAACATATATACAAACAGTCAGAAGAATACCTGGCAAAGCAATAAGTATAAGGACTTACAGTAAAGTTAGAAGATTATTTGCTATTAATAAAAGCAGGGGTTTTTGCATGATCGAAGAGCATGAACTACTGCGTATGGAGGGAATCACTGAATGGTAAAACTAATCAAAGAAAAAGAAGCTAATCCAAAGTTGCAGAAAATTGTTTTATTTGTTTTTGGCGTTGGTCCAATATTGATAATGATCTATTTCCTCTTCTCTAAAGGTTTTTTTGATCCAGTATAGATCGTAAAAAACACAGTCCCAAAGCCTATCTATATAGAGTTATTGGAGACTGTATCAATTTACTATTTCAAGAAATTTCTACATTTCACAGCATATGCTAGGGTTGTTCCTTAAGATTTTTTTAAGATTTAGATGCTTTCGCTTAACTATAAAAGTAAACCGATGATCTATCTTAAAAGAAGCGACCGTGAAAGGCTCGCAAAATCATTGTCTTATTTTCTTGAATCTATTGATGCCACAAGAATAAGGGCATCCAACACCAGCCTAGGAGAACTAAACAGATGAACCCATTAAGTTATTTTCTGATTTTCGGAAGCATTTTTTATGTTCTTGGATTTACATTTAGGGTAATCAATAAATAATTATTATCTAAATTAGCAATTAATTACTAACAAAAGTTTTATCTAAATTCTCTCAGGATTATAATTCCTCCAATCCGAACGAAAACCTATGTTCTGAAGAATAATTGCCCTGTCCTCAATTTTAGTTTTATCTAATCGCCACAAATTATAAATACTAGATTTACCTACAAGAATTGGGTTAAGGTCTTTCCAGAAGGGTCTTTGACTAGTTATATCATCAATTACAACTAAAATCGTCGAAGGAATAAATTTTTGAGCTAAATTAATATTCTTAAGCCTAGGATCTAGTTGAATCCTCTCTGAAAGATTTATAAGTCCCTTTTCTCCTGCTTTCTCATAAATAATTATCTCCTTAGTATAAAAATGTAAAGAGGGTTTATTGATACCTACCATAGCTATTTGTTCATTTTTGAATTTTGATTGAAGAACTAAATTAGAGATATTTCTTATAGGTAACTGTCTTAATTTATCACTTATTTTCCACAATGGCAGCATGAAAAATAATTGGAATATAATAATTGGAATTTGCATTAATATTATTTTCCTCGTATCTCTTGCATAAAAAATATAAAAGCCAATTAAAGTAGTAATGGAAAGTATTGCTCCACCTTTTATGTTGATCCTACTATTCACTAGTTCTATAGAAAGTCTTGGTATTTCAGGGTCATTAATTTCATATATCCAAAATTTAAATGCAAAGAGAGCTCCTACAAAAAGAAAAGTTAATAACGAAGATATCAAAATAGCTATAAGCTGTTTTGATCTATTCCCATTTGTCTTAGATGATGAAAAAGCTATTATAATTGCAGCGGCTGGTGTTGCAGGAAGCCAATAACTTGGTAACTTAGTTGCTGCAAGTGTAAACAAGAGAAATATTGTAATGAGCCAACATCCTGCAAAGGCTAATAATGAATTTTCTGGTAATCTTTTATTTTTAGTTTTAAAAAATGATAAAGAAAAGTCGTATAAACCTGAAAGAAGGAATGGGGTAAAAGGTAATGATGATATCACCAAAATAATACAAAAAAACCACCAAGGTTCTTGATGATTATTTACAACAGATGTGAGTCTTTGAAAATTATGATAACCAAAAAAACTATCCCAAAAAGGTCTACCTTCTTTAATTAATTCCATAACATACCAAGGTAGGCTAATAAAAAGTGAAATTAATATGCCTTTAAAAGGTTTTATTCTATTAACTAAATTCGAATAGTCTCTCTGATGAATTGCAAAGAGTAAGCAGCTAATAATATTTATAACTATTGCAACAGGGCCTTTAGTAAGAATAGCTAGCCCTAAAAATATCCATCCATAAATCCAACTTTGTTTTTTTGGTTTGGCATAAGTTCTCCAAATCAAAAGCATACTTATGCCTAATGTTGAGCATAAAAGTGCATCGCTTACAGCAATCCTGCTCCAAATAATAACAAGGGGAGAAAGAGCAAATGCTAGTGATGCGACTAAAGATGTTCTTCGCGGAAATAAGACTTCTTTTGTTGACCATCTCATAACTGTATCTCCAAGAAAGAGCATCATTAATACAGTTGAGATTGCAGATGGCAGTCGAGCTGACCATGTCCCAAGAGGGTCCCAAATTGGCTGTGCTGGCAATGAATAAAAGAAACCCATTAACCAATAGATAAGAGGTGGCTTATCAAAGCGCGGGAAGCCATTTACTCTTGGCGTAAGCCAATCTCCACTTTCAGACATTCCTCTCCCTGCAGCCGCAAAAAGAGGTGGTGTTTCATCAACTAAACCTGTAGAACCAAGTTGAACAATACAAATCAAAATACCTAGAAGAAGTATTAAAAGAAGTCCTCTTTGATATTGATTTTTAGAAATTGAGAATTTCAATTTATTGAATCCTTTCTTTTATTTCTTCTTGATAGTTTTGATCATTAATGCCTGCATGAATCCAATTATGAATTCTGATTCCAAAACTCTTGTAGGAAAATCTTTTTTCGACCCAAGCCCTACAAGTGCTTCGATCAATTTGACTAACATTTAATACACCAGACATTAATCCCTTAAGATCATCCTGGGGAGCCAGCCAACCTGTTATGCCATTGTTAATTAATTCTCCAGGTCCGCCCCTTTTATAAGCAACAACAGGAACGCCACAAGCAAGAGATTCGATTACAACATTCCCAAAAGCCTCGTTCCATTTAGGAGTATTAATTAAAACTCTACATTCACCTAATTGTTCTTGAAATTCATTAGTCGCCAAAAAGCCTCTCCAACTAATTGTTCCTTTTGGGAATGAGCCTTCAACTTTTTGTGCATAAATATGATCTTCTATAAAGCCCCAAACATATAAAGTCTCTTTTAATTCAGCAGCAACTGCAACAGCATCTTCCAATCCTTTCTCGGGAGCGATCCTTCCGGCCCAACCAAGCGGGCCTCCTGTTTTTTCATTAAAATTATAATTTTCCAAATCAAAGCCATTACCAACAATTATTGGTTCAGAAGAAAGTTCATAATCTTTCGCCTGACTATAAGTATGAAAAGCTAAGCGAGAATTATTAAAAAGAGAAACTTCCTTTACTGCATCTTTCATAACCTTTGCAACTCCACCCATGCTAATTAAATGAAAAAACTTTTCATTTAGATAAGGAGTAAGCCATAAAGGTAACCAGTCATAACCCATATTTATAACTGCATCAGCTTTTTTTCCCAGTTCAATTGCTTTCTTTAAGAGTTTTGGCAAGACTCCATTTATTGGAATAGTTATTTGGGAAAGGTAATCTTGTTTTTGCCAACTTCTTTGATCAGTTCCTTCAACCTCTATCAAATCAACTTCTTGACAATCAGGAGGTAATTTTGAGCCGCAAGGGGCAACTAAAGTAACTTCATTTCCTAAATGTAAAAGTCCTTTAATTAAAGAAATTATAGTCAATTCAACTCCACCTCCTTTGCCACTCCCTAAAAACCCTATAGGAGTACTAATTACAATAACTTTCAACTTTTTGACTCTCATTAAGTTACTCCTTGTTGAAAATCATCACTTTTATTCTTAATGGGTTCCCACAATAGATTTCTTTGGCTTACTAAAAAAACTGAAATAAGAACCAAAACAACTCCAGCCCACTGCAATATCTCTAGCCTCTCGTGAAGCCATAAACCTCCTGAGATTAGAGCAAATACTGGAGTAAGAAATGCAAGTGTACTAAAACTAGTAAGTTCTTTTTTAGTTGCAAACCAAAAAAACAATCCATATGCCAAAGCACTACCTAAAAGACTTGAATAAACCATTAAAGACCATTCAGCATTAGACCAGCTTGGTATTAATGGCCAACTTGAATCAAAATAATGCCATCCCAACAAAGGAAGACTTCCAAGAACCATATGCCAACCTGTTACTGCTACAGGGTCACTCTCCTTACATGTATAACGAATTAAAACTGTGCCTAATGCCATTGCTACAGCAGCTCCTAGCATCCATGCCTCGCCTTTACTAAGTAGTGGAGAGGTATATTCTGCTTGGCCCATTAGAAGCCAATTGCGAAGCAATTCAGGTGATACTCCTAAACAAATAATGCCAACCAAACCAAGCACTAATCCTGTCCATCCAATAGGATTTATAGCATCTCCAAATAAACTCCTTGCAAGAAGGGCAACTATTAAAGGTTGAGAATCAATAAAGACAGATCCTAAACCTGCTCCCGTTTCAAGAAGACCTCTTGCAAGTAGAAACTGAAAAACAGTTCCATCAATTAATGTAAAAACAAGGAACCAAACAAAATCCTTCTTTGCAATATATAAAGGTCTCTTAATAACCAGTAAAGTTAAAAGAACTATTAAACCAGCAGGGAAGAGTCTTAGAAATGCAACAATTTCCGGCCCTCCTGAATGCACAAGAGGTGACATCGCTGCCATTGCAGTACCCCATAATGCAAATGGAAGAATCATTAATAACCAATTCAACATTTCAAGCATGAGTTCTGCCTTATGGCTTCTTAAGATCAAATGAAATGCATTAATTAAATGATCTGGCCCTGGAAACGCAAATCAAAAAAAAGAATGGCTCGCATAGTCATTGATGGTGCCATTAATGGTGATACTAGAAAACTTTTTCTCAAAGCAGCAAAACAAGTAGAAGAAAGGGAATTTCCTGCCTTGTTACTTAGAATTGATAGTCCTGGAGGGACAGTAGGAGATAGCCAAGAAATACATGCCGCACTTCTTAGGCTAAAAGAAAAAGGTTGTCATGTGGTTGCAAGCTTTGGAAATATATCAGCCTCAGGGGGGGTTTATGTTGGAGTTGCTGCTGAAAAGATAGTTGCAAATGCTGGAACGATTACAGGTTCAATTGGAGTAATTCTTAGAGGGAACAATCTATCGAAGCTTTTAGAAAAGATTGGTATTAAGTTCGAAACAGTAAAAAGTGGTTTATTTAAAGATATTCTTTCTCCAGATCGTGCTTTATCTAATGAAGAAAGAGATCTACTGCAATCACTGATTGATAGTAGTTATAAACAATTTGTTTCTGCGGTGGCTGATGGAAGAAAGCTAAGCGAAGAAAAAGTAAAAAGCTTCGCTGATGGAAGAGTTTTCACTGGTGCACAAGCTAAAGAACTGGGATTAGTTGATGAAATTGGCGACGAAAACGATGCAAGACTTTTGGCAGCTAAACTTGCTGATCTTGACGAAAAACTTCAACCTATAACGCTGGGCAAACCTAAAAAGAAATTAATAGGTTTACTTCCAGGGGGGAAATTTCTTTCAAATATTTTAGATCAAATTGAAATGGAATTTTCCAACCATGGGCATATTCTTTGGTTATTTCGCCCATAAACCTCAATAATTACTAATGAAGTTACAAGCTTTAAGAGGGGCAATTACTTGTCTCGACAATTCAATTGATGAAATTGAGAAAGCTGTTATTGAACTAATTTCAGATTTAATTAATAAAAATAAGCTTAAAAAATCTCAAATCATTTCAGTTACATTTTCTGTCACGAAAGATTTAGATGCATGCTTCCCAGCCTCAACTGCCCGAAAGCACTTTGGTTGGGAAGAAATTGCTTTATTAGACTGTCAACAAATGCATGTACAAAAAGATTTAGAAAAATGTATTAGAATCCTTGCTCACGTCTGGCTGGAAGATAATCAGTCTCCAATACATCCCTATCTAGGGAAAGCCAATTTACTTAGATCAGACAGAGGAAATCTGGCTGACAAATAAATAGCCGGAACACTTCTGATCAATTTCTTTGAATTGCTAGTGAGAATCTGGTTCATCCCTTTAGCTACTAAAAAATGTTTTTGCAAAAATCGAAACTACAAAAAAACAAAAAAAATCGTTTAGCCCTTCTTTCATTGGCACTGATTCCAAATTTATTGGTGCTTTCTCTGGTAACTGATATTTCTGCATTGGCCTCACCTGGCGGTATTCAATTTCAATGGGACCCAGATCCAGATTTTCAAAGACTTAAAGCCTATCAGTCATCAAACAAAAGAATGCAAAGAGCTTTTTACTGGTTCTTTTTAAGATCAAGAAATCGTAAAACAGGGATTTTAAAACTAACCATAAAAGTACCTGATTACTTCAAAGCAAATATTCTAGAAAAAAACTTGAATTTATGTTTAGCAGAAATTGGAGGCTTTGCAAGTCGAACAAAATGTAAAGCAGATATTCCTGCAATCTTTGAAATCTCAGAAAACCAAGCTGAGATAGTTGTTTATCCTGATAAACCAATACCTGTAGACAAAAAGACTTATGCAGTAGTTATGAAAGTCAAAAACCCCAGGAGACCTGCAATGTTTCAGTTTCACGGATTTGCACAATCATCTGGAGCAGTTCCAATGTCTAGTTATATTGGTACTTGGTCTTTTGACGTGGACTAAACTGATAAATTATTATCTTATCAAAGAAAATCTAATTAAAACAGGAACAGATCTATCATGACAAAAAGAACTCTTGGCGGGACTAGTCGAAAAAGGAAACGGGTATCAGGTTTTCGGGTTCGAATGAGGACTCATACTGGAAGAAGAGTTATTAAAGCTAGAAGGAAGAGAGGTAGATCACAAATAGCCGTTTAAAAGCATAAGAAACCAACTCCTAAGGAGCCTTATAAAAAAAATTAACATGGTTCTCCCGAATAAAATGAGAATAAGTGGTTATAAATGTTTTGATTACATACATAGAACAGCTTACAAATTTAATAGCCACTTAATGCTTCTTAAGGTTACAGAAGCAAATCCAAAATTATTAAAGTCAAATAATATACACAAAGGATTATCTACTTGTAGGTGTGCTCTTTCAATAAGTAACAAAGTTAGTAAAAAGGCTGTTTTAAGAAATCAGATAAGAAGATCTTTGCATCAACACCTAAGGAAACGCTTTGAAAGTAAAACAGAATACAAAAGGAAATGGATCCTTATAAGCCTTAAACCCGCATCTATAAATAAAACTATTTTAGAATTGCAAATTGAATGCGATAAATTGCTCACCAAAGCAGGTTTCAATTATGATTAATTCTTCAGAAAAGATCTTTTATGAAGGGTCTCCTGCGAAAGAAGATCTAATATTTAACCTCTTTGCAGGCATAACTCTAGTAGGCTTACCATTTACTTTTGGAGCAATAGTAAGATCATTATGGCTAAGGTTTAAAATTACAAATAAAAGAGTTTCTGTAACTGGGGGGTGGCTAGGAAAAGACAAAACACAGGTTGTTTATAAGCAAATAAAAGAAGTTCGATCTATTCCCAGAGGTTTTGGCTCTTATGGTGATATGGTTCTTGTAATGAAAGATGGAGCAAGACTAGAAATGAGGAGCGTGCCCAATTTTAGAGACGTAGAAACTTACATTAAAGAACAAATTTCTAAAACAATCTCAAAGAAATCTTCAGATGAGGTAATAGGATTTTGAAAATAAAGTAATTCCCAAAAAGAAATCAACGTTTATTATCTTTTTGAATGGCAATCATGCAAACCTACTCTTTTTTCTCTGAACCATCGTGATTGGATACATCTCAGACAATCTACTTATTCCTATACTGGATTTCTTTTACGGATTAGTTCCTAGCTATGGCCTGGCAATTGTAGCTCTTACGATAGTTATAAGGCTAGCTCTTTTTCCATTAAGTGCGGGTTCAATTAGAAGTGCAAGACGAATGCGAATAGCTCAGCCTGTAATGCAAAAACGTCAATCAGAAATAAAAAGTCGTTTTGCAAATAATCCACAAAAACAACAAGAAGAACTTAGCAAGCTTATGGGTGAATTTGGGAGTCCACTTGCTGGTTGCCTTCCTCTTCTGGTTCAAATGCCAATACTTTTTGCATTATTTGCAACTTTAAGAGGTTCTCCTTTTGCTGATGTTCCTTATTTAGTTAACCTTAAAGTTATTCCGCCTGAGCAAATTGCAGCAGTAGAACCTAAGCCCTTTACTAGTCCAAGGCATTCAATTTTTATAACCTCAAAAGATCATTTTCCTGTAGTTGCTTCATTGCCAGGAGGCACAAAAATTGGTGCTGGAGATTCAGTAAATATAAAGCTAGAAACTCTTAGCGGGGAAGGCTATAGCAACCTACTTTCAAGATTCAAAGATGGCAATAAGTTCTCGCCAACATGGAAAGTTACAAAAGGAGAAGATCTTATAAATGTCTCTCCTGATGGAACTGTTACTGCAAAATATCCAGGCGACGCAACTGTTGAAGGAAGAATTCCAGGATTAGCAGCAAAGAGTGGATTCCTATTTATAAAAGCACTTGGTCAAGTTGGTTTTTATGTTGATGGAGCTATTAATTGGGATATAGCAATACTTGTAGCAGGATTTGGGTTAACACTTGTTATATCCCAAGTTCTATCAGGAAGAGGAATGCCACCAAATCCTCAACAAGCTACTGCACAAAAAATTACTCCAGTAATGATCACAGGTATGTTTTTGTTTTTCCCATTACCTGCTGGGGTCCTTTTATACATGGTGATAGCAAATATATTTCAAGCATTCCAAACATTCTTACTAAGTCAAGAAGCTTTGCCAGATAATCTTCAGAAAATTTTAGATGATCAACTTTCTCAAAAAGTTAAAGCTGGATTAGCTAATAACAGCCAAATTTTGGACGGTGAAAGATTGCCTTTCGAGCCAAAAAGTAATAACTCTAAGTAGCTCTATCTTATAATGATTGAAAGAATAAAAACCATTAATAACTCTAAAGATATTAATAGTTATGAATAATTGGAATGATCAGTTTGATCTTTTAATTAAATCAAAAACTACTCTTATTTATATTAGAAGTAGAGAAGAAGAAAGAGTTGAATCTTTAATAAGTGAAGCTGTAAAAAGACTTCATCCCAGAAGATTAGCCTCTTGGGATTATGTAAAAGGTTTGCAGGGAATATTAAATTCCAAAGGATTAGGGGCAAAGCAACCTATTTCTGTTTTGCAATGGCTACAAACGCTAGATTCTTCTTCTCCAACAATACTTTTAGCAAAAGATTTTCATAAATTTTCAGAAGATGCTGGTATTGCAAGAATGCTTAGAAATTTATCTTCTGAACTCAGAGAAAAATCTCATACTCTTATACTCGTTGCTGGAGATTGGTCACCTCCAAATGAGTTAGAAGATCTGCTGACGATCTTAGATCTTCCTCTCCCTAAAGAAGATGAGATAAGAACTCTTTTAGGAAACATTGCAAAAGCTAGTAACTCTCAAATAAAAGATGATGAGCTAGAAGAACTAACTCATGCTTGCAGCGGATTAAGCGAAATAAGAGTTCGTCAAGTTGCTGCAAGAGCTTTAGCCCAAAGAGGCCGATTAAGCAAAGAAGATTTATCCGAAGTACTTGAAGAGAAAAGGCAAAGTATCGCAAGAAGTGAAGTACTTGAATACTGTGAGTCACAAGCCAGACAAAGTGATATTGGTGGCTTGGATTCACTGAAAAACTGGCTGAACCAAAGACATCAAGCATTCTCAGACGAAGCTCGTAACTTTGGATTACCTCTACCAAGAGGAGTATTATTAATAGGTCCGCAAGGAACTGGTAAGTCTTTAACAGCAAAAGCGATTGCTCATAGCTGGTCGATGCCACTTTTAAGGCTTGATGTTGGGAGGTTATTTGCCGGTTTAGTTGGAGCAAGTGAAGCAAGAACAAGAGAAACTATTCACCGTGCAGAAGCAATGGCGCCTTGTGTTCTATGGATTGATGAAATAGATAAAGGTTTTGGAGGGGATGCAAGAAGTGATGGTGGTACAAGCCAAAGGGTTTTAGCAAATGTCTTGACTTGGATGGCAGAAAAATCATCTGCAGTATTCGTAGTGGCTACAGCAAATGGTGTGGATCGACTTCCTGCTGAATTACTAAGGAAAGGTCGTTTTGATGAGATTTTTTTACTTGATCTTCCCAGTAGACAAGAAAGATTAAGTATTCTTGAGCTTCACATTAAGCATAAGCGCCCTAATATATCAATCCCTCTCGATGCAGTAATAGATAGAACAGAAGGCTTCTCAGGAGCAGAATTAGAGCAGACTGTTATTGAAGCAATGCATTTTGCTTTTGCTGAGAGACGCGAACTTCTAGAGACAGATCTCATACTTGCAGCTTCTCAACTTATCCCTCTTTCAAGAACTGCTAAAGAACAGCTGAAATTTCTAAAAGAATGGGCCTCATCTGGTCGTGCAAGACCTGCCTCACTTAAAATGAATTAAAAAATAATGATAAATCAAAAACTAGTCAGAGAAAATCCTGCTCTTATAGTTGAAGCTCTTAATCGAAGAGGCTTGGATATAGACCTCAGTGATCTAAATAAAGAATGTGAGGACCTAAAAGTATTGGAAAGTCTAAGGAATGATTTACAATCACAGGGAAATTTAATAGGAAAAGAAGTAGGGCAAAAAGTTAAAAATGGTATTCCACCCAACTCAACTGAAATCTTATTGCTTAGAGAAAAAGGTAATTCAATTAAAAAGGAAGTAATAAAAATAGAGGAAAAAGAAAAATTTCTCTCAAAGAAAATAAAAGAAGAACTTTTAGATCTTCCAAACTTACCGTCTAAAAATTGTCCTTTCGGAAAGACTGAAAAAGAAAATCTTGAGATTAAATCTTGGGGAAATCCAATAAAAGATAAAAATCTGAAAGAGCATTGGCAAATAGCTGAGGAGCTAAATTTATTGGATACAAAAAGATCAGCACGTATTTCTAAAAGCCGTTTTATTACACTCTTTAATCAAGGAGCTCGACTAGAAAGAGCACTAATAAATTTCATGATCGATAAACATGTATCAAAAGGATATATTGAAGTTTTACCGCCAGTTCTAGTTAATACAGATAGCCTAAAAGGCTCTGGTCAATTACCTAAGTTTGCTGAGGAAAGCTTTAAATGTTCAGAAGATGATTTATGGCTTACCCCAACAGCAGAAGTACCAATAACTTCTCTTCATAGAGACGAAATTATTCCTGTAGAAGAGCTGCCCTTACGCTATGCAGCATATTCTCCTTGTTTTCGAAGAGAAGCTGGAAGTTATGGAAGAGATACTAGAGGTTTAATTAGGCTTCACCAGTTCAATAAAGTTGAACTTTATTGGTTTGTTCATCCTGATAAATCAAATGAAGCACATGAGCAAATTACAGCTGACGCCGAAGACATACTGAAAGCTCTTGAACTTCCTTATAGAGTTATGGATTTATGTACAGGTGATTTAGGGTTTTCAGCTTCAAGAACATTTGATTTAGAAGTTTGGCTTCCAGGTGCAAACTCTTATAGAGAAATCTCAAGCTCAAGTATCTGTAATGATTTCCAAGCAAGAAGGTCATCGATTAGGACTAAAGAAGGGAAAAAAACCTTCTTAGTGCATACTCTTAACGCTAGTGGACTTGCAATTGGTAGAACAATGGCAGCTATTTTAGAAAATGGTCAACAATCTGACGGATCAGTCAAATTACCTAAGGTTCTAGAACCATATTTTGGAGCAACACATCTAAGAAATTAATTACCTAAATACTATGCCCTCACTTAATGTTTTTGTTTCCATTGGAGTACTGGCTCTTCTTATTTTCTTTCATGAGGCAGGACATTTTCTTGCTGCTAAATCGCAGGGTATAAAAGTCAGTGGATTTTCTATTGGTTTTGGGCCTGCATTGATAAAAAAAGAATTCGATGGTGTCATTTACTCGATAAGAGCACTTCCCCTTGGAGGTTTTGTGTCTTTTCCAGACGATGATGATTCCTCAGATATCATTTCAACCGATCCTGATCTTCTTAATAACAGACCAATATTTCAAAGGTTAATTGTTATTTCAGCAGGAGTCTTTGCAAATCTAATTTTAGCTTGGCTTGTTTTATTTTTTCAAGCAACTTTTATTGGTATACCCTCTCAAGCTGATCAAGGAGTCCTAATAATAAATGTACAGAAAGAGCAAGCTGCTGAGATAGCAGGACTAGCTTCTGGTGATAAGATATTGAGCGTTAATGGAAATAAGTTAGGGGTTGGTCAAGACGCTGTACAAGATTTAGTTCAAGCAATTAAAAATTCACCAGATAAAACTATTATCCTAGAAAAAGAAACAAATGAAGTAAAAAGTTTTATTGAAATTACTCCTGCAAATAATCTTGGCGAAGGCAAAGTTGGGGCACAATTACAACAAAATATAACTACGCAAACTAACAAGAACTCGAGCTTTATTGATAACTTGACTTTTTCAACTAATCAGTTCTCCAACTTATTAACAAGAACAGTCAAAGGCTATCAAGGACTTTTTACCGATTTTAGTTCTACTTCTAAGCAACTTAGTGGACCAGTCAAAATTGTAGAGCTTGGGGCACAACTATCTGAGCAGGGTTTTTCAGGAGTAGCACTTTTCACAGCATTAGTTTCTATTAATCTTGCAGTATTGAATGCTTTACCTTTTCCTCTTCTCGACGGAGGTCAATTTTTATTAATTCTAATTGAAGGTATTAGAAATGAGCCAATTCCTGAAAAAATAAAGCTTGCCTTTATGCAGTCAAGTTTTCTTTTATTAGTAAGTTTAAGTATCGTTTTAATTATTCGAGATGTAAGTCAATTGTCGATATTTGAACAATTGGGCAATTGATAATTCAAACCTAATTTTCAAGATGTATTCGTTAAGGAGTAAGATCTTGAAAGAATATTTTTAAATCAAGGCTCTAAATGGCCAAAAAATCAATGATAGCCCGCGATGTTAAGCGAAAAAAGCTTGTTGAGCGGTACTCATCTAAACGTAAAAAACTATTAGATCAATTTAATTCTGCTCAAGATCCAATGGAGCGACTAGAAATTCATAGAAAGATTCAAGCCCTCCCTAGAAATAGTGCACCTAGTAGAATGAGGAATCGTTGTTGGGCAACTGGAAAGCCTAGAGGTGTATACCGTGATTTTGGTCTATGCAGGAATCAACTTAGGGAAAGAGCTCATAAAGGCGAACTTCCAGGGGTTGTTAAATCAAGCTGGTAAATTAAGAATTCAACATTAATAGCAATTTCAAAGCTTCCAAGAAAAGGTTAATTAACTAGACTGCAACTGGACTTAGAGAGATAGCACCTCTCGTAATGTAAAAATTAAAAACCACATAATTAGTTTTTTGTTGTGAATAATTGCCTATCAAGTGCAAGAATGCTTAAAGACAAAAAGACATAACAGTTTCACGTGCAAGGTCAGACAAAAACGGTCTCCTTTGATGGTCGGGAAATACGGCTAACTACAGGAAGATATGCCCCTCAAGCTGGGGGATCAGTAATGATTGAATGTGGTGACACAGCAGTCTTAGTAACGGCTACTCAAGCACCAGGAAGAGAAGGGGCTGACTTCCTTCCTTTAATTTGCGATTACGAAGAAAGGCTTTATGCAGCAGGGCGCATACCTGGCAGTTTCATGCGACGAGAGGGACGCCCCCCAGAAAGAGCAACTCTTATTTCAAGGCTTATTGATAGGCCAATGCGACCTCTCTTCCCATCTTGGATGAGAGATGACATACAAATAGTTGCAACCTGTTTATCTTTAGACGAAAGAGTTCCTGCTGATGTTTTAGCAGTAACAGGATCTTCTATGGCTACCCTAATGGCTGGGATACCTTTCTATGGGCCTATGGCCTCTGTAAGAGTTGGCCTACTAGGAGATGATTTTGTACTCAATCCAAGCTATCGAGAAATAGAACGAGGTGATCTTGACCTTGTTGTAGCTGGAACACCAGATGGCATTGTCATGGTTGAAGCAGGTGCTAATCAACTTTCAGAACAAGATGTTATTGAAGCTATTGATTTTGGTTATGAAGCAGTAACAGAATTAATCAATGCTCAAAATGAAATTCTTAAGGAAAATAAAATAAAGCAAGTCAAACCTGAAGCTCAAGATATTGATGAAACAATACCTGCTTATTTGGAAAAAAATGCGAGCAAATCAATAGGGGAACTGCTAAAACAATTTGACCTATCAAAAGATGAAAGAGATAACAAGCTTGAAGAAATCAAGTCAAATTGTTCTGAAAAAATAGATTCCCTAAAAGAAGAAAATGCCGTAAAAAAAGCTGTTACTGCTAATCCTAAACTTCTTAGTTCAAGCTTTAAGTTACTTACCAAAAAGCTTATGAGAGAACAAATACTTAAAGATGGTAAACGTGTAGATGGTAGATCTTTAGATGAAATAAGAAAAATAGACGCAGAAGTTGGCATACTTCCCAAACGCGTTCATGGATCTGGACTATTTCAAAGAGGTCTTACACAAGTTTTATCTACAGCAACATTAGGCACTCCAAGTGATGCCCAAGAAATGGACGATTTGAACCCTAGTACAGATAAAACATATATTCATCACTACAATTTTCCACCTTATTCAGTTGGCGAAACCAGGCCTATGAGGACCCCTGGAAGAAGAGAGGTTGGGCATGGGGCTCTAGCTGAGAGAGCATTAATGCCTGTACTACCTGCAAAGGAATCCTTCCCCTATGTATTAAGGGTTGTTAGTGAGGTCTTGAGTTCAAATGGTTCCACGTCAATGGGCTCAGTCTGTGGAAGTACTCTTGCTTTACTTGATGCTGGAGTTCCCTTAAAAGCGCCAGTGAGTGGAGCTGCAATGGGACTGATAAAAGAAGGCAATGAGGTAAAAATATTGACAGATATTCAAGGAATCGAAGATTTTCTTGGAGATATGGATTTTAAGGTGGCTGGTACAGAAAAGGGTATAACAGCTCTACAAATGGACATGAAAATTACAGGTTTACCTATAAAAACTATTGGTGAAGCAATCAATCAAGCTAAACCTGCAAGAGTTCATATCCTTGAAAAAATGACAGAAGCTATTGATAAGCCAAGAGATGCATTATCCCCACATGCGCCTAGACTCTTAAGCTTTAGGATTGATCCAGAATTAATTGGAACAGTTATTGGTCCAGGAGGAAGAACTATTAAAGGGATAACAGAAAGAACTAATACAAAAATAGATATAGAAGATGGAGGCATAGTAACTATTGCTTCTCATGATGGTGTTGCTGCGGAAGAAGCCCAGAAAATCATTGAAGGGTTAACAAGAAAAGTTCATGAAGGAGAAATCTTTAAGGGTGTCATAACAAGAATTATTCCAATTGGTGCTTTTGTCGAAATTCTTCCAGGTAAAGAAGGGATGATTCATATATCTCAGCTTTCAGAAGCAAGAGTTGAAAAAGTTGAAGATGTAGTAAAAGTTAGCGACGAAGTTACAGTAAGAGTTAGAGAAATAGACAATAGAGGTCGCATTAATCTGACTTTGAGAGGGATACCTCAAAATGGAGATAGTGGAATGCATTATCCGCAACCAACTCCAACTCCTGTCGCACCTTTGATGTAAAGAAAATTTTACATCAATAATTCTGGTTTAATTTCCACCAGTCTATTTTTGAGTTCTTGACATAGGTACTTATGATGTTTTCCATTACTTGCAATAAGGCAACCTTTTTGAGCAAAGTTATGAGTTTTATAAACTAAAGCTGTTTCATCCACGTGTGTAAAAAAACCTCCTGCTGATATCAATACAGCTTGAGGTGCTGCCATATCCCAATCTTTTGGAGCAGTTTCTCCGGAAAGTGAAACATAGAAATCCGCTTCCCCTTTCAATATTGACACGACTTTGCAACCAACACTTCCCTTAATTTTCCTTGCACCTAAGTTTATTCCTTCAATCAATCTTTCGAAATTATTATCCCTATGATTTCTACTTGAAATAAGAATCATTTCATGTAATTCATTTCTGCTGCCAAAAAATACCTCTCTCCTAGCGCCCTTTTGATTTTCACACCAAGAGCCTAGTCCTATTCCACCAATCCAAAGTTCATCCATTTCGGGTATTAAAACAAGTCCCAAAATTGGAGTACCTTCATAAAGGAGTCCAATATGCATCGCATAATCTCCAGTACCTTGAATGAAATCCTTTGTTCCATCAAGAGGGTCAATCATCCATACCCATTTTGAAGTCAATTCTGAATCTGTATAAATCTTTTGAGATATAGATTCCTCAGTAATTACTAACCAATCAACAGCTGGGAACTCTGATCTAAAACCATTAATCAACCAATTGTTTACAGCTAAATCTGCAGAAGTAACTGGTCCCTTATCAGCATCCTGAACACTAAAAGATTTTGAGTACCCAAAAGGAGGCTGTTCTCCTCTTGCATAAGCTTTCAATATATCAGAAGCTCCCCAACTAAATGATCTAAGTACTTCTAATAAGTTTTTGAGGTCAACGCCTTCAGGAAGAGGTAATTTAATATGCATGAAAAGTTCAGAACAAAAAGAAATTTCAAAAGGATCTCTTGAGCCCATTAAAGGCTCTCTTTATATTGTCGGTACACCTATAGGTAATATGTCAGATTTATCTGAAAGAGCAAAATCTATACTTTCAAAAGTGGACTTAGTGGCTTGTGAAGATACTAGACATAGTGGTCTTTTACTCAAAAGAATAAATATTAGTGCCAACCTAATAAGTTTTCATCAACATAATACTCAGAAAAGATTAGTTGAGCTAATAAACAAACTCCAAAAAGGAACTAGCATAGCTTTAATTAGTGACGCAGGGCTTCCCGGAATATGTGATCCTGGAGAAGAGCTAGTGGCAGAAGCAAAGAAATTCAATATAAAAGTATTTTGCATACCTGGGCCATGCGCAGGAATTACTGCTCTTGTTTCAAGTGGTCTCTCCACAAATAGATTTTGTTTTGAAGGATTTCTTCCATCAAAACAAAAAGATCGTAATAAAATTATTTCACAGATATCCAAAGAAACTCGGACAACTATTCTATACGAATCACGCTATAAATTAATTCAACTACTTGAGGAGTTAGCAACAGCATGTGGAGATGAGAGGCCTATACAAATAGCAAAAGAGCTTACAAAATTTCATGAAGAATTTATTGGTCCTAATCTTGGAACTGTTAAAGCTTATTTTAAAGAAAATGAACCAAGAGGTGAGTTCACTATTATCCTAGGTGGGCAAAAGAAAGCAAGTAATGAAGAAAAAAAAGATAACCAAGAATTAATAGATAAAATGAAAAGATTGATAAGCGAAGGTTATAGTTCTAGCAATTCTGCTAAACACTTGTCAGAAGAAACTGGTTTATCAAAAAGATATCTTTATTCTCTACTACATGATAAAATATCTACTGATAATCTAGATAAACAATAAGTTATCAGCCTATTATGAAAAAGTTTTTATTTATATTGTTCACCTTTTCAAATGCAGCTTTATTACTTCTTATTTTATGTTTAGGTAGCCAGAATTTAAGTGATCGCAATTCAGTGAATTTATTTTTCACTAAAAGCCCAAATTATCCAAATGGATTCATCGTGGGTGTCTCTATTATAATTGGTGTAATTAGTGGTGGTAGTACATCAGCATTGATAATTTCATCAAGAAAATAGTCTTTTTTTTATAAAAAAATCAAATCAGTTGTCAATCGATATTAACGAATCATCCAATATGAGTCTTGTTATTCCTTTAGAGATTAAGTGAGGCAAAGTAACTTGAAATACTGAAGAGTCTGGGATTTTTAGAACTCTTTGGTTTCTCGAACAACTTCTTTTTGCTGACCTTTGATTTGAATATAAAACTATTGCTAGTCGATTCTGATCTTTATCTGACAAAAAACTCCATTGAGAGAATTCTTTAAGAGGTTTTGATTCTAATTCCACTGATTTGTCTACAAGCATAAATACGGTGCCAGGTAACGAATCAGCGTCAAAGGGGGTACAAGCTAATTCTTTTTGGTTATCCCATTCGAAATTGGTAACCAAAGGGACTAGTTCTTGAAATTCACTTTGGCTTTGACGATTTAGAGGAGCTTCTTCGCCATCCCTATCATCTAGTGATGTTTTTGTCTCTTTCTCGATTGAGTTATCTGCAGCTCTAGAATCTGATGAATTTTTATCTTGGATAAATTCATTATTTTGATCATTGTTTTTCTCCTCAGAGTTGATATTCTTCAAATGCTTATCCTTAGGAAGTCGCTTATTTGCCTTCTTGAGCTCTGAGAACCCATCATCTCCCAATAACGCCTTAAGAATCCTTGTAATAGTTGCCGGGGTACATCCAAAGTCCTTAGCAAGAAAACTTAAAGACATGCCAGAACGAAATCCTTTAAGAATCTCCTCTTTACGAGCTTTCGTAAACTTTGTTGCCACGAAATGAATATTTTTCAAAAAGATAGCAAACATAGTTTGCCATCTTTTTGCTATTAATAGTATTAAATCAAGCTCCGTTAGCTCAGCTGGATAGAGCAACTGCCTTCTAAGCAGTGGGTCTCAGGTTCGAATCCTGAACGGAGCGTTCAATAAAATCAATTTAATATGAAGTCACAATCTGATTTGCAATGCTTATTCTACAGAGATTTCTTATTTGACCTTCAAAAGCACAAAAGGGCTATTTTACTTCTATTTTGAACGTAATATATTCTAGAAATTAGTTGATTTAAAATCTTCCAGCTCATTCAATATCTCAATAAAAGCTAATTATACGAAGAATTATCAATGAAATTATGCAAAAGTTAAATATTATATGTATAAGTCCAAGTTGTGAGCAACATACTCATAATATACCAATAGAGCTAACTATAAAATATGTAATAACAACAGCAATAATTCTTTGCGGTACTATATTAGTCTTATTATTTTTAGGCTATATGAAAATAATAAAGCACGTAAAGGTAGAAGGAATCTCTAATCAATTCTATAAATTAGAAAGTGCATGAATTATATCCTTATTTCTAGTCTTGATTTCTCATTTACTAGATATGCAATACTTTAATGTCCGAATAAGTTGTTTCAGCTGGATAATACTGACTGGAGTAGAAAGTATGCTTAATAAAAAAGATACTAAATATTTAGAATATAGTTAATTATACTATTGGTATCCATTTGGATTAAGTTTCTGCCATAACCAACCATCCTTGCACATATCTTTTAAGTTTCTTTTTGGTTTCCAGTTCAATCTACTTTTAGCTTTATCTATATTTGCAAAAACTATCGCAGAATCTCCTGCTCTTCTATCTGTGAAAACATATTTCAGTCTGCACTTATTTACTTTCTCAAAAGTCTCAACAAGCTCCAAAACACTTGTTCCCTTGCCAGTTCCAAGATTAACAGTTAGCAACTGGGATTCTTCAGAAAACAAACATTCTAATGCTGCCAAATGTCCCTCAGCTAAATCCATTACATGAATATAATCTCTTACACCAGTTCCATCTTTTGTAGGCCAATCCTTGCCAAATATTTGCAACTGTTTTAATTTTCCCTGAGATAACTGACAAATATAAGGAAAAATATTATTAGGTATACCGTTAGGTGCTTCTCCAAGCATTCCTGAATGATGAGAACCTATAGGGTTAAAATATCTTAGAATAGCTATTTTCCAGTTATTTAAATCACCATTAAAAACATCATTTAAAATCAACTCATTGGCATACTTGGTCGTTCCATAAGGATTTATGGGCTTGATGCTTGATGTTTCAACTAAAGGAGATTTACTGGAAGTTCCATAGATTGTTGCACTACTACTAAAAACTATGGTTCTACAATGATATTTCTGCATAACTTCTAACAAGTTCATTGTACCTAAAACATTAACCTGCCAATAAAGAATTGGTTTCTTAGTTGATTCTTCTACAGACTTTAATCCAGCAAAATGTATTACGCCTTCTATAGGCTCATGTGAGTTTTGTGCTCTCTGAAATGTTTCATCAATAATATCTTTATTCCTAAGATCTCCTTGAATGAAATTAATTTTATTTGAAAACTTATTACAGCTTAAATTATATATCTTAAGTATATTGTCTATTGCTAAAGAAGAACTATTTGCAAGTGAGTCAATAACATATATGTTGTATCCTTTTTCTAAAAGAACAAGACATGTATGACTACCTATAAAACCTGTTCCTCCAGTAACTAAAAGGCTTTTCATAAATCAAGTAGACTCATTTTAATCTTTGACGGATAGCAAAGGTTGTTATCAATACAATGCAAAAGAAAATTATTGCTACAATATTATATTGGACTTCTTTATTTGCAAAAAAGAATGCGAGAAGTCCAGAAAAGATACTCAATATATAAATCAAAATCACTGTCTTCTGATGTGACAATCCTAAGTTAAGAATACGATGATGAAGATGTGATCGATCAGGATAAAAAGGGGAGCGCCCATTAATTAATCTCATAAAGATAACCATAGCCATATCCAAAGTAGGTACAAGTATTATGAGTAGAGGGATAATAAAATTAAAACTAGAACCTGGTAAAGGAGGTAGAGATATATCAGAAGTAAACCCTAATATGCTTAAAGCTGCGAAATTAAAGCCTATCAAATAAGATCCACTGTCACCCATTAATATTCTGGCAGGAAAAGAATTTTGAGTTAAAAAACCTAAACTAGTTCCAATTAATGCAGATACTAAAAAAGTAAATTCATCATGAATGTCTGATGAACTTAAGTAATGGAAGAAACCAAACGCTATAACGGCTACACCTGAAGCTAATCCATCTAATCCGTCTAACCAATTAATAGAATTGGTAATTCCAGTAAACCAAACAACTGTAAGAATGGTACTAAGTAATTTTGGAAGAATAACAGTTCCTAACTCTGGAGATAGCAAAGTCAGGTCAAGTGCTTGAATACTTAAACCCTGAGTTGCAAAAAATAAGGCAGCTATTATTTGTAATAATAATCTAGAAAAAGGGGAGAGTTTAAATAGGTCATCGGAAAGGCCAATCAAAAAGAAAGTTAACGAACCTAAGATGATTAATAAAGTAAAATCACCATTTAAGGAGTCTATATTTGTGAATTGTTCTATTAATCCAAAGATAGTCCAAGCGAAGAAAAGACCAACAATCATTGCTAGACCTCCCATACGAACTATCGGTTTTGTATGTTGCTTTCTAGAGTCTGGCTGATCTAAAACACTAAGTCTTAAACCTAATCTCCTCACGTATGGAAGAACTGTGACTGTAGAAAGCCAAGCGATAAGTATGATGATTGAAGAAAAGAAAATCGAAATATTCACTAAATTATCTAGAAAAGGAAGTTGAAATTATTTTAAATATTATAGTATAGAAAGGTTTTTAATAAATAATTAATCTATGTTACCAATATTAGTATTGAATAAGTAATTTTTATTTAATATTTGATTGAAGACTGATAATAATAATGATATTGATTATTAATTTCCTGAATATTCTTCCTTTCTGATCTTTGAATTATTAAAAATACCTTTGCACTTGATGGTAATGGTACTCAAAATAAAGAAACTTTGTAATGATCAATAGATCTGTCATAGCTATATAGTCGATTATTAGAGTATCATTACTAATTTTGATTTCTCTTTCGTAATTATTTTCAAACTACTAGGAAATTTAATTATATAAATTTGAAGATCTATTACTATTATTTGAATTAGATATAAACCAATATTCTAAAATCTATTTATAAATTCTAATTTCTTTTGTAAATAATGATTTTAAGCCAATGTTCTTCCTTCTCTAAGTTAATTCCAGTTCATATATAGAAAATTTTTCCTATCTAATGATTTCAAGAATCTTATTCCCTTTAAAACTAAAATTCTAATTGTTTTAGTTTTTGGCCTTACTTTACTAAATTTCTTACAAAGACTATTTGATAGTATTTGATTAATCCTTATATCTTATCCAATTCTTAATAGTAGAATTGAAATTATCTATAATAATAGATTCATCTTTTGGGTTTTGAGCATATTTATTCTACATTATTTTATGCTTAAAGGCTGCCTTACTTAAGATAAGTAAGAGAGAGTTTATTGATTAATAATTGACCAGTAAAAATATATCATCTTCTGATTTCTATCCAGAAGGTCTGAGGTTTATTAGAATCATTGACTATATGTAATGGAGCCAAGCGGATTCGAACCGCTGACCCCCTGCATGCCATGCAGGTGCTCTACCAACTGAGCTATGGCCCCAAAAGTTGTAACAACAGTTAGTCAATAAATCTCATGGATCCAATAGTAACTGCAGTAATTCTATAATAGTTTATAAAGGTTCAATATTCAATTCTGCTGATTAAATATAACTAAGAATGATACAGTGGGACTATCTTTTGTGATAAAAGATTGAAGAGTTACTCTCAGGTATTAGAAAGTAATGTTTTTTTGGGTATCACCTTAGCACTTAAAGAATATAAGGTAGTGCTTTCAATTTTGTTTTTAAACCCTTCTATTGAAATATTATTATAAACAAAGCTAATTTGATTTTTAGATTAAAATATAATTTACTATTAATCATCTAATGATTATTTTAAAAAATTAGATGATCTTGATATTTTTTTTCATATAGATATCTACTCGCGACTGGAGAATAAATTGAACAGTAACGTCTAAGAAAATCTTAATTTATTTACTATAAAATCTAATCTTAGCAAAAGAGGTATATTGCTTTTTAAAGCTATTTTTAATAGGTATTTTAGAAAAAAGCTTTTGACAAAAAAATAGTAACTTTTTAGTTTCACGTAAATTATACTTATTACTATTTCCATATTTAGTAATTAATTAAATGCTAATGAAGTATAGTAATGATAAGTTTGATAAAGCATGATGAGTGTTTTGGTAACTGGAGCAGCAGGATTTATAGGTTTCCACATTTCTAAAAAACTTTTAGAGCACAATATACCAGTCATAGGTTTTGATAATGTTAATTCTTACTATGATCAGTCACTCAAGCGTGCACGTTTGAATGAATTAGTTAACTCTTCCTCTAAGTATGGGATAAACTTTTCATTCATTGAAGCAGATCTCGAAAATAAAGAAGCCGTGAAAAATGCTTTTTTAGGAAAAGATATTTCTGGTTCTGATTTGAAAATTGGAAAGCCAGTAAAAGTAGTTCATTTAGCAGCTCAAGCAGGTGTTAGATATTCATTAGAAAAACCCTCAGCATACATTCAGTCAAACCTTGTAGGTTTTAGCAACATCCTTGAGAATTGCAAAGAATTAAATGTAAAACATTTAGTTTATGCCAGCAGCAGCTCTGTTTATGGTGGTAATACAAAATTACCATTTAAAGAATCTCAAGGAGTCGACCATCCAATAAGTCTTTATGCAGCAACAAAAAAAGCTAATGAACTAATGGCACATACTTATAGTCATTTATATCAACTGCCTACAACAGGTCTAAGATTTTTTACAGTTTATGGTCCATGGGGACGTCCTGATATGGCTCTCTTCTTATTCACTAAATCTATTATAGAAAATAAACCAATCATGGTGTTTAATCATGGTGAGATGATTAGAGACTTTACTTATATTGATGATGTAATAGAAAGTACTCTTCGTATTATAGATAAAACACCAACAGCTTCTAAAACATTTGATCCTAAAAATCCTAATCCATCAAAAAGCTGGTCTCCATACCGAATTTTTAATATTGGAAATTCAAGTCCCACTCCATTAATGGATTATATTAGTGCTATAGAAAAAGCTTTAGATAAAAAAGCAAATATAGTAATGAAAAAAATTCAACCCGGGGATGTAATCGCTACATCAGCAGATATGTCTAGCTTAGAAGAATGGATAGATTTTAAGCCCAATACATCTATAGAAGAGGGGGTTAGATCTTTTATTGAATGGTTTCTTAAATACTATAAATATAAAGTTTAGTTATTATGAGAATTTAATAACTAAAGTCTTAAAGTTAGTTTCTTTTATAGTTGCAGATACAATCTTTTTCTTATTTTTTCTTCACTCAGGTGAAAAAGGTTTACCTGAACCAATGAAATCTAAACCATACATACTAAATTGTATCCCTCCTGCTTCTGAATCAATATTATAAAAAAGTTCTGCTTTATATGCCCTCCTATTCCAAGATAGATTTACAATAGACTGTATTAAATGATTATATTTTTCTGAGTCTGGATCAAGAAGTAATTTAGTTGAATAACCTGCAATTAATGGGCCATAAAGTTGTTGTTTAAACTTAAATTCTATACTTTTAGAGTCTACTGACTTATCAAAGCTAAAAGGGCTTGTACCATTACTAAATTTAACTATAGGGTGAATCGATATGTCCGTATAATCAAAGAATTTATCTTTTTGTTCTCCTAAGATCAATTGTGGACCTGTTCTAAGTGTAAGAATCTCCTGCCCATCTCCTCCAGAGTATCTATATATATCCAACTTAGGGTTTACATCAAAAAATAATCCAGACTTCTTTGGTAAAGGAGAATATTTATATGATTGATCTATGTAATTTTCTCTGAAAGATCTTGATAAGTTATATCGATAATTCCTACTTGCAAAAAAGCTTAATCTATTTTCTGATATAATTTGAGGGGAGTTGTTTTCAGGTTTTGCTTGATATTCTCCAAGTACCAATCCTACGTTTGATATTTTTGTCAAATATTTCTCTAAAGCCTTATCTTTATAATCCAACCTAATTCCATAAGCTGTAAAAATTTCTTTTTCGCCTAAAGAACCATTCCATGTCCTATCTCTGTAGTCTGCAAAGAAGGAGAAGTCGATTTCTCTCTCAGTAGTTTTCTCTTTTAATCTAAATATATTTCGTTTTAAAGAAGATTTTGATCTAAATATTTGCTTAAACTTATTTAAATCAAATGAATTAAACTCCGTATCTAAATTAAATCTCCATTTTTGAAAGGAAGATGTTAACTCAGATCTTAAGCCAAAATAATCCTCAAAAGATGCATCCTGCTCTATTGTAGCTGACATAATGGATTTATCTGATTTCCTAAAGCTATTAGTAGTCCCTAAAATAGATCTCTGCATAAGAAATTGAGGTGTAAACTTCAATTTATATTTATCATTCTTTCCAAAATAGATAGGGTTTAAATCACTCATTATAAAAAAACCGTCTTTATCTTTATAGTCATAACCAATTCCCCAACGCATCATCGATTCATCTTCTTTGATTCTTATCTTCCGAGGACCCATCGGAACCTTTAGAGTATCATCAAAAACAAAGTAACTCCAATTACTACTTATAATAATCTGAGCATCTTTTCCTGCTGCCTCAAGTTCTTTTTTTTCTCCTTTAAATTTTATATTTTCTATTCTCAATTGTGCTTTATTGTACGGATCATTAGTCATACTCAAACGATCACTTGTCCATGAGTTTCTTTTTATAACTATTTTCTCTGATTGAAATCTCCATCTGTCTATACCTTTCGTATTTAATCTTATCGAGGGTCCTGAGGCTTGAATATTATCACTGTTTGAAATTTTTATATTCCCTATTGCATAAATGTTGTTTGTTATGCGCCTGGCATTATTTATACTTTCTTCTTGAAGTAACTCCTTTCTAGAAATTACCCTGATATTTTGATCGTCTAAATTTAAATCATTTGCAAATGATCTAAAATCTATTAAACCATATGGTTTTATCATATATCCTTCATTAGTCTCAAAGTTATATTTAATTTCATCTGATTGAATATATAACTCACCTCTTTTATATTTAACATTACCTTTAGCAATAAATATGTTTTTATCTTTAATATATTCAAATTCATCTGCTATAAGAAGACCTTTTTTGGAAAGTATGGACACATCCCCGAATGCTTTAAACCCATTTTCAGACTGATATTGTTGATTGGCTAGAATTTCGACTTCAATAAAATTATTGTTAGAGTTTTGAGTATTATCGGAAGAAGAGTCTGCAATAATTAATTCAAAAATTTTATCTATATCTACATCTTTCGGTAATTGGATTGGGTCAGTGATTTTCTTAAATTGCTTTGTATTATCGATGGCATATAAATTTTCGTTTTCTAAGATAAAATTGACTGAAGATTTGTTCTTTATAATCAAATCTTTAGATTTAAAAGATTTTAGTTGATTGTAATTGTCAAGAAGTCTTGACTGACTATAAGCAGGTTCGTATAAAAATGACGTCGATATATAAGCTATTGAGAAAGCTTTCTTTAGAGCATTCCTATTCATTTTATAATATATTTATATTTTACTTTAACCAAATCAAACACTAGGAAACCTTAGGTTAGTAAAATTATAACTTATGAACCAAATCATTCTTCTAGCTTAGAGGATTTGTTTATTCATTTTTTTTTAAACTAAACGTGAAACCTTAAAATAACTTAGATGGGGTGAAATATTTACATTAGGCTTTTCTCCACACAGCCAACAGTTGACCTTGAATATGAACATTTTCAGCTTCTAATTCAATAGGTTCATAAGCTGGATTTGCAGCTTCTAAAACCACAAGATTTCCTTTGCGAAAAAAATGTTTAAGAGTAGTGCCTGAGCCAGGCACCATTGCACTTACAACAGTTCCGTTCTTGAGTCGAGCAGAATCTTTTACTGGTTCCATTAAAACCATATCACCATCAGCAATACATGAATCAACCATGGAATCCCCATTAACAGTTAATGCAAACAGGCCTTTTGTATGAAGAACTGATTCCACATCCAAAGTTTCCTGAACGTCATCAAAGGTTTCAATAAGTCCTCCAGCAGCAATAGATCCCAGAATAGGTACCCCATCAATAAAGTCTCCCAGTAATTGTAAAGTTCTAGCTTTTCCTTCTGACCAAGTAATCCAGCCTTTCTCTTGAAGATGTTTTAGGCGACTCTGAATAGGCGCCGGAGAACGTAGGCCCATGGCTTGCATCATTTGTCTAATAGAAGGACTATGATGATATGTATTTATAAAATCAGAAAGCCATTCATAGAGTTCTTTTTGCGCCGGTGTAAGAGATTCTTCATCCATAGAATCAACCTGTAATTCATTTGTCCTACAATACATATGTACCTAATAACCATTTAAGGCGCAAGTCTATACTCCTCCTAATAAAGCTGCTAGCAATGCTTGTTGCACATGTAATCGATTCTCTGCTTGATCAAATATTCTGCTACTTTCTCCTTCAAAAACATTATCAGAAATCTCCTCGCCTCTATGAGCAGGCAAGCAATGAAGAATAATTGCTTCTTTATCTGCTCTTGAGAGCAATTCATTATCAATAGTAAAACCTTCAAAAGCTGATTTTCTTTCGCCAGCCTCTTCTTCTTGTCCCATTGAAGACCATACGTCTGTATATATAGCATTAACTCCTTTAACTGATTCATAAGGATCGTTATTAATATCTATGGAACTACCAGAGATATTTGCTATTGAAGAAGCTTTTTTCAAAATTGAATTATCTGGCTCAAAACCTTTTGGGGTCGAAATA
The DNA here is from genome assembly GCA_003280135.1 of Prochlorococcus sp. AG-363-N16. Classification (GTDB taxonomy): domain Bacteria; phylum Cyanobacteriota; class Cyanobacteriia; order PCC-6307; family Cyanobiaceae; genus AG-363-N16. Next base: position 76,103 of record QCFW01000004.1, on the reverse strand, counting down.
TTAATATTTACTCCTAAAATGGCTCCAGTTATAATTAAAGAATTAGCCACATTATTTCCATCGCCAATATATGCAAGAGATAAGCCTTTTAGGTCCCCATAAAACTCTTGAATCGTAAAAAAGTCTGCTAATGACTGGCAAGGATGTTCTAAATCAGTTAATGCATTAATTACTGGTATTGAAGACCAGTTAGCATAATCAATCAGCTCTTTATGCTTATAAGTTCGAATTGCCAAGGCATCACAATACCTACTTAAAACTCTTGCTGTATCTTTTATAGGTTCGCCCCTACTAATTTGAGTTGTTTGAATATTTAAATCTACAATCTGACCTCCTAATCTAGCCATTGCAACTTGAAAACTAACTCTAGTTCGAGTAGAAGCTTTTTTAAAAATCACCCCCAAAATACGGTTTCCAAGATCAATTCTTCTATTTCCCTTTTTTAACTGTAACGCTAAATCAAAAAGACCATGCATTTGATCAAATGTTAAATCAAAAGATGATATATAACTTTTATCTTTTAAAGAACTTAGTTCCTCTGCTACACCAAAAGAAGTGTTATTCATAAAGATTTCCTCATAGATCTTTCTAAATGATCAAAATTTATTGAGGCGAAATTTGCCTAATTAAAAGCCTAATAACAATTTTAAGGCATTGAACTTTCAGCTAAAATAGCTTTTAGATCATCACCTTCAATAACTTCTTTTTCAAGAATCTTCTGAGCAATAGTTTCAAGCAAAGGCAAATTGTGTCTAAGAATTCTAAGTGCATCTTCATGAGCTTCATCGACTAAAGATCTAACCTCCTTATCAATAGCCTGTGCAGTTGCATCACTTACAACTCTTCTAGGGTTATTATTGCCTCCTAAAAAAGCTCCTCCACCTTGTTTGTCATATGCCAAGGGGCCTAAAATATCGCTCATGCCATATGTTCCAACCATTTGTTCTGCAATATCGGTTGCTCTTTGAAGATCATTAGACGCTCCTGTAGTAACTTTACCGAAGACAATTTCCTCAGCTGATCTACCTCCCAATAAAGTTGCTATTTGACCTTTAAGCTCCTCTTTTGAATTAAGAAATCTTTCTTCTGTAGGTAACTGCAATGTATAACCCAAAGCACTCATACCTCTAGGAACAATTGAAATTTTTGCGACTTTGGAACCGCCAGGCATAAGATGACCAACTATTGCATGTCCAACTTCGTGATAAGCAACGACTTTTTTTTCATCTTCTTGTAGCACTCGACTTTTCTTTTCCAAACCTGCAACAACTCTCTCTATGGCCTCATTTAAGTCTTGTTGTTCTACTTTATTTCTTTTACTTCTAGCAGCTAGCAATGCAGCTTCATTAACCATATTAGCTAAATCCGCTCCTGCAAATCCACTAGTTGCTTGAGCAATCAAATCTAAATCTATATCATCTGCTAACTTAACTTTTTTGGTGTAAATCTCAAGAATTGTCTTCCTTCCCGAAAGATCAGGCCTATCCACTAAAACTTGTCTATCAAAACGACCTGGTCTTAAGAGAGCAGCATCAAGTACTTCAGGTTGGTTTGTAGCAGCAAGAACAATTACAGGTTTATCAGTTGAAGCAAAACCATCCATTTCCGTAAGCAACTGATTCAAGGTCTGTTCACGTTCATCGTTACCACCTACAACACCCATAGAACCTGACCTACTTTTACCAATTGCATCAAGTTCATCAATAAAAATTATGCAAGGGGCTTTCTTTTTCGCTTGTTCAAAAAGGTCTCTTACTCTAGCTGCACCTGCTCCCACAAACAACTCTACAAATTCAGAACCGGAGATAATAAAAAATGGAACTTCCGCCTCACCTGCTACTGCTTTAGAAAGTAATGTTTTGCCTGTTCCAGGAGGTCCTACTAATAAAACTCCTTTAGGTATTCTGGCTCCAATATCTGTATATCTTTGAGGTCTTTTTAAGAAATCAACTATTTCTGTCAACTCGTCCTTGGCTTCATCGACTCCAGCAACATCTGCAAAAGTTACTCGTGACTCTTCTCCCGGAACATATACTTTTGCCTTGCTCTTCGTAAAGCTCAAAGCACCTTGAGCACCTCCTCCACCCATACTTCTTCTAGCGAAGAATTGAAGCACTAAAATAAAAATCAATGGGGGAACAACCCAACTAAGAATTGTTGTGAAAATATTTGGTTTCTTTGGAGGTGCAGCTGCAAATTCGACCCCTTTACTTTCAAGTCTCTGGGGAAGATCCATATCAAATATTGGTGTAGTTGCCAAGACTGAAGGTGAGCCTTCTCCTGGCGCCTCAAGCTCATACCTAATCTGCTCTTGTGTTATGTATGCTCTTTTGACTTCTCCATCATTTACTTGGTTTATAAAGAGAGAGTAAGGCACGCGCGGTACCTGCATATTTTGATTTGGGAAAAAACTGCTAAATAAAAGAAGTGCTCCAAAACCAATTAATACAAGATTAATAATTCCAAAGCGCCTATTAGGTTGATTTTCGTCTTGACGAATCGGCATGACCTAAATTTAAAGTGAATACTAAATTAAACAAATATCTTCAAAACAGTTGATTTAATTCAGGTGTAAGAACCGAACGAAGTCATTTTTTTGCCTGATTACAAGGGTTAAAGGATCATTTTTATCACAAAATCTTTACCTATTTTTTCTAAAGAAATGTTATTAGAAGTAAAAGCTTGATCAACAAATTCAAAACCAAGGTTGTCTAAAGGGGTCATTGCTGGCAATCCACCTAAGATCTTAGGAGCAATAAATACAACAAACTCCTGTACACATTTTTCCTTTAAAGCAACAGTTGCAAGTGATGGTCCACACTCCCAAAGGATCTTATTGCAGCCTTGTATCGCCAATTCTTTCAATAGCTCCTTAGGTGTGCTTTCAATTAATGCTTGCTTTGAGACTGATTCAGGTAATTTCCTGATTAAACTTTTATCAGCTTCAGGGCCATAAGCAACGAGGGTCCTTGCTATAGAGGTATCCCACAAATTTGCTTCTTCAGGCAAATCTAAGGATTTGGTAAAAAGAACTCTTAAAGGCTCTGGGTTAGAAAGTCCCCTTGAAGTCAAAAGAGGGTTGTCATTTCGAAAAGTGCCTCCTCCAATAATGACTGCATCACATTGAGCCCTAAGCCTATGTACTTTCAATCGAGATGCTTCGCTGCTTATCCATTTGCTTGAGCCATTGGGAAGAGCTATTCGACCGTCTAGGCTCATCGCACATTTTAAAATGCCCCATGGACGTGAAGTCTTAACTCGATGAATAAATGCTCTATTTTGAATCTCAACTTGTTTCTGAAGAACATTTTCTATAACTTCAATCCCAGAATCCATTAACAAACTTATTCCTTTACCAGAAACCCTTTTATCTGGATCTTTCATACCAACAACAACCCTAGTTATTCCGGATTTAATAATTAGTTCCGTGCAAGGAGGTGTTCTACCTTGATGGCAGCATGGTTCTAGGGTGACGACTAAAGTTCCATTTCTCGATCGTTTTCCAGCTTGTTCTAATGCCTCTACTTCTGCATGTGAGCACCCTGCCTTAGAATGATATCCCTCCCCAACAATATTCCCACTGTTATCTAAAACAATTGCTCCAACAAGAGGATTAGGACTTGTATCACCCTCTGCTAAAGAAGCTAATTGAATAGCTCTTCTCATCATTACTGTCCATTTTAAGGTATTCCTATCAGATCTCTTCATCTTGAATCTCATCCAATATCAAAGACCTCCATTCCTTCACTAAGTAAGGAGGAATGGGTAATTCATTAAAAGCCTCTGGTAAAAATAATCTTAAAGGACGATTCTGGGTTAAATTCAATAATAAAGGTTCTAAATTAAACTCAGCGGCAGCCTCACGAGAATCATTGGCCAGTTCAGAATTTTCTAAAGTTATATCCTTAAGGACCCATTCCTTAATTCCCGAGCGCACAATCAAGTCATCCGGATGATCTAATCTTAAACTCCCTGGATATCCAACTATTCTTAGAATATTTAAATGTTTGTTTTGAGGATAAGCAACTACCTGCCATGTTTGAAAGTCAATATCTCTAAGGCTTTCCAAGCTTCTTTTTATTTCTATTCCATCTTGAATTGTAATATCTACTTTTGCTTCAGTAATTGATGGTTCTAATAACAAGAAAGTTAAGATTAGAAGAAAAAAAGTGAAAAACCGAAAGATTTTTTTTAAAAAATTCATCTTATTGATTTGTTGATTGTTCAGATTCAAGCAAAGCATCCAAAGTTATTGCAGATCTAACCAAAGACTGATACTTCTCGAGAATACGCCTATTCTTATCAATCCATCTAGCAGGATCTTTATCATGATTTGCTATTGATTGATAATCTGATCTTTGATCATCCATTAACTCAAGATGTTCTTGAGTTTGAATCAAAGCAACCATAATCTCATGCTGTCTTTGTCGCCTTAGGGAACTTTTGGCATTAGCATTAGTAAATTTTTCCACTGAATCTGTTGATAGGAATTGATAAGCAGCTGCATTAAACCCCATCCATTCTACTTAAGAGGTTATTAGTGAAAAGATCTACAGCGATTCCAGAATATTCAGGCCTGCATATTCAAGTTATAGGAGTAAATGCTGGCGGAGTTGAAGATCTTCCTGCTTCATTAATCAATTTAATCCTTGCATCCAAAAAAATTGCTGGTTCTCAAAGAATTATAAGTTCCCTTAAGAAATGGTGGGAAGCTCAAAATGACTACAAAAGTCTTCCAGAATTATTTGAAAGCAATGATTCAGGAAAAATAATTAATTGGTTAAAAGCACAATCTGAAAATGTGATTTTGTTATCAAGTGGCGATGCTCTATGGTTTGGGATAGGTAGACTTCTAACAGAACATTTCCCAAAAAACAAACTTGTTTTCTATCCATCTCCAACTTCGCTTCAACTTGCTTTTTCCAAATTAGGAATCCCTTGGCATGAAGCACAATGGATAAGTCTTCACGGAAGAGATCCAGAACCTCTAAAAGATATTTTACAACAAAGAGGCGACATAATTGGGATACTTACTGATCCAAATCGTGGCGGAGCTGAAGAAGTAAGGCAATTTCTAAAGACTTTAGGACTTGAAAAAAATTATACTTTTTGGATCTTTGAAAAATTAGGACATAAAGATGAATCTTTTAAGCAAATTGATTGCTTGAAATCAATCAATGAAGAAATTGACCCCTTACATCTTGTTGTTTTAATTAAAAACAATGATCAGAATTTCAATAAAAAAGATATCCCTCTTTTTGGAATAGATGATGGAGTTTTCCTTCAACACCCTGATCGCCCAGGCTTAATGACAAAAAGAGAAGTAAGAATACAAATTCTTTCAGATCTTGAACTTCCTGAGAATGGAGTAATTTGGGATATTGGTGCCGGAGTTGGAAGTATTGGCATTGAAGCTCTTCGAATAAGACCAAAACTAAAACTTTTATGCATAGAGAAACGAATTGGAGGAAAAGAACTTATCAAAAGAAATGCACTTAGATTATCTGTTCAACCTTCCACAATAGTAGAAGCGGAAGCATATGAATTTATAAAAAGCAATTCGATTCCTTCTGACCTCTTAAAGCCTAATAGAGTGATTCTCGGTGGAAGTGGAAATCAAAGAAATAAGCTTTTAATAGAGATCTTAAAAAAGATAAAAAAAGGAGGCATTATTGTTATTCCGTTAACAAATGCAGAATCTATTAAAGAAACAAAAGAAGCATTAAAAAATCATGTGCAAGAGTTAAAGATAAGCCAGCATCAGAGCTATAGAGGTATACAAATAGCTAATGGGACAAGATTTAGCCCTATGAATCCTGTTTTTATAATCAAAGCAAAGCTATGAAAATTTTATTAATTAGACTTTTCTGGTTTTGCTACATGAGGTAATCCCCACCCTAGTTTTTTACGCAATACTTGAAAAAATTCATGATCTGATAAACGTATAAATTTAACTGGATGATCACTTTTACGAATCAAAACTCTATCTTCAGGCCAAACATAACAACCTGCTGTTCCATCAACTACCATCATTAATCTTTCAGGGGTTGCAGGGAAAATAGTTACAGGTTCTAAATCACTAAAAACAAGTGCTCTAGAAGCTAAAGAGTGAGGAGCTATAGGTGTTAATTGAAGAACAGGGCAATCTGGTGTTATTACGGGACCGCCTGCACTTAAAGAGTAAGCAGTTGATCCAGTAGGTGTGGAAAGGATAACGCCATCAGCTGAAATATCTACTGGAGCATGACGACCAATAGATATCTCAAAGTGACACATACTTGTAAGAGGTTCTCTATGTAAAGCCATTTCATTCAAGCAAAGAGTCTCCCAACGTCTCTGATCACCTCTCATAACACTAACCACAAGGCTTGTCCTTAATTCAATATCCCAGGTGCAAGAGATGATTTTCTCTAAAGCTATGTCAACATCAGACAAATAGGCTTCAGCAAGAAAGCCTAAATGTCCAGTATTAATTGTAAGTATTGGGACTTGAACTGGTGCGGTCTGGCGAGCCGCAGAGAGTACTGTGCCATCCCCTCCCAGAACTATTGCTAGAGACATTGATGAGTCAAATCCATCCGGCACACAAGACTTGTATCCATGTGTCCTCATGTGTTGATCAGGGTTTGCGAAGCCAACCATTCCTCCTGAGCTGCTTGCACGCACCACCTCATAACCTGCTTTCTCTAGTCTTTTCTGAATCGTTAAAGCACTATTAACAGCAAGTTCTTTGCCATCATTAACGATCAGTCCTAACCGGGGCACCGATCGATACAGAAAAACATCAAAGCCATATTAATTCATTGAATGATTTTTTTCATATTTACAAAAAATAAACAAAAGCTAAAATTAAAACTGTTCAAGAAATCGGAAGTCACTTGTATAAAGCTTTCTAATATCATCAATACCATGTCTTACCATACAAAACCGTTCAACTCCAAGGCCTGCAGCAAAACCTGTCCATCGCTCAGAATCAATTCCTAGTTCTTCTAACACTGCAGGATCAACCATTCCACAACCCATAACTTCAAGCCAACGTCCTTTCCATTGAACATCTACTTCTGCAGATGGCTCCGTAAAGGGGAAATAACTTGCTCTAAAACGTACTGGTAGATCTCCAAAGAAAGATTTTAAAAAAGCCATAACTGTCCCTCTTAAATGACTAAAATCCAAACCTTCATCAATTGCTAAAACTTCCACCTGATTAAAAACAGGCGAATGAGTAGCATCTACAGCATCGCGACGGTAAACCCTTCCTGGAGCAACAATCCTTACTGGAGGCTTCATTTGTTCTAAAGACCTTATTTGGACGGGCGATGTATGAGTTCTCAGTAACAAGTTGTTTCTTAGATAGAAAGTATCTTGCATGTCTCTTGCTGGATGTTCTTCAGGAATATTTAAAGCTGCGAAGTTATAAAAATCATTCTCTATTTCAGGTCCTTCTTTTACTTCATAACCTAAGCCGCAAAATAAATCAATTATTTGCTCAGTAGTAGTAATTAAAGGATGTCTATTTCCAAAAGGGAAACCAGTTGGAGGAATAGTTACATCTATAGTTTCTTTAGCTATAGAAGCCTCTAAAGCTTTGTTTTTTATACTTCTTAAGCGATTATCAAATAGTTGCTGAAGCTGATTCTTTAAAACATTGGCCCTTTGACCAACTAATGGGCGTTCAGAGCTTGTTAAATTTGCCATTGAACCAAGCACTTTTGATAATCGACCTTTTTTGCCTAGCAATGAAATTCTTAATTTTTCAAGGGCTTCTTCATTAAGAGCAGCCTGAACATCTTTTACTGCTTTTTGCTCTAACTGATCAAGTTCATCAGTAAGCTGTTTAAGAGATACTGTTAGACCCACGGCAAAAAGGTTTTGTATACAAACTCTAAACAGTTATAGGTCCCATCTTCACTGAAAAGCTTTTTGAATTAATGAAACCTTTAAATATTCTAATTAGTAATGATGATGGAGTTTTTGCTGAAGGGATAAGAACATTAGCTGCAACTGCAAAAAATCGTGGTCATAAAGTAACTGTTGTATGCCCTGACCAAGAAAGGTCTGCAACTGGTCATGGTTTAACATTGCATGCTCCTATTAGAGCAGAGAAAGCAAATGAACTATTCAAAGATGGTGTAGAAGCATGGGGTTGCAATGGAACGCCTGCTGATTGCATAAAGCTAGCCTTGAACGAAATACTAGATACAAAGCCTGATCTGGTTTTATCAGGTATTAATCACGGTCCAAACCTAGGCACTGACATCTTTTGTTCTGGGACTGTGGCAGCAGCACTTGAAGGAACTCTTGCGGGTATTCCTTCTATTGCATCAAGTATTACAAGTTTCCAATACCGCAAATTCGCCTATGCAAGCAAACTCACTTTAGAAATAGCAGAAAATGCTTTAGTTAGCGATTGGCCCAACGAGTTGCTTTTAAACTTAAATGTACCCCCTTGTGATCCTAAGGAAATGGGTAATTTGCAATGGACCAGACTTTCAATACGTCAATATGAAGAACAATTCAGCAAACGATTAGATCCAAGAGGTAATGTCTATTACTGGATGGCAGGTGAAGCTGTAAAAGACCTTGATTCAGCAGGAGATGGTCCTAAAAATTGGCCTAGTGACGTTGCTCAAATCTATACAAAATCTGCTTCTATAACGCCCATACAACCTGATCTTTTTTGGAGAGGAAAAATTTCTAAACTTCCTAAGCTCATACAAAACTAATTAGATCTATAGATTCTCTGAAGTAGCCAAAGAGAAAAAATCAGCCCTATCAAATGAGCCATCAGTACTTGGGTATTGCTTAGGACTGAAAGCATTTCAATAGACGTAATGGGAAATGTAGGCATTACATTTGAAGATCCAACCATAGGACTTCCGAAGAAGCCTGAAACTTGAGAAGCGGCTTGCACTGTTAATGCTCCAGCCAAAGCTTGATAGCCAATCACTGAAAAAACTAGCCCTATTAAATCTATAAGTACACCTCTTTTTAATAACCTACTGGTTTCTCCTCTAGTTGGTCTAACGGAACTATTAAGTGCTCTACCTTTTTGAACAATTAACCAGCCTTGCCAAAGGCTATAAAGAAGGATAAAAAAACTTAAAGTTGTAATTGATAAACCTGATGAGAGTCCAGCTGCCTTTAAGGATCCTTTTCCTACATTTCCTCCAACATTATAAAAAAGTAATATCCCTGCAGAAATTACTCCAAGTGTTGTCTGAATCCAAAAACGAATCCATCCCATTCTGCGCATTCCTAAAGAAAGCAAACGGAAATCAATTTGATCTGCCATCAGGATATATTTGGCTGTATCTCAAACTTGCCACCTAAGCGAGATTTTTGCACGTTTTTTCTTGATTCCTCTTTCTTCTCCTACACAAGCAAAACTACCTACAGCCTTGGCTCTAGGTAGTTTTGATGGTCTTCATGCAGGTCATAAAGAAGTAATTAAACAAATTACAGACCATCAAAATGGAGTTCCAACCATAGTGAGTTTCTGGCCTCACCCAAGAGAAGTTCTTTATGGTGAATCACGTCTAAGACTTGATTTACCTCAGGAAAAAGCCCTTCTATTAGAACCTTTAGGTATTAAGCAATTAGTGCTTGTTCCATTTGACAATGCTTTAGCTGGTCTTTCTGCTGAAGAGTTCTTTCATCAAATTCTTGTAAAACAACTTCAAGCCGAAAAAATAGCTATTGGCGAGAACTTTCGATTTGGAAAAGATCGAAAAGGAGATTCCTCTACATTGAAGGATCTCTGTAAGCAAGAAGGAATAGATATTTCAATCGTCCCAATCCTTAAAGATGACCATGGCAGAGTAAGCAGCAGTCGTATTAGAGAATCTCTCAAGCGAAGTGACTTAGAAACCACCAAGTCTCTACTTGGAAGGCCCTATAACTTTCGAGGTGTAGTAACTACTGGGAAAGGTCTAGGGAGCAAAATAGGCTGGCCAACTGCAAATCTTCAAATAAATGGTAGAAAATTCCTTCCAGCTATTGGCGTCTATGCAGCGTGGGCCAAAAGAACTACTGAAGAAAAGCTATTCCCAGCTGTTATGAATTTAGGACCTCAACCAACTATTGATCCGACTTCTCCCTCCGCAATAGAGGTACATTTAATTAATGAAACAATAGACCTTAAAGGAGAGGAGCTCATCATTGAGCCTATAAAAAAACTTAGAGAGCAAAAAAAATTTAAAAGCCTTGAAGAGTTAACGCAACAAATTTGCTTTGATGCAGATTTAGCTAAAAAAATATTAAATGAGTTATAACTTTAATAAATTAAGGATAAGCATTTGACAGTCCCCAAACGACAAAAAAACCTATTCCACCCAACAAGAAAACTCCCCAAATGAGCACATTCATCGTGTCTCCTAAATTACTGTTCTCCATAAAAGGGAGATTACTTAATTCTACCCAGATTTGCACGAAATAAATGTCTGTCACCCCTAATACTGATCATCATGTAGCAAAGGTCATAGATGCCAATCTTGATAGAGCAAGGGAAGGGCTCAGAGTTATTGAAGATTGGTGCAGATTTGGCTTAGTTCGAAAAGATTTAGTAATAACTTTAAAGGACTTTAGACATCAACTCGGAAAACAACACAAAGAGAGCTATAAGAGAACAAGGTCTACCAAAGAAGATCCAGCAACTCAATTAAGTCATCCCAGTCAAAACAATCGGGCTAATCCTTTAGATATTGTATTTGCAAATTGTGCTCGTGCTCAAGAGGCTCTAAGAGTGATAGAAGAATTTTCAAGGGAGTCTAATCAAGAATTAGCAATGGTTTCAGCTGAAATCCGTTACGGGGTTTACGAAATAGAAAAGGAAATTTTAAAATCGTCTGATAAAAATAGACGTTTAGTCATACTTGAAGCAACCAAGCTTTGTCTTATAACAGATACTCATACCAATTTACTTAACATTGTTTCTTCTGCTCTAAAAGAAGGGGTAAAAATGATCCAATACAGATCCAAAGAAGAAAATGACCTAACTAAACTTTCTCAAGCAAAAGAATTAGCTGCTATTTGTAAAAAATATAATTCTCTTTTAATAATTAACGACCGAATTGATATTGCACTTGCTGTTAATGCCGATGGGGTTCACTTAGGTCAAGAAGACTTTTCTTTCAATGATGCTAAAAGACTTCTGGGAGACGAGAAAATTCTTGGAATAAGCACCCACTCCTTGGATCAGGCTCAAAAGGCTCAACAAGAGGGGTGGGATTACATAGGCTTAGGGCCAATCTTTAACAGCAAATCAAAACCTCATATCACTCCACTGGGTTTGAAAATTTTAAAGCAGGTATCAAGTACAATTCAGCTACCTGTTTTCGCCATTGGAGGTATTGATGATCTCAACAGTTCGAAGGTAATAGAACATGGTAGCCAACGCATTGCTGTAATCAATGCAATTATCAATTCCAATGATGCTGCAACTGCATCTAGGAAATTATTAAACTGCTTAAAATGAACCTAACTATTAATGGAGAAGTCAAAATTTTTAAAGCAGAGATAGGCTCAACAACTTTGGAAATGATCTTGAGTCAATTAAGTCATCATCCTCAAGGTGTTGTAGTGGAATTCAATGGGAAAATTATTAATAGAAAAGAATGGTCATCCCAGGCTGTTCACGAGGGTGACGTGATTGAAATAGTGACAATTGTTGGCGGAGGATGATAAAAAAAAGAAATCTTTATAATTTCTTTCGCTAATTTCTCGCAATATTTCTCAAATCAGAGCTTCAACACAATTAGGTTGTATTGACAAATTACTACACCATAAGTGTCCTCACCTTCTAAACAACCTGAGCCACGCTCTATGAAGTGGGAGAGCAATGGCGAATTAGCTCAAAAAGACCTTTCTGAACTTGTAAGCAAATTACTTGATGTAGAATCACAAAGTAATGGGACAGAGCTTGCTTGGTTAGGTACCAAATGTGACAAAGACGATTGATTCTTTTTCCTCCCACTTGCATTTGGCCGATTTATAAACCACTTTAAAATCAATAATCTATAAAAAATATGAGTGGTCGTTCAGTTTTTTGGGTTAATACTCCTGTTTTAATGGAAGCTATTATTAGATACGAAGAAGAGCGACTCCCTAGATCTATGAAACTCTGGGTGGAAACCATGTTGGAAATAAATGCTAAAAAGGACAATTTCTAAGAAATAACCAAATCATTAATCAGCGAAAACTAACCTTTACTTTTTAATCTAATAATCCTTAAAGCTGCCATTGCGGCTCCATATCCATTATCAATGTTTACAACCATTAATCCAGGTGCACAACTAGCAAGCATGCACTCCATTGCAACTCTTCCGTCACTACTAACTCCATAACCAACTGAAACTGGAACTCCTATAATTGGTTGAGGTATCAACCCTCCCAAAACTGTTGGCAAAGCTCCTTCCATTCCTGCGCAAGCAATAACAATGTCTGCTTTTTGAATTCTTTCAAGATTATTTAAAACTCTATGCAATCCTGCAACTCCTACATCAAATAAAGTATCTGCCTGAACTCCATGCACTCGCAAAGCGAGCTCGGCTTCTGCAGCTACAGGCAAATCACTAGTACCACCACTTAAAATTATTACTTTTCCCCTTGATTCATCAACTTTAGGGTGAGATCCAAATGAAATACAACAAGCTTCTTGATGGTACTTGGCGGCTTTAAAGCGTCTTAATATTTTCTCGGATTTTGGTAAATCAACTCTTGTCACTAAAGCAAATTGTCCGGCAGCTTCAAATTTCGATAAAATTTCGATAATTTGTTTAGGTGTTTTGTGTTCGCCCCATATAGCCTCAACAAAACCTATTCTTTCTCTTCTCTCAAAATCTAATCTGTTCTCTTTGTAATTCACTGAGGCAATAATTCTCCTTCAAATGTTATAGGGAATGGATTGCCAACATCTTTATGAGTTAGTTCTCGTGCAACCTTTTCAAAAAGGGATTGAACTTCATCTATTTCTGATTGGGGTATCTTCTTCCAGTACTCCTTATTGCTCCAAAAGATTAATAATAGTGCTTCTTCTTTCTTTTTGTCCCATAAGAGTTGTCTGTCAAGAAAACCTTCTTTTTGAGCCAACCATGGCGACCATGATTTTTCTTCTGCCATCAACCACTCACTTCTATATTTAGCAGGTACCTTTAAACGTAAATACTCTACAATCCTAGAACTTGGAGTTATTGAATTTTTCATAAAAGAAGCCTTCACAGAATCAACTTTAACTAAGAACGTGATTGCAAAAAACAATAATGGAGAAATTAATAGAAGGAAACTTGCCATAAAAGTACGAGTTTTCATATTGTTTTTATCCTTTCTAAAAGAACCACTGCTTGGCTGCTAATTCCTTCCTCACGTCCTTCAGGGCCAAGTAGCTCATTCGTAGTAGCCTTCACACCAATACAATCTGAATCAATACCTATCCTTGAAGCAATATTTTGACGCATTAAGTCAATATGCTTTTTTAATTTTGGACGTTCTGCAACGACTACCGAATCAATGTTTATTATTTTCCAACCTCTTTTAGTAATCAATTCCATAGTTTTCTCTAAAAGGATTAGGCTATCTGCATTTTCCCATTGAGAGTCATTAGGAGGGAAATATTTACCAATATCACCCAAAGAAAGAGCTCCCAAAAGGGCGTCGATAATGGCATGTACTAATACATCAGCATCACTATGCCCATGCAGCCCTAGACCCTCTGGATGCTCAAGGTTTACACCACCAATAATCAATGGCCTGCCAGGGACTAACCTATGTATGTCATATCCGTTGCCGACACGAAAGTGTAGTTTTGAGTCAGTCATAGCAGGGAATCTCAAGAGAAGTGGAGAGGATTTGGACCAACCTGGGATTCAATAAAGATGATTTCATTACTAATATCTTAGCTAGCAGAATTGTTGGCTAAAAGTTTTTGTGTCAGTAGGGATTTTTTAATGTCATCACAAGAGGAAAACGTAAATGTTTATGAGTCTCCTTTTACTCTCCTTACTCACAACTATTCTCATACAAATCAAAGAATGGAATTTAAAGAGAATAACTCTTTAAATTTTCCAATGGGAGAACAATGAAAGGTTTTATGAGCGCTTTAATTCGTTGAAAAAAATAAAAATCAAGATCAAACCGAAATCACCTTTTTCCTAATAATCAAGATCCCCAAGAAACATATGGCATAGATAAAGAATTAAAACCTTACAAAATCCTCTAATTACTGATTGAACAACGGAATTTTTGAGAGACTATCAATAATTATTCGCATAAAAATGGACTTAGTTAAAACAGTTGTAATTTGCTTAGGAATTGGTTGGTTACTTTCAAAACTATTCTTATTCGTATTAGTTCAAATCAGTTCTAATAATATGGTCTTATGGGGAAATTAAAGAGATACAAATTAATTACTTACAATTCTTAGTTGATCATTTGAGCAAAATTAAGAGTTTTTTTCTAAAAGATAATGAAAATAAATAAAGGCTGAATTTTTGATCTAAGTCTCAAGCCCACTCTAAGAATCACTAGAAATATCATTGCTTTGAGAAATCCATAGCTTATAGACATCTGGTCGTCGCTCTTTAGTCCTTAAAATTCTTTGCTCTTGTCTCCATTTTGCTATTTCTGCATGATTACCACTTCGTAAAACCTGAGGCACTTGCATTCCACAAAATTCTGCTGGCCTAGTAAAATGAGGATGCTCAAGTAATAAGTCCGAATAACTCTCTTCTAATAAAGAGTCATGCGCGCCTATAGTTCCAGGCAGCAATCTAAGAACGCCATTAATAATTGCCATTGCTGCTAACTCTCCTCCTGTTAAGACAAAGTCACCCAAAGATATCTCTTCATCAGCAAGAGTTCTAATACGTTCATCAAAGCCTTCATATTGACCACAAAGAAAAATTAATTGTTCATTATCTTTTGACCATCTCCATAAATCTTTTTGCGTAAGGTGATGACCTTGAGGTGTCATCATCAATACTCTTCTTTTTGTATGCTTTGGAACTGATTCAAACGCATGAAAAAACGGTTCTGGCTTCAGAACCATTCCAGGTCCACCGCCATAGGGCTCATCATCGACTTTGTGATAGTTATCTTTAGTGAAATCACGAGGATTATGAACATACAACTCTGCTATTTTTTTTTCTAATGCCCTACCAATAACACCAAGCTCGCTCATTAATTCAAACGATTTCGGTAAAAGGGTTAATACATCAAATCGATATTTTTGCATAAATATTAATTGTCCTCATAACCCAACTCGTTCAATCTTGATGGCTTACTTCGCCAATCAGGAGAAACTTTTACAAATAGTTCTAAATAAACCGGTCCACTTATTAATTTTTTCATTTGCAATCTTGCGCCCTGTCCAATTTTTTTCAACATAGTCCCTCCTTTACCAATTAAAATGCCTTTTTGGCTTTTTCGTTCAACCAGAATAGTTGCTAAAATAGCTGTTTGAGTATTAGCAGCCTGATATTTTTTGTTTAAAGCAATTTCCTCTAGTCGCTCAATGATGACTGCAACACTATGTGGGACTTCTTCCCGAGTATGCATTAAAACCTGTTCTCTTATTAAGTCACTTAAAAGAATTCTTTCTGGTTGATCTGACACTATGTCAGGTGGATATAAATACGGGCCGGTTGGCAAATGATTAGATATTGAAGATACAAGACCCTCAAAACCTACTCCTTTTATTGCAGAACAAGTAAACAATGGCCAATTAACATCTCGAAATAAGGCGTTATATTCTTCTTTTCGCTCATTATGTAACTCCAAATTCACAAGATCCCATTTATTTAAAACAACTAATACTGGAATATTTTGTGACTCTAATAGCTTTACCAAGTAAGAATCTCCCTTACCTGGAGAAAAGCATCCTTCAAAAATAAGTACAACAATATCAACTTCTCCAATAGTTCTTCTGGCACTTTTAACTAAACGTTCACCTAGCAAATGATGAGGCTTATGAATACCAGGGGTATCTACAAAGACCATTTGAGCCTTGGGAGTCGTCAAAATAGCTCTAAGTCGATTGCGAGTTGTTTGAGCAACCGATGAGGTTATTGATACTTTCTTTCCTATAAGTTGGTTTAGTAAAGTTGATTTACCTACATTGGGCCTTCCAATTAAAGCAACAAACCCTGACCGGAAAGTATTATTTGTTGGCTCAAGTAAAGACATTAATTAAATTAATAACTCCCTTATAGCCTTACTAAAAAAATCAGATAAAGCTATGAAAAAGAAAAAGCCCTCTTTTGAAGAAGCTCTCAGTGCAGCAACTTTATGGTGCAGTGCCTGGGACAAAGATGAACTAAGTGATGAAGTTTTAGCAGACAGAGTGGCAGAACTTTTGGAAACAAAAAATGGTATCAGGGCCTTTTTTGCCATTAGTCTTTCAAGTGAATCAGCTCTTATGGATCGTATTCCTGAATCTTTATTAATTCAACTTAGAAATGCAGGGGAAGCGGTCGTTGACATTACTGCAAGAAACTTAGCCATGAGCACAGCAATGTCTTTACATCACAAAAAGAGCAAAGAGTCTGAACTACAAAGCGGCTCAGAACGAATAAAAGAAAGATGTATTGATCTTTTAAAAAAACTTGAATCAACTTTAGTCAAAAAAAGACTTGATCTTTTAATAGCGGCTACTGAGGGAGAAGGAGAAGATGTTCAATTCTTTAATCGTTGGGGTTACGATGTTGAACAAAGGTTAGCTATTGCAGAAAGTATTTATTTCGTAGCAGAAAAAGGAAAAGCGTAGAGTTTTAAAGCAAACTCTACGCTTTTTAGGCATCTTAAAGCTTTTAGATAAATATAGTTTTAATCTCTTCTTCCTCCTCCTTGAAGAGCAATCATTAAGCGAAGAATGAAAACAAACAAATTTATATAAGTTAAGTACATCCCCAAGGCTCCTGCTAAATACTGCTCATCTGTATATCGACGAGGCATTGTATAAAAATCTACAAATGACATACCTACAAAAAGAACAGTTCCAAACCCAGCAATCATTAATTCAAGTCCACTTCCTCCAAACATTCCTGGAGCAAAAAAGCCACCTATCAATTGAACAACCATTGCAATTATCAATCCAATTAGGCCTAGTCCAACAACCCCACTCAGAGCTTGTCCGACACTGTCACTCATGCGTCTTCCTGCATAAGAAGCAATGACGAAAGTAATACCTGTGGCGAGTGCTGCAGTACCTACAGCACCAATACCTACAGTGCCAATGGCTAGTGCAACAATTCCACTAAGGGTAAAACCTGTTAAAAGGCTGAATCCTGTCAAAAGAGGCAATGCTTTACCGTTATTGGCATTATTAGCTGCACTAGTTGCCATAAAGAAAAGAACTAGTTCACCTATTATTGCTGCAATAGATAAAGGCTGAAATAAAGAAGGGTTAGAAGCTAATAGTGAGATTCCACTTAAAACTCCTAAAGCAGTGAGAACCATACCTCCTCCAACATAAGGAAGAGCCTTGTTTATCACATTGGGTCCAACTAAAGCGCTTGATTGAGCTTCGCGGATTGCCTGCTGAAAATTACTACTTGCTGGCATAATTAACCAGATAACTTGGTTACTACTTTGCCAGATTTTTTTTTAATTGGGTAAAAAATGTTGTGCGGATGTCACTATCGTTGTCTTTTTTTAGCATAAGCATCAACAACTTTTTGAACTAGTTGGTGTCTAACAATATCTTTAGAAGTCAACCGACAAATAGCAATCCCACTAATATTCTCAAGAATATTTATAGCTTCTACAAGTCCACTATCTTGCCCTTTAGGCAGATCAATCTGCGTAATATCTCCTGTTACGACCATGTGCGATCTTTCACCAAGTCTTGTAAGAACCATTTTCATTTGAGCAGAAGTTGTGTTTTGAGCCTCGTCAACAATTACAAATGCATCCTCTAATGTTCTACCTCTCATATAAGCCAAAGGTGCTACTTCTATAATCCCTTTCTCTAAAAAAGAAGATGTTTTTTCTAGGCCTAGAATGGTATGTAAGGCATCATAAAGAGGCCTTAAATATGGATCTACTTTTTGTTGAAGATCTCCAGGTAGAAAGCCTAAGTTTTCTCCAGCCTCCACTGCTGGCCTTGTAAGAATAATTCTCTCTATTTTACGCTCAGTCAACATTCTGACTGCAAAAACAGTCGCAAGAAATGTTTTACCCGTGCCTGCCGGCCCTAGAGAAAGGGTAAGTTCATTTTTTTCCATTGCCTCCCAGTATGTTTTTTGCCTTAAAGTTCTTGGCCTCAATAAATTTCCACGTTGGCTTTTAGCAAGGATATGTTGACCCAATTGAGCATGATCTTTTTTTCTGCCAGTATCTAAAGAAGTTATTGCTGCTTGCAAATCAACTGCTGAGACAAACTGTCCATCTTGCCAAATAGGACGTATCAATTCCACCAATGCTGCAGCTCTCTCCATTTGGTTGGATAATCCACTAATTTCAAGCTTCAACCCTCTTAAAACAATTGAAGCTCCACTAATAGTCTCTATCCGGTTTAATGTCTTTTGACCAGCTCCAGCCAATGCAATTGCAGCATCAGAATCAGGTAAATCAATAGAGAAGCATCCAGATGAGACTGCTTCAGACATACAATCTATTATTCCTAGGCTTCACTAACAGTCTCTGCTTCTGGTTTATCAGATTTTTTATCCTTTTCCTCTATGTTTTTATTTTTAGTACTATCTTTAGCTGATTTTCTTTCAGAATCTTGCTTAGCTTTCCCTATGATTTCTGCAGGCCTAACAGTTTTTTCTATTAAACCTCCTTTCTCCAAAAGAGTTCTAACAGCGTCAGTAGGTTGAGCTCCTTGGCTTAATCGAAGCCTTAAAGCCTCAGTATCAAGTCTTGTTTCTTTAGTTCTTGGGTTATAAAAACCCAATTCTTGCAATGGTCTGCCATCTCTACGAGAGGTGCTATTACAAGCTACTAAACGAAAGCTCGCTTCTCTCTTTTTTCCAAACCGCTTCAGGCGGAGCTTAATCATCTTGAATTAACTTTTGAGGTTGAACGTGATAAAGGCAAGGGCAAATCACTCTTGCTAAAATATTACATTAACGCGTTAAGGGGTCATAAGTCTCCAAATCCTTTCTTTTTCTTTGCAGGACGCTGTCTTTTTACTCCAGGATTAGAACTCTTACCTCTTTTCCCAGCCATTGGATTGCCTGGCATTCCTGGCATTCCTGGCATTCCTGGCATTCCTGGCATTCCTGGCATTCCTGCCCCACTAGCCATTTGTTTCATAAATCCGCGCATTTTCTGAAAATCTGCCAGAACCTTGTCAACATCAACAGTCTTATAACCACTCCCTTCGGCAATTCTTCTTCGCCTTGATGGTTGAGAAGAAAGTAACTCAGGCTTATTTCTTTCATCTTCAGTCATTGAACCAATCATGGCTTCAATTCTCTTTAATTGAGCCTCTCCATTCTTAATCATTCCATCATCAATTTTATTCATCCCAGGAATCATTTTCATTAAGCCTCCTAAAGAGCCCATACGTTTAATTAATCTCATCTGTTTAACAAAATCCGAAAAGTCAAAGGTGGCTTCTTGAAACTTCCTTTGCATCTCTTCAGCATCTGCAAGCTCAACTTGTTTTTGGGCCTTTTCTACAAGTGTTAAAACATCTCCCATTCCTAATATTCGACTTGCCATCCTTTCAGGATGAAAAGGCTCTAAAGCTTCAACTTTTTCTCCAGTACCAATAAATTTGATTGGCTGACCACTAATCTTCCTTATAGAAAGAGCAGCGCCACCTCTTGAATCTCCATCAAGTTTAGTGAGAATAGCTCCTGTTATACCAACCTTCTCATGAAAAGCCTTTGTCAAATCCGCAGCTTCTTGACCAATCATTGAATCAACAACCAAGAGGACTTCATCAGGCTCAACTGATTGACGAATACGAACCATTTCGTCCATCATTTGATCATCTATCTGCAATCTCCCAGCCGTATCAACTAATAAAGTGTCAAAGTCCTCTTCATTTGCCTTTTGAAGACCTTTTATTGCGATTTCTTCAGGATTTAGATTTTTACCTAAGTTGAAAACATCTACCCCTATTTGCCCTCCTAAAGTAGTTAACTGTTCAATAGCAGCAGGCCTATAGATATCTGCAGCAACCATTAATGTTTTTCGGCCCTGCTCCTTAAGGTGCAAGGCTAATTTGGCAGTAGCAGTTGTTTTACCTGCACCTTGCAAACCTGCCATAAGAATAACTGTTGTTTTATCTTTTTCATTCGCCAAAGGAGAGTTGGCGCCTCCCATGATTTCAACCAATTGTTGATGAACAACTTCAATAAATTTCTGTCCAGGTTTTACTCCTCTAACGACTTCAACACCTAGGGCATTAACACGTACATCTTCAACAAAATCTTTTACTACTGAAAGACTTACATCTGCTTCAAGTAAAGCTCGCCTAACTTGAGCTAATGCATCACCTACGTTATCTTCACTAATCTTATTCTCACCTCTAAATCCCTTAACAGCATCTTCAAAGCGGGCAGTGAGTTCATCAAACATTATGAGTCCCCTATAAAAATTAAGGATTTAAAAAACTTTAGTTTATATCAAATGCATTTACATTTCACTTGAGAAATCGAGTAATTGCCAAAGTTTTTTCTCTCGCCCTAATATATATTTTAATTTTAAAGAAGGAATAATCGTCTCAGACAATACTTTTCCAGAAGAATCTATTCTTTTATCTCTATAAGAAATTTGCACACTTACTGCAATCCTTTTTTGAGTTTGCTCAAGTATTTCTAGTGAAGTTATCTGAGCATTAATTATTTGCTTTGCACCTAGAGCTATATCCTTCTGTCGTTGGTCTTGAACTATTTTGAGAAGGGCAGGTCTTGCTACAACTGCTAGCCGGGAGTTGTCTTTACCGGCAAGTATATCCGCTTTTCCTTTAAGCCATTGTTCAAGCAATAGTTGAACTTTTTCTTTTGAAGGTATATCATCACGTAAAGGATAAAATTTAGCATCTGATATTGAAAGAGAATTATTATCAATTTCTTTACTAACCTCCTCCAAAAACTCTTCTTCAATCTCCTTATCATTATTAACATTATTTATTATTTTTTCTGGTATCTTAACCTCAATATTTTCTTGATTGAATTTACTTTTGACTATAAAGAAACCAATAGAACCTCCAAAAATAAATAAAAATAGAATAATAAAAGGAGCATTAATTATCTTATTCTTTCTAACATTAGAAAAAATCTTTTGACGATTAAAGCAGGTCCATTGAGCCTTTAAGGAATCTTTATAAGCTAAGAGTATTTCTTGAAATCTATTCTGAAAGTTTTCATCTATTTCTTGATCATCCTCTTCCAAGCTTTCTATATTTGATTGATCCAAAGGAATTGAGTCACTATTCTCCAACAAAGAACTATTTTCCCCCCCGTCTATCTCTCTATCAACTGAATTTTCATAAGAAATTCCTGAAAGGAAAGAGAAGCCTGCTTTTGCAAAACGAAAGGCGCTTCTTCGTTCGATTTTTTCTATAAAATCCTGAACATCTCTATCCCCAAACCATGCCTCTAAATCAATAGCATTGTTTTCAATATCTCTATAACCACAAAGTACATCTGCTTGAAGCCAATTCCTGCAGTAATCACAAAGTGCTGCAAGCGGTTCTCCTGGATAGTTTTTCAACCAATCAATTAAACCCTTGTCATTAGTACTTCTAAAACAATCCATAGCTTGTCGAACATCTCCAAGTAATAGATCTATGGATCCAAGCAATGGCTTTTGGTCAAATTCCTCTGAACTCAAAGAATTTATTTTTCTTCTAGCTTTTTGTAAAAGCTCAGGTTTTCTCCAATAAAAACCTGATGCCACCAAAGAAAGTGCTCCTAAGAAACCTGCGTCAGAAGAACCTCGTTTTTGCCAAGCAAGAAATAGATCTATTTGCTCCTGAACTGTCAGAAAGTTTCTGATCTGTTGAAAAAAGATTTCGAAATCATTTTGGGTTAACTCATAAGATGATTTGCCAATTTTTGTCCCTTCAATTCCTCCTCTCTTCAAAACAAAATAATCAAGCAAATCCAGTCCTTCTTGGCGTGAGTTCTTGTCAGATAAATCTCTGCTTAACAAATCTAAAATTCTATAAGGTAATAATCCCTCTAAATCTCTTTCCAATAGAGTTCTTTGTTCTGGCAGCTTGCCCATTCTTTGCAACAGTTGAATCCCTTCTTGAAGAATCTCTGCCGCTGCTGAATATCGTCTTAGTTCTTGTTCATTAAGGGCCGCATCTCTACATGACAAAGCAGCCAATAGTGTTAGATCAGATTCTCTGCCACTGCCAAGCGCAGGAGCCTGAGGGGGCCTCAAAGCCCTCTTCGCCAACCTAAAGGCATCACAGGGCATCCCTCCCTCCCACAACAAAATTAGTCCTGCAACTTCACGATTTGTAGAAAACTCGAGCCCGACCGCACCATTTAAAAGGGCAGATTCATATTCCTGCCTCATTACATTGTCACAAAGAAGATCAGCAGATCTCCGTAACAATTCAGATCGCTGGGCTATAACTTCTGGAGTAAATCCTTGATGAGGGATACGGTGTAACCTCAATTGGAAAAACCTAAGTACCTCCTCAGCATCCGCAGAAGGACTTATTCCAAGAAGGCGAAAATGATCTATCGGGAGTTCCAAGCAACAATGAGCTATTAATCAGAAACTCTAGGCATATGAAAGATCTCTGCACATACTTATTCCATTGAGCTTTAAAGTTGAAAAAGATTGAAAAAGATCTAATGGTACGAAAAACTGCCATCTCAAGCACATCAGAAAACAATTACTCCATGAATAAAGGTTCACACGCAGAACGCCTAAATCATCTCCCAGAAAGAGAGTCAAGTGATTTAGACAGAGAAACTGCGCTCAAACTATTTAAAGACATGACCTTAGGTAGAAGGTTTGAAGATAAATGTGCAGAAATGTATTACCGAGGGAAAATGTTTGGTTTTGTTCATCTTTACAACGGACAGGAAGCCGTCAGCAGTGGCGTAATAGGAGCCATGAAACTTAAACACGATTGGTTTTGCAGTACATATAGAGATCATGTACATGCTTTAAGCGCAGGAGTACCTGCCAAAGAAGTAATGAGTGAATTATTTGGCAAAGAAACTGGTTGCAGTAAAGGCAGAGGAGGTTCAATGCATCTATTTTCAAAAGAACATCATTTGCTTGGTGGATATGCGTTTATAGGAGAAGGTATTCCAGTTGCACTTGGATCAGCTTTTACTAGTCGTTACAAAAAAGATGCTTTAAAAGATGAAACTAGTGATTCAGTCACAGCTGCATTCTTTGGAGACGGAACCTGTAACAATGGACAATTTTTTGAATGCTTAAATATGGCTCAACTATGGAAACTACCAATAATTTTTGTTGTTGAAAATAATAAATGGGCTATAGGGATGGCTCATGATCGTGCCACAAGTGATCCAGAGATCTGGAAAAAAGCCAATGCTTTTGGGATGAAAGGAGAAGAAGTTGACGGGATGAACGTCTTAGCAGTTAGAGAAGCTACTCAAAGAGCAATTCAGAGAGCAAGATCAGGAGAAGGTCCAACACTTCTCGAATGTTTAACGTATAGGTTCAGAGGCCACTCTCTTGCTGATCCTGATGAACTTAGATCAGAAGAAGAAAAAGATTTTTGGGCAAAAAGAGATCCAATAAAAGGCCTAGAAAAAGTAATAAAAGAAAAAAAATTAATTTCTAATGAAGAATTAAAGTCTATTGAAAAAGAAATTGATAAAGAAGTAAATGAAGCAGTTGATTTCGCATTAAATGCTAACGATCCAGACCCAACTGAATTAACCAAATATATTTGGGCAGATTAAAAAACTAAATATTAAAAATATATTTTTCTACTAAAGGCCTCCAGGAAGTTTTCTGGTTAGGTTCCTCAATTTTCTTAATGATTTCAATTCAACTTGTCTAACACGTTCACGAGATACTTGTAATAATCGTCCAATTTCAGCGAGAGTATGTCTTTCGTTTCCTTCAAGGCCAAATCTAAGCCTTAAAACATGCTGTTCTTGCTCACTTAAATGAGTTAACCATCGACCAAGTTGCTCCTGGTGAATTCTTTGTTCAACTTTATCTAAAGGCTCCTCTTGGGAACCATCTGCTATTAAATCTCCCAAGAAACTTCTCCCATCATCCCCATTAACTGGAGCATCTAAGCTACTAGTTGTTAGAGCTTGTCTCAAAATTGAATCAAGTTCTTCAACTTCTATATCCATAGCCTCAGCAAGTTCAACTCGATTAGGCATTGCGCCTAACTTATGAGAGAGTTCTGAACTGATTTTTCTTATTGTTGCAAGCCTTTCACTCAAGTGAACCGGCAACCTAATTGTTCTTGACTGACATGCAATTGCTCTAGTCATACTTTGACGTATCCACCAAAAAGCATATGTTGAAAACTTATAACCTCTTGTAGGGTCAAATTTCTCAACAGCTCTTTCAAGACCAAGAGACCCTTCCTGTACTAAATCTAAAAGCTCTAATCCTTTACCTTGATATTTTTTCGCAACACTTACAACCAATCTAAGGTTGGCCTTCATCATTCTTTCTTTTGCTCTTCTACCAATTCTGATTAATCTTTTCTGATGAGAAGTAAAATCTTTTGTTTTTTCGTCAACAGTTCCATCCTCCGTCAAATTCATCATTACTTGGACTTGATTCCCTAGCTCAATCTCCTCAGCAGGTGTTAATAAAGGCACTCTACCGATAGTTGATAAATACCAACTAATTGGGTCGCTATTGCGACGTTTTTGAGATTCAGCAGACTTGGGCGCTGAAGAAACCATTTTCTCTTACCCCAAATTTAATCACCTATGACTTTCCTACGGATTTTGCAAAAGAGGCCCAGGCTTCAAAAACCCTTCAGATTCTTGCGAGGAAACGTAAACATTTCTGGCAAAAAACTATCATTTATCACTATTAAGTGTGTTTTTGAAAACATTTTCGCTTTGTTTACTTTTGACTAATTTGCTTAAAAAGTTTGAAATCAAGCTTGCAGTTGAACCTTCTAGGCAATTTTTAGCCGCATGCGAATGAAGTAAAGCCGATGCAGCAAGAAAATGTGACTCATTTCCTTTGCCGACAGATACAGACAATGCGCCTATACCTGCAGCAAATCCAGCCAAAACATCCCCAAGTCCAATTCGTGCAGAACTGCTAGAAGTATCCGCTAATTGCCATACCTCACCTCGCGGACTTGCAATAACTGAGTCGGCTCCTTTAAGTAATACTGTTGATTCACTTTTTCGAGCAGCCATTGAAGCCGCTTCTAAAGGCTCCAAATCAGTCAAGTCAGGGAAGAGAAGATTAAATTCTTTTTTATGAGGAGTAAGCCAAGTAGGTCCTTGGCGGCTTAAAAGCCATTCCCAACCTTTTGATGAAGCAGCAATCCTATTAATTGCATCTGCATCAATAACTAATAATCCTGAATAATCAGCCAGCAAGGACTCTGAATCTTCCCATTTTTCCTTAGAAACACCAATGCCAGGACCAATCAAAACCGAATCAGCACGCTGAAGATCTTGTTCATTCAATGAACTAGCTAATAAAGCCTTGCCTTCAGCTGAAGTCTTCATTAGGCCACTAATTAAAACTTCAGGATAAATTTCCCATAATGATTCAGATAAAACCTTTGGGATGACTGCATTTACACTTCCTACTCCACTTGCTAAAGCACCTTGCAATGCCAAGTTGCCTGCTCCAAGATAAATATCACTTCCAACTAACAGTAGCGCTCTTCCTCTTTTATATTTATAAGTGTTCGCAGCTGGAGTAGGAAAAGGCAAGGATAATAAATCCTCTGAGCTCAATATTAATGGTGAACCTGAACAGTACTGAGATACTAATTCTGAAGGTAATCCAATATCAATTCTTACAAGTTTTCCAACATAAGGTAATGCCTTATCTTGTAATAAACCTTGTTTAAATAAACCAATACTTAATGTATAAGAATAAAAAGGTACAAAACCTGAAAGCAAAGTTCCATTATCTGAGCAAATTCCAGTAGGAACATCCAAACTTATAAGTCTATCCGGCTGTTTTTCTTCCCTTAACTTAAAAAGATTTTCGATATTATCGGGTACTGGTCGATCTTGAGAAAGACCGAACAATGCATCTATCCATATGTTCTTTTTCCTAGGCTCTGGTTCATTTTGCAAATTTTCAATCCCAATAGATGTGCAATATTCAAAATGTTTTTTTGTTAAATCCTTCTTTTGTCCAAATGGACACCAAATATAAATGTTCATACCAGCCAAATAAAGCTCTCTTGCTAAAACAAGGCCATCAGCACCGTTATGACCTGGACCAACCAGAACAACTATCTCTTCATTTACTAATTCACTTTTCCCTAAAAACCAATCTCTTATTCTTAAACCAACTTTCTCCATCAAGGCTGCAATAGGCATACCTCTTGCAAAAATAGCTTGTTCAAGCTCTATCATTTGAGCAGATGAGACAATTAGATGATCAGCATCTGATTTAGGCCAACTCAAAACTTTCTTGTTCATTACTCCACTATGAATAATTAATTAAATTAATGCCTATCACTTCTTACACAAATCATATTTATTCCACTAAGTCCTCAAAGGAATATTTAAAAGTTTTGTCAGAACTTAAATCAATTCATGGAGAGCAAAAAATAGCAGTAGGACTATCTGGAGGAGTTGACAGCTCATTAACAGCTGCTCTTCTTGTGAATGCAGGATGGGATGTTCATGGCTTGACACTATGGTTAATGAGTGGGAAAGGATCATGCTGCACAGATGGATTAGTAGATGCAGCTGGTATTTGTAAACAACTTAAAATTGATCATCATGTTGTAGATCAAAGAGAGAACTTTAATTCTCAAATTGTTGAGGGTATTGTTAGCGGATACAGAGAGGGGATAACTCCTTTACCTTGTTCAAAATGCAATCGGAATGTTAAGTTTTCACCAATGATTAAATGGGCAAAAGAGAATCTTGAAATTAATAGAATTGCAACAGGACATTATGCAAGAATTAAACATGCTTTCAAAACGGAAACTAAATATTTAGACAGACATCAACTTCTAAGAGGAATTGATTCAAACAAAGATCAAAGCTATTTCCTTTACGATCTATCTCAAGAAGTACTAGGCAAAACTATTTTCCCACTCGGTGAACTTAAAAAAGCTGATACACGAAAAGAAGCTAATAATTATGGGCTTCGAACAGCCAACAAACCTGAAAGCCAAGACCTTTGCCTTGCTGAGCAACATGGCTCAATGAAAGCATTCTTAGAAAATTATATTCCTCCTCAAAAAGGACAAATTATTCATAAAAATGGACAACTCTTAGGAGAGCATAATGGAATTCATCATTTCACCATTGGGCAAAGAAAAGGCTTAGGAGTTTCTTGGCAAGAACCATTACATGTAATAAAAATAGATGCTATATCAAATCAAGTAATTGTTGCTCCAAGGTCTGAAGCTGGAAAGTTAAATTGTGTAGTTGGTGAAATTAATTGGGTATCTATTAAAAAACCTATTGAGCCAATATTTATAGAGGTTCAAGTTCGATACAGGAGTTCCCCAGTAAAAGCTCAACTAATTCCACTGGAACCTACTCAACAAGATATAAATGCAAATAGACCTAGTAGAGGTCTGCTTAAGTTTCAAGAAGAACAATTCTCAATCTCGCCAGGGCAAGCAGCAGTCTTCTATTCAGGAGAAATTCTTTTAGGTGGAGGGATTATTCAACCTCCTAAGACTTGACTAGACCCTTTTTGAAAAAGGTTTTGAAGAAATAAATCCAATTGAAAATAAAACTAATAATGGTAATTCCCTAAATCTCGTATATGTTGTTTTCTCATTTTGAAAATTAACTTTTACCAGCCCAATCCCTTCAATTAAAGGATCAATTGCAGGGGTCACAATTCCATTACTGGAAATTAATGCAGTAGGACCTGTATTCGCAGCAATAACCAAATCTCTACGTGTTTCAATGCTTCGTAACTGTGCTAAGGAAATATATTGTTTTTGAAGTAATAAAGGGTATGGATCAAGATTTGCTATAGACACTATCCACTGTCCTCCCTCAGCAACACTTTTTGCCAAAGCATTTCCATCACTTAGTTCATAACAAATTGCTCCAGAAAAAGGTCGGGCATCCCAAAACAATGTTCTTGAAGGCGTACCTGATTGAATCCCCCCTAAAGCAGAAAGACTCTTAAAAGCAATGCTTAGGAAACTAGGACTCCATTCTCCCAAAGGAACCAAACGATGTTTATCTAAAAAGTCTGAAAAATCTTGTTGATTTTTATTAAAGACAAGTATTGAACTTCTTAAGCTTTCATCCTCTAAACGGAAACCACCAGCCAGCAAAGGTATGGGTGCAGGAGATAATAATCTTTGACCTAGATTAATAGTTCCTTCAGGAGCAATCATTAAGCTTGCACCCATTTCTTTTGCTTCATTTAACGCATTTTTTAGTGCGCTAGGAATAGCCTCTTTTACCCTAATTGAGAATTTTTCTCTTGTTGGAATTGCAGTTTGCCAAAGAGCAATTGAGTAAGAGTCTTGTTGCTTTGGTTTAGCCAATAGATACCAACCCAAACCATGCAAAAAAAGAACACAGATGAACCCAATTAAAAAAATGATTTGCCAACTTTTGCCTCGATTAAAAGAAACTACTGTTTGCCATATCCACCAAGCAATAAGAAATTGAATAACAACCATACCTCCTGCCCCTGACAATCTTGCTAAACCTGTAAGCCATATATCATTAGGTAATAAAGCAGTTCCTATACCAACCCAAAAGAAGGGAAAATGAGAGAGTAGTACTTCCGCAATACCCCATACAGAAGACATAAAAATCGCATACAAAAATCTTCTTTTAAAAGACTTACTAATTGAGCAATCAAAATATGAAGACAATCCTAAAAAGCACCAAGAGCTAGACAGAAAAAAACCTAGAGTTCCACAAAAAAACCAAATGAAAAATGTAATTACAAGACTTAATGAGGGTGAGATTCCTATCCACGTCAAAGGGTGCAATCCTAGGATCCAAGAATGACTTATTAAAACTGCCAGCCCTCCCCAAGCACCTCCTGCTAATGGACTTTTACTTGCTGGCCAAAGCAAAGCGATTGCAAAAGGCATCAAAAAGAAACCATATTGCGATAAGGCAATACCAGCAAGAATTCCACCTATTACTCCTTGACTTAAGGCTATTTTTTTTTCATTACTCATTTCTTAAAGTACTATCAGAATTTCGTAATCTTTAAATTTTCTTCTTGTAAGTAAAAAATAATTCTCATTGTCGAATCTTCTGCCAGAATCTTTTATAACAATACAAAAGTCCGTGAAAGAAGTTTTCATTAGTTTTTCAATTTTCCTTTCTTGCGTAATTCTGGCAATTGCAAGCCAAATTATTGCCCCGACTGAGGTTGTAGCTAAAAACATTGATCCAATGGCTCAAGCTAATCCAAAATTAACAATAGAAGTATCCTCCGTTATAAAGCCTTTCGAACTAGACCCAACCGCATCAAACCCCAAATTATTTGCAATGGCAAATCCCTCCCAAGGTGCAAATGTAAGTAATCTAGAGGGGTCAATTAGTTCAGAAGGCGTAATCATGACTGCTAGTGGTCTGAAAATTACTGATTTAGTTGTTGGAGAGGGAGCAGAAGCAACTGCTGGGCAAAATGTTTCTGTAAACTACAAAGGCACTCTCGAGAATGGCAAGGAGTTTGACAGTAGTTATGGGAGAGCTCCTTTTAACTTTCCTCTTGGTGCAGGAAGAGTAATAAAGGGGTGGGATGAAGGAGTCGCTGGAATGAAAGTTGGAGGGAAAAGAAAATTAGTTATTCCTCCAGAGTTGGGATATGGAGAGAGAGGCGCTGGAGGAGGTCTTATCCCTCCAAATGCAACATTGATTTTTGAAGTGGAATTACTAGGAGTCAGTTAATATTTATTTAATAAAGGAAATGATACTCATTTTTTCAAATTGGCAAGTAATGTAGGTATAGGCTTTTCTTTCTTTGCACCATGTTGCTTTCGGCCCTATCAGCGATTCTCAATAAGCTTCCAGCCAAAAAAGTTCATGCTCATTGCGACGGACCTTGTGGTGTCTATGACCCAGCTTCAGCAAGAGTCGCAGCTGAAGCAGTTCTTTCAATGACCAAAAAACTCATAGCATTAACTCCTCCAGACGGAAATGACCCTTCTTCATTAGCTACATACAATAATACTTTTTCAAGATATGTAGCTATTAAAGAAGAGCAAGCACAAGAAACAAAAAAAGAACTTCTTATTCTTTGGACTGATTATTTTAAACCTGAACATCTAGCAACTTTTCCAGATCTTCATGAAACATTTTGGCAAGCTGCCAAGCTATGCAGTGCATGTAAAGTCAATATTGACCAATCAAAAGCAGAGCAGTTAATGCAATCAGTACAAAAGATTCATAACATGTTCTGGAAAACTAAGGGTCGAAACGATTCTTGGGTAACAGCAAGTTAATATTTTTAGTTCAAAAAAGATTATAATCTCATTCTTTCTCTTATTAATAGGTCTTAGAAAATATTGTCGTGTGTATGGAGATTCTATGCTCCCAACCCTAAACCAAGATGACCTGTTAATTTATAAACCTTTCAATTACAAGAAAGATATCCTAAAAGAAGGAGAAATAGTAATACTTAAACACCCTAAAGAAAATGGTAAGTTAATTGTAAAAAGAGTTTCAAAAGTATCCTTAAAAAATATTCAAGTTATAGGAGACAATGAATTTATGAGCATAGATAGTAGGCATTTTGGATTAATTAGCTTTAAAGAAGTAAAGGGAGTCGTAGAAAAGATAATCCGTAAAAAATAAAACCTTTTTTCTTTTATAGAAGAATATTAGAGGTTTTATGTATCCAGAAAAAACCTGTTATAACAGACAAGCAACCAGTTAGTCGCATAGTCATTGGCAAGATTTTACGTCCAGCTTTTAAAGTCGCTAAAGACATAGTAAATACAACTATTGACATAGTAATTATTGAACCAAACAGATAAGAGCTCATGTACAAAAAAGAATCCATAGGAGGCATTGCCAATGCTGGAATAACTGCTAACAGATGAGTTCCCCCTGCGAATCCATGTAAAACTCCTAAACTTGTAAAAGCATGTGAATGTTGATTATGCTTCTGATTACTTCCGAAATGAAGGTGAAGGTGTTTATGGCTTTCGTCTAACGCATGTTTATGTTGATGTGCATGTATCTTTAAACGCAAGGAAGTTTTAATAGCTAAAAATCCTAAATACAAGAGAATAATGCCAACTGCAAGTTCTGCAAAAGATGACATAGTTTCTATATGTGTTAAGTCTTTAAGCAAGATTGCAATCAAACACAAAGACATAATTCCTGCAGAATGGCCTAATCCCCAAGCAATCCCATTACGAAGTGCCCTCCTTGGTGTTTGAAAAGCTGTTGGAGCAATTGCAAGTAAGTGATCAGGGCCAGCAATTACATGAACAGCTCCAGCAGCAAGGCCAGTAAGGATACTAATTAACATCCGAATATAAAAAGATTCTTAAGCATGTCTAAAAAGAGTACTCTTTTAAATTTATTTTAAAGCAAAGAATCATATTTTTTATTTATCAAATAAATTTATTCTCCAATGAGATTATTTAATGCTAGTTTTATATTTTCATTTCTCATCAAAGCCTCGCCTACAAGAACTGCCTTGGCGCCAAATCCCAAAACCATATCTAAGTCCTTTTTATTAAATAAGCCAGATTCACTTACAATTAAAACATCTTTTTTTATTAATTCTTTAGAAAAGGCACTTATAAGCCTTGAAGTTGTGTAAATATCTGTTTCAAAGGTTTTTAAATCTCTATTATTTATACCAATTAAGCAAAATAGGTCTAAATCTAAGATTCTTTTTAATTCATCTATATTATGAACTTCGACTAAAATTGTCATTCCTAATTTTAATGCTATTTTTCTTAAATAAATTAAATCTTGGTCTGAAAGAATTGCAGCTATAAGTAAAATCGCATCAGCACCTGCTGATCTTGCTTGATAAACCTGATAAGGCTCAAGAATAAAGTCCTTGCAAAGAATTGGCAAGTCAACCACCTCTCTTACTTGAGTCAATATTTCGAACCCGCCTTGGAAAAAAGTTTTGTCAGTAAGAACAGATAAGCATGTTGCTCCTGCCTCTTTATAAGCACGAGCAATAGAAGTTGGCTCAAAATCTTCTCTAATAAGACCTTTACTTGGACTTGCTTTTTTTATCTCTGCGATCACTGCAGGCAACTTAGTTTGTCTTTTTATCTCGTGAAAGAAGTTTTTAGGTTCTGGTAAATCAGAAATCTTTGATTTTAATTTTTCTAAAGGGAAACGTTTTCGAGCAAGATTTATCTCGCGATCCTTTTCCCAAACTATCTTTTCAAGAATATTTCTAGGCTCACCTTCATTATGAGGTATTGCATATTCAAGGTTTGCAACCTTTACTTTTGGATTTGGCGGGCGTCGTCGAATTTCCATAAAACTAAAAAGTTTACTTATCTTTTAGAGTTCGTGCCAACTTGGCTAGCAGCTTGCTTATATGCAACTTCAACAACTTCACTAAGAGTAGGGTGAGTATGAACCTCATGAGCCAAGTCCACCACAGATAGTCTTCTTGCTATTGCATTAGAGACTTCCTGAATCAAATCAGCTGCATGTAGTCCATAAATATGTGCCCCCAAGACCTCACCATTATCTTTGCGAAATAACAATTTCATTAACCCGTCACTTTCTAATTCAGCTAATGCTTTTGAATTAGCTTTGAAATAGCTGCGAACCACACCTAATTCAAATAATTCACTAGCAGATGCTTCTTTGGCATCATGTTCTGACAATCCTACAGAACTTATTTCAGGATGAGTAAAAGTTGCAGCCGGAATGCTTCGATAATCAATTTGCCTGTCCTTACCAAGAATATTATCAACAGCAATTGTTCCTTGAGCGGCTGCAGTATGTGCCAACATTAATTTTCCAGTTACATCTCCAACAGCCCATAAGTTAGGAATAATTTGGTCTTGAACAGTAACTCTCATTCTTTTATCTATAGATATATAGCCTCGATTTGTCTCTACGCCAACAGCTTGAAGGTTTAAGTCTTTACTGGCAGGTACTCTTCCAGTGGCAACAAGAACTGCATCTACTTCTAGTTCTTCAATGAAATTCTTTGTCTTCATTTCTGACAACTCGATTTTAACAGGGCAGCCTGGCAAAACTTTGCTTGCCAGTACTCCTGCCTTTGTATCAATATCTCGCCCCTCAATGAGATTTCTAGAAGCTATTTTGACTATATCTACATCAAAAGTTGGCATAACCCTATCCAATGCCTCAATCATTGTAACTTCACACCCAAGAGCCGTATATATATCAGCAAACTCCAAACCTATATATCCACTACCTATTATTGCGATCCATCTAGGTAACCATTCTAAGTTAATTGCATGATCACTTGTGAAAACAGTTCTCCCATCAATCTCAATACCTGGGGGCACAAATGGATCTGAACCAGTAGCTATTATGACATTCTCAGCTGACAAAACTCTATCTACACCGTTCTTCTCTCGTACACCAACTTTTTGTTGCCCTTCCAGTCTGCCAATACCTCTTATTATTTCCACTCCAGATCTTTCCAAAGTCTTAGTTAAGTTATTACGAATATTGGAAACAAGGTTTATTGCATGCTCAGCAATTTTTTGCCGTTCAAAACGTACAGGTGCAGAATGAATACCCAGAGAGGAAAGATGCTTGACATTAGCTAGCTCTCTAACTTTTCCACTCGCTGCCAATAAAGCTTTTGAAGGGACACAACCTCTATTTACACAAGTTCCTCCCATATCTCTGGACTCTATAATCGCAACCTTTAATCCATGCTGGGCTGCATGCTTGGCCGCATCGAAGCCACCATAGCCAGCACCTATGACAATTAAGTCAAAATCGAAATTAGCTTCACTCACTTTTTTAATTAATAAAAGTGGTCATTTTGGACCTTGTCCTTTCTAAGAGTAGAGGAACAGATGCAGATGCAACATTTAAAGACTCAACAGTTTTACTATGTGGCAAAGTAACTCCTTTTGTACAACAAGCTTGTATTAAAGAATGCAGACCATTGCCTTCATTACCGAGGACTAACACTGTTGGCTTCATCCAATCAACCTCCCAATAAGGAACAATATCAAATGAAGTAGATGCTATTTGCGCATATGAACCTATAACTTGATAGCCATTTTGAGCAAAATCTTTCAGTTTTTTGGATAACTCATCGATAGCCTGATCTTCAGAACAACTACCAAATCTTTGAAAAGGTAACTCCAATATTGCCCCTGCAGAGGCCCTTAAAGATTTTTGCCCCAATGGATCTGCACCTAAACCAAGCCATACTAATTCTATCTCTGCAGCAAGTGCATTTCGAAAAATCGTTCCTAAATTCCCTGGATCCTGTATTCGATCTAAAGCCAAGATGTAATTTGGTCTATCGACAGATTTTGGTAGATCAGAAAAAGATATCAAACAAGCCACTCCATCTGGATTAACAGTGCTCAAAGAAGCCTGCAATACTTCTTGGCTAACCTTAGTCATAGCAACATCTCTTGAAAGAAAATTCAACAAGTTATGATTTTTATTTATCCATTCCTCTGTTGCTACTATCTCTAAAGGTATCCTTCCTTTATTAAGTATTTCTTGCAATAAATGAGTCCCTTCTAACAAAATTATCGCGGATTCATTACGTCCCTTAGTGGTACATAATTTCTTCAAACGACGAACAATTGAGTTACGGCGACTAGATATTAGTGGTATATGAGAAAAATCTATTTCCAAAAACCTCAAAAATCTTTTTGCTTAATAATATTAAGCCCATTATTAATTACAATTTCTTTTTTTTTAATATCAATGCCATTGAGTAAGGAGACACTACCTTTAATACCCTGATTAGTTAAATTTTCTAATATCTTTTCTAGGAGCTTACTTTCAACAATGGTTTGATCAATTTTATCAGGGGTCAACGTTTCTATAAAGTTACCAACTTTAGAAGCAATCAGTTCAGAAGAGTTGTTAATTTGTATGCAAATCATTGGCAAACCATTTAATTGTTAATACTTTAAGTGATGCGGATAGGGAGACTTGAACTCCCATGGCACAAGGCCACATGTACCTGAAACATGCGCGTCTACCAATTCCGCCACATCCGCAAGAAATCATGTGAAAATAACTAGCCCACAAAAGCAATTTTTAATAATTACTCTCATGTCTTGTTATTTCGATTATATAGACTGTCAATAAAATACTTGTCATCATAGGTCTTATAATGGTTAGATTAACCTATGCATAGTGTCGTAAACGCAAACATAATTAATTCTGAGCCATATTTGGAGGTTGATGGAATTTCATATTTGTCTGGAAATATAAAAATAAGTGGTGCTAAAAATTCAGTACTAGTTCTTATGGCAGCTTCGCTTCTAACAGAAGAAAAGCTTGTTATTAACAACGTTCCTGAGCTTACTGATATTGCGGTAATGTCAAATTTGTTACAAGAAATAGGGGTAAGTCTTTACCGTGAGGCAAACAAATTATACCTTTCTTCCAATTCAATTAAGATTACTGAGCTTCCCTATAACCTTGTTCATGCACTAAGAGCTAGTTTTGTTTGCATAGGTCCTTTACTAGCACGAAAAGGAGAGGTAAAAATCCCTATGCCTGGTGGCTGTCGAATAGGGGCAAGACCAATTGAAGAACATATAAAAGGACTAAAAGCAATGGGTGCCGAAGTGATTATCAAAGATGGTGTAGTTTGTGCACAGATTATTTCTCAAAGGAAGAGGCTCCAAGGAGCTCACATAAAACTAAATTGTCAAAGTGTTGGTGCAACAGAAACACTTATTATGGCAGCAACTCTTGCAGAAGGTGAAACAATTATTGAGAATGCTGCTCAAGAGCCTGAAATACAAGATCTTGCAAATTTACTAATTTCTATGGGTGCTCAAATTTTTGGTGCAGGATCATCAAAAATTAAAATCATAGGGAAACAAAAACTAAATGGTTCGATCTATTCAGCCATTCCAGATAGAATTGAGGCCGGAACATTCCTTATAGCTGCAGCAATTACAAGATCGGAGCTATCATTATCTCCTGTAATACCAGCTCACCTAGGTGCGATAATTGAAAAACTTGAAGAATGTGGTTGTTCTATAGATATAAAAGAAAATGCAATAAAAATAACCCCTGGCAAAGAACTTAAATCCGTTGACATATCAACAAGTCCCTTTCCAGGCTTTCCAACTGACTTGCAAGCTCCTTTCATGGCTCTTATGGCCACAGCCAAAGGAACAAGCACAATTATTGAAAACGTATTTGAGAACAGGATGCAACATGTTTCTGAACTTAAAAGAATGGGAAGCTCCATTCATCTTTCAGGTAATACCGCCCTCATTGAAGGAGTAAAAGAATTAATTCCGTCATGCTTGTCTGCAGGAGACTTAAGGTCATCTGCAGCAATTGTTTTAGCTTCAATATCAACAAAAGGGCGAAGTATCATTAAAGGCCTCCATCATTTAGATAGAGGCTATGAAAATTTTGAAGAAAAACTAAATAAAGTTGGCTGTAATATTGTTAGAAAAGGCTCTAAGATTTATCAAAGTGAGACAATGCAAAAGGGCCTAGAGGATTTCACTGATCTCAACCAAGAAGTTGCTTAAGAGAAATCTCTATCCCTGTCATACACTTTAAGTAAGGGAGCGTGGTGGAATTGGTAGACGCACCGCACTCAAAATGCGGCACCTTCGGGTTTGTCGGTTCGAGTCCGACCGCTCCCACTTATTTAATGGAAACTTATCAAAGGCTTCCTTTGAAAGTGATAAAGGGAAATGGCTGCTGGATCTGGGACGAAAAGGGTAAAAAATATCTTGATGCTATTGCTGGAATAGCAACTTGCAGTCTGGGACATAGTGATAGAAAGCTCAGAAAAGCCTTAATTCACCAATTAAAAAAAATTCAACATGTTTCAAACCTCTATCAAATCCCAGAACAGGAAGCTTTAGCAGAATGGTTGACAAAGAACAGTTGTGCGGACAAGGTTTTCTTTTGCAATAGTGGGGCAGAAGCTAATGAAGCAGCTATCAAACTAGCCCGAAAACATGGTCGTCTTAAAAGAGGTATAGAAAAACCAATCATTCTTTGTGCCAAGTCAAGTTTTCATGGGAGAACTCTGGCTGCACTTAGTGCTACTGGCCAACTAAAATATCAAAAAGGATTCGAACCTCTTTTAGAAGGTTTTGAATTCTTCAATTTTAATGATGCAAAATCTTTTAAAAATCGATTTGATTCTCTTGAAAAAAATGGACCTAGGATTGCAGCTGTATTAATTGAGCCAGTGCAAGGTGAAGGAGGAATTCACTTAGGTAACAAAGACTTCTTCAAGCTATTAAATGAAATATGTAAGAAAAATCAAATTCTTCTAATATTTGACGAAGTACAAACAGGAATGGGAAGAACAGGGCATTGGTGGGGATATGAATATTTAAATGTTGAACCTGATGCATTTACTATTGCAAAAGGATTAGGTGGTGGACACGCAATAGGCGCATTATTGGTAAAAGAGATGGCCAACGTCTTAGGAAAAGGAGATCATGCAAGCACTTTCGGGGGAAATCCATTTGCTTGCAAAGCAGGAATAACTGTTGCAAAGGAAATAGAAAAACGCGATCTTATTCAAAAATCAAAACTAAAAGGTCAACAAATTGAACAATCTCTCAATGAAATAATTAACTTATTTCCTGATCATTTCAGGGAGACTAGAGGGATTGGCCTAATGCGAGGGCTAGTAATAAAAGATAATTCAAAATTAACTGCTCAACTTGTTGTTAAGGAAGCTTTAAAAGAAAGACTTCTTGTTATTTCAGCTGGTGAGAAAGTAATACGAATGGTGCCCCCATTAACTATTAATGATAGAGAAATAAGATTATTAATTAAGAAGCTGAAGAAAACTCTCCAAAGGATCACATAAGAAAGAAAGAAATAAAATAATAAAAATGCTTAAAGCCATAACCAATATTAACTCTAGAGATAATATTGACCTGAATCTTCATAGAATAGAAAAAACACTAAATTTAATTAATAATCCATGCAAAAATATCCCAGCAATACAAATTATTGGGACAAATGGCAAAGGTTCTATAGCTTCATTTTTAGAAAGCTGTGTGATAGAAAAATCTCTTAAAGTAGGTTGTACAACCTCTCCTCATATTTTTGACTGGTGTGAGAGAATTCGCGTAGAAGGTAAAAAGATAACTAAAAAAGAATTTGAGACCCGAATACATAATATTCAAACAAAGAGCAAAGACCTTACTCTTTTTGAACTGGTAATTGCTTGTGCTCTAGATTATTTTGAACACAAAAAAGTGGAGTTGATAATTTTAGAAGCTGGTTTAGGCGGAAGACTTGATGCAACAACAGCCCATTCTTACAGGCCCGTAATAGGTATAGGGAGTATTGATTTAGACCATTGCGAATATTTAGGAAATAGTATTGAAGAAATCACATATGAGAAAGGAGCTACAATTTCTCCTGGATGTATAGTTGTCAGTTCAATACAAAAAAAGAAAGTTGAGATAATACTTGAAGAAATTGCCTACAAAAACAATGCAAAG
Organism: Prochlorococcus sp. AG-363-N16; assembly: GCA_003280135.1. GTDB lineage: Bacteria > Cyanobacteriota > Cyanobacteriia > PCC-6307 > Cyanobiaceae > AG-363-N16. The sequence continues at coordinate 37,411 of QCFW01000004.1, read as the reverse complement.
ATCAAATGGGTAAAACCACTTTCTCCCAATTGGGAATTAGGAATACCTGGAGCAATTCAACGCAATAATGCTGCAGTAGCAAAAGGGATACTGGAGGAATTAGTCAAATTTGGATGGAAGTTTGAAGAAAAAGATATTATCAATGGACTGAAAAATGCATCTTGGCCTGCAAGGTTACAAAAGATTTCATGGCAAGGTAAACCATTATTATTAGATGGTGCACATAATCCTGGGGCTGCAGAAATACTTGCAAAAGAAAGAAGTTTATGGGATGGAAATAACAAAGGAGTGAATTGGATAATTGGAATTCAATCTCATAAGAATGGTCCGGCAATAATAAAATTACTAATTAAAGAAAATGATTTTGCATGGATAATCCCTGTCAAAAATCACAAATCATGGACAAAGGCTAAGTTACTGAAAGCATGTCCAGGTCTTGCTAACAGATTGCATGAAAGCAATAGTGCTGAAGAAGTATTAGAGAAATTTTTATTATTAAAGAAATGGCCTAATCCATGTCCTGTAATTACTGGCTCTCTATATATATTTGAGAATTTATCTTTTTATAAAGAAACTAATTCCAACCTTTAAGTTTTTTCGGATTAAGAAGACCTTTCGGATCAAAGTTTCTTTTAGCTTCTACCTGATCACTGTCTATGATTCCCAAACCTCCATCTTCAACAGTTATCACATGTGGGTTAAAGATTAATGCTCCAGTATTTATACAATCTGCAATAAGACTATCTAAAGATTCCTTATCCTTCCAGCGAAACAAAGGCAAAGCTGCTATACGTTGCACACCTTGCTGTCTAACAGATTCAAGATGCCAAAGAATCTCTCCTTTCCATTTTTTATTTAAAAATTCTATTGCTTCTAATTCAGGATCAGGTAATAACATCTGCAAATATGTCCAACTATTATCTTTTGCTCGCATATGCAAAGTTGTATGATTCCAAGAAAGTTCTCTAAATCCATTTGAGGACTTTTCTTTTCCTAAATCTCTAAATATCACATTATAAGTAGTGGCTATTTTCCTAAGTGTATTAACTCCAGAGAAAGTTGTTAAAACTAATAGCCTATATCTTCCATTTGCATCTCCACTCCAATTTGGTATGTTTTCGATAATCTTTTTCTCTAATAAAGTACATAAATAAATCTCTATCGCAGCGGAAGAACAATATTTAACTAACTTAATAGCATCACCAAGGTCATTGCAATCAATTGTGACTTCATACCATTCTTGAAAGTTGGCAGTTGCAAGAGTTAAAGAAGTAATAATTCCATTAGTACCATAGGCATGATTTAAAGGCTCTGATTCAAGCTCATCCAGTCGAATCAACTTTGGCTTTTGCTCCAAAGTTACTATTTCTAAAGCCTTTAAATGACCAGGATCTCTTAAAAAGCCCCATTTAACTGAGCCAATTCCACCTGAACCACCTGAAATAAAACCACCTACTGAAGCAGTTCTCCATGTGCTAGGAATCAACCTAAGCTGCCTTCCCTTACTTCCTAAAAAAGTATCAAGATTACCAAGTAAACATCCAGGCTGAACAGTCACTTCTCCAGTTAAAGAATCAAACTTAATTATTTCTTTAATGTGATCCATTAACATCACTGCTCCTCCTTCAATAGGCACACATTGTCCATAATTCCCTGTCCCTGAACCTCTTAAAGTGAGAGGGACTTCATACAAATAACAAAACTTTGCAACTGCAAGTATTGCTTCTATTGATTTAGGTCGCAAAACAATCTCAGCACAACATTGATGTAACTTCTCAAAGAGAATTGGAGAGTAGTTAAAGAAATCTCTTGAATATCTTTTTCTTTCAGAAGGATGATTAATAACATCTAAATCTTTAATAAGATTTATTTTCTTAAGGAATTGATTGTAATCAGGAAGATCTTTCATTTAAAAATTCTTGATTCCCATTTGATTAAATTTAGAATTATTCCCTTCAAGAAATTTACCTTTAATTATTATCTTTCTCTTTACATTACCTGACAACAACTCAGACCAATTATTAGCATCTAACAATATAAAATCTGCAGGGACTCCAATACCTATCGAGCCATCCCATTCAAGTCTCATAATTCGAGCAGGTGCTGACGTAAATGGTGATAGTCCAAACCGGTTCCATGGCGCCAACTGAGCAAGCAACATCGCTTGGGACATCAACATAAGAGGGTCAAAATTTCCAGCTGGAAACCAAGGATCTCGAACATTATCTCCGCCAATCGCTACATTGACTCCTGCATGTTGAAGCTGAGAAATTGGCGCAATCGGTCTCTCAATGGCTGTTGCACCAGTCTTTCTTCCCAGTAACCAAGCGTTAGTTAATGGTAGAGAAATGACATTTATCTGAAATTTAGCTAATTGAGTAGCAAAATATTTAATCTCTCTAGGCTTGAGAAGTCCCATACTACTTAGATGACTACATGTTATTGGTACATCCACTTTCATATTGCCAAGAACATTAATTAGTTCTTTGAGACCAGAACCTGGTTCTTTAGCACTTTCATCTATATGAAGATCAACTCCACAGCCCATATCGTTGGCAATTTTAAACAGGTTATACAAATCCTTTCTTACTTTTTCAGGTTTAAAAGGAGGTACTAAAACTCCCCCGAAGCAAGCATTTTGTTTTGCAATTTTTTTAGCTAAAATACCCCCGCCTGAAGTGCTCCAAAAAGCCAATGGAACTAACGCTACAAGTTCCAACTGAATCAGAAGCCTCCAATCGTGCTGTAACTCAATTAAAGCTTCCCAAGTCAACTCTGAGCTAAGCCCGGTACTATCCACATGTGACCTGATTGCTCTAAAGCCATTAAAAGAAGCCAGCTTTAGAGCTCTTTCTGACCTTGCAAGAACCAAGCTCTTTGTTCTTTTCTGATGCTCTTCTAAGTTCTCTTTCAAAGCTCCTTCATAAGTGCCAGAAAGATTTGGATGATCTCCCCAAGTAAAAGCTTTATCCAAATGAGCATGAGGCTCTACAAATCTAGGTAGAAGAATCTTTAAAGATTTGCTTTTAGGATTCATTATTGGTTCGATATTCACAACAAGTCCTTCTTTGAAATAAATGCTGATAGGGCATAGACCTTCATACGTAACTCTTGTTGTTGCAATCTTTTTCCCACATTGAATCAATCCTCTTGGCACAAGTACCTCGAGACAAGAAATTTGTGAATCTTGCATCTTTTGGCTAATCATTACAACTTAATTGAATACGAGTTGGTAAATTGATATAAGTGCGGCGGGCGTCGCCAAGTGGTTAAGGCAGCGGCTTGTGGCGCCGCTATTCGGGGGTTCGAATCCCCTCGCTCGCCCTTAATAAAAGATTTTATGAACTTAAAACCTTTTTCAAAACAAAAAGTCTCTTTGAGATTAATCATCAAAGATAATGGAAAGGTAAACCAAGGGCTTAAATAAAAAGTGCTATCAACAGAAGCAAACCCAGTAGAGACTAGATTGGAAAGCCTTAATTCTGAGAAAGGGAAATATTGGATTACAACATTTGGATGCCAAATGAATAAAGCTGATTCTGAAAGAATGGCAGGTGTTTTGGAAAATATGGGATATAAAAAAGGAGAGTCAGAGTTTAATGCAGACATAGTTATTTACAACACTTGTACGATTAGAGATAACGCTGAACAAAAGGTCTATAGCTATTTAGGTAGACAAGCTATTAGAAAAAGATCTTTACCTAATCTTAAACTAGTTATTGCAGGTTGCTTAGCTCAACAAGAAGGTGAGTCTCTTCTTAGAAGAGTTCCAGAACTTGATCTTGTTATGGGTCCGCAACATGCCAATAGGCTTGAAATGCTTTTGAATAAAGTTGATACTGGCCAACAAGTAGTTGCAACTGAAAATCACTACATACTTGAAGATGTAACGACTGCAAGAAGAGAAAGCAAAATATGCGGTTGGGTTAATGTGATTTATGGTTGTAATGAAAGATGCACCTATTGCGTTGTTCCTGCTGTTAGGGGTAAGGAACAATCTAGAACTCCAGAATCAATTAGATCAGAAATCGAGACATTATCAAAAAAAGAATTTAAAGAAATAACTCTTCTTGGCCAAAATATAGATGCCTATGGAAGAGACTTGCCAGGTATAACTAAAGAAGGAAGAAGAAAAAATACATTAACTGATTTACTTTATTTTATTCATGATGTACAAGGGATTGAGCGAATTAGATTTGCAACAAGTCATCCGCGATATTTCACATCTCGACTAATTAAAGCTTGCGCTGAGCTACCAAAGATATGCGAGCATTTTCACATTCCTTTTCAAAGTGGAGATGATGAAGTACTTCAAAGAATGGGAAGAGGTTACACAATTTCAAAGTATAAAAGAATCATCAATGAAATCAGGGATCTTATACCCAATGCTTCCATTACTGCAGATGTGATAGTTGCATTTCCTGGAGAAACAGATGATCAATTCCAAAAAACATTAGCTGTTGTTCAAGAAATAGGCTTCGATCAATTAAATACTGCAGCATATTCTCCAAGACCTAATACCCCTGCTGCTTTATGGGTAGAGCAATTGCCAGAATCAGTTAAAGTCAGAAGATTACAAGAATTAAATTCTCTTGTAGAAACAACTGCAAGAAGGCTCAATGAAAGATATAAAGATCAGATAGAAGAAGTTCTTGCTGAAAGCTTAAATCCAAAAGATGATAGCCAGTTAATGGGAAGAACACGTACAAATAGACTTACATTTTTTCCTAAAACAAGGTCAGATCAAAAAAACTATAAACCAGGAGATATTCTGAAAGTAAAGATAAACGAAGTTCGCTCATTTTCATTAAGCGGTATTCCTATTGATTAATAGATTTAAACCACTAAAATTTTTTAAATTAATTCAATTCTTATCAATCATATGAAAAAAAAACTTAAAACAATAGGCTTGGTCTTTGGAGGCATATCTAATGAACATAATGTCTCAATTGAATCAGCTAAAACAATTGCAAGTGCATTAAGAGGATTATCGAATCAAAAAGAATTTAACGTGATTAGTACTTATATTGATCAAAGAGGCAAATGGTGGACTGGTGACATAGCTGAAAAAGTTTTAAATCATGGTATCTCAAAAGAACTGGAGAAATTTCTAAAAAATAATAACAACGAAAAGATAGCTCATTTCCCAGAAAATATAGAAAACATAGATATTTGGTTCCCAGTACTTCATGGTCCCAATGGTGAAGATGGAACCATTCAAGGTTTCTTTAAGTTAACTGGAAAGCCTTTTGTTGGTTCTGGAGTACTGGGTTCAGCAATGGCAATGGATAAAATTGTAATGAAAACCATTTTCAAAGCCGCTGGATTACCTCAAGCGCCCTACATAACAGTTGCAAAAGATGATTTATTAGAAAAAGCTACTTTTTCATCTGTAATTAAAAAAATTGAGAATTTTCTTGGATTTCCATGTTTCATTAAGCCCGCAAACCTAGGTTCTTCGGTAGGGATTACAAAAGCCTATTCAATTGAAGAAGCCTATAAGGGGCTATTCTTAGCCGCTTCTTTTGATAAAAGAATAGTTATTGAAAAATCAATCTCAGGAAGAGAACTTGAATGCGGTGTTCTGGGGAAAGAGAAAATGTCCACTTCTACAGTGGGTGAAGTCTCTTTCGATAGTGACTGGTATGACTATGAAACTAAGTATTCAGATAGCAATAGCAAAATAGTCATACCTGCTGCAATCCCTAAAGAAACGATCAAAAAGGTACAAGAGTTATCTGTACGTGCTTGCAAGGCAATATCCGCAGAAGGATTATCCAGAGTTGATTTTTTCTTTGACGAGAAAAAAAATCAGCTCTGGATAAATGAAATAAATACATTACCAGGCTTTACAAAACAAAGTATGTTTCCACTGCTATGGGAGGCATCTGGGATAAATCTCGATGAACTAGTAAAACTTTTAGTAGAAACCGCTAAAGAATGAATTACGTTTATTTATAGAAGTCCTGTGAAATTTCTTTTATTCAAAAAATGATTCACGGTCTCCTCTGGTTGCCTCTATTAATAGCTTTTGTCCTTTTAACTGCTCTTGGATGGCTTGAAAGGAGAAGGCAAACCTTATATCGTCAATGGGCAAAAGATTCAGAACTTGCAAAACTTGATAATTCTGGTGCTGCTCGTGTAAAAAATGGAACTCTTGTATGGAGCAAATTTGAAGCAGGAAAGTTTAATGACAAAGATCAATTTGAGATAAAAGAGTTGGAATTAGTTGAGCTAATGGCACTGAGTTCTGGCGAAGCTCCTTTAACAAATGAAGCTCAAGGCCAATGCCGCCTCAGACTAATTGGCTGCGGGAAAGAGATAGACGTACCATTTGCCGACGCAGAAAGGGCTAGGCAATGGATGTCAGAACTAATGAAATCAGCTCGATGTGATTTGTGAAGGCTTCTAACAAAAAAAATAAAACTAATAAAAATATTAGATTACTTTTAATTAAAACTTGGAGGTTGTGCATTCTAGGGACAACAACGAGCTTTCTATTCTTATTATTAATTGATAATGGATGGAAGAAAATTTATAAGGATAGTATTTATATAACTGGCAATAAATACACTAGTAAAGAGAAAATTATAAATGAAATTAAAATAGATTCGGGACTAAAAATAATAACTATTAACCCTAACTATATCGAGTCAATTCTCCTTAAAGAACTACCTTTAAAAGCAGTAAAAGTAAATCGAAGAATATTACCGCCAGAACTGCATATATCTATCCTAGAAAGGGTTCCAGTCGCATATGCAACCAGAAAAACTTACAAAGGTGTAGAAAAAGGAATGATTGATGAAGCTGGTTTTTGGATACCTATTTCAAATAATATTAAAATTAACACAAAATTAGATCAAGAGCTAATTGTAGATGGCTGGACAAAGCGTCATAGAAAAAGTATCGCAGAAATCTTTAAAAACAGGACAACTTTGGGAAGTGAACTTCAGAAAATAGATATTAATCCAAATGGAGAAATTAATTTGCAAACAAAAGATTTTAAAATAATTTATTTAGGCTTAAACAAAGAGTTATTAGATGATCAAATAAAGCTTTTACCTTTTCTAATAAGGTCTTTACCAGAAAAATTTACAACTGAAGTTCAAACAAATATTGATCTAAAAGACCCTCAAAAACCCAAATTGCTTACCCCATAAGAAAAACAGGCCCAAAAGAGTTACAAGCAGTATTTACTTAATAGCAATGAAGATTCTGAAAGTCAGTGAATTCTGATTTAATAGGCTCAGATATCTAGAGTTTTTTGAAAAACCCAACAGAATCCTATTCCTAGTTCATAATGCACGAAAATAAGTAATCAAATTCTAAAAATGGTTATGGGGATGGGAAACAATGTTAGCTCAAACCGAGCAGAAGAAATTCAACCGAGCCAAACAGCTCGTATTGAAGTAATAGGAGTTGGAGGGGGTGGAAGTAATGCTGTCAATCGAATGATACTTAGCGACCTTAGAGGGGTTGCATATAGAGTTCTAAACACAGATGCCCAAGCATTACTTCAATCCTCGTCTCAAAACAGAGTTCAACTTGGTCAAACCCTTACAAGGGGGTTAGGTGCAGGGGGTAATCCAAGTATTGGCCAAAAAGCAGCAGAAGAGTCTAGAGCTGACTTACAACAAGCATTAGAAGGGGCAGATCTAGTATTTATTGCAGCTGGCATGGGAGGTGGCACTGGTACTGGAGCCGCTCCAGTTGTGGCTGAAGTAGCAAAAGAGACAGGCGCCCTAACTGTTGGAATAGTTACCAAACCATTTACTTTTGAAGGTAGACGCAGAATGAGGCAAGCTGATGAAGGAATAGAACGGTTGGCGGAAAATGTTGATACTTTAATTGTCATACCTAATGACCGACTAAAAGATGTAAATGGTTCAGCACCTTTGCAAGAGGCTTTCCGGAATGCTGATGATGTTTTAAGAATGGGTGTGAAAGGTATTAGCGACATAATTACTTGTCCTGGGCTCGTAAATGTTGACTTTGCTGACGTACGTTCAGTGATGACTGAAGCAGGAACATCTCTGCTTGGGATTGGCTTGGGATCTGGACGATCCAGGGCCGTAGAGGCAGCTCAAGCAGCTATAAACAGCCCACTTTTAGAAGCAAGCAGAATTGATGGTGCAAAAGGTTGTGTTGTAAACATTACTGGTGGGAAGGATATGACATTAGAAGATATGACTTCTGCCTCTGAGGTTATATCTGAAGTAGTTGATCCAGAGGCCAACATTATTGTTGGAGCAGTTATTGATGAAGAACTTGAAGGTGAAGTGCAAGTAACTGTAATTGCTACTGGATTTAATGGAAATCAGTCCTATAACAATCAAAAATCAAACAGTAAATTTCCTCAACAATCCATTTATCGACAAAAAGCAACAAGAGAAGCAGGAGCAAATATTCCTGAGTTTTTAAGGCTAAGAAATATTAGAAAAGAATCTACAGATTAATAATAAATAGGTGACCCGGATTCCACGCCTGCTTCAAGCATCCCTTTTGGCTGCTACCTTCCGGTCCTGACCAGGTTTAGGTGTTGAAGCCGCATGGGTCCGAGTCTCCTAGAGTTTACAACCTGAACCATTTAGAAAACAATTTTGATGCTACCAAAAGAATTAGTTCGTTTTAAAAAACTTGGTAAGCCAATTACAATTCTCACTGCATGGGACAGCATTTCATCAGCAATTGTGGAAGAGGCAGGCGCTGATGTTGTACTGGTCGGAGATTCATTAGCAATGTTTGTTCATGGGCATACAACAACATTACCCATTACTCTTCAGCAAATGCTTGATCACACCAAGGCAGTCTGTAGAGGTTTTTCAAACTCTATTAATAAACATCCTCTAGTGATTTGTGACTTACCTTTTCTTAGTTATCAATGTGGAGAAGACAAAGCAGTTGAAGCTGCAGGAAGCTTGCTAAAAGACTCATGTGCCTCAGGTGTAAAGCTAGAAGGTGCAGAGCCAGAAACCATCAATGTTATAAACCGCTTAATAAGAATGGGTATTCCTGTCATGGGTCATCTTGGCCTAACGCCTCAATCAGTTAATAATCTTGGATTTCGCAGACAAGCCGAAAACCATTCATCTCAAAAAGAAATCTTAAATAAATCACTTGAACTAGAGAAAGCAGGGTGTTTTGCGATTGTGATAGAGCATGTACCTGATGAAATTGCAGAAAAAATCAAAAAAACCCTCAAGATTCCAGTGATAGGAATAGGGGCAGGTGATAAATGCGACGGACAAGTAAGAGTAACCGCTGATTTGATTGGGCTTACAAAAACACAGCCACCTTTCTGTCAGCCGTTAATTCAATCAAGAGAGTTATGTGTTAAAGCTCTTAAAGAATGGGTGGCTCAACAGCGTCTTTAGGCAAAGACTCCCACCACAAAATCATCTCTACAAGAATTTGATTACTTAAATTCATCCCCTCTGGATCACTTAAACAGATTCTTTCACCATAATTTTTAACCAATCCTCCTTTTATGAAATCATCCCAACGAATTAATAACTGATTCAGGAAAATATGGGTTTGTTTTTTATCCCAACCCCAATCATTTGCTAATTGCCAAAAGTTAATACCTTCGCGCCTCCTTAAACCAGTTAAGAGCATATCCTCCAAATCAATTGGAGAGTTTCTTTTAGAACCCAAAGAGGCTTCAGATCCTTCAACTTCTTGTTTCTTAACCCACTGCTTATATTCTGCGCTTTTTCTAGGGCGACTAAATCTTTTTCCCCCTATAAAACTTGTTGCTCCTTGTCCAAACCCCCACCATTCAGAACCACTCCAATAGACTCTATTATGCCTTGATGTATGACCTGGTAATGCAAAATTAGAGATTTCATATCTAGAAAATCCTGCTTCTTTAAGCATTGAAGAAGTCAGTATTGCAATATCAGCAGAAAGATCACTATCAGGAAGATCTAACTCTCCTCTATTTTGCATCCACTCGAACACTGTTCCATTTTCTATTGAAAGGTCATATATAGATACATGAGGAGGAGCAATATCAATAACCTTTTCAAGTTGGCTTTTCCAAGCTTCAATATCTTGATTAGGTAAGTTCTGTATAAGATCTAAGCTCCAGCTGCATAGTTTACCTTCTAAAAAGAATTCATTAATCCAATTAAATGAATCAATTAAATGATTAAATTCATGTCTTCTCCCTATTTTAGATAGCATTACATTGTCAAAACTTTGTGCGCCTAGACTAAATCTATTAACTCCAGCTTCTATATATCCCATTAGCTCTTCTCTATTGAAACTAGCAGGATCGATTTCAAATGACACTTCTGCTCCATCTTGAAAGCCAAATTGATTATTCAAATGATTTAATAAATCAGCAACCTGATAAGGGGCTAAAAGTGAAGGGGTTCCACCTCCTATATAAATCGTCGCCAATGGAGTTCCTTTTGATGCTAAAGAAATCTCTCTAAACAGTAATTTCAAATATGACTGAACTGTCCTGCTACCAGGTCCATAATCTCCTCTAGCTTTATCGCCTAAAATGACTACAGGAAAATCACAATAAAAGCATCTCCTATGACAAAAAGGGATATGAACATATGCACTTCTAGGATAATTCACAGGCTGACTTATAAAGCAATTGTTATAGACATCAAAAACATCATTAGCTATCTCTATAAAATTAGAGCATGCTTAATGCATCAAGCAGAGGGGCGTAAACCTTAACTTCATGGTAGATCCACTAATTCTGATCTTATTTGTAATTACTGGAGCTGCAAGTGGCTGGCTTGGGGCAGATTTTTTGCCGGCCTCAATGCTTGAAGAAGTCACTAATATTGAAGGTTTAAAAGTTGTACTTGGAGGATTTGGGGCTTTATTAGCTTTACTGGTTGGTTTATTGTTTCAACAATTAAGAGCAAAGCTTACTCATCAAATAAGAACAACTCCTACTGACCTACTAGTAAGTAGATCTATAGGGTTAATCCTTGGTCTTTTAGTTGCGAACTTACTTTTAGCCCCAATTCTTCTTTTACCATTACCCAAAGAAATATTTTTCATCAAACCTCTAATTGCAGTTCTTAGTAATATCGTTTTTGGAGTCTTAGGATATAGCCTTGCAGAGGTTCATGGCAGAACTTTTCTAAGATTATTTAATCCAAATAGCACAGAAGCCCTTTTAATATCAGAAGGAATTCTTACTCCTGCAACTGCAAAGATTCTAGATACAAGTGTAATTATTGATGGCAGAATCAAAGCATTACTTAAATGCAGCATTATTGAAGGACAAGTCATTGTAGCTCAAACTGTGATCGAAGAACTTCAAAAGTTGGCTGACTCCAGTAATACTGAAAAACGTTCGAAAGGTAGGAGAGGGTTAAAATTATTAAATGAGCTAAGAGACGAGTATGACAGAAAACTAGTAATAAATAGCACAAAATATCAAGGGGAAGGTACTGATGAAAGGCTCCTGAAACTAACAGAAGATACTGGCGGCACACTAATAACTTCTGATTTCAATCTTGCTCAAGTTGCACAAGTTAAAAACCTGAGAGTACTAAATCTTAGTGACTTAATAATTGCATTAAGACCAGAAGTTCAACCTGGTGAAGAGCTAAATTTAAAAATAGTTAGAGAGGGTAAGGAAGAAAAACAAGGTATTGGCTACCTTGATGATGGAACCATGGTGGTCATAGAAGACGCAAAAGAACTAATTGGGCAAAGATTAAATGTAATTGTCACAGGAGCATTACAGACAGCTACAGGAAGAATGGTCTTTGGGAAAATTGAAAAAAATTCAGCTAAAAGTCAATCTGAAGAAATTAACCCCTCTTCTGGCTAGTAATGGCTAGTGTATTAACCTAGATACCTTTTTCAACTTGACGGCATCTGCTCCATACTACGGAGACTCAACTGTTCTCCGAACACCTCCGCCCGATTTGCCATCTCTCCTTTTAAAAGAAAGAATTGTTTACCTTGGTCTTCCTTTGTTTTCTGATGATGATGCCAAAAGACAATTAGGTATTGATGTTACTGAATTAATAATTGCGCAACTATTATTTCTGGAATTCGATAATCCTGAAAAACCTGTTTATTTCTATATAAATTCAACAGGAACAAGTTGGTATACAGGCGATGCGGTTGGGTTTGAAACCGAAGCTTTTGCAATCTGTGACACCATTAGTTACATAAAACCACCTGTTCATACTATTTGTATAGGACAAGCCATGGGAACAGCAGCAGTAATTCTTTCTGCTGGCTCAAAAGGACATAGAGCAGCACTTCCACATGCTTCAATTGTTCTTCATCAACCTAGAAGTGGGGCACAAGGTCAAGCAACTGATATTCAAATTAGAGCAAAAGAAGTGATTCACAATAAACAAGCAATGCTTGCCATTCTCTCAAAAAATACAGGTCGAAGTATTGAACAATTATCCCAAGACTCTGATCGAATGAGTTATTTAAACCCTAAAGAAGCAGTAGAGTATGGAATTATAGATAGAGTTTTAGAGAGTAGAAAAGATTTACCTGATTCTGCGAATCATTAATCTATTTATCATCAATGTCACCCTAAATAAACCTAAAAAATTCTCTTTTCGAAATTTCTTCTAATCAATTTTTATTATGCCAATTGGTACTCCTAGTGTTCCTTATAGACTTCCAGGAAGTCAATTTGAAAGATGGGTAGATATTTACACAAGACTTGGTGCCGAACGAATTTTATTTCTTGGTCAAGAAGTAACTGATGCTGTTGCAAATAGTCTAGTAGCGCAAATGCTATACCTTGATTCTGAAGATAGTACAAAGCCAATTTATCTATATATCAACAGTCCTGGAGGCTCAGTAACTGCAGGTTTAGCAATATATGACACGATGAAATATGTAAAAAGTGATGTAGTAACAATCTGCGTTGGACTAGCGGCCTCAATGGGTGCATTCCTTCTATCCGCAGGAACCAAAAACAAGCGTCTTGCCTTGCCTCACAGCAGAATTATGATTCATCAACCTTTAGGAGGGACATCCCAAAGGCAGGCAAGTGACATTGAAATAGAAGCTAATGAAATCCTAAGAATTAAAGAAATGCTAAATCGATCAATGGCAGAAATGACTGGTCAAAGTTACGAAAAAGTTGAAAAAGATACTGACAGAGACTACTTTCTTAGCGCAAAACAAGCTCAAGAGTATGGCCTTATTGATAAAGTGATTTCTCACCCCAATGAAGCATAATTTCTAAGCTAATTCTTAGAATGAGCTTTAGGTATTCTTTTTTTAAAAGTTAAAAGCTTTTGCAAGCTCTGAACTAATACAAAACATCCACCAACAACTAATGGCTCAACTTTTTTACGATTCTGATGCTGACCTTAATTTGCTTAATAGCAAAACTGTCGCAATCATTGGTTATGGCTCCCAAGGACATGCTCATGCCTTAAATCTTAAAGATAGTGGGGTAGATGTAGTCATAGGGCTATACGAAGGCAGCAGATCAACAAGTAAAGCGATTGCAGATGGGCTAGAAGTATTAAGTGTCTCTGAAGCTTCTGCAAAGGCAGATTGGATTATGGTTCTTTTGCCTGATGAGTTTCAAAAAAACGTATATCTCAAAGAAATTGCTCCTCATTTATCTCCTGGAAAGGTTCTTAGTTTTGCTCATGGATTCAATATTCGTTTCGGACTAATTCAACCCCCTTCTTTTGTAGATGTTGTAATGATTGCTCCAAAAGGTCCAGGTCATACTGTTAGATGGGAGTTTCAAAATGGCCAAGGAGTTCCCGCTCTTTTTGCTATAGAACAAGATGCCAGTGGACATGCAAGAGAGCTTGCAATGGCATATGCAAAAGGAATAGGAGGAACAAGAGCAGGAATATTAGAAACTAATTTCAAAGAAGAAACAGAAACGGATTTATTTGGAGAGCAAGCTGTTTTATGTGGAGGACTATCAGCATTAGTAAAGGCAGGATTTGAAACTCTAGTTGAAGCGGGATATCAACCCGAATTAGCTTATTTTGAATGCTTACATGAAGTAAAACTCATTGTTGACCTCATGGTGAAAGGTGGATTAACAGCTATGAGAGACTCCATTTCCAATACAGCAGAGTATGGAGATTATGTATCAGGGCCAAGACTAATAACCTCAGAAACAAAAGAAGAAATGAAAAGAATATTGTCTGATATTCAAAACGGTACTTTTGCTAAAAATTTCGTAGCTGAATGCGAATCTGATAAGCCATTAATGAAAAAGATGCGTACTCAAGATGCCGCACTGCCTATAGAAAAAGTTGGTAAAAACCTTAGAGCCATGTTTAGCTGGCTAAAAACAGACTAAACATTACTTCAATAATAATTATTGGGGCTGTCTTCTTAGATTTAATCATTGGAGACCCAGAGAGGATAATTCATCCTGTACAGGTCATAGGGTGGCTTATTAAGCTTCTACAAAAAACCATTTATTCTTTAGCAAAAGATAATATCCTAGGACTAAGATTAGGTGGTTTACTTATAACAGTTTTAGTTGTATCCATCAGTGGATGTTCTGGTTGGCTTATAGAGCAAATTTCACTCAAACAATCTTTTGCACCTGAATTAATAAGTAATTTATTTTTAATGGTTACGCTATCAAGTTCTCTCGCTTATAAAAGTCTTAATAATGGTGTTTTAAATGTACTTAAATGTCTAGACAGTAAATCTTTAAATAAACAAATCGACACTGCTCGCATAGCACTTAAAGGAATAGTTGGTAGAGATGTTGAAAATTTAGACAAAGATGAAGTACTTAGAGCGACAGCAGAGACAGCTAGCGAGAATGCAATTGATGGAGTATTTTCACCTCTTTTTTGGATATTTGTTGGAACGATTACGTGGAAACATTCACTATCTCTACCAGGTCCCATAGCTTTTGCCTGGGCATTCAAGGCAAGTAGCACATTAGATTCTATGCTTGGCTATCGCACAGGAAAATTAAAATGGCTTGGAGAATCTAGTGCAAGATTAGATGATTTTCTAAACTTTATTCCCTGCAGACTCGTTTTAATTAGTCTCCCATTGATATCAAAAGAATGGGGTAATTATTTCTCTATAATTAAAAAGGCACTAAATGAAGCAAAGGGTTATTTATCTCCTAATGCTGGCTTGTCAGAAGCCATATTTGCTAACTGTACAAATACAAAAATGGGCGGGAATAATTACTATAATAAACAGATAAATTACAAGCCTATACTTGGGATGGAACACCCAAATGCAAATGCAAGCAAGATAAAAGAAATTTTAAATTATACACTTATGTTAGAGATTATTTGGACTTTAACTGTAGTTCTTATAATAGATTTAATATAAATTTGTAAAATAACAAAAGCTATTTAAGTATTTTAGATAACAAATCACTATCTAAAATAAATAGGGAAATCGCTCCGCAAGACAACGCCAACAATGTTAGATATCTTACATATCCAATGGCCCTTGGTAGCTTGTAATATGAATACAAAGTAACTATTAAGAAGATTGAACCTGTTATGGTTAGCAATAAAGAAGATGTACTATTTACATAAAAAGATGCCAAAATATCTATTGAACCTAAATTAATATGCCAATCCAATAATTTACCTGATAAATGCTTAAAATAAAAAATTATACTTAATGCTGTTGAAATGGCAATCGAACTAATTATCAAGAATGAGACCGGTTTTGAAAGTCTATTCATTGTTCGCCTAAAACTTAAAAGTAAGAGTGCAATCAAAAGCCCTCCTGAAAAAGGCAACCCAGGAATAAACCATGCAATATCTACTAGAGAATCCATTAGCTTACTTTTTAAAAATTAATGAAGAACTCATTGAAGAGCTCAAGAAAAACATGAATAAAGGCCCTAAACGTTCAATTTGCATAGATGTTGAAAGAACGCTATAAATAAAGACAATTACTCAGATAAATAATTATTAGCAAAAAAAAATCTTTTTGACAATCTTGATAATGTTAAATAATTAATTCTAATTAACACACTAAGCGAAATTTAAAAAAGATATCACTTTTGATTGATTTCAAGATGAATGAGAGATATCATTAAGAAAAGCAATAAGCCCAATGTTATTTTATACCTCTTTATTATTAATAGTTTTAACTTTATCGATTATTAGTTATAAATTATATCTTTTTGATAAGAATAGAATTTTCCGAAAGTCTTTCCGAATGATTAAGAAACGAAGAAAAAACATTTATTTAGGTAAGGAACGCAAATAAAATCTTATAGCACTTACCTAAGCAATGTCCGAAAACAAAGATCAAATCTCAAAAGGAATCACAGCAAAGCCTTCTCAACTAACCACTAATCAAGATCAAGTTGGTAAGGGAAAAGAATCGAAATGGCTTAATAATAATGATGAAAGCGTTGAAAATATTTTTGGATTCAATGAAAACTCAGAACTAGTTAATGGTAGAGCGGCAATGATTGGCTTCATAATGCTAATACTGACAGAGCTGGTTTTTCATGGTGCTCCAGTTACGCATAGCATTTTTGCTATTAATTAAAATGTACTATATTTAACTTATCTAATCATTTTAGTTAAAATTATTTTTTGAATAATATGGATAAAAAGGATTTTATTGCAATAGCCTATGTGTCTACATGGGTATTAATTTGGGGATCTGTAGGATCATTAATTGACTTTCCCTTACTAGGTAATCATATATATGTAGCTGGTTCAATTGGACAGATTTCTACTTTCTTAATAACAGCCTTGATAACTACAGTTATAGCAATTTTACTATTTCAGAATTTCATGAATCTGTTTAAGCAAAATAAATCATAATTACTAGTTATATATTGTCCAATAAGACTCAGTACCTATATCTTTTCAATACTTTTGCAGGTTCTAAGCCTGGTAAATCCTCGAAAAGAATCCATTGCCTTGTCTCAAGATCATGGTCACAACCAACATTGGTATTGTCTAAATAATTTATAGAGATTTGGGAATGGCATGCCTGATCTGCTTCGAATGCTGATCTATATCTTGTTGAAAAGTACAAGACAATAAAGGCTAAGACTCCAATCGCTATAAATGTAAATACGCCAATAAATCCAGCTTTCATAAAATTAAACCACTTAAACAAATCCTAACTCTTTGAACGAAAATAATTGGAAGTTAAACAGTCGAATCATTTGAAGTGCTACTGGTCAATATCACAAGAGAAATCACACTCTATAAGTCCAGGGTCTTCTAGTTTTGAAAGAATTCTTGCCATATCTATTGATGATAACTCCCCGTTACTGCTCCACTTAAGAGTTGTCTTCCGCTGAGGAGGTGAAGAAGCTGATGACTGATGGCCTTTATCAGAAGGATTCAAGTTCCCAAATTAGGTATCATTCGATACATTAAAGCCTTAAAACGCTACTCTTAGAGCATTTAATCAAGAAAAGTTCACCAATCAATGCAATTAGCAACTACCTCAACTGTCACTGTGACAGTTGAGGTAGTTGCTAATTGAGCTCTTGCAATCTGGGCTATGTTAGTGATAATAGCCTGGTGAGGAGTTATGAATCATCTAAGAAGTCGAAACAAGGCAAGACTTCTTGGTATGTTCTCCCTAAAAAACCCTGCTAATGCAGGGTTTTTTTATTCGATTTCTCTATTCAATGCAACATTGCTATTTTATAAAGCCTATATATTTTCTATATCTAACAAGAGTAAAGGTTAAGTTATTTCCTACCTACCTATATTATAAATAATTTCTTTAAAGCCTGGTAGATAAAAATATAAACCTACTGCAACTAGAAGTAATACATTTAATCCAAGAACTATAGAAGCTATGATAATTCTTTGTCTTTTTCCTGGGGCCTTGTATTCAAAGCCTCCAGGAAGCTTTAACAAGACCTCTTGTCCACTTGATACATTTTTTTCGTTCTTAGATTTACTCTTATTTTTAAGAGAGTTAAAGCTTTTTTGCTTGGTGTCTTCTTGTGAAAGACCTTTAGTTTTATCCATAGCTTTTATGATATATATCTGATAGCAGAATTATCAGTGGTGTGAAATTAAATTTACACTCAAATGTAAAACTACACAAATTAATTCATCTTTCTTTCTTTTTGGATTCAGCATCTTGAAGGAATAAATCATTACAAGTTCTCTTTACATTCATTAAAGCTTGAGAGGATAAGCGATTATTGATAGAACTATTGAAAACCACCATAATTATATGAGCTTCTAATGCTAACAAACTAGTTTGGCAACGATAATTATTCTTAGAAGAGGCATATGATTGATAAGTTTCAGAAATCGCTAAAGCCGCTCTACAAGATCCTACATTTTTTCTATTAAAACATTCTGAAGCCAGTACATTAACTTGGCTAAAGTAATCTGCTATAGTTTTTTCAGAAGAAATGTAAGATATAAAAAAAAGTAGTATAAAAAAAAGTAAAAAGTATTTTCTGTTAAACATTTTTTTTGTCGTTAGTTTCTTCTGCAAATAATTCATTTTTATCAATTTATTTTATAATTAGAAGTATTTCCTTCAAGTAATAGGTCTAATTTACAGCTGCTTGCTTTTAAGTGTCTTAATAAGTCTAAAGATGATAGCTCTGATTTCTCTGGAACCAAATTTAAACTTGAAGCCATCCATCCTATTACCATAGAAGGATTCATTCCTTTGTCTACTAAATAGTTTAAGCCGACGCCACCTTCTCTTTTAGAAAGTTTTTTGCCATCATCATTTAAAATAATAGGTAAATGCCTATATATAGGTGGCTTTTGTTTAAAGGCATCGATAATTGCCATTTGTGAGAGCATTCCATCCATCAAATCACTTCCTCTCACAATCTCACTAATGCCTAATGAAAGGTCATCTATAACAGTCGCTAAGTGATAAGCAATAAATCCATCTGATCGCCGTAAAATAATATCCCCACATGTTTTTTGAAAGTCTTTTTTAACTTTTAATCTCCAACTTTTTTTCATCTCTCCAAAATTATCAAACGATAAGGATAAATTTCTGCATGTACCAGGATAAATGTAGTTTGAATTACTGTAATTTTGATTTTCCTTAATAATCTTGCGTGTACATTGACAAGCAAATAGCTGTTGATTATTTCTTAAGAATAAAAGAGCTAAATCATATAATTTTTTTCTTTTGCTTTGAAAAATTATAGGACCATCCCAAGTCAACCCAAGCCAAGAAAGATCAACAAGGATCTGACTTACAGCTCCAGAACGATTTCTTGGTGTGTCCAGATCATCAATACGTAGAAGCCAAGTGCCCTGCTCTAAGCGAGCTCTTAGCCAGGAAATTAATGCAGTGCGTAGATTTCCTAAATGAAGTGGGCCAGTTGGCGAAGGAGCAAACCGACCTCGGTAACCTCTCTTCAAAAGAAGACTACCTTCTTCAAATAAGTTTTGAAGTTTATCTGGAGATTTTTGAAACTCCTTCATAGAAATATATGAGGACTATTAATAAAAGTCCTCATACTTAAGCACCTAGAAAATAAGGCTCAATCTCTTCAAAGAATAAAGATCAGCCTGCTTGGACTCGATCCTTAAACAATTTGCCAGCGGTGAAAGCAGGAACCCTCTTAGCAGGGATCTTAATTTTTTCACCTGTCTTAGGGTTAAGGCCCTGACGAGCTGAACGATCACGAGGTTCAAAAGAACCAAATCCAAGAATGGAGACCTTTTTGCCCTCCACTACTGAATCGATGATTGTATCAATCGCAGCATCGATAACAAGTGCGACGTCTGTCTTAGTGAGCTCAGTACGAGCTGCTACTAGATTGACAAGATCTGCTTTGTTCATTGAAAGAAAGTTATGTAGCAGAGAGTGAAAGATAACAAAACCGTTTTAAGGGAAAAGCTATCTAATACTCGAACCAGCTAATGGTATGGAGCAAACCACTCCGCGGCAACTAAAAAAGTTGTTATAGCAAAGCTTTATACAAAAATAATATCTAATTTTAGATTGATTTCGATTGATTCCAGGCTTGCCAGGGAAGAAGTTTTTCTCCTTCCAAAGAATGAAGCATTCCTCCAGATGCAAGTGATGGAAAGGAGTCTTGAGGAAGCCAATCTCTCATTTTTCTTAGACTGTTTAGCTGCATAGACCAGTGAAAAGTTTTTTTTGTACGTAAAGCAATTAATTGTTTTGAATTATCAGGGATTAACAAACGTCCGCAGAACAGAACATTATTCGGGGCAGTTGCATACACTACGCAACTGCCTGGGGTTGGACCAGGAGTCCAAAGAACTTTTAATCCAGGGTCTATTAAATATTCTTCTGAAAATGTATGCATTCCCTTCAAATCAGGAAGCAAATAAGCCTCTTGCTCTTGAAGCACAGCTTCCCAGGGGAAGATTTCTCTAAATTTTTTGAAATTTGAATGTGCATCCCTACTAGTAAGAATAACCAAAGGAGAACGACCAGCCGCTAAAACTAGTAAATTGTCTATTAAAGACTTATCTAACAAAGGACAGTCAATCAAGGCAGGTATAGCCTCTGTTTCTACCCACCATGAAGAAATCTTATTTGAATTCTTAATCGAAGGAAAAACCCATATTTTTTCATTAATCCTGATCATAAATAAAGTTAACTCTGGAAATCAAAAAATGATGTTGCCAAAAGGAATAGATGAACTAGTTTATAAATAATGCTTACTGAATATCAATGAACAGCCAGTGAGCAAAATAAATAAAGGAACTCCTTGGCCACTTGGAAGCAACATAACCACAAGAGGTGTTAATTTTTCAATAGCAGCACCTCAAGCAAGGTATATAGAGCTTCTTATATTTAAAAATGCAACCGATAGTAATCCCAAAGAAATTATAACTTTGGGAGAAGTTCATCGTTCGGGAAATTATTGGCATGTAGAAGTTGAAGGTTTAGGTGCTGGTTGCTTTTATGGCTATAGAGTTATCAATTCAGAGAATGAATCAAAAGATTGTTACAACTCTAAGAAAATACTCCTAGACCCTTGTGCAAGAGCGATAGCAGGATGGGAGCTTTATAAAAGAAAGAGTTACCTAAAGCAAACCATCTCTTCCGCAAATTCCTTACGGGCTGTTGTTTCTGAAAGAGATAAGTTTGACTTTTATAACCATCCTAGGCCAAAACACCCATGGAATAAAACTATTATTTATGAATTACATGTTGGAGGATTTACAAAACTTTCTTCTGGGAAAATTAATAATGAAAATGTCGGTACTTTTCTTTCCTTAATTAACAAAATTCCTTATTTAAAACAGCTTGGTATTACAACAATTGAACTATTACCTATTTTTTCTTTTGACTATTCAGATGCACCATTAGGACAAGAAAATTTCTGGGGCTATAGTCCTATTAATTGGTTCACCCCACATCACCAATATATAGTTAGTAAAAACCCACTAAAAGCAAGAGAAGAGTTTAAACAATTTGTTGCTACTTGTCATGATAATGATTTAGAAGTTATTTTAGATGTTGTATATAATCACACAACAGAAGGCAATCAAAATGGGCCTCTTATAAGCTGGAAAGGTTTTGCAGATTCACTTTATTATTATCAAGATAAAAATGGTAATTATTTAGATGTAACAGGTTGTGGAAATACAATTTCAGCCAATCAACCTATTGTAAGAAAGTTAATACTTGAATCAATAAAGTGCTGGTCAAATGAATTAGGTGTTGATGGATTTCGTTTTGACCTAGGTATAGCTTTAAGTAGAGGAAAAGATCTTTCTCCACTTACATCTCCTCCTTTATTTGAAGAGTTAGAGAATGATCCTGAATTAAGCGATCTAAAGTTAATCAGTGAACCTTGGGATTGTGGAGGCTTATACAAATTATCTAATTTTCCTGCAAAAGAAATTTGCACATGGAACGGATCTTTTAGAGATGATGTCAGAAGATTCTGGAAAGCAGATAAAGATACAACATGGAATCTCAAAGATCGTTTAATAGGCAGTCCAGAGCTATATAAAGATCAAGAAAATAGTTCAAAAAAATCAATAAATTTTATCACCTCACATGATGGTTTTACACTGAATGATTTAGTAAGTTTTAATGTTAAGCATAATCTTTCTAATGGTGAAAATAATCGTGATGGTGAAAATAATAATAATAGTTGGAATCATGGAATAGAAGGACCAACCACAAATAAAAATATCGAGTTTATTAGAAACAAGCAGAAAAGAAATTTTCTTTCGACACTTCTTTTGTCTAATGGGATTCCGATGATATTAATGGGAGATGAAGTTAGTAGAAGTCAAGGAGGTAATAATAATAGTTGGTGTCAAAATAATCCCTTAGGTTGGATGGTATGGGAAGACAATGATATTGATAAAGATTTAAAAGAATTTGTCAAAAAGCTCATAAGAATAAGGACTCAATTATCAGACTTCTTTAGTCCTAAAGCAAATCATCAACCACAAAAAAGGTCAGTTATTTCAAAAAATAATATTTGGATTCAATGGCATGGTGTAAAAGTTAATACCCCAGACTGGGGAAGTTGGTCACACACAATTAGCTATAGCATTCATAACTCTAAAGAAGGAGCAGTTATATGGATTGGTATGAATGCATATAATCAAACAATGCTTTTTGAATTACCAGAAAGCCACTCGCCTTGGTTAAAAGTTCTCGATACAACTTTCATGAACGCAAATGAATTAAAAACAAGACAACTCAAGAATCAATCTGAAATAGAGGTAGAAAGTCAGAGTCTTGTACTACTGACCACCAAGCACTATGCAAATAAGATATGAAAATGAAAAGATTTCTAGTAAGCGGGCGGCGGGAATCGAACCCGCATCATCAGCTTGGAAGGCTGAGGTTTTACCACTAAACTACGCCCGCAAAATGCATAAAGCATAGTCTAGATTAAATCTAACTTGCCTTAGCACTTATTACATTATTACCTTGTGCCTTCCCCTTCCAAGAGATTGACAAATTCTAACCCTCTAAAAAATGGGAATAGAAGGAGATTAATGATCTCCTATGGCTTAGGTGATTCTGGCACAGGCCTTGCTGCTACTCAACTGGGCTTCTATTTATTTCCTTTTTTCACTGGTGCTGCTGGTTTGCCAGCTTTTTTAGCAGGCTCATTGCTAATGGTCATAAAAGTTTGGGATGCAATTAATGATCCTCTAATTGGATGGTTAAGTGATCACACAAATTCCCGATGGGGTCCCAGACTGCCATGGATGATAGGAGCAGCAGCTCCATTAGGTATCAGCCTTGCAGCTATTTGGTGGGTACCTCCTGGAAATACATTTGAGAAAACTTCTTATTACGTAGTTATAACAATTCTTTTGATGACGGCATATACAAGTGTCAATCTTCCTTTTGCAGCATTGTCCACTGAAATTACAGAAGAAACTTCTATAAGAACTCGACTTAATGCGGCACGCTTTACAGGTTCTATTCTCGCTGGGCTAAGTGGCTTGATTATTGCAGCTGGACTTCTATCAAAAGGAAATAATGATGGCTATCTATTAATGGGACGTATCACTGGATCAATCGCTACAACAACTACTTTAATTTCTTGCTGGGGACTTGCTCCATTTGCTAAAAAAGCAAGAAGACCAGAAAATAAATCAGAGCCTGTTCAATTACAAATTAAACGTATTCTAAAAAATTCTAGTTTCATCAAAATTATTGGGCTTTACCTACTTTTATGGTGTGGCCTTCAATTAATGCAAACCGTTTCTTTAATTTATCTTGAACAAGTTATTAAACTACCAGTAGAAATAGCAAAATGGATCCCAATTCCTTTTCAAATTAGCGCTTTAATTGGGTTGCAATATTGGAGCATTTATTCCAATAGAGTTGGAAGAGTTAAAGCCTTGTATAAGGGAGGAACAATTTGGATTATTGCTTGTTTGATCGCCATGTTTTTACCACCTCTTACTTCTGGTTTTACTTTAAGTACTCTACTTTCTAACCTAAATATTGAATCAATTAAATTCTTAGTCCTTCTAGGGATAATTCTTTTAGTTGGATTTGGTGCAGCGACTGCTTATTTAATTCCATGGTCTTTATTACCTGATGCAATAGATGCAGATCCAGAAAAACCAGCAGGGATTTATACCGCCTGGATGGTTTTAATTCAAAAACTGGGGATTGGGATAAGTGTTTTATTACTTGGAGTATTGCTGTCCTCTTCTGGCTATTTATCATCAAACAATTGTTTTTCTCCAGAAGATTGTCTTCAGCAGCCTGATTCAGCTATAACAACCATAAGAATTTGCATGGGTTTAATACCATCGCTACTTATATCAATTGGCCTATTGATAATGAAAGATTGGATTAATAAAGATGCAACTCCTACCAAAATAAATTTATGAATGCTCCGAGATGGCTGAAAAGACTTGGAAGCAGTGCCCTAATAGGTGGGCAAGCAATAACATCTATAGCAAAAGGAAAGGTAAACAAGTCTGATCTATTTGATCAACTTATGGATGCTGGACCTGCGAGTTTTCTTATTGTTCTAATTACAGGTATATCAGCAGGCACAGTTTTCAATATTCAGGTCGCGGCAGAGCTAAGTAAACAAGGAATGGGGTCTGAAGTTGGTGGACTACTTGCCATTGGACTCGCAAGAGAAATTGCTCCTTTGCTCACCGCAACTCTACTAACTGGAAAAGTTGCCACAGCATATGCCGCGCAACTTGGCACGATGAAAGTAACTGAACAAATTGATGCAATCGCAATGCTGCAAACTGACCCAGTTGAATATCTAGTCGTACCAAGATTATTAGCAATGGTAATAATGGCTCCTATCCAATGTTTATTATTTTTTCTTGTTGGATTATGGAGTGGTCAGGTTAGTAGCACATATTTCTATAACATTCCAGCAAATATCTTTTGGAATTCTGTCAAAGACTGGATAATTGTTAGTGATATGCCATTCATGCTTATCAAGGCAGTAGTTTTTGGTCTTCTGATTGCGGTCATTTCTTGTGGGTGGGGGCTCACTACAAGAGGAGGTCCAAAAGAAGTGGGAGCAAGTACTACTGGTGCAGTAGTAATGACACTACTCACAGTATCTTTAATTGATGTTTTGTTAACTCAGTTACTTTTTGGGTGATGACTGTAAATTCTTCTTCTAACAATGATAAAAGCACAAGCATAGTCATTAGCTCTATGCATCGCTTGCCAATAATTATAATTTGCATAGGCATCTTGTTAATTGCACTTCCAATACAACTATTGCCAGGAATTCTAATTACTAGTTTTGGGTGCTTTTTATTAATTCAATCATTTACTCTTAAACTCAAGTTAACAAGTGATGCACTGATTGTGATGCAATTAGGTAAAGAATTAAGACGCTTTCCTTTTGAGAATTGGATCGCATGGAGAATTTTCTTTCCGCAATTACCAGGACTTTTATATTTCAGAGAAAAAGTTAGTCCACATTTATTACCACTTCTTTTTGATCCAGTAATGCTTGAAAAAGAACTAAAGTTACGTGTAGGAGAGCTAGAGATAAAAAGCAATCCTGAACATGCAAATTCTTCTAACAATTAGACTTTACCAAAAAAATACTTAATGGATCCCACTGATCTCTCAAAAACCAATAACAAATTAGAAGCCAGTGGAGCTCTAGAGAGCAACCTTCAAACTCCTACAAACGATATTGAAAACAAAAATAAAAACCAAGAAAAAGACTCAATCACCAGCCAAAGTGAAGCGAAAAATTCCTCTTTAGAAGATCTACAAACACAACGGACAAAACTACAACAAGAAATAAGTGAGCTTTTAGAAAATAAAACTCAGCTTGAGAAAGAACTTAAAAGTTCTTTCTCTGAACAATCAGGCGAAATCGCAAAGCGAGTAAAAGGTTTTCAAGATTACCTAATCGGTGCTTTAAGTGATTTAACGCAATCAGCAGAACAACTGGAACTAGTACCTGAACCTGTTGTGATATCTCCTTCTCCTTTAGATAAAAGTGAAGAGAATAAGAAGTCAGAGACTATCGAAACAATTAGTGCTATAGCTGACACTTTTAAACCAGATGAAGATTTAATTCGTGAATGTCTCCAAAAGTTTCAAGGTGAACCTGACTTTTATGCTGAGGCTTGGAAGTTACGAAGAAGTATTGACAATAGAGATGTTGAACTTCTTGAAGATTGGTTTTTTAACATGGGAGGAAGAGGGGCTCAACCTAGTCGCGGTAGTAGATCAAAGAATATTCTGGTTTCTGCTGCATTAATATCCATTCTAGGAGAATTATATGGAGAGCAATTTCAAGTTTTAGTGCTAGCCAATCAACCTGAACGCTTAGGAGAATGGCGTAGAGGCCTACAAGATGCTTTAGGGCTAAGCAGAGAGGACTTTGGACCTAATAGTGGAATAGTGCTTTTCGAAAGAGCAGATGGGCTAATTGAAAGAGCAGATAAATTAGAAGAAAAAAACGACGTTCCATTAATCCTTATAGACGCTGCAGAAAGTGTTGTTGAAATTCCTATTCTTCAATTTCCAATCTGGCTAGCATTTGCAGCAAGTCCACAGGAAATCTATCTTGAAGAAGAAGAAGAAATAATTTAATGGAATCATCAACTCTCAACATTACTTTGGCATGCTTGGTAGCTAGCTATTTATTAGGGTCATTACCAAGTGGATTCCTGGCAGGGAAATGGTTATGTGGAATTGACTTGAGAAACATTGGTTCCGGATCTACAGGCGCAACAAACGTCTTAAGGCACGTAGGCAAAAAAGCAGCTCTCATCGTCTTTATTATTGACGTTTCTAAAGGTATCACCTCAATAATTATAGCTAAACACTTTTTGTTAAGCGACTCATTCCAAGTTGCTGCTGGAGTAATGGCCTTAGTAGGTCATATTTGGCCGATCTGGCTGAAGTGGAAAGGAGGCAAAGCAGTAGCAACAGGCCTAGGTGTGTTCCTGGGACTATCTTGGCAAGTCGGACTTGCTTCTTTAGGTATTTTTTTAGCCGTCTTAGCAGGAACAAAGATTGTTTCTTTTTCCAGCATATTTGCAGCCTCAGCTCTACCTATACTGATGTTTTTAAGTTTTCCAAAGGAGAGTATTTCGCAACCCTACATGCTTGTAAGCATCACCTCAATGATATTAGTCATATGGAGGCACAGAGGAAATATAAAACGACTCGTTGAAGGGAAAGAACCAAAAATTGGAAACAAAAGTTAGAGTTACGCCAACTCACTACACACTCTTAGAAAAGTATCTAAAGGATCAACAGCCTGAGTAATTACTCTACCTAAGACAAGTTTTGTTGCCCCCAATCTAAGTGCTTCCGAAGGTGACATCACTCGTTGCTGGTCATCTAAGCAACTGTCTTTAAATCTAATCCCTGGAGTTATCAACTGAAAAGAAGGTTGAGGAAAATTATTCCGTAAATTCTTCACTTCCAAAGGAGAGCATATGCAACCTCCTATTCCAGCATTAAAAGCTAACTGAGCGAGGCTCTGCACTCTTTGATTGATAGATTGCCCTGTACCTATCTCAAGTTCAAAACTTGGAGATGACCAACTTGTCAAAACTGTGACTGCCAAGAGAGTTGGCGAAGGCATACCTACTTCTTGCGCACCTTTTTTTGCAGATTCATTTGCTTTTATTAATGCATCTTTTCCAGCACAAGCATGAACAGTTATCAACTCCGCTTTAGATCTTGCTGCTTGGTAACAAGCATGTGCCATTGTTGTAGGTATATCATGAAACTTAAGATCAAGAAAAATTCGTTTCCCTTGATTTCGTAACTCAACCAAAATATCAGGCCCACAACGAGTAAACAGTTCAAGTCCGACTTTTACCCATGTCAATTCAGGGAGCTTAGAAATAAGAGAAAAAACTTCTTTCTCGTCCATACCATCAAGTGCAACGATAATTTTTTCAGCTGAGTTTGGAAAAGACATTTAATTAGCAAAAATCATTATGTACTGATGCGTCGAAAAGTTTTTTTGCCCAATTGCAAAACCTTACCTATCAAAATTTCTTTTGAAGCAAACTCTAAGCTTGGGTCCAAAATCTTCTCTCCATCCAATCGAACTCCTCCTCCTTTGATCTGACGCCTGGCTTCACTACTACTTGCGCACAAACCAAGTGCACTAACTAAGTAAAATGCTTTAACAGGAAAAGTGATTTCGCCAAGAGATACTTCAGGGACATCCGAGAGCAATCCTTTCTTTCCTGAGACTAAAATTGATGCATTTTTCTGAGCATCTTTTGCAGCATTTAATCCATGGAGTCGTGAAGTAACAGATAATGCCATTAATTTCTGCTTTTCTCTTAGGTCAGAAGGAAGGGATTGCAATTCGATATCAGTCAATAATTCTATATAGCTATCTACTAGATGGTCAGGAATTTTCTCAAGTTTAGAATACATGGAAAGAGGATCATCCTTCAAAGAAACAATATTGCCAAGACTTTTACTCATCTTTTGGGAGCCATCAAGCCCTATAAGTATTGGAAGCAATAGACCAAACTGAGGTCGCTTCCCATAGATCCTTTGCATGTCACGGCCCATTGCGACATTAAACTTTTGATCTGTACCTCCAAGTTCTAGATCAGCATTTACAGCCACAGAATCATATCCTTGCAATAGAGGATAAAGAAATTCATGCAGGGCAATAGGCAAGCCTGAACTATATCGATTAGCAAAGTCCTCTTTAGCAAGCATCTGTCCAACTGTTGAATGAGACATTAGCCCTATAATTTTGGTAATGTCAAAATTTCTTAGCCATTCACTATTACGCCTAATCTCCAAACGAGCTTCAGTTTGAAAATCAAGTAAAGCATGCTCTTTTGACTTCCCATATCCCAACTGTTCTAAATAATCTTTAGCGTTTTTTTCAACCTCATCAGGAGACAACTGTTTTCGAGTTTTATGTTTACCTGTAGGGTCTCCAATTTGAGCCGTAAAGTCTCCAATAATAAGAACGGCTATATGACCAGCATCTTGAAAGGCGCGTAACTTTCTAAAAAGAATGCTATGACCTAAATGAATATCTGAACCTGTAGGGTCTATCCCTAATTTGATCCGTAAAGGCTCTTTATTCCTAGAAGCTTCAGTTAATCTAGCTTGCAAACTCTGCTCAGAGTTAGAGCCATTTGAAGAAGGGAATAAATCAGCCATTCCTCTTTGAAGCCATTCTGGAAGTTTTAAAACGTCATCTCCCATAAGTTTCGTTCTAACAAATCAGCAAAAAAAATTTCCTAAATCAATTTGATGATTGATCTAGTTCTGCTTTCATTCTTTCTAATGTCATATTCATCTGTGCAAACATCTGATCAGGTGTAATCCCAAACTGACTAAGTTGGGTTTTTAACTGCTCAACTGTCATCTTTGCTTGAAAATCCTCGGAGAGCTCAAATCTCTTCATGAATACTTTATATCTTTCCATAAGATCTTCCATCTTACTAATAAACATTTTTTTACCTTCTCTATCAAACTTGCCATAGTCAGAGCCTATTTTCATAAGGTTCTGATAATCAGAAAAGAGTTTTTTAGCCTCCTCTTGAACAATCTCAGATTCAAAAAAATTCATAGGTCAAGTTTAGTTCCTTTATTGTCTTTTGCCCTAAGAAGCAATTGATCAAGACAAGTTCTCAAAAAAGAATGAAATAAATTTTGTTTTAAAACCAGGCTTTAATCAAGTAGGGATAGCCGCTGAAAAATAGTCATTTTAATTTTCCTTCTTAGAACTTAAAGTAAATTACCATTTATGTAGTTTAAAAATTCAATTAAGCTAAGAGAAATCAACCTAATAAGCTACTCGAGCAAGTATCAAATAATGAAATGTAAATTTCCCACGTTGAGATAATAAGTCCCTCGTGTACTTTCTAACATTGAAAGTACGTACAGATGTTTCAACTCTCTATCAAACCATAAGTAAATGAAACATTCGAATGTTCAAGGAGATTTCTTTTCAGGAATAGACTTACCTTTAAATGTCGAGGAAAGCAGCTCTCTATCTCTAAAAAAAGAGACTCTGAGAAATTGGCAGCAATCAATACAGAATTATCAAAATAAGCTTTTTCAATATGGGGTAAATCATAGTCATCAATTTTCTTTTTTCGAGCCAACCAGTACTGAGCCTCTTAGAAAGCTGGATCCACTAAAATTAACGCCATTACCGTTAAACTTTTGGCGCTGGCCTAAGAGCGAGCATCATGGTCCAGCAATTTATTTAGTAATGGACAAACCAAAAAACAATGGATGTCATTTACTTTTATACATAGGTGAAACTTATGCAGCTGATAAGCGCTGGAAAGGTGAGCATGACTGCAAAAATTATCTTATTGCTTATGAAGAGGCCTTTCATAAAGCTGGGTTAAGTACTCAATTAAGTATTCGTTTCTGGACTGATGTACCTAAGGAAACTAAATCTAGGCGTAAATTAGAACAACAGCTCATTCAAGAATGGCTACCCCCATTTAATAAAGAAACTCGAAGTCGCTGGGTAACTCCTTTCACTTCTCTTACTCATTAGTCACCAAACCATCAACTAATAATGAAACTTTCTCTAAACCCACAAAAAATTATTGACTGGTCAGGGTCAATATTAGTACTAGGCATTTTCGAAAAGCATGTAGAGAGTCAAATCGATTTATTTTCAGATACCTTCAATAGTAAGTTTCTAAATAAAATTCTTAGCGAAAAAGACTTCTCAGGAAAATCTGGACAACATTGTAGTTTTGATTTTACAGATACAATTTGCAAAAGATTAATTTTAGTAGGTTTAGGAAAATCTGAAGAAATTTCACTGTCTGAGGTTCGTAAGGCAACTGCATTGGCTTGCAAAGCAAGTGCTGGTTATTCAGGAAAGATTGGCATCAGTTTCCCCTGGGATCAGTTGGACTCAATTAAAGCAGTTACTGCAGTAGGTGAAGCAGCCAGATTATCTATCTTCAAGGATCTTAGATTTTTGAGTGATCCCAAACCCCAAAAATATCCTGAGGAGATAGAACTAATAGGAATTTCAGAAATCTCCAACAAACAAATGGATCAATTAGATGCTATTTGTTCTGGAGTAGAGCTTGCCCGTGAACTAGTAGGAGCTCCTCCAAATAGTCTTACACCCGCAGAATTAGCAAATCAAGCAAAAAGTATTAGCACAAACTTTAATCTTGGAATCAAAATCCTTGATAAAAAAGAATGTCTATCTAAAGGAATGGGAGCGTTTTTAGCTGTATCTCAGGGATCAGACTTAGATCCAAAATTTATTCACTTAACTTACAACCCTAAAGGCAAGGTAAAAAAAAGAATAGCAATGGTTGGGAAAGGGCTAACATTTGACTCAGGTGGTTACAACCTAAAGGTTGGAGCATCACAAATAGAAATGATGAAATATGACATGGGAGGAAGTGCTGCAGTTATAGGTGCTGCAAGAGCAATAGCTCAAATTCGTCCAGAAGAAGTAGAAATACATTTCCTAATAGCGACTTGTGAAAATATGGTTAATGGATCAGCTGTTCATCCAGGCGATATTGTCAAAGCTTCAAATGGAAAAACTATTGAAATAAACAATACTGACGCAGAAGGCAGGTTAACACTTGCAGATGCACTGGTATATGCATGTGAATTAAAGCCCAATGCAATTGTAGATCTAGCGACACTAACTGGGGCATGTGTTATTGCATTAGGAGAGGAAATTGCTGGACTATGGTCGAATAGTGATGAGCTTGCTAACCAACTCGAGCAATCTTCAGAAGCTTGCGGTGAACTATTATGGAGAATGCCTTTACAAAAATCTTACAAAGAAGGTCTTAAGTCGATGCTTGCAGATATAAAAAACACAGGTCCTAGAGCAGGGGGCTCAATAACTGCTGCTCTTTTCTTAAATGAGTTTATTAAAGAAGGAATCCAATGGGCTCATATTGATATCGCAGGAACATGTTGGACTGATAAAGATAGGGACATAAATCCAGCAGGAGCAACGGGTTTTGGAGTTAGGACTTTAGTGAATTGGGCATGTAGCTAAGAAAAGAAGAAATAAATTCATTTCAAATAACCTTTCAAGAAGCTTTCAGGAAATCCTCTTCTAAGCCTTGACTTTTATCTATAAAGGAAGCTCTAGATCCAGGTTTTTCTAGGGCATGTATTTGCCAAGTTGCTCTATTAGAACAACTTGATAGAGCTCTCTGCACATCATCCGCAGCCAAACTGGTAGTCAAGTAAGGTCCTATATATCTTGTTAAAAGACCATCCTTTACAATCAGTAAATACATAAACCTCTATTCAAACCTTCAGAGCCAAAATTAAATCACATAAATTAATTAGAAAAGGGAAAAAGCTAAATCTTTACTAAAGAATTAATACATAATTTAAATTTTTAATATTTTCATAATATTTGACAACTCATTTCAAACCCCACCCCAAACATCTTCCAGGCGTTTATCTCTGCCACATAAGTACCTATAATAATTATATTTAATGTTGTTTCGATCAGCATAATTCTGGTGATATTCCTCAGCTAACCAGAACTTTTTGGCAGGTAGTATCTTTACAGCAATGCTATCTTCGGAAACAGCTAATTCTTGAGCAGTTTTTTGTATGCTTAAATTGGCAACATTAGCCTGATTATTATTCATAGTAAATATAACTGGTTTATAAGATTCTCCTCTATCACAAAATTGACCTTTACCATCAAATGGGTCAATATTTTTCCAATAATTATCTAGTAACTCCTCATAAGAAATAGTTTCTGAGTCAAAAGTAACTAGCACTGACTCCTGATGACCTTGATGTTTTTTATAGGTAGGATTAATCAAATTTCCTCCTGAGTAACCACTTTCAGCATTAAGAACCCCATTTAAAGATTCCAAGTCATGCTCTAAACACCAGAAACAGCCTCCGGCCAAAATAGCTTGGTCAT
The DNA here is from genome assembly GCA_003280135.1 of Prochlorococcus sp. AG-363-N16. Taxonomy (GTDB): domain Bacteria; phylum Cyanobacteriota; class Cyanobacteriia; order PCC-6307; family Cyanobiaceae; genus AG-363-N16. Next base: position 4,644 of record QCFW01000004.1, on the reverse strand, counting down.
TAGAAGCTAATGCAATAGATGGATTTAAAAGTAGAAGAAAATATATGACACAAAAGAGAATAATTTTCTTGGGAATAAAACTGTTTTTCATTTTAAAATTAATGAAATAATTTCTTTGGCTGCTCTAGATGTAACTCCAGCCTCACCAAGCTCTAAAGAAAGTCTTTCATAGCCTTTTATCATAATTGATCTCAAATTTGAATCTTCTAATAAAGAAAGTGCCATTTCTGCAATCTTGTTTTCATTCAAATCATTTTGAACTAATTCTGGTATCAGTCTTTCTTTGAGTAAGAGGTTCACAGGAGATATATGATCTACATTAAATTTTAAAATTTTCTTAGCTATAAATGCCGTAATTCTACTTACTTTATAAGCAGCAATTTGGGGTATAAAATGCAATGCCAACTCCATATTAATAGTTCCAGATTTACCTATGGCAAGTTCTGCAACAGAAAAAAGACTGGTCTTTAATCTATCAACCTCTAAAGCTGGAATAACTTTTGCTAAAACATTATTTCTATCTAATTCCTCTCTTATTTTATTCTCAAACCCTTCTAATCCTGATGGCACTAAAAAATAAATAGAAGGGTCATTTTTTTGGATAAGATTTGCTGCCTTAGCTAAAGTTGGCAATAAATATTTTAGCTCTTGAGATCTCGAGGCTGGAAACATTAGTACCATTTTGTTAGAAGGATCAATTCCTAACAAAGAGCATGCTTTTTTCCTTTCCAACAAGTTTCTTTTAGTATCTAGCATTGGGTGTCCAACCCATTTTACGTTTCCACCTTTACTGGAATAAAATTTTGCTTCTTCTTTGAAGATTGCAAGAATTTTATCTGTAAAATTAATCAAATCAGTTGTACCACCTTCTCCCAAGCTCCAAGCCCACTCTTGAGGCGCAATGTAGTAAATAATAGGTATTTTAGGCAAAAGCTTTCTTGCTTTATTGCCAAGCCGAATATTTGGTCCCATGTAGTCAATTAAAATTATTGCGTCGGGAGGATTTGTTTTTAATAAATTGTCAATCGTTGATTGTGCTTGGAATGTCGGGAGTAAATATGGAATTGCTTCCCAAAAGCCAATTGCTCCTATCGAAGTTGTATCAGCAATTAGTTTTGCTCCAGCTTTTTTCATGCGAGAACCGCCAATCGCAATTATTTCTAAGGGAAATGAATTTAATGAGGCTTCTTCAATCAACGCCTTCACTAAAAAACTTCCTTGCAAATCCCCCGAGACTTCACCTGTACTGATTAGTAAACGCATTGTCTAGTTAAAAGGCATAGGTCCCCTTCTTCCTTTTTCAATAGAAGACTCAAGGAAAATACAGAGTTTTTTTGCAGCAGGCATAAGATCTTTTTCTCGAGCAATCTGAAGACCTTTCGAATAAACATGCCCGGATTTAAAAATCAAATTCCATACGTCTATCAATTGTCGGAATTCATCTGGATTATCGCTTTCTAAACCCTTTCTTCTAATTCCTACGCGATTGAGTCCTCTCAACCTTCCTGGGTGACCTTCGGCCAAGCAATATGGCGGCACATCTCTATCAACTCTTGTCATTCCTCCTATCATTGCAAGAGCTCCAATGTGCACAAATTGATGAATACCTAAACATCCTCCTATTACAGCTTGATCATCTATAACAACCTCTCCTGCAACTTGCACACTATTTGAGATAACAACTTTATTTCCAATCTTGCACCCATGGGCAATATGTGTGTATGCCATTAAAAGAGTATTATTACCAATTTCAGTAAATTCACCCTCATTAGTCGCTCTGTTAATAGTTACACATTCTCTTATAGTGTTTTTATCTCCAATAATGACTTCGGTAGGTGCTCCTTTATATTTCAAGTCTTGAGGTTCCAATCCTAAGCAAGCACCAGGGAAAATCTTGTTTTCAGCACCTATCTTTAATTTCCCATCTAAGACCGCGTTCTGGCCTACGAAAGTATTTGCTCCTATCTCAACCTCAGGGCCAACAAAAGCTCCTGGCCCAACAACAACCCCATGATGAAGCTTGGCTCTTGAATCAACTGCTGCCAAGGCATGCACCTGAGCTGGCTTTTCAATAGTCAAGTTTTCGGAAGGACTAAGCTCGCTCATTTAATTAATCAACCAAAGAGAACATCAAGTCACCAGAGCAAACTAATTGACCATCAACTTTGGCTTCTCCACGAACTTTCCCAAAACGTTGTCTTTTGACACTAAGTAATTCACACCTAATGATGAGCTGGTCCCCAGGTACAACAGGTCGACGAAAACGAACTCCGTCTATGCCTGCAAAAACAAACAAGCCCTTTGGCAAGTCATTCATTTGAGTAACAATCAAACCTCCTACTTGAGCCATAGCTTCAACTATCAAGACACCTGGCATCAATGGTCTATCAGGGAAGTGACCTTGAAAATGTGGTTCATTAATAGTGACATTCTTTATACCCACAGCAAACTTGCCTTGCTCATAATCAATTACTCTGTCGACCAAGGCAAATGGATAACGATGAGGCAAAAGCCCCATGATTTGTTCGTTAGTTAGAACAACTTGCTTTGAAGAAGAATTAGTCAAGATTTAGAGTTTGATAAAGAACATTCTTGCTGAAGTGCAGAAGCCAATTCTGCATGTAATGCATGGGAGCCTTTGTAAACCAAAACCTGTGCTTTAGGCAAGCCTACTAGAGCCAAATCCCCTATTAGGTCAAGTAGCTTATGCCTTACTGGTTCATCTTTAAACCTTAAAGGCGGATTTAGCCAATGGCTTCCTTCACATACTAAAGAGTTATCTAAATTGCCTCCTTTTATCAAGCCTTGAGACCTTAAATGCTCAACTTGATCCTTAAATCCAAAAGTTCTTGCTGGTGCAATATGTTCAACAAAATTTCTTGGTGATAAATCTATAGTAAAAAGTTGTTCTCCAATAGCCTCGTAAGGGAAATCAATAATGCATATAATCTTGAAACAATCTGCAGGTGTGGCTGTAATAACACTTTGGCCATGATTAATGCTTATAGTTTTTTGTAGAATAAGATCTTGTTTTTTAATATTTCGAGTTTCAATCGCAGTTATACCAGATTCTTTAATAGCCTCAACCCAACCAATAGCTGATCCATCCAATAAAGGGATTTCATCCCCAGAAACTTTAATATTGACATGAGTTATTCCACACCCAGCCAAAGCGGCTAAAAGATGTTCAACTGTTGAAAGTCTTTTACTTCCAAGCTTGAGACTTGTACAAAGTGCACTATTGCCAACTTGATTTGCATTAAGTGTTATTGGTAAATCTTCTTTATCCCAAGAAACATGAAACCCTTCATTATCACTAGGTGAAAGTTCTACCCAAACTTCATTCCCACTATGGAGTCCTATCCCTTGCCTTCTAACACTTCTGGTTAAAGTCCAGAAATCTTCATAATCATCTGGCAACCATTCCACTAGAATTTCCAGCCAAAACCTATGTTGTAACGCCAATCTTCCCCAAAATTTTTATTGGCTGCTTCAAGCCTGAGTGGTCCTATTGGAGTATTAAAGGAAAGGCCAGCACCAGGAGACATGCCTGAGCCGTCTTTTTCAAGGAGTTCACCAGGCTTTCCAGGAACATCTTTTTGAGAATCGAAAGCGGAACCTGCATCTAAAAAGAAATTACCTGAAACCATTCTCCAAATTGGAAATCTATATTCAGCTGATGCCTCTCCATAGCTTCTGGCAACTCCTAAGTGACAAGCCCCCCATCCTCTTACTGATTTTGAACCTCCTAAACAAAAGGCCTCGTAAGGCGGAAGCTCTCCAACTATAGTTGCTGCTTTTACTTGAAAACCAAGAGCTTGATTACAAGCAAACTGTTCTCCTTTTTTAGGCCTACATCCTTTATGAAGCTTTAACCATTTATTGGGAATAAAATAAGAGTATTGTGCTCTCGCCTTATTAAAAGTTGGGGAATCTTCGCCTACAGATACAAATTGCTCAGTACGTAGACTCATAAAACTTCCTGAACTTGGATTCTTTGCATTATTTAACTTGTTTCTTGAAACTCCTGTTGCGATACTAACTAAAGTATTTTCTGTGGCACAGTTATAAGAGATACAGATAATATCATCATTAGTAGAAGAATTATTTTTATAGCTCGTACTTAAAACACCATATGGTCTTTGCTCTCCTGAATAATCTATTGGTTCAACTTTTTTAAAGTTCATCCCTAGAAGGACATTCCATGTTGATTCTTTAAAAGGATCTCCACCATTTAATGGCCTAACAAAAGAAAACCCTCCTCCTGTTTTTTGGAGAAGAATAGAATCTCCTTCGTACTCAAACCAACTTGTCGAAGAAGCATTTAATTTTGCATTTGGGACTGAATTAAAAGGTCCACCTATACCCGCAACTTCATAATCAACGTCATATGCTTTTGAGCTACCTGAAGAACCAGGAGCTTCATAATAATCACTAGAACCAAGAAACTTTGCACCAGTGCTACTTCTAAAAGCTTGAGGAAGACTTCTACTTATAAAAACGTTGGTTCGAAAAGAAGTTTTATATTTATCTCCTTTTATCCAAGGATCAGTAATAGACCAACTCACTAAGGCGCCGTATTCTCCATAAGTAAAATTCAAATCTGTAGTCCATGATCTTCCTAGTAAATTTGATTCTTTTAGA
>QCFW01000003.1 GCA_003280135.1 Prochlorococcus sp. AG-363-N16 | reverse complement strand
AGCAAAGGCACCATCTAAGAACATAACTGCTTAGGTATTAAGGAGTACCAAAGAAATGCTAATCCGCAATGGTTCGTAACCGAAATCAAAACGTCAGTTGATGCAATAACAAGCAAAAGGTCATTAAAATAATAATCTTGAATGTCTTTGATAGATTTTGAGTTAATCTCATAGAAAAAGAATATCGCCATGTCACTAGAAGCTTCTAAAGAAGATCTAAATCAATCGATTGATGACTTGAGAAAATATAGGGATAGACTTCAAAAAGAGTTAATAAGCATTGCGCAAAAACTCCGAATGCCCCAGAAAAATATCGAATTGACTTTACAAGAACATCCTGAGCTTCAGAAAGCGGAAAGCGCATTATCAGAGCTAATCAAACAACAATCTAAAAAGCAACCGAAAGATAATAATTAAATAAGCCTAAAATCTCTTTAACTTTAATTTATTATTAATAAATCAATGAATTTAAATAATACTAACTTCTTAAATGGTTTAAACAAAAATCAGTCTAAAGCCGTACAACATTTTGAAGGTCCATTACTTGTAGTTGCTGGAGCTGGTAGTGGGAAAACAAGGGCATTAACACACAGGATTGCTCATTTAATAGTGGAGCATAATGTTGATCCCTCAGAAATAATCGCAGTAACATTTACAAATAAAGCAGCAAGAGAAATGAAAGATAGGTTGGAAATACTTTTAGCAAAAAGAATGGCAGAAAGTCAGTTATTAAAGCCATGGAGCTCTCTTGAGTCAATAGAGAAAAATGAATTTAGGTCAAAAATATATCGACAAATAAATCAAGAGCTGTGGATTGGAACCTTTCATGCTTTATTTGCAAAACTACTCCGGTATGATATTGAAAAATATAAAGACAAAGAAGGTTTAAGTTGGACTAGATTCTTCTCTATCTATGACGAAAAAGATTCACTCAGTCTTGTAAAAGAAATAATTCTACAAGATTTGCAACTTGATCCAAAACGTTTTGACCCCAAGAAAATCAGATGGTCTATAAGTAACGCGAAAAATAAAGGTATTTTGCCTGAACAGTTAGAAAGAGATGCAGAAAGTCAAAGAATCAAAGTTATAGCACAGGTATATAACCTTTACCGTAAAGCTTTATCTGCCAATAATTCACTTGACTTCGATGATCTTCTTTTAATACCTGTACAACTATTAAAACAAAACCATCAGGTTAGAGAATATTGGCATCAACGTTTTAAACATGTGCTTGTTGATGAATATCAAGATACAAATTGGACACAATATGAATTAATAAAGCTAATAGTTTCTAATGGTAAAAATCCATCTGAGTTTAAAAATTGGGAAAAAAGATCTGTTTTTGTAGTAGGAGATGCTGACCAGAGTATATATAGTTTCCGAGCAGCAGATTTCAGAATCCTAATGAGCTTTCAAAATGACTTTGATAATTCCACAGATTCCAAGGTATCAAACTCATTAGTAAAGTTAGAAGAGAATTATCGATCTACTTCAACAATACTTGAAGCCGCTAATTGCTTAATAGAAAATAACAAAGAGCGTCTTGATAAGGTCTTGAGAGCTACTAGAGGAAAGGGAGAGTTAATAAAGCTAACTAAATGTGATGATGAGATAGCAGAAGCAGAGGCAGTTGTTCATCGTCTTAGAATCATTAATGCTGGTGATGAAACATTTTCTTGGGGTGATGTTGCAGTTTTATATAGAACAAATGCACAATCAAGAGTTATTGAAGAGTCTTTAGTTAGATGGAATATTCCATACATAGTTGTCGGTGGTTTACGTTTTTATGATAGAAGAGAAATTAAAGATATCATCGCATATTTAAAGCTCTTAATTAATCCATCAGATAGTGTTAGTTTATTAAGGATATTAAACGTTCCAAAAAGGGGAATTGGGAAGACAACAATTCAAAAATTTAATGATGCTGCTGCAGAGTTAGGTGTTCCTTTATGGGAAATAGTTAGTGACCCTGAAGCAATAAGATCATTAGGAGGCAGATCAGCCAAAGGTTTATTGGAATTTCAAGAACTTCTTACCTATTTAAAAAACAAAGTTGATCAATTTGCACCTTCAGAATTAGTTCAATTAGTGATGGAAAAAAGCGGTTATATAAGTGAACTAATCGCGACTGCAACCGATGAAGCTGAAGAAAGAAGAAGGAATCTTCAAGAACTAGTCAATGCTGCACTTCAATATCAAGAAGATAATGAAACGGCAAATTTAGAAGGTTTCCTAGCAAGTGCAGCACTTGCTAGCGATGCAGATAACAAAGATACAAATTCAGATCGAGTAACGCTAATGACATTACACAGTAGTAAAGGCTTAGAGTTCCCTATTGTTTGTCTTGTTGGGCTCGAGCAAGGGTTATTTCCTAGTTATAGATCTTTAGATGATCCTTCTTCTTTAGAAGAGGAAAGAAGATTGTGTTATGTAGGACTAACAAGAGCTAAAGAAAGATTGTTTTTATTCCACGCCCTTGAAAGAAGATTATGGGGTGGCATGAGGGAGCCTTCCATAGCTTCAAATTTTCTTACAGAGATACCATCCGATCTTATTGAAGGCGATCTTCCCTTGTCAGGTGGAACCTCATTAAGAAGAGAAAGAAATTTTGAAAGATTAACTCGCATAGATAGACACAATAATAATTTTGATTCTCGCCAATCTTCAACCCTCAGTCCTTCTAATGCTGTTAGAAAGACATTCTCGGGACCAATGCCTGGGCAAAGTTGGTCAATAGGCGACAAAGTGGTTCACTCGTTTTTTGGGACAGGTCAAATAACTCATGTTTTTGGTAAAGAAGAAAAAATATCTCTTGCAATAAAATTTGATGGAATGAGTCCAAAAATTCTCGATCCTCGACTAGCGCCAATTAAATTAATCAAAGATAATTAAAAGAAAAGTCAGAGAATCATTGAAAAGATGGGATACATGATTAATTTAGAATTAATAAACTCCTTGCCAGGTTTCGAAGAGGACTTAGTTAAGGTTCTTAAAATTGCCAAAAGAAGAGCAAAAATTTCCCGTATTGCATTTGTAGGAGGAATTATTAGAGATCAACTTATAAAAAATTTTCATAACTTACCATCCTCAAAATATAAAGATATTGATCTTATTGTTGAAGGCTCAGCGAATAAGCTAGGAGAAGAAATTCAATCTATAATTGGTACTGAAAAAGTAGCTATATCAAAAACAAACAAAATTCTAAATACAGTCCAACTAAAGATTGGAGAAATTAATATTGATATTGCTAGTGCAAGGATTGAAACTTACGAATATCCAGGAGGAAATCCTAAGATCATCCAATCGAGTATTGAAGAAGATTTAAAAAGGAGAGACTTTAGTATTAATGCAATTGCCTTAGACATATCTCAAAATAGTCTTATAGACCCTTTTAATGGTATTGATGATATAAAGCTGCGTACACTTAAATTTTTACATCCAAATAGTGTTAAAGATGATCCTAGCAGAGTTATAAGAGCTGCAAGGTATGCTTCTAGACTTAATTTTAATCTTGATAAAGAGTCGATTAAACAAATTGAATTAGCACTAAATTTATGGCCATGGGAATTGCAAAAAATAGAACAAATGAATATTAGATTGCCTGGGTTTTCTACAAGAATAAAAATGGAACTTGATATTCTATTTACTAATGAACCTTGGTACTTAGCTCTAAAAAGACTACAAGAATGGAAAGCACTTCCACTATTAGATCAAAAAATCCAAAATGACGCTAAATTAACTAGAAATCTCAGATGGGCTTTTAGAATTGGCATTAACCCTTTAATAATATTAGTTGGAGCGGCAAAAGTGCCTCTTTCATTAGCCTCAAGACTACAATTGCAAGATAAAGAAAAATGTCTTTTATCTCAAGCTATGGCTATAAAAGATTTTATGATTTCAATTAATGCTTTAACAAAGAATAATTCTTGGTTACCGTCACAATGGTGCTTAAAAATCGAAGCGCAAAATTGGGATCCCCAAGCCGTAGCAATTGCTATTTGTCTAGGGATCCCTTGTTGGAAATATTTATTCAGGTGGTGGAGCAAGTGGAGATTTATTAAATCAAAAATTACTGGACAAGATCTTATAAATGAAGGATGGGATCCAGGTCCCCAAATAGGAGATGAAATTAAAAAACTAAGAATGATAGAATTGCAGAAGTTAGATAAAATATAGTCTTCAATTAATATGCATTTTATTTAACAGATCCTATTTTAATCCAAGAAAAGTTCTTAACTAAGTTTTTTGCCGTATCAAAATCGCAAGATATGAGTAAAGGGCCGCATGTTTGCGGATCAATTATCAACTCCTTAATTAATTTAATTTGCTGAGTAGTAGGATTTTTATCCTGAAACTTCAACTCAATTGAAGCTGACAAACCTTGATTAGCTTCCAACAATGACCATGCCTTACTATTTGAGTCTGCGAGAGAACTCCTATAACCTTTCTTAAATAAGCTCTTTGCACCCTTCAAAAAAGGAATTGTTTCAGCATCTAAACTAACTTTAATTCTGCTTAATCCCTTTAAAGACCTTTTTTGATTACTTGATAAAACCATTTCACCTAAATGGCCTAGCAAACCAAACCCAGTAACATCAGTACTAGCATTAATTAATATTTTTTCAAAATTATTCTTGTTTTTTCTAAAATTCAAAAGAGAATGTTGACTTCTTGATAATTCTAACAATGCGGAATCTAGGTCTTCAGCTTTTGCAACACCTTCCATTTCTGCAGCAAAAATAACTCCACTTCCTAAGCCTCTACTTAGCAATAATTGATCGCCAGGTTCCATGCCACTTTTTCTCAAGGGAAGAGAAGATAATTGCAAAGTGCCATTAACAATTAATGAGATTTCTATGCCAAGGGTAATTGGTTTATTTAAAAGGCTTCTCGACTCATAAGTATGTCCTCCAATCAATAAAGCTCCTTGAGGTTCTATGGCAGATTTAATGCCTCCTAAACATTGCTGCAACAAAATTCTTTGAAGATCAGAGCCAACTTCTGGCAAGCTAATAATTGCCTGAACTGATTTAACTTCGGCTCCCACTGCCCAAATATCAGAACATGCATGCAAAGTTGTAAGACGCGCATTAAGCCAAGGGTCTGAAATTAAAGCAGGAAATCCATCAACACTTTGAATCAAGTTTCCATTAATTGGCGAAGAAGAAACTAATGCTGCATCTTCAGGTTCATTTGCCAACTCATTTAAACCAACTGCTTTAAGCGCATCTATTAAAGTTGAGGCCCCAACCTTAGCCCCACAACCTCTACAAGAGGTAATTTTATTACTATCATGGCTATACATTTCTTTAGTAATATCAAACTTTTTTAGGAAATTTTTATCTATATTCTCTTTGAACTTCCACAACCATTTTACTGGTCCATAAGAAAAATTTCCCCAAGTTGCAAATGCCAAAGGTAATTTATTATCATAATTAATTCCTATCAATTGCAGAGCATTTTTTTGAGGTTTCCAAGAGGATAATGGCAACCCATTTAATGCTTTTTCAAGATTTCTAGCTAAAGGCTTAGCAGCTTTTACAGCCCAGACTCCTGAGGCAGGTCTTACATAATGGTTAATTACTGAACAATCCCCTGCAGCAAAAAAATTCTTATAATTAATAATTTCAAATGTATTATAAGTAACTATTCTTCCATTTTTATTTAATTTAAATCCACTCTCTTTTAGCCATTTAGGTGCAGTACTACCTGTACATATAAGAGCAGAATAATTTTTTTTAGCATTTTGCTTTTCAATAATTTTAATATTTGAGTTAAGCAAAATATCTCTGAATTTAGATATTAAATTAGATTCGTACACTTGTATATTTATATTTTGTTTAGGCCACCTTCTTCTAAGAGCTAATGAAATTTCAACTGCAGCAATTCCAGAACCTATAATAGTAAAATCTTTATCTGTAGATTTATAATTTTCTTTTTCAAATTTACGAACCCATTCGTATGAATCCTTAAATGGTTTAATTGGACAAGCTTGGTTATTCATAACTAATTTCGCATTACTACTATTAAGTACAGTCTCACCTCCAACATCAAGACTTAAATGAGAAAATTCCAATGAATTACGATTGTTGAATTTTAAAAATTTTTTATAGGTATCTACTCCATTAATTTCTGCTTCAACAAAAACAACTCCAGCAGCATTTGCAAGTTTCCTTAAATCTATTTGAATATCTTCAAGATTATATTTTCCTGCAATAAGGCCAGGAAACATTCCAGAATAAATACTTGTACTATATCTATTAACTAAAGTAATCATGCCTTTGGGTCTTAACCGAGGATCCATTGCCCAGCGAAGCAAAATTAGTGCATGGGTATGACCACCACCTGCTAAAACAAGATGATTAATCAACATTCTTCTGCAAACAATGCTGAAAAAGAATCAAGTCCTCAATTTTTAAATAATGCAAGGCTTGGCGTTTTAGGGGGAAGTGGACTCTATTCAATCGACAATCTTGAAAATGTCAAAGAAATAGAAATAGAAACACCATACGGAAAACCATCTGACAAATTACGGATAGGAGAACTAGGTGGAATGGAGGTAGTCTTTTTAGCAAGACATGGTAGACATCATACTTTTACTCCTACAGAAGTGCCTTATAGGGCAAATATATGGGCCATGAGATTCTTGAACGTACGCTGGATACTCTCTCCTTCTGCAGTTGGTTCGCTTCAAGAACAAGTACGACCTCTTGATATGGTTATTCCTGACCAGTTTATTGATAGGACTCATCAACGACCATTAACCTTTTTCTCAAATGGTGTTGTAGCTCATATAACAATGGCAGACCCTTTCTGCCCAACCCTCTCAAGAATTTTAGCTGAGGAAGGAGAACAAATAATACCTGAGGGTCGTCAAATACATAGAGGAGGAACCTATTTGGCTATGGAGGGTCCTGCCTTCTCGACAAGAGCAGAATCACAGTTATATAGAAGCTGGGGATGCAATGTAATTGGAATGACAAATCACACGGAAGCCCGATTAGCTAGAGAAGCAGAAATTGCTTACTCATCTTTATCAATGGCAACTGATTATGACTGCTGGCATGAAGGACATGGGAATGTTTCTGTAGATATGGTTATTGAAAATCTTCAAGCAAATGCTGAAGTTGCAAAAGCAATCATTAAAGCAACTTCAAAAAGAATTTCTAATTTAAGACCACATAGTGATGCTCATGAGGCATTAAAAAATAGCCTCATGACAGCAAAGGATATAGTTCCAAGTCAAACAAGAGAAAAAATAAATCTATTCACTAAAACTTATTGGGGAGATTTTGTGAATAATTAAAATTTCTCAGCCAAAAACTAAGCAGATCCTACGCCTGTATAAGAACCGTAGAAAAAGATTCCCAATACAAAAATTACAGCTATGCCACCAGCAGTTGCCACTAGCCATAAAGGCAAGCTTCCTTCAGTCCAACGTCTCTCCCAAGAAACAGCTGGTCTGCCATCTGGGAGCCTATCTGGAATTCGACCATCAGGTCCCTTTAATTTTGAGCTCATGATTGTAGAAAGATTTAATTAAAGAAATAACTTGAGAACAAAATCCCTAAAACAAAAACAAGCAAAAGGCCTAAGTAAAGGCTTGTTCGGTTTAATTCAACCGAAAGCTTGTTTGGATTTTCATTAACTTGCATAGCTAAATAATTTTTAGTCGATGAATCAACGACGGATGAACTGCATAGCTGCAATAGCACCTAAGAAAAATACAGTTGGGATAGCTAATGCATGAACTGCAAGCCATCTAACCGTAAAAACTGGATAGGCGCGTGTTTCAACCGCCTGTAGAGGAGATGAAGAATTTGTCATGGGGGGGTTATTTCAAGCGCAGATCAAGTTGAGCCTTGGATTCAAAGCGCTCTGTCACAACAGGAGCTTTAGATTCAGAAGCCTGGAAATAGGTATCTGGTCTAGGGGTTCCAAATGCATCATAGGCAAGGCCTGTAGACACAAATAAAAAACCTGCGATAAAGATCGCGGGCAGTGTTACCGCATGGATGATCCAATAACGGACACTGGTAATGATCTCAAAAAACGGGCGTTCCCCGGTGGAGCCGGCAGCCATAGCCTCACGCGTATTAGCTGGTAGATCATATCAAGCCTGTCTGTAAAGTTTGCAAAGCTATGCCAGCTTGGTTACAGAGAGTTGTGGATTTAAATGTTTTTAAGCATATCCAACCCACTTCAAAATATGCCCTCTTTCCCCTAGGGCAAAGCCTTTAGAGCCATTTTCACCTGAAAAATCACTAAAAATTATTCTTATAAAATTAGTTGGAATATTTTCACCAACTGGATCTTTTTCCCAATTTTTTCCATTGTCTTTGCTCACTAAAAGAGTTCCATTGCCTCCCCCTGCCCAAATATCACCATCAGGGGACCATCCCATATCCAAATAGTTATATCCATTAACTATTGGAATGATTGGCTTTGTCCAACTCTCTATATCTCCAGGAGTTTCATTAAAACGAATCTCAGCGCCCCTAGATAGCATCCAAAGCTCTCCATTTGGCTGAAAGCCTAATGTTTGAACCCTTTTGCTGCTTGCCCTTTGATGAGGCTGCCAAACAGTTTCATCAGGCTGCAAAGTAACAAAGAAGTTACCTAAACTACTAACACTGACATAAGAGCCATCCTCTTTTCTTCTTAAATCGCGTACCCCTCCTGAAGCTTCAGCAACCCTCGCTTCCCAATTAGCTCCACCATCACTTGTTGTATAAATTGCTCCTGCAGTCGTTGCTAATTCGGCAGAATCTTTCTGGAGAGTTTTAATTAAATAAGGGTCGCCAGGTAATTTATTTCCAAGAACTAGTCTCTGCCAGGTTTTTCCCGCATCAAGAGAATGCATTACTAATCCAGGTTGACCAGCAAGCCAACCTTCATCTCCTTCAAAATCAATACTTATTAATCTAAAATTTTCTTCGCTGGGTATATCCAAATTTCTTTCTTCCCAACTTGAACCTCCATCATTTGTTTCAAGAATTAACCTATTTGTACCAACTAAAAATCCATGATTTCCATCAACAAAAGCTATATCTAAAGGGTTAGCTTCTTGATCAAGCTTAATTTCTTGCCAAGGACTAACTGAGGTAAAAGGCATTCTGGTTGTAGAAACACAACCCGTTAAACCAAAAGAAATTAGAATGATTAAGATTAAATTTGTTGAGTACTTGATAAAACGATTCATAAGATTTAATGCAAGGAGTAAAGAGATAAGAAGCAAGCTGCTGCAAAAGCCAAACCGCCAAAAATTAAAACATTTTTTTGTCCAGGTGGAAGAGTGTTAAATCCAAACCCATAACTGACATTTTCTTCAAAACCATCAGCTGGTTGAAATTTAGCGCCTATGTCTTTATATGCATCAGAGGAAGCTCTACAAACTGGACATCTAAAAATGTCCTTATCGATGTCAAAAAAAGAAGTCCCTTTAGCAATGTTGAACTTCTTCAATCCTTCCTTAGGATCATAGATATAGCCACAGCTTCTGCACTCGAATCTGTGGCTAGCCAAATCATCTTCTAAAGAAGATTTGCTCTGGGCTTCGTTTTTGTCTCCTTCAGAGAGCACTTTTCTAACTGCGTTTGCACTAGAGTCTTCTGAGGAGGGTTGAAGTTCATTACTCACCGTTTGCACTTTCACACAACTTAACTCTATCTATGAAAGTCCCTATAAGTGAATGTAAAACTAATAATCAAGCTTTTAATGCCTAATGTTCTCTCTTGAAGGTTACGATGCATTTCTGGGATTTTTAATAATCTCAAGTGCTGTGCCAGCATTGGCATTAATTACAAACAAGGTTCTTTCTCCAAAAAGTAAGCCTGGAGAAAGGGAGTTGACCTACGAATCTGGAATGGAACCTATCGGAGGTGCTTGGATTCAATTCAATATTCGTTATTACATGTTTGCTTTAGTTTTTGTAATTTTTGATGTAGAAACAGTTTTTTTATATCCTTGGGCAGTGGCATTTCATAAACTAGGTTTATTAGCATTTATAGAAGCACTGATTTTCATCTCTATCCTTATAGTTGCATTAGCATATGCTTGGAGAAAAGGAGCTCTAGAATGGAGTTAAACCATTGAAAGAATCCCCTTCTACAGAAACAATCCGAGATATTCGCGCGGCATCTTGTGGCCCTATTGGTTCCCCTACTGTTACTACAGATTTAAGTGAGAATATTATCCTTACAAGCCTAGACGACCTTCACAATTGGGCAAGACTAAGCAGTTTGTGGCCTCTTTTATATGGCACTGCATGCTGTTTTATAGAATTTGCAGCCTTAATTGGTTCAAGATTTGATTTTGATAGATTTGGACTTGTTCCTAGAAGCTCGCCAAGACAAGCTGACCTTCTCATAGTTGCAGGAACAGTAACCATGAAAATGGCTCCTGCATTAGTCAGACTTTATGAGCAAATGCCAGACCCAAAATACGTTATTGCAATGGGAGCATGCACAATTACAGGAGGAATGTTTAGTGCAGACTCTCCAACAGCTGTTAGAGGTGTTGATAAACTAATACCAGTAGATCTTTATCTACCTGGATGTCCACCACGGCCTGAGGCAATCTTTGATGCAGTTATAAAATTAAGAAAAAAAGTTGGTACTGAGTCATTTCAAGAAAGGGTAAAAACAAATCAAACACATCGTTATTTTTCTATTCCCCATGAAATGAAAAAAGTTCCACCAAAAATTACAGGAGAATATTTAAATGCAGAAACTCAAAAAGATTCCTTAGCACCTTCTTTAGAAATACCTTTAAAAGATGAATTTAAAGAAATCCAGCATATTGATAATTAAAAAATGATTAAAGAAACTGATCCTGAAAATAAAGCACCTAATGAAAGCATTGAAAAAGCTGGTCCCGAACCAGGCCCAATTAGTAAATTGCTTTCACATCATGGTCTTGAGCATATTCCCTGTGAAGCAGATAAAATTGGAGTGGAAATTATAGAATTAAAACCTGATTTTTTAGTGCCTATTGTATCTTTATTAAAAAGTGATGGGTTTAATTATTTGCAATGCCAGGGAGGATACGATGAGGGGCCAGGGAGAAGTTTAGTTTGTTTTTACCACTTAATAGAAATTAAAGATCTTCAAAAAAAAGAAAGTCCTAGAGAAATAAGATTAAAAATATTTTTAGATAGAAATGGTGATTTAAAAGTACCTAGTTTATATAAACTTTACAGAGGAAGTGATTGGCAAGAAAGAGAAACTTATGACATGTTTGGTATAAATTTTGAAGATCACCCACATCCCAAAAGATTACTGATGCCTGAAGATTGGAAAGGGTGGCCTCTAAGGAAAGATTATGTACAGCCAGATTTTTATGAGATGCAAGACGCATATTAATTTTCTCTTTTATACTTCCTAAAGAACCTCATAACTGCTAAAGAAAGCCTTTTGGGATCATGCCGCAATGTTGGAGTTGCTTTTAAACCCCAATGTAGTGAAGCCTCGAAAAGGTTATATCCAAGTGATTTAAGTTCGGCTTGATCACATTCAACAGGTACAGCACCTTTTGATCTGTAATAATTCACCAATTTTGAAGAAGGTAATTTCTCTTGAGCAAGAATTGAATTAAAAATTCTCTTTGTTATTCCAAGGGTGGCAAGTTGAGCCTCTATTGCTCTTACATGTCCAATAACATCTAATCTGTCAGTCTCTCCTGGTTGAGTCATCAAATTGCAAATGTATAATTTTGGAGCTTTACTTTTTTGAATAGCTTCAACAATTTCTGGTACAAGTAGATTTGGCAGAAGAGATGTATAAAGACTTCCTGGTCCCAGCAAGATTAGTTCTGCATTTTTAATTGCTTCTAAAGCACTAGGAAAAGCAGGCGGATATTCAGGAAGACAACCAATTCTTACTATTGGATTAGAAACCCTTCCAATAGCTGATTCTCCTTCTATCTTTTCTCCATTTTCCAGCTCTGCCCAGAGGCGAACATCAGCAGTGGTAGCAGGAACAACTTGTCCTTGAACTGAAAGTACTCGACTAGAAGCCGTTATTGCAGTTTCAATATTTCCAGTAATCGAAGTTAATGCTGATAAGAAAAGATTTCCAAAACTATGACCTACTAGACCTGAACCCATTGGGAAACGGTATTGAAAAAGCCTTGTCAATAAAGGTTCCTCATTTGACAACGCAGCCAAACAATTTCTCAAATCTCCAGGAGGTTGTACACCTAGTTCGCGCCGAAGCACTCCGCTACTGCCACCATCATCTGCAACAGTCACAATTGCAGTAATTCTGCTGCTATGTCTTTTTAAACCTTGCAAAAGAGAAGCAAGACCTGTTCCGCCACCAATGGCAACTATATTTGGTCCTCTATTTAGCTTACTTTGAGCTCTTAAAGCATCAACCAGAACAGCATTTTTATCTGGAGCAACGGCTTGCTGAACTGACTCGAAACTCCTACTCTGTCCCCAAAGTAAAAGAGCAAATCCTATAAATATAATTATTGGTCCTGCAATACTTGTTGGGAAAAAAGTCATCATCCCAAGCAACCAAAATAAACCTTCTACAGCCCAATAAATCGGTCTTAATTCTGCCCAGATTGCAGCTCCAAGCAAAGCAATAATTAAACCAATGCCAGATATAAAAACCCAACGTTTTACTAACAAGCCAGGCAAGAGCCAACTGATTGCTCTTTTAAAACGACCTATAAAATCAATTTTCTTTAGTATCCTTAAGATAAGTGCTTCCCAGCCAAAAGAAGTTTTCTTCCTTCGAGTTCTTTTCCTAAATGGCTTTTTAGGCGAAGACAAGTTTAAAAGTTCGCAAACATTTAAATAGAACTCTAAAGGAACTTTGTATACAATCCATTCTAAGAAAGTCTAAATGGAAGATTCAAGATTAAAAAATTCCTCAGAAGTTTTGACACCTATTGTAGAGATGGAAAACTTATCTGTGAAATGGGAAGCAAAACCTGTTTTAGATAATATAAACTTACAAATGAAGGCTGGAGAAAAAATTGCAATAGTTGGTCCATCTGGCTGCGGGAAATCAACATCATTAAGACTTCTCGCAGGGCTTTTATTACCTACTAGCGGCAATCTTAAATTATTTGGTAATTCACAAGACTATTTAAGGTTAGATCAACTAAATCCTCCTGATGTTCGGTTTGTTTTTCAAAATCCAGCACTGCTTAGTTCTTTAACAATTGAAGAAAATGTAGGGTTTCTTTTACGAAAGGAAAAAAATATGAGCAAGGAATTAATTCAAGATATTGTAACTTCATGTCTTGAAGAAGTTGGCCTCTACAATGTAAAGAATAAATTTCCAGGCCAGTTGAGTGGCGGTATGCAAAAAAGAGTTAGCTTCGCAAGAGCATTAATAAATGCACCATCAAAAAGCTCTTCTTCTATGCCATTACTATTATTTGATGAACCCACTGCAGGATTAGATCCAATTGCCTGTACTCGAATAGAAGATTTAATATTAAAAACTACTGACATTGCACAAGGTTGTTCCATAGTCGTTAGTCATGTTATGAGTACAATTGAAAGAGCTGCAGAGAGAGTGTTAATGCTTTATGGAGGATGCATACAATGGGATGGAACAATTCAAGATTTCAAAGAAAGTACTAATCCTTATATCAAACAATTTAGAAATGGAAATTTAGAAGGTCCTATGCAGCCAAAATTAATTTAATGACAATGAAGCGAAGCTTAAAAGATGCCATTGTTGGCTTCTCTTTATTAGGAGGTCTAATAGTTTTTTCTGGATCTATTTTATGGCTAAGGGATTTTAGAATTAGCTCTGGTACATGGAAGTTAAGTGCAAACTTTGATAATGCAAGGGGCTTAGCAGTAGGATCACCAGTAACTTTTAAAGGAATACATGTAGGTACAATTGAAAAAATTTCTTTTACTCCAGAATATATACAAGCAAAAATGAATATAACAAATCGTGATCTTCTTTTGTTTAAACCAACCTATGCAAAGGTTGTTAGTAGATCTTTATTAGGAGGAGATATTGAGGTTTCTTTAGTAAGCAAAGGCAAATCAATTAAAGATTTTTCTGCACTTCCAACAGATCAAAATTGTCCAAATGAAACAATAGTTTGTCAAGATGAAATTATAAAAGGCTATAAAGTTGAAAGTATATCAAGTCTTACAGAAGAACTTAATCAAATTCTAAGTCAAGCAGAAGAGCAAGAAATCATCCATAGGATGGTTAACTCAATAGAACAATTTGATAGAACTCAGGAGAATCTAGATGAACTTATTGAATTATCAAAAGAAGAAATTATTAGAGCTAAGCCAATAATAATAGAAATGCAAAAAACAATGCTCCATATTAATAATATTCTCGAAACAATTGATAATCCTGAAACGCTAGAAAATATAACAATTACTGCCGATTCTATAAGATCAATTACTCAAAAGATTGATACGCTTAGTACTGATTTAAGTGATCTTATTAACAATGAAGAATTTACAAATGCTATAAAAAATGCGGCTATAGGTATAGGCAAGTTGTTTAATGATATTTACCCATAAAATAAAATTCATTTCACATCTCCAATAGCATCCATTGCTATTGCTGCTATTGCCTGATCGCTAGCTTTTGGCAACTGCACGTATTTCCCTCCTGCAGCCTCAGCCAAGTCTTTGCCCATTCCACTTGCAATAAATTTTCGTTCTGTATCTATCACTAACAATTTAATCCCCAAGTTCCGATAACGAGTTGCCACATCAAGAACTTCTTGTTTTAAATCAACTGGTTCTTCTCCTTCTAATTGAGGCTGGCCTAAAGAAGTACCAAGAGGTACATTCCCTCGACCATCTGTAATTGCCACGACTACAACCTGACCTAAATCTCCTGTAGCTAATGCATTTGCACCTACTCTTGCCGCTTGAGTTAACCCATGAGCAAGTGGAGATCCTCCTCCACAAGGCATTGTTTCTAATCTTCTTTTGGCAGCAGTTATAGATCTTGTAGGCGGTAGAAGTACTTCTGCTTGTTCTCCTCTAAAAGGTATTAAAGAGACCTCATCTCTGTTTTCATAAGCTTCGGTAAGAAGTCTAATCAATGCACCCTTAGCACTTTGCATTCTATTCAAAGCCATTGATCCACTAGCATCAACAAGAAAAATAACTAATGCTCCCGCCTTCCTTTGAAGAAGCTTTGCCCTTAAATCACCTTCTTCAACAATTACCTTTCGAGAAGGATCACGTTCGCGACGAATTTTTTGATATGGTGCTGCAGCTCTTAAGGTTGCATCAACTGCAATTTTTGAAACTGGTCCTCTAGGGATAATTGGTTTTACATATCGACCACGACTATCACTCAATACAGCCGAACGACTTCCACTGTTACCACTTTTAGATTTTGCAGAAGAGAATAACAATAGATCTGGGTCAATAGCACAAGCTTCAGGATCCAACATAAATTCCTCAGGGATAGGAGGAGATGATTGATCTTCAGGAGTATCTTCCTGTTCTTCTTGGTCTTCTTGCTCTTCTTCACTTCCATTATTTTGGTCTTCTGGAGGTGGTTCTTGATCCTGTGGTGGCGGAGGTTCCAATTGATCTTCATTTGGAGGAAGTTGCAATGCTCGGGGGGCAATAACTAAACGCACTGCGACTTGTAAATCTTCCGCCTCAACTATGTCTCTTCCAGCAAGTGCCGCATGAGCCTTTGCAACGCGAACTGCATAAAGTTCTGATCTATGTCCTTCAACTCCGCCTCTAAGTGCTTCATTGACCAAATATTCAATTTGTTCTTTGCTTACTTGAATATCAGGTAACCATTGTCTTGCTAATAGCAACTGAGTAGCCAAAGCTTCAGTAGATTCCAACCATTTTTGATAAAAGCTTTCACTACATTGTCCAAAAGCAATGGCAGCTTTAGTAATCTCAACTCGTTGTTCATTAGAAATCACTTGATCAGCAGACAAAACAATTGCAAAACGATCTAGCAAATGATCTCGAATAGCACCTTCTTCAGGGTTATAAGTTGCAATTAATAAAGGCCTACAAGGGTGACTCAAGCTCAAACCCTCCCTTTCAATCCGATTCTCACCAGACCCAACAGCAGAAAGCATTAAATTAACTATTCCCTCATCTAAAAGGTTTAATTCATCGATATAAAGAACTCCACGATGTGATTCAGCTAATAACCCTGGTTGAAAAACTGATGAGCCGGTTGATAGAGATGCTGCCACATCTACAGCTCCAACCAACCTATCTTCAGTAATACCTAATGGAATTTGCACAAAAGGTGCCTTAACAACTTTTGAATACTCTTCTTCCCTAAAGTCATTGTTAGAAGAAGATTTTATAAAATCAATTAAATCTTTTGTACCTTCATCCCATTCCTCAGGAAGCTTTGGATCAAGATTCAACCCAACCTGAGCAGGGGCATTATCACTCTTATATTGAGAAAGATCCAATACTTCTATAGCAGGCAACAAATCATGCAATGCCCTTGCTAATACAGACTTTCCTGTTCCTCTGCCACCTGCAATGATCACACCTCCCAATCCTGGATCTACTGCAGCGAGCATCAAAGCTAACTTAAGAGTTCCATGGCCAGTAATTGCAGCCAATGGGAAAGCTCTATTATCGAAATTTTCAATAGGCAAGCTTGAACTATTTAAAGTGGTATCAGATGGGCTAGAAGCCATATTTACTCCTTGATCAGACTATTTTTACATCTGTTGGGATAATGAGTACATGACTTCAATAAACTATTCCATACCTTGTAGTCTTGCGATTGGTTTAGGTGCAAATCTTCCAAGCCATATAGGGCCACCTCAATCAACTCTAATCGCAATAAGACCTATTTTAGAAAAACTTATTTTTGAATGGATTAACTCGTTACCCTTAATAGAAAAGAATAGTGAATCAATCGCAGATGAACTTGCCTGGAATTGGTCTCCATTATTTTCTAATGAACCAATAGGAGGTCCTCCTAATCAACCTTCTTATATCAATGCAGTGCTTTTCTTAGATGGCAATAAACTTTCCAAGCACAAGCCTTCTAAGATTGAAGCATTGGATTTATTAGACAAATTTTTATTATTAGAAAAACAATTTGGCAGAGACAGAAAAAATACTTTTACTAAATGGGGGCCACGAACCTTAGACATAGATTTCCTTGCCTGGGGAGACTTACAAATCAAAACCAAAAAATTAACCTTGCCACACCCACGATTAATTGAAAGAAATTTCGTAATCACACCTTTAGCTGCTGCTTTATCCAAGAATTCTGCGTTTCTCACCCAAATTGCACCCCAACCTGGATGGAATGAATAAAACCAATTGAAATATTTTACAAATATACTCCTAATATCAAACATGATTTTTTCTTTTCAATGTCTCCATTACCTTCAAAAGAACCTCCAAAATTAATAGAAAATAAAAGATCTATTGATGTAAAAAAAATTCGATTTGAAGTCAATAGTATTCAGTTACCTATTGGTGTTGAAGGTACATTTGGAATTATCAAGCATCCTGGTGCAGCATTAGCAGTTCCAATAAAAGATAATGGGAATGTGATTCTCCTTAGGCAATATAGATTCGCAGTTTCGAGAAGAATACTTGAATTTCCTGCAGGTACACTTGAAGAAAATGAAGATCCATTAAGCTCAATGCAAAGAGAACTAGGAGAAGAAACAGGTTATAAGGCATTTAAATGGGAATCCTTGGGAATAATGCTTCCTTGTCCCGGATATTCAGATGAAGAGATTCATATGTTTTTAGCGCAAGATTTAAAGAAATTAAAAACAAAACCTTTAGGAGATGAAGATGAAGATATAGAAGTTTTAGAAATGAAACCTGAAGAAATAGAAGCATGCATTTCTTCAGGTAATGAAGCTCTCGATGGTAAAACTATTACAGCATGGCATAGAGCAAGGCAATTATTAAAGAATCTCTAATGGGATTTTCAAAGAGATTATTTTGGCATAGAAAAGACTTAAGAATTATTGACAATATTGCTCTTAGCAAAGCATTAGATAACAATCAGTTAGTCATAGGTCTATATATTCTGGATCCGAAAATTATCAATTCTGCAGATAAAAATGAATCCTGTTCGCCAGCTAAAGAATGGTTTCTTATTAAAAGCCTATTAGAACTAAAAGAAAAATGGAAGATGAGGGGAAGTAATCTAATTATTCTAAAAGGAAATCCATTATTGATCATTCCAAAATTAGCTAAAGTAAATAAATTAGACACAGTTTTTTGGAATATAAATATAGAGCCTTATGAAATAAAAAGGGATATAGAAGTAGAAATCAATTTAAAAAAGATAGGGGTGAACGTGGTAAAAAGCTGGGACCAAACTTTAGTAGTTCCAGATCAAATTAAAACTCAAAGTGATACACCATATAAGATATATACACCTTTTAAAAATAATTTATTAAAAAGCTTAGAATCTAAAAACATTCTAGTCTATGAAACAAAATTTGAACATATAAAAAACACTTACATGCAAAAGTTTCTGAAATATGTAAAAAGTAATCAGAATATTTTTTCTGATGAGCACACTCAAGCCAATGATTTTATTAATAATTCATTAAAAAAAAATCATTTTCAAAAATATAATTTATGCCCTTGCTTGCCTGGAGAAGATAATGCAAAAATACAACTGAATAAATTCATAAGTGAAAATTATCTAAATAATTATGAATATAATAAAGATAAGCCATTCCAGGATGGAACTTCTTCTTTAAGTGCAGCCATAAATTTAGGTACTATTAGTATAAGAAAGTTATGGCTAAGAGCGGAAAAAGCGTCTTATTTTACAAAGAATCTCTCAAAAATTAAATCTATTAAAAGTTGGCAAAATGAACTTATATGGAGGGAGTTCTATCAGCATTCTCTTTTCCACTTTCCTAGCCTTTCAAAAGGACCCTTAAAAAAGAAATGGTCCCATTTCCCCTGGGAAGATAATGAAATCTTTCTTCAAAGCTGGGAAAATGGATTAACTGGTGTCCCAATAGTTGATGCATCAATTAGACAATTAAAAGAAATTGGGTGGATGCATAACAGATGCAGAATGATTGTAGCTTCTTTCCTTGTAAAAGATTTAATTATTAATTGGCAGCTAGGAGAGATTTTCTTTATGAAACATCTAGTTGATGGTGATTTAGCCTCAAATAATGGCGGTTGGCAATGGTGCGCAAGTTCAGGAATGGATACAAAGCCATTACGTATATTCAACCCTTATAGACAAGCTGAAAGATTTGATCAAGATGCTAAATTCATCAAAAAATGGATCCCAGAATTAAAGCATATACCAAGCAAGCAATTGCTTTCAGGTTCAATTAATGATGCTTTAAGGGGAAAATATCCCAAGCCTATAATAAATCATTCCTGGCAAGTTACTAAGTTTAAGTCTAAATATAAAAAATTTATTAGCATGGTTTCTAACTAATATTTAAAAGCAGTTCTCGAATATTTTGAATTACATAATCTTGCATATCTATGCTTAATTCAGGAAACATAGGGAGACTAAGTACTTGACTAGAAAGTTTCTCTGAGTTCTTTAATGATTGAATATCAAAAGTATCATTCTGATAAGCCGGTTGAAGATGTATAGGTATAGGGTAATAAATAATAGTGTGAACTCCTCTATTGGATAAATTATTTTTCAACCAGTCTCGACTTCTACTATCTGGTAAATTACTAAGGATATTATTTGGCAATGGGTTCAAATCTTTACTAAGACTTTCATCTATGAAGTCCTTATTTACTTTAACAACAAATTGATTATAGGAATGGAGAGAATTATTAGTATTTTCAACTATAGGCATTTTCAGAAAAGGAATTTCTTTCAAAGAATCTATATATCTACTAGCAATTTCAATTCTTTGATTAATCCATTTTGGTAGATAAGGTAATTTCACATTTAAAACAGACGCCTGTACCGCATCTAATCTACTGTTATAGCCCAATGAAGTATGTAAATATCTCATTGGCATTCCATGAACAGAAAGTTCTCTAATGCGCTCTGCAATAGAAAAGTCATGAGTTGTAATTGCACCACCATCGCCTGCTGAACCTAAATTTTTAGTAGGGAAAAAGCTAAAACATCCAACATCACCAAAGCTGCCTACAGGCTGATTATTGTAAAGAGTCCCAGCCGCTTGAGCGCAGTCCTCAATAACTTTCAAGCCATACTCTTGAGCAATAGCTGTTATTGCTGTCATATCAACAGGACTTCCAAACAAATGGACTGGAAGAATTGCTTTAGTAAAAGGTGTTATGGCTTCTTTAATTAACTTGTGATCTATCAAAAAAGTATCAAAGTCAACATCTACAAACACTGGTGTTGCACCAACATTACTTATAGCTTCAGCAGTAGCAAAAAAACTAAAAGAAACAGTTATAACCTCATCGCCAGGGCCAATATCTAAAGCTCTTAATGCAAGAATTAAAGCATCTGTACCACTATTGCAGGATACTGCATAAGGCACACAAACACTTTCTGCAAAAGCTCTTTCAAAAGATTTAACTTCCTCTCCTCCAATATATTGCCCACTCTGAAGAGTTCTTGAGACAGCCAAGTTAATTTCTTGTCCAAGATTAGACAATTGCTTTTCTAGGCTAAAGGGTGGTACTTGCATAAAAGTCACCTTAAAGCTTTAAGTAGCTCACTTCAAAAAATAATTTAGAACTCAAGCAACTCAACTAGGCTCTTCGCCTGGATGCCATTTTATATTGCAACCAATAGAAGGTTTTTGTACTGAAGAAATAGGTTGAAACTTTAAGAGTGCATCTATTGCATTTCTAATATCCCTACCAGTTACTAAAAGATCATTACCTGGCCTACTGTCATCTAATTGACCTCGATAAACTAATAGCTGTTCTTCCTTTGAAGAAGGCGCAAACAGAAAAAAATCAGGAGTGCAGGCAGCATTTAAAGCTTTAGCTAAAGACTGATCCTCATCAAAGGCATAGGGAAAAAACCAAGAATTCTGTTTTGCCTGATTAGAAAGGTTTTGAGGATTATCCTGAGGGTGAGTTTTTAAGCTATTACTTGATATTGCTAATAATTCAATCAAATTTAAATAATCATTTTGGAGATTCGTTATTTCTTTTTCTACATGCTTTACAAATGGACAATGTGCACAAATAACCATTAGCAAAAGAGGTTTATTTTTAAATTCCTTAGAAGTCACTCTTATAGAGGTCTGACCTAAATAATTGTTCTCACTTTCCAATGACTCTGCATTAATAACTGGCAGATTAAAATATGGTAATGACACTCCCAAAGGCAGCATTGTAGATGCAGTTTTAGTCATAAATTAATTAACACTAGTGTGATTCTTTTAAAAATACTGGACTAGAGAATGCAAATGATGCCCCTTAATAAGGGAGAATTATAATCAATTTTCAAAATTCAAGAAAAGATGCTTTTAGATCTAAGCGGCAAAAAAATCCTTGTTACTGGAATAGCGAACAACCGATCTATTGCATGGGGTATCGCTCAACAGTTATCTGCGGCAGGAGCAGAACTTGGTATTACATACCTTCCAGACGACAAAGGAAGGTTTGAAGGAAAAGTTAGAGATCTCACTTCACCACTAAAACCAAGTTTATTTCTACCTTTAAATGTTCAAGACAATAATCAAATAGAAGAAGTGTTTTCAGCTGTTAAAAATCAATGGGGAGAACTTGATGGCCTTGTTCATTGCCTTGCATTTGCTGGCAAAGAAGAATTAATTGGAGATTACAGTGCAACAACTTCAGAGGGTTTCGCTAGAGCTCTTGAAATAAGTGCATTCTCACTCGCACCGTTATGCAAATATGCCAAGCCTCTTTTTAGCAAAAATGCTGGGGTTGTGACTCTTACATATCTCGGAGCAGAAAGGGCAATCCCCAATTACAACGTAATGGGCGTAGCAAAAGCCGCTCTTGAAGCTTCAGTGCGATATCTATCTGCTGAACTTGGCCCAGAAAAACAAGTAAGAGTAAATGCAATTAGTGCTGGACCCATTAGGACTCTTGCGAGTTCAGCTATTGGAGGCATTCTTGACATGATTCATAATGTTGAAGAAAAAGCACCCCTAAGAAGAACAGTTACCCAAACTGAAGTAGGCAATACAGCAGCTTTCCTCTTAAGTAACCTCTCTAGTGGAATTTCCGGCCAGACTATCTATGTAGATGCTGGTTATTGCATTAATGGCATGTAATTTGACTTTTAATCAACCTCTGGTTCAAATGGGTTATGACATATAAACGACAAGGAGAAGTTAATCGGGTTACGAAGGAAACAAATGTTTCAGTTCGCATTAACCTAGATGGCTCTGGCAAATGCAAAATATCTTCAGGAGTTGCCTTTCTTGATCATATGCTGCATCAATTATCAAGCCATGGACTATTTGATATAGAAGTAATTGCAAAAGGCGATACTCATATTGATGATCACCATACAAATGAAGATGTTGGCATTGCTCTTGGTCAAGCAATATCAAAAGCTTTAGGAGATAGAAGTGGAATTAATCGTTTTGGGCACTTTCTAGCACCTTTGGATGAAGCATTAGTACGTGTTGTAATGGATTGCTCTGGTCGCCCTCACCTAACGTATAAGCTAGACA
The DNA here is from genome assembly GCA_003280135.1 of Prochlorococcus sp. AG-363-N16. Lineage (GTDB taxonomy): Bacteria > Cyanobacteriota > Cyanobacteriia > PCC-6307 > Cyanobiaceae > AG-363-N16. Next base: position 120,932 of record QCFW01000003.1, on the reverse strand, counting down.
TTCCTGCACAAAGAATTGGTACTTATGACACTGAATTAGTAAAAGAATTTTTTATAGCTGTTGTCAATAATAGTGGCCTTACATTGCATATTCATCAAGTAGAAGGAACAAATTCTCATCATATTGTTGAAGCATGTTTCAAAGCATTTGCTAGGGCTCTAAGAATGGCAACTGAATTGGATCCAAGAAGAGCTGGACAGATCCCAAGCAGCAAAGGAGTTCTTGAACAAGCTGGAAAGAAAAACTAACCCTATATAATTACTAAAACTAAAAACTCGCGTTTTTAAGTTCAGTTAGCGAGTATTAGACGAATTAGTACTTAAGCAAAATTCATGAAATACTCTATACCTTCTAAGCCTTCATCAATTCAAGCAATCTTCGACAAAAAAGACTGGGCTAGCGCTTACTGCAATGTTGAGAAAGAATTTAATAATGCAAAATTAAAACTTATAAAAGGGAAAGTTCCTAATGAATTAAAAGGAACCTTTTATAGAAATGGTCCCGGCAGAATAGAACGAAATAACAAATGGGTTCATCATCCCTTTGATGGAGATGGAATGATTACAGCAATGAAGTTTGACAATGGAGAAGTTGAATTTACTAATAAGTTTGTCCGTACCAAAGAATGGGAAGAAGAAGAAAAAGCTGACAAATTTCTCTACAGAGGAGTTTTCGGGACTCAAAAAGAAGGTGGAGTACTAGCCAATGCATTTGACATTCGCTTGAAAAACATTGCCAATACAAATGTTATAAAAATTGGCAACGATTTACTTGCACTATGGGAAGCAGCAAATCCGTATGTACTAAATCCAGATAATTTAAGCACTATTGGAATATCGAATCTTAACGAAGTACTTAAAAAAGGTGAGGCATTCAGCGCACATCCTCGTTTTGACCCTGGCCATCACTCAATTCCTCGAATGGTAACTTACGGAGTGGATGCAGGTCCAAAGAGTACTATCCGTTTAATGGAGTTTGCGACTTCAGGAGATAATGCAGGAAAACTAATTAATGAGAGAAAAGATAGTTTTAATGGTTTTGCCTTTCTCCACGACTTTATAATCACTCCAAACTGGGCAATATTTCTACAAAATGCAATCAGATTCAATCCAATACCTTTTATTCTAGGGCAAAAAGGTGCTGCTCAATGTATATCTTCAAATCCAAAAGGTAACCCAAAATTCTTATTTATCCCAAGAGAGTCTGGTAAGTATGCGAAAGAACCAGCAAGAGTATTCGATGCGCCCGAGGGTTTTGTTTTTCATCATTTAAATGCATGGGAAGATTCTAATGAAGTAGTTATAGAAAGTATTTTTTATAATGATTTCCCATCAATAAAACCAAATCAAAATTTCATAGACATTAATTTTGATGATCTGCCGGAAGGAATACTAAAAAGATGTAGGCTTAACTTACAGAGAAATTCATATAAATTAGAAACATTAAGCGAGCAATGTTGCGAGTTTGCAATGGTAAATCCTTTAAAAGAAGGCTTAGCTGCTCGATATAGTTGGATGGCTACTAGTTTCCAAAAAAGTGGAAATGCGCCCCTTCAATGTGTCAAGAAACAAGATTTACTTACTGGAGAATCTTGTTACTGGAGTGCTGCGCCAAGAGGCTTTGTAAGTGAACCTATAATGATTCCAAATAAAACTTCGAACATAGAAGATGATGGTTGGGTCTTAGTATTAATCTGGAATGGGGAAAGAAACGGAAGTGACTTGGTAATTTTAAATGCGAATAATCTAAATGAAGAAGCCATCTTAGAACTTCCAATAGGGATTCCTCATGGTTTACATGGTAGTTGGGCTGAGAAAACTTAAAGAAAATAATTAATATTTAGAGTTGCGAAAAATCTTCTTTATTCCTGGTAATAAAGCTTTAACTGCTTTACCTCTATGACTAAATTTTTCTTTCTGATGTTTAGTCATTTCTGCAAAAGTCAAACCAATGGATTGAACTTCAAAAATAGGATCATAGCCAAAACCATTAATACCTCTTGCTTTATTTGCTATAACACCTTCACATTTACCTTCTACTTCAAGGAGAACCTTTCCCTCGCTTGAAGCCAGGCAAAGTGCTGCTATAAATACCGCATTTCTATTCTCAAAAGGCTGAATTTCTTTGAGCAATCTTTTGATTCTTTCTGAATCAGTATCTGCATACCTAGCAGAATAAATTCCAGGAGCACCATCTAAAGCCTCAACACTTAATCCAGAATCATCGGCTAGGGACACTTCACCTGTCAAACCTGCAACAGACAAAGCCTTAATACGAGCATTTTCTGCAAATGTTTTTCCCGTTTCAATAACATTTAAGTCTTCAGGTTGTGACAAAATATTTATAGGTAGAAAAGAAAGTAGTTTCTTAAACTCCTGAATTTTTCCAAGATTAGAGCTGGCTATAATTAATGAAGATGAAAAATTACTAGTTTCCTCTAACATAATAAAAATTAGGTTAATCTTTATAATGGAAGAGTAATCAAATTTTTATTAAAAGTAATTATAAGTTAACTAATCAAAACTTTATAAATCTAGTGAAGTTTAAGAATATGTTCTTCTCTTCTGAAGACTAAATAATAAAAGAAAGCAACTTGATTAATAAGATAAGGATATCATATATGAAAGCAAGTGTTCTAATGATTTCATATATATTAAACACTTTCAATAACATAAAAATTCATTAGTCAAGACATAAGGGCTTGAATTGAATGAAAGGCAGAATTAACAGACTATAGTCAAAGTATGATAAATCCAAAAAAAATATTAATCACCGATCGTTTATTAATTAGTTGGATTCGCTGCAAAAGGAAAGCTTGGCTAGATAAATTTGAATCTCAAGCATTCAGGAGATGGTCAGCTCATAGAAGCTTGCAACTAGACCATCAATACAAAAGTTTTTTAGCTTATTGCAATAAAGAAGTTGGTCGAGGTATCAATGCTACACAAAACGGAGTTAGCAATGTAATAGGAATCCGTTTAAAAGGAAATTCGCAAGAAGGGTATCCATTAGAAGCCCATCCACTATTACTAGAAAAAATCAATGGTAAAAGCAGATTAGGAAAATTCAAATATAGACCTGTTATAGCCAGACAAGGGAAAAAGTTAACTAGGGCAAACAGACTTTCAATAGCTATGTTGGCATACCTACTGGAGCAATTTCAAGGCTCTCCTGTAAAAGAAGGAATAGCAATCTCGCTTGTCAGTAATAAACTAGAAATAGATAAGTTATTAATAACAAGTAACCTAAAAAATAAACTCAAAGAGTCAATAGGAAAGCTAAAAAGAGATCTCGAGACTGTTGAAATGCCTCCTATAGTTTCTGACAGGAAAAAATGCGTAGTCTGTTCTTGGAAAGAATACTGTAACAAGGAAGCTTTGGAAAAAGGTGAGATTAGTGAAGTCAGCGGGATTGGAGGTAAGCGGAAAGAATTACTCAACTCAATAGGGATTTTAAATATTAAACAGCTTGCCTCATATAATTCAGATGATTTAAATCTTAAACTAGAATCTTTTAAAAAAGATCATGGAATTATTAGTAGTTTACTTATTAACCAAGCTAAAGCCCAAATTAACCATAAACCATCAAGAATTACAAATAATAAAGTATTACCTGAGATCGAAAAAGCGAAGGGAATTTTAATCTACGACATAGAGTCAGACCCTGATATTCAGCATGACTTTCTTCACGGATTTATTTGTATACCAAAATCAAAAGATGGTAATCTAAACATAAATAATATTAAATATATAGACATAATATCCTTTCAAAAGTCATCCGAAGCTGATACCTGGATAAGGATAAAAGATCAGTTAGATTTATACAAAGATTGGCCTATTATTCACTATGGAGAAACCGAATTATCTTCAATATCAAAAATGGCAAGAGAGCAAAGAGAGAAAGAAGAGTATATAAACGGTTTAAAGATAAGATTTATTGATATACATAAGCGAATAAAAGATAATTGGATACTGCCATTAAATAATTATAGTCTAAAAACGGTAGCAAAATGGCTTGATTTTTCTTGGCGTCAAGATAATGTTGATGGTGCGAAAGCATTGTCTTGGTGGAGACAATATCAAAGCATATCAATAGCAAGCAAAGCAAAAGAATTAAGTCTAAATAAAATACTCAACTATAACAAAGATGACTGTCTGGCAACATTAGAAATAACCAAATGGCTTTTAAATAATTAACAATAATTTATTCTAAATAGGTACAAATCCAATAGGTTTATTTATTTCCAATGGAATCATAGAACTCTTATTAATTAGTTCCCTTTCTAATAGATACTTTCTTTTGATAAAAGCAAATCCTATAGTCTGTTTTTCTGCTGTTTTAAAAGAATATGAAATAAAGCCCGCAGTTTGATTTTTCAATTCATCTGTATCATTTAGAGATATTAATGTATCTCCAGCTTTCATTTGATCACTCAAACTAATAAATGCTCTTAATTCATGTTTTACGTGACCAATCCTATTTAACTTAGCTATTATTTCTTGGCCTAAAAAACATCCTTTGTTTAGATTCAACAAATCAGATAATCCTAATTCAAACGGATTTGTCTCTAAATTCAATAAAGAAAAGTCAGAAATAATTCCTTGTTGAATACTCCATTTATCAAGTTCAGACTTAGTAGCAATCTCATAATTTCCAAAATATTTAAGTTCTTTGTTTTGATGAAATACCCATCTAAACGAACTCTTCCGCCAAGATTCTGAATAAGACATCATTTGAACTCTTCTAATTTTCCCTGCAAGATTAATGCTTACATTATCAACAGGGAAAATGACGCTGTCTAAACCATAAAAAACTTCTTTTACATTTCCAGAAATAATTAATATTTCTGCTCCATCATTAATTATACGAAGTTCAAATAATGCTCTGATCTTACCTAGAGGAGACAACCAACAGGTACGAATTATTTCTTGTTCTTTTAAAGAAAGAATTTCTGAAGATATTTGACCTTGAAGAAATTTTCTAGTGCCTTCTCCTTTTAAAGAAATAAGAGGAAAGCTTGCATCCCAAATCTTCATTTTTGAAAATCATCTCAATATCTGATTTGATTTAGAAGAGATTTCTTCTATAGAGAAAAGGTTAATCATTTCTAAACCTTCATTCTCAATAGCTTCTAACCCCCCTTCCAATCTATCAACAATAGTTACAACCCTGTTAACCAAATAGCCAGCTTCTCTCAGTAAAGAAACTGCTTTTAAAGAAGATCCGCCAGTGGTAACAACATCTTCAAGAACTGTTATCAGCGAGCCTTTAGGAGGCAATGGTCCTTCTATCCAAGCAGATGTGCCATGCCCTTTTGCTTCTTTTCTAATTATCAATGCATCAAGATCTCTGCCACTCAAGGCCGCAGAAATAGCAACTCCACTAACCAAAGGGTCCGCCCCCAGCGTCATCCCAGCTATAGCAATTGCATCATGTTCAACATTTTCAAATAATAAATTGCTGGTCAAAGCCAATCCAATACTACTTAAGGTGACTGGTTTGCAATTCACGTAATGATGACTTGTTTTTCCTGAAGACAAAGTAAAATTTCCATGCCTATAAGCATGAGATGCAAGAAGGCTTAAAAGCTTGTCTTTGCAAGCCTCTCTTGACTGAGGGATAGGGTTCATTCTTAAAATCTAATGTGTTATTTGAAGCATTGAGTTACTTCAACTTGTTGCTTACTAAATTATTATTCATGTAAAGGTCTTCAAAATGAAAAAAGATCTTACAAAAGATCCCTTTATTGGGGGTGTAGCAATCTGGTGAATGCAGCGAACTCATAATTCGCCTTAGGCGAGTTCGATCCTCGCCACCCCCATATGACAATTTAAATGAAGTTCTTTTTAATCTTCATACTTTTTTCTTTCCCAGCTTTTTTTGCTGCGGGAGAACTCTCTATTTTGCGATTAAGGCCAAGCAGAGTAGAAAGATTAATAAAAGAGAAGAAAAAAGGTTCTCTTTCAATCCATAGGCTCCAAAAAAAACTAAGAAGCAGCCTAATGGCTGCTCAACTTGGCCTATCCATGTCATTCATTGCAATTGGTTGGCTATCCAATCAAATAGCAAATGAATTATGGCCAAAGGAAAATCAATCCTTTCAAGTATTTAATTTAATATTTTTCTTATCAATAGTTATGTTCGCGACGCTAATAGCTGGTCTTTTACCAAAAGCCTTAGTTCTAAATAGACCTGAAAAGTCAGCCCTAAGTCTTGCACCTCTTCTGGAAGGGGTAATGAAGACTCTTACACCACTGCTTTCCTTATTAGAAAAACTTGCATCTTTTCTATTGAAAATTGTTGGTTTAAACAATCAATGGGAATCCCTTGTATCCGCATTATCTGCAGGTGAGTTAGAAACTCTTATTGAATCTGGAAGAGTTACAGGGCTTCATCCAGATGAGAAGAATATTTTGGAAGGAGTTTTTGCACTCCGAGATACTCAAGTACGGGAAATAATGGTCCCTCGCTCAAAAATGATCACTCTTCCCAAAAGTGTTATTTTTTCAGAGTTAATGAAAGAAGTTCACTTAACAAGACATGCACGGTTTATCGTTACTGGCGATTCATTAGACAATGTTTTAGGTGTCCTGGACCTTAGACATTTAGCCGAACCACTTTCAAAAGGAGAATTAAAACCTAATACCTTATTAGAAAAATACATAAAACCTGTACCTAAAGTATCTGAAAACTGTACCTTGGAAAAACTTCTTCCATTAATTCGTGGAGGGAACCCCTTTCTACTGGTTGTCGATGAGCATGGTGGGACAGAAGGACTTATAACAGCTGCTGACCTTACTGGAGAAATAGTTGGAGAAGACATTGATCCTCCAAGAGAAGAGCCCATTCTTAAGGCAATAGATTTTAATAAAAGGATATGGATAGCAGATGGAGATATTGAAATAATGGAATTAAACAGGCAATTAAATCTTCAACTACCAGAAAACACTAGTTACTATACGCTTGCAGGATTTTTATTAGAACAATTTCAACAAGTACCTATCACAGGACAAAGCCTAATAAATCATGAAATTATTTTCGAAATAATCTCCATGCAAGGGCCAAGAATCGATGAAGTAAAAATAATCTTAAAAAAAAACTAACTCAATACACCCTATAAACGATAATCTCAATAAGCAAATGAAATCTTCCAAATGGCCCCCAATATAATCCCTGTAAAGGTTGGGGTCATAGGAATTGGAAACATGGGCTGGCACCATGCAAGGGTTTTAAGCCTATTAAAAGATGCTGAATTGATTGGTGTCGCTGATCCAAATGAAGAGAGAGGAAATTTAGCTACTGAGCAATTCGATTGCAAATGGTACAAAGACTACGAAGATTTAATAAGTGAAGTTGAGGCAGTTTGTATAGCAGTACCAACATTGCTTCACCATAAAGTTGGTTTAAAATGTTTAGAAGCAAACAAACATGTTCTAATCGAAAAGCCTATTGCCGCAAGCAAAACAGAGGCTTCAGAACTTATTGCGGCATCAAAAAAAACTAATTGCTTACTTCAAGTAGGACATATAGAAAGATTTAATCCTGCATTTAGAGAATTAACCAAAGTAGTAAAAGATGAAGAAGTAGTGGTTTTAGAAGCCAGAAGACATAGTCCAAATTCTGATAGAGCTAATGATGTTTCAGTAGTTCTTGACTTAATGATTCATGACCTTGATCTAGTTCTTGAATTAGCAAATGCTCCTGTTATTCAATTAGCTGCAGTAGGCGGATGTAGTGATAAAGAAGGTCCAATGGATTATGTAAATGCCACTATTGGTTTTAAAAACGGGGTAATTGCAAGTCTCACTGCCAGTAAAATGAGCCACAAAAAAATACGTAATTTAAGTGCTCACTGCAAAAAAAGCCTGGTCGAAACCGACTTCTTAAATCACACTTTGCATATACATCGCAGATCTCATGAGAGATATTCTGCCGAACAGGGTGAATTGGTATACAGAAACGATGGCTTTGTTGAAGAAGTCTCAACAACCTCAATTGAGCCTTTATATGCTGAATTAGAGCATTTCCTTCAATGTGTGCGAGGACTTGAAACACCAGCCGTGGACGGGCTCCAGGCCTCTAGAGCATTAACTCTCGCCGATCTAATTGAAAGAGCAGTGTTAAATCCATCTAAAGAAATCAGCTTGGCAAAGGCAATTTAAAAATTCTCAAATGAAGCCTGTTCCCATATGGTTAAACCATATAGGAACATGAATAGACCCAAGCAATTTCGTAAAACTGAATATTTGACAGTTACTAAAAAAGTAACTTAATCAAACAAAGATCAACGAAACCCTACAGCTGCCTGCCAAACAAAAACAAGCAAGAAGAAAAGAAGCGGTATCAATGGGAGCACATCAACCGTAGGAGCGTAGATCCTATAAGCCTCAGGCAACTGAGCAAGCAAGTCGAGGGTAATCGATGCCATCCCTAAATAATTCATGGACATTTGCAAGTGAAGCTACCACGTGTAATGCGCAATGGCGTCTTTCTGCCATGGAGTGAAATCCTCTGAAAAACAACCATCCTCAATTGCTCGAGTGATTGATTGCATAAAACGATTCATATGACTGAGGTTATGGATACTTATAAGAGTCAGACCTAATAATTCCTCACTCCGAATTAAATGATGTAAATAAGATCTGCTATGACTTCGACACACTTCACATTTACAAGTTTCATCTAATGGTTGGTAATCATTTTTAAAGCATGCATTTCTAAGATTCCATCGTTCCCCTCTAACCAAGGCAGTTCCATGGCGGCCTAAACGTGTTGGCAAAACACAATCAAAAAGATCTATTCCACTTGCAACTGCTTTTGAAATTTCTGGCAGAGTTCCAATCCCCATTAAATATCTTGGAATCTCTTCTGGCAGAAGAGGTGCAACCTCGCTAACAATTTTATTAATCGCATCACTAGATTCTCCAACACTTACTCCACCGATTGCTATGCCGGGTAAATTAAAACTAGAAACAATGCTTGCACTTTTTATACGCTGATTCAAAAAACAACCCCCTTGAACTATCCCAAACAATGCCTGATTGGAATTGGTATGAGATAAAACACATCTCTCTAGCCAATGATGAGTGCGCCTACAAGCCTCTTCAACATCATTTTCTGTAGATGGATAGGGAGGACATTGATCAAAGGCCATGGCAATATCGGAACCTAATGCCATCTGGATCTCTATTGAATTTTCAGGACTTAAATGAATATTCCTACCATTTCTAGGATTTTTAAAAAAAACACCTGAATCATCTATTTTGTTCAATTTACCTAAACTAAACACTTGATAACCACCTGAGTCAGTCAAAATCGGTTGATTCCAACTCATAAATTTATGAATTCCTCCTGCAGCATGGATAACATCCTCGCCTGGCTGTAAGTGTAGATGGTATGTATTTGCGAGAATTGTTTGAGCTCCAGTTTTCTCAAGCTGTAATGGGCTTACTCCTTTCACCGTAGCTGCTGTACCTACAGGCATAAATTGTGGCGTTCTAATTGCTCCATGCAAAGTCTTAAAAGAACCAACCCTTGCTTTTGTGCTTAAACAATTTGATTTGATTTGGAAACTAAACATATCTATCTCGAGAGATATGGCAAAAGCCTTAAGCTTGAAGATACTAATCACCTAACTTGTTCTCTAATTAAACAATGAGGCGATTAATTCTGCTTAATCTAAACCTGTTAAAAGACTTTGCAGGTGCATGGATCTTTTACACAGTCCTCCCAAAAATACCAAAGATTAAACCAAGGTTTACTCGGATAGCTCGCTTTGCTCCTCTTATAGGAGTTATTACAAGCCTAATACAGAGCAGTCTTTGGATAATATTTTTTAATTTTGGATGGCCCAAAGAGTCTTTAGCCCTTTTAGTTATAGCTTCTGGAATATTTATTAATGGTGGTTTGCATCTTGACGGACTTATAGACACAGCAGATGGTATTGCCGCTGGAAAAGAAAAGCAATTAAAGGCAATGAAAGATAGCAGAATTGGTTCTATTGGAGTTCTGGCATTAATAACTCTTCTAATAATACAAATTAGCTCCTTATTAAAGCTTGGTCTATACACACCAATTGCAATAATAATTGCCTCATTCTGGAGTAAGTTCTCATCAATATTAGCTATTAATAATTTCCAATATTTGCATAAGGAAAGCAATTCAATTTCACATAAAAAGCATTGGAAAGGTTTAATGCATGAGGGATTAATATCGTTTACAATAATTATTGCCTATTCTCTAATATTATTTATTTTACCACTAAAAGATAGTCTTAAGTTAAGTTTATTGAGTTTAAATATTATTGGTTTATTAAGTTCTATTTTAGTTACAAATAGTTTAGGAAACTTTCTTAAAGGCCATACCGGCGACTCTTATGGTGCATCAGTTGTATTAGTAGAAACTGCTATGTTGTTTTGCCTTGCATTGATTCTACCGGCAATGTAAGAACAAAAGCGTTACCATTAGAAGGTAATGCTTGATCAAAAAGATTAGGTTGTGAGCTTAAATATAAATTACCCCCTAATTGCTCAGCCAATTCTTTTGCAAGAGTTAGACCTATTCCAGAGCCTTGAATATTAGAAACTGAACTAGCTCTAAAACCATCCATAAAAATCTTTTCCTTCAGTCTATTGTCTATGGGGTCACCAGAATCCCATACACATAATCCTGACGAATTAAAACAAAGTCCTATAGAAGATCCAGAAGGACTATATTTAAAGGCATTCTCTAATAAGTTTGCAACTATTTCTCCTATTACTTGATTTGATAAATTACTTTCTTTTTTAAGCCAAGCTGGCAAATCTTTTGGTCCCAGCCATTGACGATCTTGCAATTTAGCAGTTGCTGCAGAACGATCAATTAATGGCTTCAATATTTCGAACAATTCTAATTTTTCTGTATGCTGGATTAATGGGGGTAATAATAATCGCGAAGGAATTATTTGCTGTGATATTTCTTTTGGCTGGCTTAACTTATCAAGTGCCAGTAAATACTTATTAACTTGATCTTGCTCACTTAATAACCCTTCTATTAAATCCCTTTCACTATTATCAGGACCAAGCTTTCTCATCAAAAGTTGTGCATAAGTCTTTAATGCAGTTAAAGGATTTCTTAACTGATGAATCAATACTTGAATCTGCTCTTTCTGCTGAATAAATTGTTCTGAGATTATTTTCCTTTCAAGTTCCAAGCTAAGGGAGGTGGCTAGAACCAAAGAACAGGAATGCAATTTTTGGTCAAGTTCTTCTGGCCATTCTTCATCTGAAGCAAAGCGTTCTACACGTATTACGCCAAGTAATTTTGACCCGTCTTGTAATGGATACCATCTTCTATCCGGCGAGGGGAGTCTTAAGTCAGGGTCATTTTCAATAGGAGTTAGAGCCTTTGTTGAATTGCCTGGCATTTCACCAATAATCTTCAATATTGGAGGTTTTCCCTGCTTAGCCTGAGCAAAATAAATAACTACATTCTCTAATCCACCTAATGAATCAAGCACGCTCAATTCATGTTGGACTAGATTTAAAAAGCGATCTGAAAACTGCATAATTTCTAATTCAACAGGTTTATCAGGGTTTTGAAAGTAAGTTTCACTTGATAATTCAGAAAAAAGTATTAAGATATGGTTAAAGACTGATCAAGAGCATTTCATTCAAGCTCTTCAAAGGTCTCTTTGGCAAAAGGTTCACAGAAAAAAGTCCTGCCAAAAGCTTTATCAGAGGTTGATGGGTCCCCTGAAGTTGGCTTGCCAAGGTTAGGTTCGGAAGTAATTTAGTTAGCAATGCTATTCGCAAACTACTTCTCTGTTTAACTTTCTCTTACCTAAAGCATTTAATCTAAATCGATTAGCGATTTATTTAAATCATAAAGTGGCACGCCAAAATTAAATTCATTTTTCACTCCTCAAGGAATTTCATTTCATGTCTAAAAAGCGCAAGCGGATTAGCCGTAGACGTTTGGCTGGCCAAAGAGTTATGGCTCATGTTCAAACATTTCACCTTGAAACTGGAAAACACAAACCAGTTACTGCAGCTCGTAGATACATAGCTGAAGAAGCTCTTTGCGCTCCTGCGATTGTAAATGTAAGAAGAAATGAGCACACTACAGATAGATTTTTCTGGGGAGAGAAAGGTTTATTTAGTGCACAGTATGCTGAAGAAAATCATTTTCTTTTTCCATCTCTTCGAGCAATTGTTGATTGCGTAGGAGAAAACAGTATGTTTAATGGTTTAGAACTTTCTGCGGACGATTGGGAAGAAATAGAAGAATATGAATACGCATTTGTTTGATGTTTTTCCGTTTTACTTAAACATATTCCCTTATAAAAAGACTAATTGTTTTTATAACTTCTTGGGAGATTTCATGGCCTCCATTGAATAAATGAGTTTGATAATCGATTTTTTTCTTATCTAAAATATACGAAATTTCGTCAATAGCATGTAAAGGAACAATTTCATCAAACTTACCATGAGTAAGAAGGATTCTCGCATTAGGATCTTCTGGTTCCCATCCTGGATGAGGATAACCACTGCAACAAATTAATCCTGCCAGAGGTAATCCCAAACCGGCACTCAGAGCCATAGCACCTCCTTGAGAGAATCCCAGTAGAAATGTTTTCTGAAAAGGTATTTGATTAGTGACTGTACTTTTAAGCCTACTTTTAAGATCTTTTATAGCTTCAGGAACTTCAGACCAATTTGGAGGGAACAAACTGTACCATTGCCGACCTGTGCCATCTGGATGCAGTTGAGGAGCATTCAATGAAATCAAATCAAATGGCAAGGCAACTTCCTCAAGTAATTCTTGGCCAAAGGGAATTAAATCTTGCGCATCTGCACCCCAACCGTGAATCAAAATTAATCTGTGAGAAGATTCTTGGGAGCAAAAGCTAATAATTTTGTCTTTCATCAAGCAATTTGTATGTTTGATGCGTAAGTTAGCTATCTAATGGTCTGCTATCTTTGGACTCATGACCCCAATTGCTCTAATAAGCGTCTCTAATAAAACAGGAATAGTACCTTTCGCGAAGGCTTTAAGTGAAGTTCATGATTTTCAAATTATTTCTAGTGGAGGCACTGCAAAGCTTCTAGAAGAAGCAAGAATAAAAGTCGAAAGAGTTTCTGAATACACGGGTTCGCCAGAGATTCTGGGCGGAAGAGTCAAAACTCTCCATCCCAAAATCCATGGCGGAATTCTTGCCAAAAAAGATAGTGCTTCTCACAAAAGCGATCTACAAAAAGAAGGTATAAAAAATATTGATTTAGTAGTTGTGAATCTTTATCCTTTCAAAGAAACAATCTCAAAACCAAACGTCACATTTGAAGAAGCCTTAGAGAATATTGATATAGGTGGGCCAACAATGGTAAGAGCCGCTGCAAAAAACCACGATTCTGTAATTATAATTACAAATTTTGAGCAATACAAAGTTCTACTTAATGCATTAAAAAGCAACCAAGTTTCTAAAGAATTAAGGCAAAAATTTGCCTTAGAAGCTTTTCAACATACTGCAAGTTATGATATTGCCATTAGTAATTGGCTAAGCAAACAATCTGACTCAAAAGAGTCACCATTTTTATTATCAGTACCTCAAAAGCAAATACTGCGCTACGGAGAAAATCCACATCAAAAAGCTACGTGGTTTAATCATCACGAACAAGGTTGGGGTGCGGCACAAAAAATACAAGGAAAAGAATTAAGTGCAAATAACTTAATAGATTTAGAAGCAGCATTATCGACAATTTTAGAATTTGGTTATGGAGAAAAAAGTAGTCAAAAAGATTTCGAAAAAGCATGCGTTATTATTAAACATACGAACCCTTGTGGAGTTGCCGTTGCAAAAGATTTAAAAACATCTTTTAAAAATGCATTAGATGGAGACGCTGTAAGTGCTTTTGGAGGAATTGTTGCTTTTAATTCTCCATTAGATATGGATACAGCAAAAGAATTAAAAAAATTATTTTTAGAATGCATAGTTGCTCCTGACTTCGAATCTGAAGCAATAGAAATACTTGAAAGCAAATCTAATTTAAGGTTATTAAAGATAGCAGAAGAGTCAATAAGTAATTGTCCTAATATTAATTTTAGGAGCATATTTGGTGGCTTATTAGTCCAAGAAACTGATCACAAAGTAATTGATCCTAAAGAATGGGAAGTGGTAACAAAAGTCAAACCAGATAAAATGCTAATTAACGATCTAATTTTTGCATGGAAAGTTTCGAGACATGTTAAGTCAAACGCAATTGTAGTCGCATCATCTGGACAAACAATTGGCATAGGTGCAGGACAAATGAATCGTGTTGGCTCAGCAAAAATAGCTTTAGAATTAGCAGCAGATAAAGCAAAAGGAGCTGTATTAGCTAGTGACGGATTCTTCCCTTTTGAAGATACTATTCGTTTAGCTTATGAATATGGAATAAAAGCTATTATTCAACCGGGAGGAAGTATTAGAGACAATGAATCAATTAATGCCTGTAATGAGCTAAATATGTCTATGATATTCACAGGGAAAAGGCATTTTTTACATTAGTCTTAATGCTATAGATTATATGGGATTAATCTAATCTTTTCCTTTTGGATAATAAGTAACTTTATTAGATTTCCTAAATGCAGATAATCTTCCTGGTCCAGCACATACGAAATATAAAGATATTGCAGCATATATAGAAGATAATTCGAAGGCATAATTATGGGCTTCCACAACTGCGAAAGGAAAACCTTCAAATCCAGTATCTAAAAAATGAAAATAAATCGCAAATACCATTGTCGAGAAAAGTCCCAAAGCAGAAATTCTTGCAAACACTCCTAAAGCTAGCCCGATAGGACATAAAATTTGAGTTACTCCTGCTGCGAATGTCCAAATAACGGGGTCGCCTGGTAGGAAACTGAAATATTTACCAACTACAAATTCCGCAAACCCTTCTGGATCTTGAAGTTTCTCCAAACCATGGTGAATCATAAATATGCTAAATGAAACTCTCAAAACAAAAATTGCGAGCTCACCTAAAATATCCACTTCACTTGATGAGGATGGATTTGCTACAACCACCTCTACTTTTTGTGGTTGATTATTTTTCGATGATGGTGATTCTTGGGAAGTCATATCAGAAATCTTGTCTAAGCATTAATTATCTATATTAGTTGCTTACAAGCTCAAATTGGTAGTGAAAAAATTATCTGGCATCTTAAATCTAATACTAATATATAAAAATTTTGATTATTACAAGAATTAAAATCAAACTCAAAGGCACAAATACTTCAATTAACAAGAACCTTACTTTTGCTTAACTTAATCAGTTTCTGAATAACATCTTCTACTACTCTGTCAGGAGTAGATGCTCCTGAAGTTATACCCACATTAACCTTGCCTGAAGGCAAAAAATCACTCTCAGTAATTAAATCATCGCCAAGAGGTTTATGAGTGATGGTATTAGTTTCATCACCAATTCTCTCAGGAGTATCTATATGAAATGATCTAATTCCTTTACTAATAGCAATTTCCTGAAGGTGGGTAGTATTTGACGAATTAAAACCACCAATCACAACCAAGATATCTAAAGGTTCATCCACTAGTGAGAACATAGCATCTTGCCTTTCTTCAGTTGCATCACAGATTGTATTAAATGCTAAAAAGTGTTCATTTAATTCAGCTGGTCCATATCTATGAAGCATAGTTTTTTCAAACAATCTGCCTATTTCTTCTGTCTCGCTTTTCAACATAGTTGTTTGATTAGCTACTCCTAATCTTTTTAAATCCTTATCTGGATCAAAACCCTGAGAAAATGCTCTTGAGAACCTCTTTAAAAATTCATCCCTATTACCTCTGCCTAAAATATAATCAGCAACATACTGAGCTTCTTCAAGATCTAAGACAACTAAATATGTACCAGCAAAAGAGCTTGTAGCAAGAGTTTCCTCATGTTTGACCTTCCCATGAATAATTGATGTAAATTCATGTTTTTTATGCTTCTCCACTGTGTGCCACACCTTTGAGACCCAAGGGCAAGTAGTGTCAATGATATGGCAACCCCTTTCATGTAGAAGTTTCATCTCCTGAACAGTTGCCCCAAAAGCAGGCAAAATAACAACATCACCTTCATTAATTAAAGAAAAGTCCTTAATTCCTTTTTCAGCAGATATAAATCGAACATTCATATTTCTCAAATGATCATTTACTGAAGGGTTATGAATAATTTCATTAGTTATCCAGATATTTTCTTTTGGATAATGCCTTCTAGTCTCATAAGCCATTGCAACAGCTCTTTCAACTCCCCAACAAAAGCCAAAGGCTTCGGCAAGTCTTACTCTTAAGTTTCCATGTTCTAATAAATATCCATTATCACGAATAGATGCAATCAAATTACTTTGATAAGCTTTTTCCAAAGCTTGAGCTCGTTTAGTTGGTGACTCAAAACCTCTTCTGTTATATCTGTCAGAATGGTGAAGCGATCTCTTAAAAGCTTGAGTATCCATAACCATTAATCTCTTTTTTACAACAAGACTCTATTAGGTAATTTCAAAAAGCACAAAAAAGCCTGGCTAAAAAGCCAGGCTTTTTAAAAATCTACTTCAATAATTGAATTATTATTATTTAGCTGATGCAAAGTCAGGATAAGCTTCCATACCATGCTCACCAATATCAAGACCTTGTATCTCTTCTTCTTCAGTTACACGAATACCTCCAAAAAGGCCTCCAATAACTGACCAAGCGATTGCACAAGTAATGATTGTGAAAGCAGCGTAACTAAAGCATCCTAGCGCTTGTGTAAATAACTGAGAAACAGATCCACCAGCTAAAAATCCTTTCCCTTGATACAGAATTCCAACTGCAAGAGTTCCCCATACTCCGCATGTGCCGTGGACTGACACTGCTCCTACAGGGTCATCAATCTGAAGACTATCCACCAATGCTACAGACCAAACAACAAGTAATCCTCCAATAGCACCTACAACCCAAGCAGCCCACAAACTAAAGCCATCAGCTCCAGCTGTGACACTAACTAGTCCTGCCAAGATGCCATTGATGGTCATTGTCAGATCTGGTTTACCTGTATTCAACTGACTAAGAAGAGTGGCAGCTATACCGCCTCCAGCAGCTCCTAAAGTTGTTGTTACAGCTACATAAGGGACAGCCTCATTAAAGGCAAGAACTGAACCCCCATTAAATCCATACCAACCAATCCAAAGAATCAATGCTCCTAAAGTGGCAATAGCCATATTATGGCCAGGCAAAGCTTGTGCTTTACCACCAGAAAATTTGCCAATTCTTGGTCCTAATGCAAGAGCTCCAACTAAACCTGCCCAAGCACCTACAGAGTGAACCAAAGTAGATCCAGCAAAATCATAAAAGCCAAGATTAGCTAACCAACCATCACCATTCCATTGCCAAGATCCAGCAATTGGATAAATGATTGCAGTTAAAACAATTGAGAAAACTACAAATTCTCCAAATTTAATTCTCTCAGCAACAACACCTGAAACAATTGTTGCAGCAGTTCCAGCGAAGGCAGCTTGAAAAAGAAAATCAATACTCGGAACTAAAGCGGAAGAATCAGTTGGAGTTGGATCAAAAAATGGTCCGCCAAATTTAACTACTCCAGGAATAATCCAATCGGCTGTATACATCAGCTTATATCCAATCAACCAATAAGCTGAGACTGCAAGAGTAAAGACTATTAAGTTTTTGGCAAGAATATTAACTGCATTTTTTTGCCTGCACATACCAGCCTCAACCATTGCGAAGCCAGCATTCATAAAAATGACAAGAACTGCAGCAACCATAATCCACAGGTTGTCAGCAAGAGCTTGTGTTGTTAATGCAAAATCTTCAGCATGGGCTGAAAGGTTGAAAAGTCCTAAGCCAAGTAAGGCAATAGGAACGCAAGCAAGCCATATTAAAGAGCGTTGAGAATTAAATCCTTTGATACTCTTCAAAAGAAGCATTGGACCTTCAATAAGGCTTGCCTCTTGGAGTCGCTTAGTTTGACGACGACCTCGAGGGGTTTGCAAAGCAGCGGTCATAAATTACAGAACTGCAAAAACGGAATTCAATGAATTCAGATAGTACATATACAAATATGGTCAATATTGCAAAACAGTCTGGTAATCATTTATACGATTTTAATTATTCGTTTAAAATAATTACTAGAAATACTGAGATTTAACTTCTAAAAAGGTCCTAATTTCTAGTTAAAGCCCATATTAATTCTGATTTTCGCGAAAAGGTCTGATACCTTGCCAAGTAATTTTATCCGCAAAAAAACCAAATGAGCATGGGACCACCTCAACTCCTTTGCTCAATGCAATTCGAAAAAGTTCTCCATATTGACGATCAGCAGAATCCCCTGGAGCAAAAGAAGTTGCGTCTTGTCTACTAATGCAAGGAATAAGAACAGCTCTTGAATCGGACAAGACACCTATCATTTCCTTTAGATGTTTCTGTCCTCTTTTCGTAACAGTATCTGGGAAAAGAGCTGTTTCCCATTCGGTCCAAGTTGTATTTTTTATTTCCACAAAAATATTTCTTTGATCAAGATTTGCTTCACCAGGATACACATACAAATCAATTCTACTTCTACCTTCACTACCATATTTTACTTCTTTTTTAATGTCTTTAATGGGACCTAATTCCTTATTTAGTAAACCTTTTTCAATTGCAATTTTAACTATTTTATTTGGCAATGAAGTATTAACTCCTACCCAGCATGATTGTCCCTGACTATTCTCAACCTGAGCTTGCTCCCAAGACCACTTAAGTTTCCTAGATGGTGAATCGACATATCTAAGTCTCACTCTTCCACCTAAGGTGAGGACACCAGTCATGGGACCAGTATTAGCACAATGCGCTGTAACGATTTTGCCATTGTCAAGCTGAATGTCCGCCAAAAAACGTTTATACCTCTTAATTAAAGTCCCTTCTACAAGAGGAGGAAAAGTCAGGAGAGTCATTCCAATCATGAAAAATTCCTAATCATGCAATAAATTCAAGTAATGAATAACACGCTGATTAATTAATTCTCCAAAAAATTAAAGAATGAAGAAATCACTTCGAAAATCGGCATTAATAATTAGCTTTGGAACTTTTATAAGCAAGCTTGGAGGGATGAGTCGTGAACTTCTAATTGCTAGCGCCTTTGGAATCAGCTCAGCATATGATGCCTACAATTATGCTTATGTAATACCTGGATTTTTTCTTATTCTTATTGGAGGAATTAATGGTCCACTCCATAATTCAGTAACTGCAGTTCTTAGTAAAAGAGATAAAAAAGAAGGGTTAAAAGTGATTCACTCTATATATACATCTGTCAGTTTACTTTTGCTTGTAATTAGTATTTTTATTTTTATTTTCTCTGCTCCTATTATAAGTATCATTGCTCCTGGTTTAAGTGAAAATGTACATAATATTGCTGTGATTCAACTACAAATAATGTCACCTATCATTTTATTATCAGGCTTAATTGGTATAAGCTTTGGATCACTCAATTCTAGAAATATATTCTTTATAACATCAATTTCACCAATAATTTCTAGCATTTCAATTATATTAGGTGTATTAATATTTATGGAAATTAAGAATTCTTCTATAGATTCTTCTATGCTTGCAATTAATGGAGGAATAATTCTTGCAAAAGCTACATTAATAGGTGCTTTACTACAGTTTATTATTCAAATACCTTCACTAATAAAAAGAAAACTCTTCAAGTTTAAATTTGATTTAAATGACTCAGGATTTAGAGAAGTATGGAAGATATTTGCGCCTGCATCTCTCTCTTCAAGCATGCTTCAGCTTAACGTCATTACTGACTTATTCTTTGCCTCTAGCATTACTGGAGCAGCTGCAGCTCTAGGTTATGCAAATTTCCTTGTTCAAGCACCTTTAGGCATAATATCCAGCTCATTATTAGTGCCAATGATCCCTATATTTGCTAAGACTATCAGTTCAAATGACAATAATAGATTAGTAAAGTTAATCAAAAATTCTCTAATAGTTTGTCTAAGTAGCATGATAATGCTTTCTACAATATTTATTGTACTTGGAACATCAATAGTTAGCTTGATATATGGAAGGGGAGAATTTGATAATCAAGCAATCAAAGTAGTTAGTGGCCTTCTTATTGTGTATGGAATAGGAATGCCTTTTTATCTTTGCAGAGATCTTCTTGTGAGAGTTTTCTATTCATATGGTGATGGTTTGACTCCTTTTAATTTAGCTACAATAGGGATAATTTTAAATGTTATATTAGACTGGTTATTTGTAGGAGGAAACTTCGCCTGGGGAATCCAAAGTCCAATAAATCTAGGCACTAAAGGTTTGATTTTAGCTACTGTTGGAGTAAATATATTTACATGCACTGCATTATTATTCAAATTAAACTATAAGTTAGGTTATCAAATCCCTATTAAAAAATTGTCACTAGATTTTATTAAACTTATTATATGTGGTTTAACATCTGGAACAATAGGCTATTTATTAAACTTGATTATTAATTTTCCAAGTAATTTTACTTTGCAAATTATCAAAATAATCTTCTCTTCAGCAACACTTTTCATAACATTTTTCCTTACAGCTAAAATACTTAAAATCAAAGAAATTCAGGAATTAATATCTCCTAATAAAGCTATCAATTCTGAAGTTTAACGTCTCTGACTTCTTTTACATTTAATGGAAGCTGCAAAATGGTTGAACCTTCAAGACTAGGTCCTTGAACTGAAAGAATTCTAGCTTCTATTCCAAACTCCTGAAATGCTGTTTCCATTTCTTGAATTAATGCTTTTTCTACTTGTGAATCAGCATCAACAATTTTGCCTATAAGTCGTTCACCTAGTCTTCCAACTCGTTTGCGAACAACTTCCCTAGCATTGGAAATCTCGATTAACAACACAATAAAAAAGTAATTAAGTCAACCTTATATGCAGTAGTGCTCCAAAATCTCTTCAAGAGCAAAAATTTGTCCAGAAGAAACCAATTTACTTAATGGTGCTTTGAAATCGCCACCACCCAAGCGAACAAAAACATTTTCCAAAGATTTCCTGGCTGCCAATTTGGAACCTTGCTCTAAATTAGCAACACATTCCACAGACAAAGCTTCTGAAAGGCCTGCATCCCCTAAATAAAGATTCCACTTTTCAACACGAATATATATTTGATCTGAGATAGCTCTCTGAAGCTCCTGAAGCTGCTCGTTTGTCATGTTCATAGAAAATATATCAAGATCTCTATTTCTCTTTCGCAAGAGCTTCGTTGTCTGACGTAGGTTTTTTGCTTATCACAAAGATCAAATGAAATAAAAGCATGGCCAACCAGAATCCAGTAAAATAATGAAGTTCTGGCCATTGGTGTTTAATTTTTTCTACTAGCCAAAGACCACTGTTCACAGCAGCAAACGCCATAAAGTGAATAGTAAAATTTACTATTCGAGAGAAATGTAAATACACAGGATCTGTTTTGTCTCCTGTTCCATACCACCGAATTGGCATAAGAAATTCTGATTTTGTTTAATTCTTACCCCCAAAAGAAATATAGTTGACTTAGGGGCCCTAAATAAGCTCTTATTAAATCTTTATTGCGCCTGTAGCTCAGCGGATTAGAGCATCTGACTACGGATCAGAGGGTCGGGAGTTCGAATCTCTCCAGGCGCGTTTAAACCAAATTTGCTGAGATCAGAACTTAAAAAGGGAAATAAGAGAAAGTTTTTTCTCATCTTTCAATTACTTTGACTACGATCCCCAAATCAGAAGTTCACCCAGGGATTCTAGATTAATGTCAATTAATGCATCCATTGAAAAGACTGACAAAGATATTGCTCATTTAATTAATCAAGAGCTCAATAGACAAGAAACACATTTAGAGCTGATAGCAAGTGAAAACTTTGCATCACAAGCTGTTATGGAAGCTCAAGGATCGGTTTTAACCAATAAATATGCAGAAGGTCTTCCAAAAAAAAGATATTACGGAGGTTGTGAGCATATTGATGCTATCGAAACACTTGCAATAGAAAGAGCAAAAAAACTTTTTAATTCTGAATGGGCAAATGTTCAACCTCATAGTGGAGCTCAAGCTAATTTTGCTGTTTTTCTAGCTCTCCTTGAACCAGGTGATTCAATTCTTGGAATGGATCTTTCCCATGGTGGACATTTAACTCATGGTTCACCTGTAAACGTAAGTGGCAAATGGTTTAAAGCAATTCATTACGGAGTTGATGAAAAAACCAACGTTTTAAATATGGAAAATATCCGTCAAATTGCTTTGCAACATAAGCCAAAATTAATTATTTGCGGTTTTTCGGCTTATCCAAGAATTATTGATTTTTCTGCATTTCGCTCAATAGCAGACGAAATCGGAGCATACTTAATGGCTGATATCGCTCATATAGCAGGTCTGGTTGCAAGCAAGATTCACCCAAATCCAATCTCTCACTGTGATGTAGTAACAACAACTACGCATAAAACCCTTCGCGGGCCTAGAGGCGGATTAATTCTTTCCAATAATCCAGAATTAGGTAAAAAAATTGATAAATCGGTCTTTCCTGGAACTCAAGGAGGACCTTTAGAGCATGTAATTGCTGCAAAAGCTGTTGCTTTTCATGAAGCACTTCAACCTGAATTCTCATTTTATTGCAAAAAAATAATAGAAAACGCTAAAGCCTTATCCAAAAGACTTCAAGAAAGAGGAATTGAAATAGTCAGCAAAGGAACCGATAATCATATTGTTCTTCTTGATTTAAGAAGTATTCAAATGACAGGCAAAGAAGCAGATTCACTTCTTAGTGAGGTAAATATTACTGCAAACAAAAACACTGTCCCATTCGATCCAGAATCCCCTTTTGTAACCAGTGGAATAAGACTAGGAACAGCTGCATTGACAACTCGAGGATTTGATACAGCAGCTTTTCATCAAGTAGCAGAAATAATTGCTGATAGATTACTAAACCCAAAAGATGACTCTAAAAAGAAAAAATGCAAAGAAAAAGTTCTAAACTTATGCAAATCTTTTCCACTCTATAAATTGAATTAAATTGTCAAGACAAAATCATAATTTAGTAGAAATTCTCTGCATAGGTACAGAGTTATTATTGGGGAATATTAAAAATGGAAATGCTCAATGGATATCGAAGGAATTAGCTTCTATTGGATTACCGCATTTTCGCCAATCTGTTGTTGGTGATAATTTAGAAAAAATTCAATTAATTGTTAAAGAATCTTCGAAAAGGTGCAATATTCTAATAATAACTGGTGGATTAGGTCCAACTTCTGATGATTTAACTAAGGAGGCTATTGCACTTACATTTCAAGAACCACTTCTACAATCTAAAGAAGCATTAATCGAAATTAAAAGTAAGTTTAAATACTCTTCAAACCCTATTCCTGAATGTAATTATAAACAAGCTTTGTTCCCATATTCAGCAAAAATAATTAGCAATCCTTGTGGCACTGCTCCAGGAATGATATGGGAGCCTATTCCAAATTTCAAGATAATCACATTACCAGGAGTTCCTATGGAAATGAAGCAAATGTGGAAAGAATCTGTAAAAAATTGGCTTAAAGAAAATGTTTATAATGAAGGAATTTTCAAGAGTAGAACACTTAATTTCAGTGGAGTTAGTGAATCACTTTTATCTGAGAAAGTAAAAGATTTATTAACCAATAAAAATCCAACAGTTGCACCTTATGCCTCATCAAGTCTGGTGAAATTACGTATAACTGCTAAAGCCAAAGATAACTCATCAGCACAAGACCTTCTTGATCCAATAGAAAAAGAAATAATGAAAAGAGTAGGAAATTATTTTTTTGGATATAACGAGGAAAGCTTGGCCAAAAAAATAGTCAGTCTTTTGGTTGACAGGAAAGAGACTCTGTCAACAGCTGAGTCTTGTACAGGTGGAAGCCTCGGAGCTACTTTAACTTCAATTCCAGGAGTTTCTTCAATCTTCTTAGGTGGAATAATTGCATATAGTAACTTGACAAAAGAAAACGTTCTCAATGTCCAAAAGAATTTAATTGAAAAGCATGGTGCTGTTTCTAGTGAAGTAGTAAAAGCAATGGCAGAAGGAGTAAAAAAACAATTATCATCTGACTGGAGCATTGCTATAAGTGGAATAGCAGGGCCTTTAGGAGGTACAAAAGACAAGCCTGTTGGCTTTGTACAAATTGGAATTTCGGGGCCAAATTTTATCAAAACAATCCCAATCAACTTTGGTTCTCACAGGAAAAGAATTGAAATACAAGAATTAAGTGTTGCGAGAGCTCTCAACGAGCTGCGTATAATTCTTATTAATCAAACTTAAGGCCTAGCTATTTAAGGAAATTAAAAGTGAGCTCTGGTACTCTCTTCGACAAAGTTTGGGACCTTCATAAGGTCAAAGATCTTAAAGGTGGTTCAACTCAACTTTTTATAGGTTTGCATTTAGTTCATGAAGTTACTAGTCCTCAAGCTTTTTCAGCACTTCAAGAAAAAAACCTTTCAGTCCTATGCCCTGAAAGGACTTTTGCCACAGTAGACCACATTGTCCCAACCCATAATCAAAACAGGCCTTTCTCAGATCCATTAGCTGAAGAAATGCTTTACACATTAGAAAAAAATTGTAAGCAACATCAAATAAAACTTTTTAACATAGGTTCTGGTAATCAAGGAATCGTTCACGTAATAGCTCCTGAAATAGGATTGAGCCAACCTGGCATGACAGTCGTCTGTGGGGACTCTCATACCTCTACTCATGGTGCTTTCGGGGCAATTGCCTTTGGCATTGGAACCAGCCAAGTGAGAGATGTACTTGCTAGTCAAACTTTATCTCTTGACAAACTTAAAGTTCGCCGCATCTGGCTAAATGGCGAGCTAAGCAATGGAGTATTTGCAAAAGACCTGATTCTGCATGTAATCCAAAAGCTTGGGGTAAAAGGCGGAGTTGGCTATGCATATGAATTCGCAGGACCTGCTATTTCCAAATTATCCATGGAAGAAAGAATGACGATATGCAATATGGCTATAGAAGGTGGCGCAAGGTGTGGCTATGTTAATCCAGACTCAAAAACCTTTAATTATTTAAAAGGCAAGACATATTCACCCAAAGGAGAGACCTGGGAGCGTGCCGTAAAGTGGTGGGAATCATTGGCTAGTAATAGAGATGCAACATATGACGATGAAGTTGAATTAGAAGCTTCCGCAATTTCTCCAACCGTTACTTGGGGCATTACACCTGGCCAGAGTGTTGGAATTGATGAATGTATCCCAGAAAAAAACCCCTTAGAAATAAATGACCATCAAATTTATGATGAAGCTTATGCATATATGAATCTCCAGCCTGGACAATCTATTGAAGGAGTACCAGTAGATGTTTGCTTTATAGGTAGTTGCACAAATGGTCGACTTAGTGATCTCAAAGCAGCTGCGGAAATTGCAAAAGATAGAAAAGTTTGTAAAGGAATAAAAGCCTTTGTAGTTCCAGGCTCTGAAAAAGTTTCAAAAGAAGCGAAAAGAGAAGGGTTAGATAATATTTTTATTAATGCTGGCTTTGAATGGAGAGAGCCTGGATGTTCAATGTGTCTTGCAATGAATCCTGACAGACTGGAAGGAACACAAATTAGTGCAAGTTCAAGCAATAGAAATTTTAAAGGAAGGCAAGGTTCCGCTAAAGGAAGAACATTATTGATGAGCCCTGCAATGGTTGCTGCCGCAGCTGTAACTGGACATGTTACAGATGTAAGAAAGTTAAAAGCAATTCAATAATTTAATCATGCAGAAATTCAAAGAGTTCCCAAAAGGAAAGATAAACAATGTTGAAGGAAATTGTATCTTGCTAAAAGGAGACGATATAGATACAGACAGAATTAT
This sequence comes from Prochlorococcus sp. AG-363-N16, assembly GCA_003280135.1. Classification (GTDB taxonomy): domain Bacteria; phylum Cyanobacteriota; class Cyanobacteriia; order PCC-6307; family Cyanobiaceae; genus AG-363-N16. The sequence goes on along the minus strand of QCFW01000003.1, from coordinate 95,110 downwards.
CCCAGCAAGATACCTAAAATGTGTCAATTTTGAAAGTTTAGGTAATCAAGTTTTTGCTGATGACAGAGAGGAAAAAAATGGCTTACATCCTTTTGATATCAAAAAGAATTCAGAAGCTTCTATCCTTGTGGTTAACAGAAACTTTGGTTGTGGATCAAGTCGAGAACATGCCCCTCAAGCACTTATGAGATGGGGCATTAGAGCAATAGTTGGCCTCAGCTTTGCAGAGATTTTTTATGGCAACTGCTTAAGTCTAGGAATTCCATGTGTAAAGATGATTGAAAAAAATTTAATTGAGTTAGAACAACTAATTAATAGTTCTCACCAATTCAGATGTGAACTTGATCTAAATAAAGAGATACTTATTTCTCATCAAAATTCATGGCCAATAATAATTAATCAGGGTGCTTCTCAAATGCTTTTATCTGGTCACTGGGATGCTACCTCAACTCTTACTAAAGCAAATCAAGAAATTAATATAGTTAAAAGTAATTTGCCTTATTTAAATCAATTTAAAATAAAGAAATAAATAAATAATAATGTATGAAGGTTGTTCAATTAGTAAATCAGAATCTTAATCAAATAAAAAATCTTTAGAAGGAGCGGAAAAATTAAATCCTATTAATATTAAAAATACTCCTCCACCATGATTCTTCATGACATAAAATATACCAAAACCATAGGATCTTCTTTCTAATAAATCGATAATTTAGAGTTTATAGAATAAATTTAATAGTCTGATTTAGGCCAACATTAATAACATAATTAGCATTTAAAATTAATGGAAAAAATAATCTTTGATTAGCATCAAAGTATAACTTCTTAAGATCATTAGCATTATCAAGTCTAAACGGGCTATTTCCTTATTTTACTATTAATCCTGGCATTATCGAAATACTTATAAAATCTAAAATTGGAGATAAAAAATTTCCAAATATGAGCCGAGGACTAGCACTAATATCTAATAGTAATGTTTTGCCATTTCCGCTTTAATTTTCACCTTAAACCAATTCAATTTCGTCAAGAGCTTTATCATTAGAGACTTTTTCTTATTGACGCCTTCCAATGAATCATTAAAATTATTTGAATAAGTACATTAATTTATATCTTTATCTGGTGAGGGTATTTTTATACTTTTAGATAATAAATAATAATCACAGCTTATATATAAGTCACATTTATGTGCCTTATTCCTTTCAAACTCAAACGGGAAATATTTGCTGCTCGTAGCAACCCTAAATAGAGTCACCAAAGTCAACAAAGAAAATACAGCAGCTGTTAATTCTTTAGCTCAAAATCAAAGCATGAGAACCTGTCGTCGTCAAAATCTTGTCGACGCTGTATTTTTCCACATATAAAACCTAATGCCAGGCCTCTCAGGGCCAGTATTGGATTTGATTAATGGTTTGCAATCAATTAGTCCTGAGGACCTTCTAAATCCTTCCTTGCAGGAGTTCTGGATGGATCACTAGCTAAGAAACCAAAAAGAAATACTCCAACAAAAAAGAAGACGACCGTGTATACGGAAATCTTTAGCGCAAGCATGAATCAGGAACCACTTCTATAGAAACAAAGATATCTTATGGGGATGTGAGTGCAATTTGCCCATATTAATTAACAGGATTGAAATGATTCGATGCTGAATGAAGAAATATTTCCATAATTTCCAGCTTTCTTAATCATCATGATCATCCCAAGGGTCATCAAGCTTCTTTGCAGGTGGGCCAAAGGCTGTGTATACACCGAAGCCAGTCAGGCTAAACAAAATTACAAGCAAAGTTATGGCAATTAACATTGCTGGAGATGAAGTTTCCATCAAAACTTTCTAAAGGTTGTCAATCTTAGGGAGACTTTCCAATACAATATCCAAAATTGTTCATTTACTGAGGAACAACATTCAAAATGGGACAAAAAACAGCTCTTGGCTCTCTTCTAAAATCAATTGGCAATTCAGGCCAAGGTAAGGTTGTAGCTGGATGGGGAGCAGTACCAGTTATGGCTTTTGTAGGATGTCTACTCCTGGTATTTCTAGTAATACTCCTACAGATCTATAACCAATCCCTTTTACTTCAAGGCTTCTCAGTAGATTGGAACGGAATTAACTAAACTAAACCAAAGATCAACCAAGGAGGGCGTACATGAATATTTTCGGTGTGGGCTTGCCTGAAATAGCTGTCATAGCGGCTATTGCACTGGTAGTTTTTGGACCGAAACGTCTTCCTGATCTTGGTAGAAAACTTGGAAAAACTCTGAAAAGCCTTCAAAAAGCTTCTTCAGAGTTCGAAAGTGAAATACAAAAAGCCATTTCCGAAGAAGATTTTCAGGAAAGCGAAAAGAAATAATTTGTAATGAAAAAAATCCCTGCATTTGATTACCTAGAAATAAAATACGACTAATTAAGACAGTTGATAATAGAAAATTTAATGACGAAGGATGATTTCAAACTATTAGTAGGTCTAGGTAATCCTGGCTCCTCATATACAAAAACAAGACACAATGTTGGTTTCATGGCTCTTGAGAAATTAGCCAGTCGGAATTCTTCACCCTTTAAACTTAACAAAAAACTTTTTGGCCATATTGCTGAAATAGGAATTGGAGAAACAAAAAAAAGACTTCTTATGCCCTCTACATATATGAACGAAAGCGGACGCAGTCTTAATGCAGCTATGAATTGGTTTAATCTTAAAAGCAATCAAATTCTTATTATTGTTGACGATATTGACCTTCCTGTTGGAAAAATTAGAATTCGTACTAAAGGAAGCTCTGGAGGACACAATGGATTAAAAAGCATAATAAATACTCTTGGAACAGAAAATTTTTGTAGGTTAAAAATAGGTATTGGCCATCCTTTACCTTTCTCGAAAAATAGAAAAGATAAAACTATTTCACATGTATTAGGATCGTTTAATTCAAATGAAAAAGCAACTATTGAAAAAATATTAGAAGAAGTAATTACAGGTTTGGACTTAATCCAAAATTCTGGACTTGCAATTGGAATGAATCATTTAAATGGTTTTAACAATAATGAAACCAATCAAATAGAATGATTCAAAAACCAACCACTCAAGCTCATCTTAGAGTTCTTAGCCAAAGCTTTCCTAAGCAATCAATCGCAGGAGAAGTTTTAGCAGGTGGGTTCAAATGGGATTTTATATGGAAGTTCAATAAAGGAGAGCTTTTAGTCAGCCCGCCTTTAGGAAGGGCTCTGATAGAGGATGCACTCCTCAGGTTCTTAATAAAATCAGACTACACATTAGAACCAGGAGGTGATTATATGTTTACTGTTAGAGCTAAGATTTAAAATTATCTTTATCTACCTGGCATATCTAATTTTCTATTCAGGTAATCTTCTAATAAAATTAAAGCGACAATTGAATCTAAGTGCTTTGGAGGGAACAACATTCCTTTAGGTATGAAACGAAGCAAGCATCCTGGAGGGTAAAGCTCCCAATACCTTCTTCTGGCTCTTAGAGTCGAGCCTTTTTCATCTACAAGCTTTATTGCTGAAAGCTTTAAAGAATTTATTTCTGAATATAAATATTTACTATTAGTGCCATTACCAATAAGGATTAAATTAAATGAATATGTTTTAAACAAAGATAAAACAATATCTACAACATTAGATGTCTGTACAACTATAGACTCTAAAACTATTTTTTTATCTATATCAGCAACTAATAATCCACATTTTGCTTTACCTGGATCAATAGATAATACTTTGCTCACAATTAAAATATCATTTATAGATTTTCTTTAATGAAAGTTTAACGGAAATTCTATCTGCTAGCTGGCTATCTTTAAGTGATACAACCTCTAAAAGAAACTTTTTATTGTTGATCATTCTTTTTCTAGCATCAGAAACAGATTCAGTATCTACATTTATTTTATAGGCCAAAGAACCTCTTCTCTTAACCTCAGCTAATGTAGAAGTCAATAATAATTTAATCTCTCTATCTACAATTTTTTGATCCTTTTGGGCTTCAAGAAACTTCCTTTGAACTATTATCTCTCCTTTTTCCACTATCTTTTTATCAAGCAGAATCTCAGGATAAGCAAAAATAACTTCTTCACCTAAAACAACGTTCCCACCAGAACGTATATTCACAACCCATTTTCTATTATCAGAAATCGTTTTTTCTATTCGATTAAAATCATCCTTAGATATTTGCAATAGTTTCCTATTAGGCTTTTCGTTAGGCCTGATTTTCTTATAAGCATTATAATTAGCTCTACTAAGAATCTTATCTATTTCTTTTATTATTTTCGAGTTGTCATTTACTTGAATAGTAACAGTTGCTAACGACTCACCACTAGCTATAACAACAGGTCTTTTTCTAAGAGCAAAACGAATTTTCTCGGATTGAGCAAGATATTTTTCTCTTTTTCTAATTTTTTCTTCAAGAAGCTGTCGTTGTTTTTTTAAGGGGACTAAAGCTAATCTACTGTTATTTAATTCAGTTTGAAGATCATTTAATCTAAATAATCCAACTCTTAATTGCCTGTCAACCAAGAGCATCAAACTTAACGAAAGAGAACTAATAAAACTTCCTGTAAGAATAGTTATTAAAACTGCAGTTGTTCTTGGTCTTAATTTAAAAATGCTTAATCTTGCCTTACCTATCTTAGTGCCAATAAAATCACCTAAAGTAGCTAGTACTCCGCCCAGAACAAGCAGAAAAATAATTAATAGCCAACCAGTCACAATAAAACCTTATTAATTTGTAGTTACTTAAAAGTATCTTATTAAATTGTAAGCAAATTTCTAATTAAATCTCTTGGCAAGTGCAATTGGGTCAAAAACGGTAATTTTTTTTCGGTCAATTTGAAGCAACCCAAGATTACGTAAGTCTCCAAGAAGACGAGTGATAGTAACTCTTGTCGAACCTATAGCTTCAGCAATTGATTGATGAGAAAGTCTTAAATCAATAGTAATTCCTTTGTCACTAGGGACACCAAAGTCTCTACATAGAACCAATAAAAAACTTACCAAGCGAGATGACATATCTCTATGAGTCAAAGTCTCAATCATGGTTTCAGTTTGCAGAACCCTACTAGAAAGCCCTTGAAGCAAAAGTAATCCAACTCCTGTGTCAGCTTCAATTGCATTTCTAACAGATAATGCAGGTGCAGAAATCATTTCCACTCTTGTAAATGCAACCGCATGATAAAAACGGTCAGAACGATCTCCTGTTAAGAGAGAGAGCACCCCAAATAAACTATTCTCTCTTAATAAAGCAACTGTTATTTCTTCCCCAGATTCGTACACCCTAGACAAGCGAACAGCTCCTCTCCTTATCAAGTAAACCCTTTCAGCTGGATCTCCTGGGAAAAAGATTGTCTTAGAACGCTCTACAAACTCATTAGAGGAACCCTCTAGAGATTGCAAAACATCTTTAAGAGTTGTCTTTGTAGGTTGTTGCACCTTAATAGAAGAAATGCTGTGAGACGGAATATGAGACCCAATAGAATAGTAATTGGGACCTCTATAGTTACTAGTAGCAGTTGCCATATCGGCAAAAGAATTTAAGAGAAGTTAGGTAGAGATCACAAAAACACTTGTAGCAATTACAACTTTTTACACTCTTTTCCACGAAATACTCAATTTTATTTTTCCACAAGTCAATCACTCAACTGTGTTGAGTTAAACCTTAAAATAAAACTCAAAACACTATAGATAGTGTCATAATTCACTTACTTTGATTTCAAAGCGCTAAATTTAAGCAAGGAGCTCTTTTATTTTTGACTGCAAGTCCTAGCAACACAAATAGCCAAGTTCAAATCGGAAAGATTAAAAACTTGATGCCTATTCAGCGCTCTCAAGGTGAACGAACACTTCGTCTTGTAGAGCCACAAGGACAAGTTCATGTACATATGGCCTCTTATAGAGGTAGTTTTCCAAATGTTTTTAGTGAGGCTTTAAGGGCAGCAGGTTTAGGGAGCAAAGTTGTCATAGCACAATTCCTAAAGGGTGGTGTCCATCAAGGTCCTTCAGCAGGAGTAAGCCTATGTGGAGGACTTACTACATGGATTAGGCCCAATATTCCTTTCTACCTTGGTCACACAGATTCTCAATCAACACAAGATTCATCCCAATTTTTAGAGGCAAAAATGGCAATTAATAGTGTTTGGGAAACTTGTAAAGAAGGATTGAAAACCAATGGTTTACAAAAACTTGTCTTAGATGAAATTGGACTTGCAATACAATTAGGTTTTCTTGAAGAAGAAGAATTAATTTCAGCGCTTGAAGAACGCATTAATTCAATAGATGTAATCCTTACAGGTTCATCAATACCACCTAAAGTGATTGCAATGGCTGACCAATTAACTGAACTTCGTTGCTCTAAATAATGCTTAAAAACGATCGCTGGATTGCAAACCAGGCAAAAGCAGGAATGCTTGAACCTTTTGAAAAGAACTTAATCAGGCATCTTGAGCCTGATTCCAAGACTCGTCCTGTTTTAAGTTTTGGCTGCTCCTCTTATGGCTACGACCTTCGCTTGTCTTCAAAGGAATTCTTAATTTTCAGGCATGTCCCTGGAACTGTAATGAATCCTAAAAGTTTTAATCCTAAAAATTTAGAAAACACTCCATTACATGAAGACGAATATGGACAATATTTCATACTTCCTGCTCACTCCTATGGGTTAGGTGTTGCCTTAGAAAGAATGAAAGTTCCTAGTAATATAACTGTAATTTGCCTTGGTAAAAGTACATATGCAAGATTAGGGATCATTGTAAATACAACACCAGCAGAAGCCAGCTGGGAAGGCCACTTAACCCTTGAATTCAGTAATAGTTCAGGTGCAGATTGTAGAATATATGCTAATGAAGGTATTTGCCAATTATTATTCTTTGAAGGTGATCCTTGTGAGACAACATATAGTGATAGAAAAGGGAAATATCAAGATCAACCTGAGAAAGTTACTTTAGCTAAGATTTAATTATGCATAATGTAAAGTTAATTACAAATACTCCCGATGCTGAACAAACGATGGCTTACATAGCCAGAGTTAGCAATCCGACTAATCAAAATAATCAAGATTATACTAAATTAATAAAATATTGCATAAAGAATGAACATTGGAGTGTCTTTGAGCAGGCATATATGACACTACAAATTGAAACCAATAGAGGAATTGCTGCTCAAATTCTTCGCCATAGATCCTTTACTTTCCAAGAGTTCTCTCAAAGATATGCAGACAGTTCTCAATTAGGATCAATACCTCTACCAGACTTACGTAGACAAGATGTGAAAAATAGGCAAAATTCAATTTCTGACTTACCAATTGAGTTAACCAATGAATTTGAATCAAAAATTAAACTTCAATTCGAAGAAAGCATAAAATTATACAAAGAAATGCTTGAAGCAGGTATAGCTAAGGAATGTGCAAGATTTATTCTGCCATTAGCAACTCCAACAAGGATTTATATGTCAGGATCATGTAGATCATGGATTCATTATATTAAATTAAGATCATCTCATGGAACACAAAAAGAACATATGTTAGTAGCCTCTCAATGCAAAAAGATTTTCAAAGAGCAATTCCCTATAGTTTCAGAAGCTTTAGATTGGTAATTAATTAACCATGGCTTCTTGGATTAATAGCCTTATCAATTGAACCATCCTTAATGAAGGATAACTCATTATTTTTTTTCGACAATTGTTTAACACCCTGAAGATTAGATATATCTTGATTAGTTATTAATGCATTAGTTATTTCCATTATTTCTTCAAAGCTTCTAAAGCCTAAAGAAGTTCCTCTAAGTTTACCTGATGCATCAAAAAAGTTCATTTGAGGTATGCCATTTACTCGATAGATAGACAAAAGATCTTGCCATTCTTGATTATCTACATTTAATAAAACAATATCTAGCTTGTGACCATTCAGTTTCTCAACAGATAGCATCGACGGAGCCATTTCTTGGCAAACCTCGCACCAATCAGCATAAAACTCAAAAATCGTTGGTTTTTTGTTGGCTAAAGCAATCTCAGGTGAAAGTGAGTTTCGTGCCAGCTCATCTAGGGGCTTGCTTCCAGAATTACCAAGCCTAAAAAGTAATAGAAAGATAGCCATTGCAATAGCAATTAATACCAAAATGCCTTTCTGGAGTTGTGTTAATAGGTCTTTTTTAGAGGTATTTGTCATGAAGAAGATAGTCCAAAATTGACTTTGGCTTATTTCTAAAAGAAATTATATGTTTGTAAGTTAGCCTGAATATCAATAGAGTTTTGGTTAATTTTGAGATGACCAAAGATGCAATGCATAATTTTGGTCTTAAGGGTGTCAAGAAGAAATCAATATTTGGAACAGATGGAATCAGAGGTAACGCAAAAAAACTATTTAAACCTGAATCTGTTTTCCAAATAGGCTACAGCTTGGGACTTGTGCTTCCTAATAGTGGACCAATACTAATTGGTCAGGACTCCAGAGAAAGTTGTTCGATGATAACAGCAGCTTTGGAAGCAGGACTAACATTTGCGGGAAGAGAAGTATGGAAATTAGGGCTATGTCCCACACCCGCAGTTCCATTACTTATCAAAGAACTAGATGCTTCTGGTGGCATCATGGTATCGGCTAGTCATAATCAACCAGAAGATAATGGAATCAAAGCGTTTAGCTCAAATGGCAACAAAATTAGTTCACAAGAAAAAATAGCAGTTGAATCAATTCTTTCTAATCAAAATTTTGATTGTAAAAGTTTTGGAAAGTCGTATATAAGAAATGATTTATTAGAAAAATATGAACAAAGCCTAATCGCAAGTATTGGTAATAAAAATCTCCAAAAAATTAATGTTGTTTTAGACCTATGCCATGGCTCCGCGACAGCTTTTGGGCAAAAAATCTTTCAATCTTTAGGGGCAGAAGTAATTGTAATTAATGGAGAAGCAGATGGGAGAAAAATTAATGTTGGTTGTGGTTCTACTAATCTTCAACCACTAATAGAGGCAGTTCTTGAGAACGAAGCTCAAATGGGATTTGCTTTTGATGGAGATGCGGATCGTGTAATAGCAGTTGATGAAAAAGGGCGCATTCTTAATGGTGATCATATTTTGTATTTATGGGGTACTTACCTGAAAAAGAAAAAAGAGCTTGAAGGTAATAGGCTTGTTGCCACAATTATGTCTAATTTAGGTTTTGAAGAGGCTTGGGTCTCACAAGGAGGCATACTTGAAAGAACAATGGTTGGGGACCAATATGTTCATGCCAAGATGATTTCTAGCAAAGCAAGTCTAGGAGGAGAGCAATCAGGACATATTCTTTCAACAATCAATGGTCTTTGCGGAGATGGTTTGCTTACTTCATTGCAATTATGTTCTATTAGTAAGTCAATTAACCTTAGACTTTCTGAGTGGCTAAATCAAAGTTTTATTCCTTACCCCCAAAAGTTAATTAATGTACCTATTAGTAAAAATAATAACAAATTAAACTGGGAAACATATAAACCTTTGAGCGATCTAATCAATAAAGCAGAATCAGCCCTAGGTGAAAAAGGTAGAATTTTGATTAGAGAAAGTGGTACTGAACCACTTTTAAGAGTAATGGTTGAATCTGAAGACAAAAGTTTAGTAGATTTATGGGGAATTAATTTAGAGAAATTTGCAAAAAATAATTTTAATGCAGCCTAAAATCTCTTAATTACTTTCTAAAACAGAACTACAAAGAGTTTTTTTATTTCTATAAAAAATGGATCTATAAATTTTCAAATCCCTTTCTTGAGCATACCTCTCCCTTTCGGTAGGGATATTAAAAGGGTTTTCTTCAATCCAAAGTTTTCCATCAACTCTTAAGTCATAGCATGCAGTCAATTGAATCATATCAACCATAGGTTTAATAACATTAAAGACATCACTTTGCAGAAAGAGTTCACCTCCAGGTTTCATTGCAGATGTAATTGCTAATAATAATGATGGTTGTAAAACTCTTCTTTTTCTATGCTTTTTTTTAAACCATGGATCTGGGAATTGAATAGAAACTCTTTGCAATTGATTATCTCTTAACTTTAAAAGCCAGTTTTCAATACTCACATTTGCATTGCAAAAAAAGAAGTGTAAATTATCTATTCCTAATTTCTTCCTTTCTATTTCAGCAAAAGTAATTAAAGAACTCCTAATGTCAAGTCCAAGAAAATTCCATTTTTTTTCAATAGAAGAAAAGTCAAGAAGAAATTGTCCCTTAGCACAACCTATATCTAAGTGGATAGGGAATGTAGGATTTGCAAAAATTTCCTCTGGGCATGGAATATCAATATAACTCTGATAAAAACGACTCAAAGGGTTTACATGTTGACGCACTATTGAAATAATTCAGATTTTCTTTCGTTAGCTTATAGGGATGTAAAAAAGTAATCAAAATGACAAAGGTATAAAGTAAGAAAATGACAGATCTATCTTTCACCACACTTGTTTGGCTCACCTACAGGTTAGGAATTGTATTTGGTGTTTCTGTACCCTTGGTCTTATTGCTATGGTCTACCATAAAACAAGAATATTCAATTGTTAGGCTATTATCAATTTATTTTAAAGTCTCTAGTCTAATAGGCATAAGTATTCTTTTATTAACAGGTAATAGGCCTATTGGTTACCTAACTTCATTTATATCTCCAATATTAATATTATTATCAATATGGTTTTGGTCTGATTTAAACGAAGAGTTAAGGGCACTTCCAACATGGAGAGCATTGGCATTTACTACAAAAATATGGCGTTGGTCAATCAGTTTCTTTTCATGTTTTTATTTGATTCTTACAAGTAATAGTCTATCTTGCATAAAAATAATAAGTAGGGAGTATTGTCAAGCATGGGTAGCAGGGCCAAAAGACCTTCACGGGATTATTGGTAATACCTTTAACTTTCTATTTGGTGCAACCTGGACAGAACCAATTGCATCTTTTATTGGATATATATGTTTAATAGCATATTTAATTGGTCTTTTACAGATAATTCTTATTAAAGTACCAAAATATGGAAGAACTTCAGGAGGATTTTAAAAGAAAACTTATAGTATTTATCTTGAAAATAAACTAGTTATAAACGTCAAGTAAGTAACTATTAATTAAAATAAAATTAGATCTTTATGCTAGACATTATATCAATACATCTTCCACATAAAGTAGGATATTGATTACTAATACCAATATCTTGCTTATAATGCCAACACCTGGCACATTTTTGACCTCGTGATTTTGCGATTTCAATTGTTCCAAAGTCAAAGTTTTGACTAACTAGTACTTCTGCCCATGGTTCTCCATCAATTTGAACATTAGATACTAACAACCAATCCTTAAGATTGTCAGTATCTCTATAAGAAGACTTTTCAATATAAGCAATTGCTTCTTTTAATTGATTATCTTCTACTTCTATTCGAATACTTGCTTCGAGAGATGATCCAAGTAATTTTTTTGTTCTGCAATCCTCCATCATTCTATTAACATCTGATCTTAATTTTCTGATCAGTGAAATAGGTAAAACAAGAGATTCATTTTTCCACTCCAAATGAGATTCTGGCCATCCTCTTTGGAAAACAGATTTCTCTTTTAATGAATAAGGAATATTTTGCCAAATATCTTCTGCTATATGAGATAAAACCGGTGCAATCAAAGCGGCTAAACGCTCAACTATCAGAGACATTACCGTCTGACATGATCTTCTTCTAAAATCATTTGGTGCATTAATATAAAGCCTATCTTTTGCTATATCTAAATAGAAATTAGAAAGGTCTACTACACAAAAACTTTGTAATATTTGGAAAAACTTAGAAAACTCATAATTTTCAAATGCTTTAGAGATTTCTTCAATAACCTCAGATGTTCTATGCAACATCCATCTATCAATAATAGGCAATTTATTAAATTCTATTCCATTAGAAGTTGGGTCAAAATCATGAATATTGCCAAGTAGATATCTCGCAGTATTTCTTACCTTCCTATAAACATCTGATGTCTGCCTTAAAATATTTGTTCCTATTGGAACATCAACAGAGTAGTCAACTGAGCTTACCCAAAGCCTAAGAACATCAGCTCCATATGCAGGCTCTAACTTTTTATTATTTCCACCATTAATGATGACTAAAGGATCTACAATATTACCAAGAGATTTACTCATTTTCCTGCCATTTTCATCCAAAGCAAAACCATGTGTTAAAACTTTTTTATATGGAGCTTTACCATTAGCAGCTACAGATGTTAATAAAGAAGATTGAAACCAACCTCTATGTTGATCTGTGCCTTCTAAGTATAAATCTGCAGGATAATTAAATGGCTCTCTAGAAGAGGCTAACGCTGACCAACTTGATCCAGAATCAAACCAAACATCCATAGTATCAGTTCCTTTTTGCCATTCATCTGCTTGAGGTGAATATTTTGAAGGCAATAACTTTGACTCCTCAAGTTCCCACCAAATATCTGCACCATATTCAGCAAAAAGTTTCTCAATATGTCTAAGAGTATCTTCATTTAAAAGAATATCTTTAGTATTCTTTTTACTATAAAAAACAGGAATAGGAACACCCCAGGTTCGCTGCCTGGAAATGCACCAATCTCCTCTTTCCTTAACCATAGAATAAATTCTATTTTTACCTGTACTAGGTAGCCAGGAAACATTATCAATTTCCTCTAAAGCTTCATTTCGGAAACCATCAACAGAAGCAAACCATTGTTCCGTTGCTCTAAAAATAGTGGGTTTTTTTGTCCTCCAATCATATGGATACTTATGCTGAAATAGAAATTCTTTTAATAACGAGCCTGAAGAAATAAGTTCTTTTATGATCTCATCATTAGCATCTTTTAAGACATTTAAACCCTTAAATTTTCCAGCCTCAGAAGTAAAGATACCTTTTTCATCAACTGGACAAACTATAGGAAGATTATTTTTAATTCCTGTATTAAAATCATCAATTCCATGGCCAGGTGCGGTATGAACTAACCCAGTACCAGATTGAGTTGTAATATAATCTCCTCCAATAACCACTGGACTCACTCTATCTATCAAAGGATTTTTATAAGAAATTCCTTGCAAATAATTCCCTTTAAAGCGAGCAATTTCCTGATAGGAATCTCCTATATTTTCATTTACTTCTTGTAAAAGATCAGCTGCTAAAATTAAAATTTTTCTATTCTTATTGATAGCAAAAATATAATCAATATTTGCATTCAAAGCGACAGCGACATTTGCAGGGATTGTCCATGGTGTAGTGGTCCAAATTGCTAATTTCAGTACCTTCCCTAATTGCTCTGGTTCTGTTGGAATAGTTACTCCTTGACTATTTAACCCATTGAATAAATCATCTGGAATCTGCGTTACTGAAAAAGCTACATAAACACTCTTACTAGTATGTCCTTGAGGGTATTCCAATTCCGCTTCTGCTAGCGCAGTTCTAGAACTAGGGCTCCAATGAACCGGCTTAAGTCCTCTATAGATATATCCCTTTAATGCCATCTCGCCAAAAAGTTTTATTTGCGCAGCTTCATATTCTTTCTGGAGTGTTAAATAAGGGTTATCCCAATCAGCCCAAATCCCCCATCTCTTAAACCCTGACATTTGATTATCAACCTGTTCAAGAGCATACATAGTCGCTTTCTTTCGCAAGCCCAAAGGAGTTAAAGTCTCGCGTTCTGTTTTGCTTAGTTTTTGAAGAACTTTTAACTCAATTGGCAACCCATGACAATCCCATCCTGGAACAAACCTAACTTTGAAACCTCTCATTATCTTAAATTTATTAATTACATCTTTCAAAACTTTATTAAGTGCATGACCCATATGTAAGGCCCCATTCGCATATGGAGGCCCATCATGCAAAGTAAAAATTGGCCCTTTATTTCCTAATCCAAGTTCAAGGTCAACTCCATTTTCATGCCAAAAATTTTGAATTTCTGGCTCCCTAGTTGTTGCATTCGCACGCATGCCAAAGCTTGTCTGCAAAAGGTTGAGAGATTCCTTGTAATTTGGATGGTTTTCTCCATCCATCTTCTTATCCTGAGTCACGGTGAAAAATAATTAGAGCAAATTAGACATCCTTAGAAGCTAGATTCTCCTTACTGATTAAGGGAATTTGCTGGGAGCGAATTGTTTCTTCAGTTTTTTTCTCATCATTTGAATGCAATTTTGCATCTTTTAAAGAATCTCCTTCTGAAGGTTTATCAGGTCTAATCCATTTTTTGCTAGTAGTTTTTTCTTTTGGCTGAAAAACTTTAATTAAATCAAGCAAAATTGAACCTAATTTTGCAAATGCAAAAAATGACTCCCTAATACTGATGTTTAATCTATCAATTGACTTGAGACTTGTCTTTTCTTCTAAGGATAAAACTTGCCATCGATGCTGGCCTATTTCTAATATCAATCTTGCAAAGACTAATACTTGAAAAATTACAGCTGCAACAGCAGATCCATTAAAACGATCATAAGATGTAATAAGTATTAAGCCTTGAATACTCATGAGGGCTCCCCAAATTGAATCTCTGGGACGACTAAGCTCTTTAAAAAGCAATGGTAAAAATAAGATTGTCATACCTAAAAAAACTGTAAAACAGCCGAAAAAAACTACACTCATGACGTATTAAAAAAACTGACTTTCTTCTTAGTCTGTCTAAAATTTCCTAAAAAGCTCAGAAGCTAGAGAATATAGTTTTTAATTTGAATGATTTAAGTGTTTTTCATTAACAAAAAATTTGCAGTAATTTCCCGGTTGCATCTTTAAGAATGTAAAATCAACCTGACAAGTACCTTGGTTGAGAAAACAACTGAGATTCATTTGCCCATCTGGCGGAATTGGTAGACGCGCTGGTTTTAGGTACCAGTGACTTCGGTCGTGGGAGTTCAAGTCTCCCGGTGGGCATTGATTTCTAAACTTGTTGAAGGATGATCATTAATTTTTTGAATGCACCAAAAGTGAAATGACAGAAATTTTTGATCCTTCATCTAACAAAGAAGTTTCGAAAAAATTTCAATCTTCTGCTTATTGGCAGGGGGTGATAAAAAATTATCTTGATGCACCCAATAGACTCAATCCAACAGTTGGTCTCTTTTTTGGGGGATACTTATTAGCATTTATAAGTATTTGGGAGTGGTATCAAGGTGACTGGCCATTACCTGTTTTAGTTGGTTTAGCATTTTTGTCCCTTCATATGGAAGGGACAGTAATTCATGATGCCTGCCATAAAGCAGCACATCCAAACAAATGGATCAATCAATTAATGGGGCATGGTGCGGCAATATTATTGGGATTTAGTTTTCCTGTATTCACAAGGGTGCATCTTCAACATCACTCTCATGTAAATGATCCCAAAAATGATCCTGATCATATTGTTAGCACCTTTGGTCCTGTCTGGTTAATCGCACCGAGGTTCTTTTATCATGAATATTTCTTTTTTCAAAGAAAACTTTGGAGAAAATATGAGCTAATGCAATGGGGCTTAGAAAGAGGGCTTTTCTTATCAATAATTCTTGCAGGAATTAAATTTAATTTTATGAATGTAATTTATAACCTTTGGTTTGGACCAGCTCTTATGGTTGGAGTAACTCTTGGTATATTTTTTGATTATCTTCCACATAGACCTTTTTTAGCAAGAAATAAATGGAAAAATGCAAGAGTTTATCCAAGCAAAGTTATGAACATCTTAATAATGGGACAAAATTATCACCTCATCCATCATTTGTGGCCTTCTATTCCTTGGTTTGAATATAAACCGGCTTATGAAGATACAAAAGAACTACTAAAATTAAAAGGTTCTCCTCAAAGAATAGGTATTTTTGAGTCTAAATCTGATGGTTTAAATTTTATATATGACGTAATTTTAGGAATAAGAAGTCATAAAAGAAGTCGAAGTAAGATGCGTCCTTTGGCAATGGTTCTTCCAACAAAAAAATTAAGAAAGAGCTGGCTTTATTTATTGCATAAAACAGCTGTAATACCTGATAAAGATAAAAGCTAAATTATTCTGAAAGAATTTTAGGAACCCTAAAAAAATCTCCTTCCCTATGAGGAGCTAGATCAATTAATTCTTCTCTAATATTAGTATTTTGACTAATATCATCTCGAAAAGCATTAATTACTTCTACAGCTCTTGTAGTAGGAGGAATATTTTTTGTATCTATTTTTTCTAGTTGAGCAACATATTCCAAAATTTTCTCTAGCTGCAATGTATAAGTTTCTATAAGATCATCAGATAATTCTAAACGTGCCAACTTTGCAACTTTCCTGACGTCATTAGCATTAATTTTTGTCATGATTCTTTTAAGAAATTCAATAAATCGTTAGATAAGTTAGATGCTGCCTTCTCTAGGAAAACTTTTCCATGAGTAGATTTAGCAAGATAAGGATCTGAACCCATTCTGCCATCAGGATATCTTTTTTGAAAATCTTTATAACTATAGATAGGACCTGCTGGAACTGGTTTTTGCAAAGGAACTTGCTTGTCTTGCAAACTAGGTTCTAAATGTAATGTTAGTGAAATTTCACTGGGAGTTGCATGTTGACCTTCCATTTCACCATATAACTCATTTGCTTTCTGAAAAACTTCAGGGACCATAAACCAGTTTTTTAATTTGCAGCGAAAATCTTTTTCTTGAAATTCATCTGAATTCAAAATTGTTTTATACGATTCTGCAAATGCAGCTTTCAATGTTGCAATATTGCCACCATGACCATTTATAACAAAGACTCTTTGAAAACCATGTCTAGCAAGGGAACATAAAAGGTCATGCATCAAGACTAATAAAGTTGATGGTTTAATACTCATTGTCCCAGGGAAGCCTAAATGATGTTCAGCCATTCCATAATGCTGAACTGGTGCCACAAGCACTTTGCTGCGTTTGGAAACCTCTAAAGCCACAGCTTGTGCGGTCATTGCATCTGTTCCTATTGCACCAGTAGGTCCATGTTGCTCTATAGATCCTATTGGTAAAATTATGGCCTTACAAACAGTCAAATAACTTTCCACTTCTTTCCAACTACAAAGATCTAAACGTAAAGGGGTTTTAAGATGATCAGAATAAGTCAATGATTATTTTCCTAAATAGAATGCAGAGAAATCACACTATCAATCTAATAAATAATTGCATAGATTAAGTGATTGCCTTAATTGAAAAAAATGATTATCTATTAAATAGTGTTAAAAATCTCCAATAACTATTCAAATTCTCTCAAAAAAATTTTTCTCTAGGCCTGCTGAGATAGTTGCCCCAGATTTAATTGGTTCCATATTGATTAAACGTGAATCATCAAAACAATTGCTTTGGGGAGTAATTGTAGAAACTGAGGCATATTCACAATCTGAACCTGCTTGTCATGGATATAAAAAAAGAACTCCAAAAAATGAAGTTTTGTTTGGACCACCTGGTCATTTATATATTTATCTAATTTATGGCACCTATCATTGCGTAAATGTTGTAACTAATAAAACTAATTTTGGGAATGGTGTTCTTTTAAGATCAATAGCCTTACCTGATGAAAATGAGCGTACTGCCTCTGGGCCAGGTCTATTAGCTAAAAGATTTGGATTAACAAGAGAACATAACAATTTAAAGCTATCTTTAGAGCAAGGGCTTTGGATTGCTAAAGGAAGCTCAATAAAGACAATGGATAATATTCATCAAACAACACGAATAGGAGTCTCAAAAGGAAAAGATTTACGATGGCGTTGGTATCTTCGCAATAGTAGAAGTATAAGTAAAAGAGAAAAAGGCGATCTATGTCCTTCATATTCAAAAGCTTGGCAACCCTCTTTTAATCAAGGTCCATGACAAATTGGCATCATAAGCACATAATTGATTTGTCAGAGTTCTCAAAAGAGGACTATAAAACAGTTCTAGATTTAGCTAATCGCTTTAAAGCCCTGCCTCAATCAGGTTCCAGAAAACTTCCTGCATTACAAGGAAGATTTGTAGCAACTTTATTTTTTGAACCAAGTACAAGAACAAGAAGCAGCTTTGAGCTAGCGGCTAAAAGATTATCAGCAGATGTTCAAACATTCTCTCCTTCTAGTAGCTCTTTATCTAAAGGAGAAACACCATTAGATACTGCACTTACATACGTAGCCATGGGAGCAGATGTTCTAATTGTTCGCCATAGTTCAACTGGCGTGCCAAAGCAACTGGCTGAATCTCTTCAAAAATTAGGAAAAAATACATCCATTCTTAATGGCGGCGATGGACTGCATAGTCATCCAAGTCAAGCACTTCTTGATCTCTTTACATTAGCTAACTTCTTTAAACCCCAAAACCCAACAATAGAAATCTTAGAAGGTAAAACAATTGTCATTGTTGGAGATATTCTTCATTCAAGAGTAGCTCGTTCTAATTTATGGAGTCTTACGGGTTGTGGGGCTAATGTTATTCTATGCGGTCCTCCTAGTTTACTTCCAAAAGAGTTCTCCCACTTTGTCAAAGATCCTCCTCCAGGACAAAAAAAAGACCCAATAAAAAAAAGAGGTAATGTTTCAATTAGCTGGTCTTTAAAAGATGCCTTGTATCAAGCAGATGCAGTTATAGCTTTGAGATTACAAAAAGAACGTATGAATGAAAATCTTCTTTCAAACCTCATTACATACAGCCGAGAATTTGGTATTACTCATGAATCCTTGAAGGCATGCAAACAAAACATACCTGTATTACACCCAGGTCCAGTAAATAGAGATATTGAAATAAGTAGTGAGCTTCTTAATGACAGAAAAGTTTGCTTAGTTGATCAACAAGTTGCCAATGGTATACCTATTAGGATGGCACTTTTATATCTTCTAATAGCAGGAAACCAAATAGAATAATTTTAATTAAAACAACTTAAATCCTTCCATAAAAAGCCCATAAATTAGACCAATTCTAACCATATCAAGAGTCTGAAGAAGAATTCTTGATTTTTTACTAATCAAAAGTGGTCCTCGCAATCTGATCATAGTTTCAATAATCATTACTGTAAAGAATGCCCCTACTGGATCCATTAATGCTAAAACTCCATTGATCATTCCGATTGAGCTACCTAAGACAAATGAAGCAAGTAAAGTGATCAGTAAGAGTGAAAACCTTCTCCATGGATTTTCAGCCCAAAATTCTATTCTCTCAACAATATTTATTATATTTCGATTTAGCCCTGTTGACTGATATTTACCAGACATATAAATCAGTAATTACTTTTAAAAGATAATAAAGATTGCTCATTTGAAAAGTAATTGAAATTAATAGGTCAACAAATTTAAACTCTGAGAATATATAAATATGGAGTTAACCTTCTACCTTTAACTTCTGTTTTGACTTGCCCTCAAGTAATTCAAGCAATGCCTCCATCTGAGCCATAACTCCTCGTATCTCTCCAGGTTCAGGAACTAGACCATCATCCAAAACTCCTTGATGCATTTCACGTAGCTCTTGTCTGATATATCGAAGATGACTTACCACCTGCTCTCTTTTTGATTGAGACATAGACTTAAATTCATTTCTTAATAGCGTTTTACTGCATTACTACACAAAGTGCTTTTAGAACCTAGCAATTGAACATATTGTGAATCATAAACTCAAAACGCTTCTAAAAAATCCATGAAAATTACACAAAAAAGTTTACTTAATTAGTTTAATCACTATGAACTCCTAGGCTGTACTCTAGAATATTTAAAAATTAAATCTTAAATAAATCAAAATCTATCTCAAAGTCATTTAAAAGGAAAAACAAAATTCATGAATGAAGCTAAAGATGACTCCAGAAATGCTAGCCCAACTATTACAAGAGAACTTATCGAAGCATTTGATGAAGTGTCCACAGAGGTTTTAGCAAAGCGTCTTGATCAAGATGATTACGAAACACCTTTTGAAGGTTTAAGCGACTGGCATATACTTAGAGCACTTGCAATTCATCGTCCAGATTTAACTCTTCCATATTTACATTTAATTGATCAGGAAGTTTTTGATGAAGACTAAGGAATTATTTACTTTTAAAGGTCATAAAATAGTTGTTATTGCAACTGGAAGCATTGCTGCAATAAAAACTCCGCTTCTTGTAAGTCGATTAATTAAAGAAGGTGCAGAAGTCAAGTGCGTAATAACTCCAAGTGCAAGCAAACTTGTTAGCGCATTATCTCTTTCTACCCTAAGTAGAAATCCTTGCTTTCAAGATCAAGATCAATGGGACCCAACGCAAACCAAACCACTTCATATCTCACTTGCTGAATGGGCCGATGTAATAGTTGTGGCTCCACTAAGCGCGTCTTCACTTTCAAGGTGGATATACGGCCTAGGTGAAGGTCTTGCTACAAGTGTTTTACTAGCTTTTGAAAAGCCTGTTATTGCAGCTGCAGCAATGAATACTGGAATGTGGAGTAATCAGGCAGTCCAAAAAAATTGGGAATTCCTTAAACAATATTCAAATGTAATTGCTTTAGAACCTGAAGAAGGATTGCTTGCTTGTGATCGCATTGGAGACGGTCGCATGGTCAATCAAGAAATAATTTTATTAGCCATAGAACATGCTCTTATGCAAAACAAAAATTTTAATTTTGAGCAAGACCTAGAAGGATTAAAGTTTCTGGTTACTGCAGGAGCAACGATTGAAGATATTGATGCAGCAAGGTTTTTTAGCAATAGAAGCTCCGGCAAAATGGGTGTTTTACTTGGACAAGCAGCCAAGTTTAGAGGCGCTCAAGTTGAATTAATTCATGGTCCTCTTCAAATTCCATCAACTTTCTTAGAAGGTTTAAGCAGTCATAACGTACGAAATGCTAACGAGATGAAAGCAATGATTGAAAAGTTGCAACCAAAATCAGATGTCATTGCAATGGCCGCTGCAATAGTTGATTTAAGAAAGAAAAATAGCCAAAAAGAAAACAAGTTGCAAAAAACTGAGCTTTTCACCGAAATACAAAATTCTTTTGAGATAGTCCCAGATTTACTAAAAAATATGGTTGAAAATCGTTCTAAGAATCAAGTGATTCTTGGATTTACAGCATTAACTGGAACTGACGAAGCAATAAAAAATCTAGCAAAAGCCAAAAAAATTAAAAAAGGCTGTGATTTACTAATGGCAAATCCTATTGATAGAGAACATCTAGGTTTTGAGTCAAATTTAAATGGAGGATGGCTCATAAAAAAAAATGGCAGCATTGAGCCAATAAAAATTGGTTCAAAATTATCCGTTGCAAATCAACTAATTGATGAAATAAAAGCACTAAGAAATAATTCTTTCGCAACAAAAAAGTAACTACTTAAAATTTTTCCTGAATTGGTAAAAGGCCAAAATTAACTGGTACCACAGGTTTTTATAACAAAAAAAAGGCGTTTTAGAGATTTTTAATAAGCTACGGGTTGTTGAGAGGTTCAAAAGGCATTACATATGTAGCATTTCCCCCTGTAAGCTCCCAACTGAGTAATAGGGCGGTTTTATACCGCATTTATCTGGCATTAGTCTTCCCACCCATGAGATTTCGTCCCTTGCTAGCCCTGGTGCTTGCTTTCTGTCTTACCTTTATAGCTGCGCCAAGTAGTGTCTCTGCCTCCGGAGAAAGGGGTAATGCAAAATTTGCCGATATTGTTAATACCGGCAAGGCTAACGATTGTCCATCTGTAATTAACGGATCTGAAGGATCAATCAGTCTTGAAGGAGGTCTTGCAGACATTTGCATGCATCCAACTGAGGTGTATGTAAAAGTTGCAAAATCAAAGCGATCTAAGGCAACTGATTTTGCTTCAGCAAAAATCATTAGTCCTAGAAACAACACAACTGTTGAACAAGTCTATGGAGATGTTTCTGGAAGCACCTTTAATGAAAAAGGTGGTATTGACTTTCAGCTAATTACTGTTCTTGCTCCAAATGGCGAAGAATTCCCATTTGTTTTCTCAGCAAAGGATATGTCTGTTGATTTCAAAAACAAATCAATCAGCGCTGGCAGTGAAGCATCTGGTACGACTTTCACTCCTAGTTATCGTACTGGCGATTTTCTAGATCCAAAAAGTCGTGCAAAAGACACTGGTGTTGAATATGCTCAAGGCCTTGTTGCCTTAGGCGGTGACGATGAAGAACTTGCTAAAGAGAACATCAAAAGAGACCTTTCAGGGAAAGGAGTTATAACTCTTTCAATAGACAGTGTCGATTCTGATACTGAAGAATTCTCTGGCTCATTTGTTGCAATTCAGCCTTCAGACAATGATCTTGGTTCTAAAGAACCAGTTGATGTGAAGATTGTTGGAGAGCTATATGGTCGAAAGGCCTAAGTAAGTCTTCTTTTTTAAATAAAAGAACAAAGACTTCCAAAATTAAAAAAAGGGCCGAAAAAAGGCCCTTTTTTCTTGAGGTTTTTTAGCCAAAACTAGTCTTTTGTATCTCTATCTGGGAGAATCTCTCGATAGCAATCTATTCCAAATGCCAACCAGAGCTTCTTTCGACTCAAATCATTCTGGAGTAATAGCTCCTTATGGGAATGAACTAGTTAATCTTATGGTGAAAGAAGAAGAGAAAGCAAAATTAAAGCAAAAATGTACTAAAAGATTAGAGTGCTCAGATAGGAATGCTTGTGATATAGAACTTCTCATAGTTGGTGGCTTTTCTCCTTATAAAGGATTCATGCTTAAAGATGATTATGAGTCAGTAGTAAAAACGAATAGAACAAAAAAAGGAGAATTGTTTGGGCTTCCAATAGTCCTAGATACAGATAGAGAAGACCTTGCTATTGGAGATAAGGTTCTGATTACATATCAAAGCAGGGATATTGCTGTTCTAACAATTGAACAGAAATGGGAGCCCGATAAATCTATAGAAGCTCAACATTGCTATGGGACGACTTCATTAGAACATCCTGCAGTCAGAATGATTACTTCTGAACGTAAGAAATTTTACTTAGGAGGACCTATAGAAGGCCTAGAGCGTCCAAGTAGAGATTTCCCATGTAAAACTCCTGCAGAAGTAAGAGCCGAACTTCCAGCAAATGAAGATGTTGTTGCCTTTCAATGCAGAAACCCAATACATAGAGCTCATTACGAGCTATTTACTAGATCTTTACAAGCCAAAAATGTCAGCAAAAATGCTGTGGTTCTTGTTCACCCTACTTGTGGTCCTACTCAAGAGGACGACATACCTGGCTCAGTAAGATTTCAAACATATGAACGTTTAGCGGCAGAAGTTCAAAACCCTAGGATCAGATGGGCCTATCTCCCTTATTCAATGCATATGGCAGGACCTAGAGAAGCCTTGCAGCACATGATTATAAGAAGAAACTATGGTTGCACCCATTTCATTATTGGAAGGGACATGGCAGGTTGTAAATCCAACCTTACAGGTAAAGATTTTTATGGCCCTTATGATGCTCAGAATTTTGCCAAACAATGTGCTAAAGAGCTTTGCATGGATACAATACCCTCTTTAAATCTCGTCTTTACTGAGGAAGAAGGCTATGTATCAGCTGACCATGCTGAAGAAAATGGATTAAATATTAAAAAACTTAGTGGAACAGAATTTAGAAAAATGCTGAGAACTGGTGATGAGATTCCTGAATGGTTTGCATTCAAAAGCGTGGTGGAAGTCCTACGTAAAACCTAATCGGGTCATATTCCTATTAACATTGCATCATTACAAAAAAAACTCTTGAACAAACGCTGGCGAAACATTGCTCTCTACTTCCTAATAGTGGTAGCTGTAATCTTTATTGGTTCTTCTTTACTTGAGAAGCCAACTACTAGTGATTCAACAAATTTAAGGTATAGCGATTTTATAGACGCAATTCAAGATGACCAAATTAGTAGAGTTTTAATTTCACCAGATAATGGAACTGCACAAATTGTTGAAAACGATGGTGGAAGAGCTCAAGTCACATTAGCTCCTGATCAAGATCTCTTAAAGCTACTTACAGATCACAATGTAGATATTGCTGTCCAACCAACCAAGCAAGCTAATCCATTGCAACAAGCTATTGGAAGCCTCATTTTCCCTATTTTACTTTTAGGAGGTTTATTTTTTCTTTTCAGAAGATCACAAGGAGGTGCAGGAGGTAATCCAGCAATGAGCTTCGGTAAGAGTAAAGCTCGTTTACAAATGGAACCATCGACTAAAATCACTTTTAATGATGTAGCAGGAATTGAAGGGGCAAAACTAGAGCTTACAGAAGTTGTTGATTTCCTAAAAAGCCCAGATCGATTTACAGCCGTAGGAGCGAAAATCCCTAAAGGTGTTTTACTTGTTGGGCCACCAGGTACTGGTAAGACTTTGTTGGCAAAAGCAGTCGCAGGTGAAGCCGCAGTACCTTTTTTCTCAATTTCAGGATCTGAATTTGTAGAAATGTTTGTAGGCGTAGGAGCAAGCAGAGTTAGAGATCTTTTTGAGCAAGCTAAAAAGAATGCACCATGTATTGTCTTTATAGATGAAATTGATGCAGTTGGTCGCCAAAGAGGCGCTGGCCTTGGGGGTGGCAACGATGAAAGAGAACAAACATTAAATCAATTGCTTACTGAAATGGATGGCTTTGAAGGGAATACAGGGATAATTATTGTTGCAGCAACCAATCGCCCAGACGTATTAGATGCAGCACTCATGCGTCCTGGACGTTTTGATAGACAAGTAGTTGTTGATAGACCTGATTATTCAGGAAGATTAGAAATTTTAGGCGTACATGCAAAGGAAAAAACTCTTGCAAAAGATGTTGACCTTGATCAAGTAGCAAGAAGAACTCCAGGGTTTACAGGTGCAGATCTTGCCAATCTACTTAACGAAGCAGCAATTCTTGCTGCTAGAAGAGATCTTCGCGAAGTTGGAAACTATGAAATAGCAGATGCCATTGAACGAGTAATGGCTGGACCAGAGAAAAAAGATCGCGTGATGAGCGACAAAAGAAAGGAATTAGTTGCTTACCATGAAGCAGGACATGCTCTAGTAGGTGCTTTGATGCCAGATTATGATCCCGTTCAAAAAATCTCAATTATTCCTAGAGGGCAAGCAGGAGGTCTAACTTTCTTTACTCCTAGTGAAGAAAGAATGGAGTCTGGTTTATATTCGCGTTCATACCTTCAAAACCAAATGGCTGTTGCCCTTGGAGGAAGAGTAGCAGAAGAAATAGTATATGGAGAAGATGAAGTAACGACTGGTGCATCTAATGATTTAAAACAAGTTGCACAAGTAGCACGCCAAATGATTACAAAGTTTGGAATGAGTGAGACATTAGGACCTGTTGCCTTAGGACGTTCACAAGGTGGAATGTTTCTTGGGAGAGATATAGCTTCAGATAGAGACTTTTCTGAAGACACAGCTGCCACAATTGATAAAGAGGTATCAGATTTAGTTTCTATAGCTTATAAACGGGCCACTAAAGTCCTCGTTGAGAATCGTTTAATTTTAGACGAACTTGCAAAAATGCTCATAGCACAAGAAACAATTAATTCAGAAGAGTTACAAGAGCTTTTAATTAAAAGAGAAGTTAAAATTGCAGGGTACGCATAAGTCAAATAATAATAAAATATTGTCTATGCTAGAAGAAGAAAAAATAATTGCCTTATTTAAAAAGCAGCCTCTAATAATATTAATTCGAATTTCTCAAGATGAATTAGATGAATGCAAATTAAGCACTACATTAAATCTTCTTTTAAGGCTAGTAAAAGAAGGTGTTAAAAATGTTGAAATTGGATGGTGTTCTCATTTTAATTGGGAAAAACTAGCAAAAAAAATAATTATAAGAGTCAAAGAAATTAATTTTGGGGTTGCATCAATTACAACCCATAGAGCCTTAAATCAAATCAATCAAATTGGTTTTAAATATGCAATGTCACCTTTCTATGATGAAAGTATGCTTATAAAAGCCAAAAAGATTGGGCAGTTACTTATACCTGGAGTAATGTCTCCATCAGAAATACACAAAGCTATCGAATTTAAATGTAAGTTATTGAAAGTTTTTCCTGCAAAAACTATCGGTATTAACTATTTAAATCAATTAAAAACTAGCTTTCATTCACTTCCATTTCTTCTAGCCGCTGGAGGTTTAAAACCAAATGATTTGGACCCCTGGCTGAAGTCAGGTTACAACGCAATCATCCTAGGTAGAGGTGTCTTAAAAAATGACATAATTGACCCTGAACTAATAAGTTGGCTTCAAAAATAAAGTACTTAATAAGACTCAAGTAACACTACCAAAAACCACATTGACCCTGTTGTCTTAACAAATGATCTGCCAAAACAATTGCGACCATTGCTTCTACCATTGGAATAGCTCGAGGCAAAACACAAGGATCATGTCTTCCTTTTGCCGATAAAACAGTTTGATTTCCCTGAGAGTCTATTGTTTGCTGATCTTTTCTAATTGTCGCAGTAGGTTTAAATCCAACTCTAAGTATTATTTCTTCTCCATTACTAATACCTCCTTGAATACCTCCAGAATTATTAGTAGCTGTTCGAAGAGCATTATCCTCAGAAGGTAAGAAAAGATCATTATGTTCACTACCTTTTAAAAAAGTTCCTGAAAAACCAGAACCAATTTCAAAACCCTTGGTAGCTGGTAAAGACATTAATGCTTTTGCTAGATCAGCTTCCAATTTGTCAAAAACAGGCATTCCTAGGCCAATGGGTGGGTTGCGAACAACACATTCCACTAAACCTCCACAAGAATCCCCTTCTTGACTGATTTCTTCAATCCTATCAATCATCCTTTTTGCTGCAATCTGATCAGGGCAACGCACAATATTAGCCTCAACATCCTTATAGCTAACCGTATTCATATCCACTTTCGCCTCAATGGTATGGATCCTTTTTACCCAAGCCAATATCTCAGTATTTTGGACTTTTTTAAGCAATTGCTTAGCGATAGAGCCTGCAGCAACTCTGCCAATAGTTTCTCTTGCTGAAGCTCTACCTCCTCCACTTGATGCTTGTATTCCATATTTGATGTGATATGTGCCATCAGCGTGTGATGGACGATATACGTTTTGCATATTTCCATAATCCACTGGGCGATGGTCTTTATTCCTAACAACCATTGAGATAGGAGTGCCTAATGTCTTATTACCTGATACACCGCTCAGAATCTCTACTTGATCAAGTTCTTTGCGAGGAGTCGTAATTTTACTTTGACCTGGTTTTCGTCTATTAAGGTCATTCTGAATTTCTTGAACATCAATATCCAGTCTTGGAGGACATCCTTCTAATACAACTCCAACTGCTCCACCATGAGATTCGCCAAAAGTGCTTATTTTAAAAAGCTCGCCAAAACAACTGCCCATAAAAGAATCACTTCCCTAATAGAAAAACTTACAAAGAAAAAACTAATAATTATTTTATTCTAGTAGTTAATCATCTAAGACATAATAAAAGCCTCCTCTTACGAGGAGGCTTCTAAAATCATCTAAATCTAATCAATCAAGTTGATTAAATAAAGACTAACCAATAGCTGGAGCAACTAAAGCAACAGAAGTTGATTCAGCAGCTGCTAGATCAAGTGGGAAGTTGTGAGCATTACGCTCATGCATTACTTCCATACCTAGGTTTGCACGGTTAAGAACGTCACCCCATGTAGGAACAACTTTACCGTTAGCATCAACTACAGATTGGTTGAAGTTGAAACCATTTAAGTTGAAAGCCATGGTGCAGATGCCCATAGATGTCAACCAAACACAAACAACTGGGAAAATAGCAAGGAAGAAGTGAAGACTACGGCTGTTATTGAAACTTGCATATTGGAAGATCAATCTACCGAAGTAGCCATGAGCTGCAACGATGTTGTAGGTCTCTTCTTCTTGTCCAAATTTATAACCATAGTTCTGAGATTCTGTCTCAGTGGTTTCACGAATAAGTGAAGAGGTAACCAACGAACCATGCATAGCGGAGAACAAGCTGCCTCCAAACATTCCAGCAACACCAGCCATATGGAATGGGTGCATAAGAATGTTGTGCTCTGCTTGGAAAACAAACATGAAGTTAAATGTTCCGGAAATTCCTAGAGGCATCCCATCAGAGAATGAACCCTGACCAAATGGGTATACAAGGAAAACAGCAAAAGCAGCAGATACAGGTGCAGAGTATGCAACACAGATCCAAGGGCGCATACCTAAACGGTATGAAAGCTCCCACTGACGTCCCATATATGCTGAGATACCAATAAGGAAGTGGAAGATTACAAGCTGGTATGGACCACCGTTATAAAGCCACTCATCAACTGTAGCGGCTTCCCAAATTGGGTAGAAGTGAAGACCAATTGCATTACTTGAAGGGACAACAGCACCAGAAATGATGTTGTTTCCATAAATAAATGAACCAGCCACAGGCTCACGAATACCATCAATGTCAACTGGAGGAGCTGCAATGAAGGCAACGATGAAGCAAGCGGTTGCTGCCAACAGGCAAGGGATCATCAATACACCAAACCAACCAACATAAATGCGGTTGTTAGTAGAAGTAACCCACTCGCAAAACTGAGGCCAACCTTTGAGCAACGATGAACGCTGCTGCTGAAGGGTTGTCATGAGGACGAGAAATAAGTCCGTAAAGGACGGTTAATTAAGAGCAGGTATTACCCTGCCGGAAGGACTCTAAAGGAAAATGCGTAAAAATGCGACCTAGACCCAGATTATCTTTATTAAGAAATAATAAATGGCTAAGCGGAAGCATCTAGTCAAAATCAAACCTAGTCACAATAAATAATTGATATTCTAATTGGAGAATTGTACAAGAATCTAGATTCGCATTTAGTAATAAAAGACTTAATTAATTTAGTCAAGAAAAGTATAGCTATTTGGTTAACAAGTTTCTTTTTATAGATCTAGTGAGAAATCAAAGAAATTAAACTATTAGACCAGCACTGATTAAATTTCCAAGACTCCTTAGTAGTTAAGCTAAAAGCTATTCCTTTCTCCATATAAGCAGCTTCATTAATAAAAATAGGGACAACACTATTAGGTAAATCTGGGTCATCTAGGGTTAACTTAACGCCCCTAAAATTATCAAAAATATCATCGCCTTGATTTATAGGTATCCAATCTTTACCCTCAATACTTTGATCAATAAAAGCAGTTATTTGACCAGTTAAGCTTCTAGGAAAATCTATGCTTTTCAAATGTCTGTGAATAACTATTTCTTTTGGAAAAGTATAATTACTACATTTGATCTTTTCAAGTTCATCAAGACAAGTTTGTATTGCTAACATAGTTTGATTAATAATATTTTTTCTTAATACACCCTGAGGAACAGGTCCAATTTCTATTACCAAGCCACAAGGCCATTGTTCAACTAAAAACCCTGTCTGTGAATTGTCACATTCATGCAAATAAATTGGCCAACCTAGGCGTTTTTGAATCAAACCAGCTAAAGCCAAATCAGGAAATCGGCGTCCATAAATAACAATAGAAGAGCCCATTGATGCTGTTGTGCTATGAAAGTCAAGAACAACAGAAGCAGGTTTTTGCGATTTTTTACCATAAGAATTTAATAACTCTTTAGCTCTTTTGATTTCATATTCATTTTCACTTGACACTGAAGAAAGTAATTTTAAAGAAAAACTACGGTTTAAATCTCGATCAATGTATCTAAGGCATTTTTCTCTTGCAGATGGATTGCCAATAACTGCGGAAACATTTAAACCCCTTCTATTGATGGGTGCTGGGTTTTCTTTAAACTGATCAAATAACCAAGCAGCATTTATTTCATTACCATGAGTACCTGCAATAAGAAGAACTTCAGTTAATGACATGATCTGTTCTCGACATTTCTATTTCCTGAAAATAATGAAAAAGGCTTCTTAAAATGTCAATACCACCTTCAATTGTTTGTGCAGCAAGAAAAAGCTGGGGATGGCAATGGAAGCAATTAATGAAAGGGCTTGCTCCAGCAGACAAAGACGGGAACTTCCAAAGAGTTCCTAGTCAAAAAACTAATGCTGAGTTACCTGAAACCGAAAATTTGTCACTTAGAGAAAAACAGGATTTACCTACTTTAATCCTTGGTAGGAGTTGTCCTTGGGCTCATAGAACGTGGTTGGTCTATGAAATTAGAGAATTAAAAAATAGTCTCAATCTAATCTTCGCAAAAGCGGATTCACAAGGAGGTCAATGGCTTTTAGAACCATCCTTTCTTGGATGCGATTCACTACTTGAAATATACAATCTGTGTGATAGCCCTCCTTCATATAGACCTACAGTTCCTGTCTTAATTGATCCAAAACCCAATAGACAAAAAAAGCCAACAATCCTTGGCAATGAAAGTGCACAATTAATAGAAGTACTTAATAGATGGCCTTCAGAAGCAAATGTTCCTAACCTGATGCCAGAAAAATTTAAAGATGAACTTTATGAATTATCAGAAATTCTTCAATCAAACATAAATGATGGAGTTTATAAATGCGGTTTTGCAAGAAATCAAGAAGCTTATGAAATGGCAGTTGATCAGCTTTTTAATGCATTAAAAATAATTGAAAATAAACTAACTTTAAAAGGGCCATGGTTATGCGGAGAAGAGGTAACTCTTGCAGACATAAAACTGTTCCCAACTTTAATTAGATGGGAATCTATCTATTCACCATTATTTAGATGTAGCAAAGAGCCGCTTTGGAGTTTCCCAAATATTTGGGAATGGAGAAAGCAATTTTTTAATCTTTATAGTGTTTCAAAAACCTGTGATTCAAAGAATTGGCGTAATGATTATTTTGGTGCCTTGTTCCCTTTAAATCCAAGTAACATAATCCCAAAAGGTCCAAATCTAGGCAAAATAGTTAATAGCTCAGTACCTACCAATAATGCTTAAAAAAGATTTAAACCAAATCAATAAATCATCAGAAGATTTAGCGCAAGAATTCGAAGGTAGTTTTGGTAAGTATAAAATAACTCTAGAAGATAAAATTGAAGTCAAAAGGTATCGAATCTCCGTTCTTATTTGCGGCACCTCTTTTACTCTTGGCCTATTGCAATGGTTGGTGTTTGGCCCAAACAATGCATGGATCTGGTTATTACCAATGGCTATTTCTTTAGGTCTTGCTCTGCAATGGATTCATATTTATATAAAACTCATCCATCAAGTCCTAAAGGTTTTTTGGACTCTTGGTGCAATTGCAATCATAGTTTTTATTGTCAAAGGGAATCCAAGTCATTTGCTATCTGATTTAGCAATGAATCACGGTCAAAGTATATTTTTAGGTCCTTTTTTTGCAGCCTTAACTGGGTTAGGTTTCAAAGAATTCTTTTGTTTTCGTCAAAACGAAGCTATAGGCTTAACACTTTTATTACCAACAACCTTTTTAGGCCATTGTTTTCAGTTAACTACTCCAATAATTACGATGAGTCTACTAAGTCTTTCAGCTCTTCTGTTATTGATACTTGGTATTCGTAAATTTGGAATGGATCCAGCTCTAGATATTGGTGATAAAAGTGTTTTCGAATACTTAAAAAATGTTGAACAAACAAACGGATCTGGTATCTAGTACTACATTTCTGGTGCTTAAGTGTTGTAAATAAAACGAAGTACGGTTTACATATTCGACACAAGCTCTGAACCTAATTAATGTATGTAAGTTGATTGAAAAAGCTTAAGGTAAGTTCTTCATGAATACTATTGACGAGCACATCCAAAAGGATCAAAACGAGATCCTTTCAGCTGAAGCAGAGGGGAACACCCCTAAGCTTAGGCACTTGACTGATGAGCTTCACTCTCTTGAAGAGTATAAGGAGCATCATCCTGAAGATAAGCATGATCCAAATGCGCTTGAATTATTTTGCGATGCAAATCCAGACGAACCAGAATGTCTTGTATATGACGACTAAATTAGGTTCCTAAAAATTAAAAAAAGCGGGAAAAAATCCTGCTTTTTTTTAATGCAATTATTCAATCAATCTGTATTGATTAATAATCCATATTAAAATCAGAGGGGCTGCTTGTTAAAGAACAAACAACTGCTTCTTCCTTTTTCATCTCTCGAACTTCTCGAATAGGACGACCTCTTCTTTTTAAAGCCTCAATTTCCTGATAGGTTTGACATCTAGCAATCACCTTACCTTGGTTATCAAAACAAGTGTAGAAATTCATAATTACAAAAGCTTCTTCCTAGTTATGACCAATTCTTTAAATATCGACAAGTAAGAATTTGAGCTAAAACACATAAATTGCTTAAATTTCAAGATTTCTCCAGATTTCATTCAAAAGTTTTTCTAAACCATCATTCATTACTGCAGAGATAGATAACACATTAACTTCCTTAAGTCTCTCGAAAGCTTTAGTGATATCATTCAAGTTTTTTTCTTCTAGAAGCTCTTTTTTTGAAAAAACTATAATCCTAGGTCGGTCAATCAAACCATGGCCATAAGCAATTAACTCCTTTTCTATTATTTGAATATCTTCGAATGGATCTGAAGCAGATGCATCGACAAGATGAATTAACAACTTAGTACGTTCAATATGTCTTAGGAACTCATGTCCAAGACCTATACCTGAAGCTGCTCCAGAAATTAAACCAGGAATATCTGCAAAGACCACTCCATCTCCACTAGGTTTAGGAACAACTCCTAAGTTTGGTATCAAAGTTGTAAATGGATAATTAGCTATTTTTGGCCTTGCAGAAGACAAGACGGAAATCAATGTACTTTTACCGGCATTAGGGAGTCCAATAATTCCAACCTCTGCTAACAATTTAAGCTCAAGACTTAGTTGCCATTCTTCTCCTTCTCTTCCTTCCGTATACTTCTCCGGAGCACGATTTCGATTACTTAAATAATGGGCATTCCCAAGCCCTCCTTTACCTCCAAAAGCTATTACAAGTTTTTGTCCATCAAAAGTTAAATCCCCAAAAATTACTCCACTTTGTAAATGTTTAATTTCAGTACCACAAGGTACTTTCAGCACAAGATCTTCACCAGAAGCACCTGTGCATTTATTTGGACCTCCTCTACGACCATCTTGAGCGAAGAGTAATTGATGAAATTTAAAATCCAATAAAGTCTGCAAATTATTATCTGCCAAAAAAATAACTTTTCCTCCATCCCCTCCATTACCTCCTGAGGGACCTCCTGCTGGAACATATTTTTCCCTTCGAAATGAGGCAATACCATCACCACCACGGCCAGCTCTTACTGTGATTTTTGCGTGGTCAATAAACTGCATCTTATTTCTCTGATATCAATGGATCTCGAGGACTGTTTTTAAACTATGCTTCATTTGTATTTTGATAACAAGAATCGGTAGAGATGTAAAGCACAAATAAATTAGTTAAATATATTATAGCGGAGACAATTAATTGAGAATACCTACTTACAAAAACTTTTTATGAGTTTTGTAGCCATTTCACTAATGCCTTTTGTGAATTAGATATTTCCCTGATATCCGTGTAAAAGTAATCCTTCCAGTTATGGAGTGGAATCCCAGCAAAGATCATTAAATTCAGTGGATAATCATCCGAGTCCGTACAGCGGCGAAAGTCATCCCGAAACAAAAATGTTGGTTTACCTAGAGCTATAGCGACTCCAAGCTCAACCATAACCCCTTCATCAGGTGGTGTGCCATTCACAATCGCAAACATTGCATCCGAGTTTTTAACATCTTGAAGATCAGAAATGGCAACTTTATAAGCCCAACCTTGTTTTGAAAAGTCAACCTGATTATTTCTACTAAAAGGTTCCCAAACTTCAGCACCCATATCTTCCAATATAGAAACAAATTCGGGTAAAAGGTTAGTCTTCCATTGCTTTGAAAAACCGTAAGGAGAAGCTAAATAAATTTTTTTCTTAGTCATTAGTTTTGCAGTAAGCGAATATTCTAAAACTAGTTAGCATTACTTGAATTAGAAGCTTAGGTATTGCATAAGAAATCAACTTACCCAAATCACAGTACAACCTGCTCCTCCTTCATTTTGAGGGGCATTACTAATTTCATCAACATAATCAAGGGTCTTTAACCACTCAAGTAGCCCTTTCTTTAACTTTCCAGTTCCAATACCATGAATTACCCATAGGGGCCCAATTGTATGCCGCAATTTCTCTTCAATAACTGATTGAGCTTCATGCACCCTCAGGCCTCGAACATCTAGTGTATTTTTTTTAGTCCGAACTTTTGCATGCTCAATCACTCGAGAATTTGTTTTTATTTTTACCGAAGGGGGTTCAGGAAGACGTGGCTTAGCACCTTCAAGGCTTTCAATTGAGGTTAAATCAACAACACTTCTAAACAGGCCACAAAGAACAGTTACTTGCAATCCATCTTCTGACATCTCAAGCACTTCTGCAGCCTTATTAATAGCGATTAATCTCACACGATCTCCTACTTTAGGAAACCAATCATTTTTATTTTTGATAATTGTCTCTTTCTGGTAGTGAATTTGCATTTTTCTCAAACGCTTTCCTGTACTTCTGGCGATCTCCCCATCAGCTCCTGGTTCTCTTAATCGCTTTATTAGTTCACGCACTTCTTTTTGTCCCTCTCGTATAGATGTTGCTAATTTCTGGCGTCCTTTTTCTTGAAACTCTGCTGATTTTTGACTTTGTTTTCTCCATTGGCCGAGCAACTCTTCATGAAGCAACTCAGTTCGAGCCAACAAAGCAGCAGTCTCTTCTGCTGCTGATTGTTGCAGTTTTCTTTGGTCTTCCAATCCTTTAATCACAGCATTTACATCTTCCAAACCATTGGGTCCGATTAACTTCTGAGCATTCTCTATAATTGCTGGTTCAAGTCCAAGTCTGCTAGCAATTGCTAAAGCATTACTTCTCCCAGGTATACCCCACTGCAAATAATACTTAGGTTTTATCGTTTGACTGTCAAACGCAACAGAAGCATTTTCAAAGCGTTGATCACTATATTTCAGGGCCTTTAATTCACCAAAATGTGTCGTAACAACAGTAAGTCTAGTTCGATCAGCCAGTGTTTTAAGCAAAGAAATTGCCAATGCTGTTCCTTCTGTAGGGTCGGTTCCCGCTCCAATTTCATCAAGCAAAACTAAAGTTGACCCCTTACTAATTTCTAATGAATGCAAGATTCGACTAATACGAGTTATATGGCCACTGAATGTAGAAAGGCTCTGCTGTAATGATTGCTCATCACCTATGTCTGCTAAAACCTGATCAATCCATGGTAATGATGGGTTTCCTTTACATGGCAATAGGAATCCAGATCGTGCCATAAGAACCGCTAGTCCTACACTCTTTAAAATTACTGTTTTACCTCCTGTATTCGGTCCAGTAATTGCAATGACTCTTAAAGCGGAAGAGACCTCAAAGCTAATAGGAACAACTGGTCTGCCTTTCTCAAAGTGCTGTTGCCATAGCAATAAAGGGTGGCAAAACTTTTCAATCAAAAAAGGAGAATCAATATCTTGATGTATAGAAGGTGCAACACCTTTCATCCAATCACCATAACGTGCTCGAACCAATGCAAGCTCTAATTGCATCATTACCTGAGATAAATGATTAATAGTTGAAATATGGATGACAACTTTCCCACTCCATAAAGCCAATAATCTGTTTTCTTCTTTAGTAATGTCCCCCTTAACTTCAATAATCTTGTTACCTATAGGGATAATTGTATTCGGTTCCACAAAAATTGTACTCCCTGACGAAGAAGTGTCATGGACTGTTCCTAGAGATTGATCAAGCGCTCCAGCTTTTACCGAAAGCACAGAACGACCATACCTCTCAGAAATAACAGTGTCTTGAAGGATAGAATTATATCTCCGGACAAGGTCCTGTAATAAGTCACGCCTCTGAAGCTTTAAATCTAAAAGTTTTCGCCTTAACTGGGACAACCGCTCACTTGCTCTATCAGCAATTCTCCCACCTTCCTCTAACCCAAATTCAAGCAGCTTCTGCAACTCTGGCAATGTTGCGATATCACTTAAAAGACTTGATAGTGTAGGCCTTAGTTCTTGATCATATATTTGACGTCTTAATCTTCGAGCAGATCTCAGTGTTTCAGCTATTGCTAATAATTCCTCACCTGACAATACTCCTCCTTTAGCAGATCGATGCAATATATTATCTAAATCATGAATTCCAACAAAACTAAGGCCATTCTCAAGAAACTTATCCAAAGTACCAATTTCCAGAGTTTCTGCTAAATAGCTCTTAGTAGTTGTTATGCTATTTGGTATTGGCAATCTCATACACCTTTTCTTTCCTTGAGGAGTACAGCTAAATGAAGAAATTTGTTCGCATAACCTAGGCCACTCTAATAAATCAAGAGTTTCCTCAAAAGGTGAAACAGTAGCAGAATCTTTTGGATTTTGTTCATTAAAAACCATAAAGTATTGTCGATATTTTATTGATTTGTTGGAATACCTTCAGAAGGTAGATAAAGCATTTCCAACCAATTCCCTTCAGGATCTTTTAGATAAAATGATGCTGTCCCATCTCTATGGTCATGCAAAGTACCAACTTTAACTCCAACTTTAGTTAAGCGAGCATGCACTTCTTCGACTTCCTTTCGACTGTTGAAATGAAAAGCAAAATGAGGGCCTGCAGCTTTATAACTTGGGCCTAATAGAGCTAATCCATCACCTCCTGAGCCAGCTTCTAAATAGCACCAATCAGGATCATCCCAAATCAATTTCATTCCTAAATTCATATAAAAAGATTTTGCCCTTTCGACATCTTTGACACGTATAGCTATATGTCCAAGTCGTTGAACATTCGCAATAGGAAAATTAAAAGTTTTACGAGTCATAACTAAATACCCGTCATGCCTTCATTCAAGATTAGCAACCAATAAACCGTCTTTACATATCTATCAACCATTGCGCTGCATCGCATGCATGATAAGTAAGGATCAAATCAGCTCCTGCTCTTTTAAAACTCAATAATGTTTCAAGCACTACAGATTTTTCATCAATCCAAGCTCTTTCAGCAGCAGCCTTTACCATTGAATATTCCCCACTTACGTTATACGCAGCAATGGGCAAATCAGACTCTTGTCTTAAGCGGTGAATAATATCCATATAAGCCAAACCAGGTTTAACCATTAGGATGTCTGCACCTTCTTGCTCATCCAGTTGTGCTTCTATGAGAGCTTCTCTGGAATTAGCAGGATCCATTTGATATGTGTTTTTGTTTTTTGGAATAGGTTTTGCACTTAGTGCTCTAGGGGCAGAATCAAGCGCCTCACGAAAAGGTCCGTAGTAAGCAGAAGAGTACTTCGCGGTATAGCTAATAATTCCTACATGCTCAAATCCTTCATCATCTAAAACTTCACGAATTGCTCCTACACGTCCATCCATCATGTCACTAGGTCCAATTAAATCTGCACCAGCTTGAGCTTGAACAAGAGACTGCTTGCACAGATTGACGATAGTCTCATCATTTAGAACAACTCCTTCTGGACTCACAATTCCATCATGACCGTCACTAGAGTAGGGATCTAATGCAACATCAGTCATTATTGTCATCTCAGGTATCTCTTGTTTTAAACACCTAATTGCTGTAGGGATTAATCCTTTTTCGTTAAAACATTCCACGCCATCTTCTGTTTTGAGTGATTCAGAAATCTTGGGAAAAAGCACTACGCATCTAATTCCTAATTCCCAAGCGCGCTGAACTTCAGTTATCAGAGATTCTAGGTCCCAGCGATTGATCCCAGGCATTGCTCCAATTGGCTGAATATCATTACCCTCATGGATAAATAAAGGATAAATAAAATCTGAAGGGGTTAAAATATTCTCTCGGACAATGCTTCTTAAGGAGGCAGTTCTTCTAAGACGACGAGGGCGATAAGTTAGTTCCATATGATCAAGCAAAAGATAAATTTTAAATTTGGTCTTAAGTGAACTTTAAAAGCGAATGGATTTCAACCAAGCATTACGTGAATCATCTTCACGCAATGATTTGAGCTGATTAAAAAGAGCCAGTTCTTCATCAGACCATTGATCAGGTAACTTTAAACTAATAGTAAAGACTAAGTCTCCACGGCGATTATGAAATGGGAATCCTTTACCTTTTAACTTTAAAGTTGCTCCCGGCAATGTTCCTCGAGGAATAGTTATTTGAACAGGACCATCTGGTGTAAAAACTGTAAAGTTTGTCCCCAAAACAATTTCATATAAAGAGACTGGTAACTCTGCCGTCAAAAGTTCTCCCTGTAGTTTCCAAATTGGATGATCTTGAACATCCAATTTTATATAAAGATCGCCCCGTCTACCAGTTCCAGGCTGCAAATTTCCCTTGCCCCGCAGTTTAAGTCTAAAACCTGTTCTTATCCCTTTAGGAATTTGCAACTTAACGCGCTCATTATTAATTAAAAGAGTTCTTGTGGAACCTTTTAGAGCCTCAGAAAAACTTATTTTCAAATTTAAATCAGCATCAAGATTTATATCTGGTCTTAAAGGATTTGTTGGATACTTATAAGGACCCTTCTTGGCTCCAAGACTTCCCAGTAAATCATTTATAAATTCATCAAAATTTTCTAACCTACGTAATTGTTCATACCTTTTTCTTTTATCCGGATCAGAAAGGATCTCATAAGCTTGACTGATATCTTTGAATCTTGATTCATAATCCTTATTTCCATGATTCAAATCAGGATGAAATTTTCTAGCTAATTCTCGAAAAGCTTTTTTAATATCTTCTTGGGAAGCATCCCTCGAAAGACCTAGTATTTGAAAGTAATCTATATATTTAGTCACCAAAAAAAGGGCATTCTATTGGCAAAAAGTTAGTAACCAAGGATTTCTTGAAAGAGTGTTTAGCTATTTCAGCAAAAAAACAAGTTTTAAATACTGCTAAAAATGACCTTGGCAAGATAAGATTCCATAATATCAAATGTATTTTGGGGTTTTCAATTGGCTCTAATTAATGGTTTTCATCTGAAAAACATCAGAGGAGACATATTAGGAGGTCTAACAGCAGCGGTGGTTGCATTGCCACTTGCTTTGGCATTTGGCAATGCAGCCTTAGGTCCTGGCGGGGCAATTTATGGTTTATATGGTGCAGTTGTTGTTGGCTTTCTTGCTGCTTTGTTTGGAGGTACTCCTGCACAAGTAAGTGGTCCAACTGGTCCGATGAGTGTAACTGTGGCTGGTGTAGTAGCAGGACTTGCTGCTGCAGGCGTGCCAAGAGATCTTTCGGCAGAGCAGATTTTGCCTCTTGTTATGGCAGCAGTTTTTTTAGGTGGTTTATTTCAAATATTATTTGGCTTATTAAAGCTTGGTAAATACATAACTCTAGTCCCATATTCAGTTGTTTCAGGCTTCATGTCTGGAATAGGCGTAATTATCATTGCTTTACAAATTGGTCCATTGCTTGGAATAGCCACACGAGGTGGAGTGGTTGAGTCACTTCAAACAGTTTTTAACAATTTTGAACCGAATGGCGCTGCAGTTGGAGTAGCAATAATGACATTGGCGATTGTTTTCCTAACACCACAAAAAATCAGTCAGTGGGTTCCTTCACCTTTGTTAGCTCTACTTATAGTCACTCCAATATCTATAGTGTTTTTTGGCGAAAGCTCAATAGACAGAATAGGAGATATTCCAAGAGGCATCCCATCTTTAGACATTCCTAATTTTAGCGAAAAGTATTTACCTATCATTCTTAAAGCAGGCCTTGTACTTGCAGTCCTAGGAGCAATAGATTCATTACTAACATCTCTTGTGGCAGATAATATTTCACAAACTCGTCATAAATCCGATAGAGAATTAATTGGACAAGGTATTGGCAATGCAGTAGCAGGTCTCTTTTCCGGTCTTCCTGGTGCTGGTGCAACCATGAGGACTGTTATAAATGTCAAATCAGGAGGGCAAACTCCTATATCTGGAATGGTTCATTCCATAGTTCTACTAATAGTACTTATAGGAGCAGGCCCTCTTGCCGAACAAATCCCAACAGCTCTTCTTGCAGGAATTCTTATTAAAGTGGGCCTAGATATTATTGACTGGGGATTTTTAATAAGAGCTCACAGACTTTCGTTGAAAACTGCTGGAGTCATGTATGGCGTTTTGCTAATGACAGTTTTCTGGGACCTAATATGGGCAGTACTTGTAGGAGTTTTCATTGCAAATATGCTCACAATTGATTCAATTACTCAAACACAACTAGAAGGAATGGATGCTGATAATCCTCTTGAAGAATCTGCAGAGCTACCTTTACCTCTAGAAGAGCAAGCATTGCTTGAAAAATGTGAAGGTGAAGTAATGTTATTTAGATTAAAAGGACCGCTTAGTTTTGGTGCGGCCAAAGGAATCACAGAAAGAATGATGTTAATTAGAAAGTATAAAGTTCTTATTCTTGATATTACGGATGTACCAAGATTAGGTGTTACTGCAACACTCGCAATAGAAGATATGATTCAGGAAGCTAATCTAAATGCTCGGAAAGCATTTGTTGCTGGTGCAACTGGTAGAGTTAAAGATAGGTTGATAAAATTTGGAGTTAGTGGTGTAATACCAACAAGAAAAGAAGCTCTTGAAATAGCATTAACAGAGGTTAATAAGTAATATTAAATACTATCTAATACTATTTTCCTACATTAATAAATCTTGCTAAATAAGGTTTATGGAGACTAGCCTTGTCCTTCAAAATGTACTGACCCCCCCAGTACTATTTTTCTTTCTCGGTTTAATTTCAGTAGCAGTAAGCTCTGATCTGGAAATACCAGCACCATTACCGAAATTATTCTCTTTATATCTATTACTTGCAATTGGGTTTAGAGGTGGCTTTGAACTTCAAGGAGGACTCAATAACCAAGCATTATTTCCTAGTATTGTAGCTGCAATTGCTATGTCTTTAGCAATACCAATTATCTGTTTTATAATTTTGCGTTTAAAGTTTGATGTATTTAATTCAGCGGCAATTGCAGCTGCGTATGGTTCTATTAGTGCTGTTACATTCATTACTGCAGAAAGTTTTCTTAAAAGTCAAGGAATCCCATTTGATGGATGGATGGTTGCACCTCTTGCCTTAATGGAATCTCCATCCATTATTGTCGGCTTAGGACTCGTAAAATTATGTGCACCCAAAAATCGACCTAATACAAGAATTATTAAATGGAGAAGAATTCTTCATGAATCAATGCTAAATGGATCAGTCTATTTACTTTTAGGAAGTCTAATAATTGGATTCTTAACCGCTGCACATAACCCTAATGGGCTAGAGAAAATTAAACCTTTTACAGAAGGCTATTTGTTTTATGGAGTTGAGTGCTTCTTCTTATTAGATATGGGAATAGTTGCAGCTCAAAGACTCCCAAGGTTAAAACAAGCTGGTAGTTTTTTAATTCTTTTTGCAGTATTAATCCCAATCTTGAATGGATGTTTAGGTGTTTTTATAGCGAAACAGTTATTAATAGGGCCAGGCAATGCTCTTTTATTTGCAGTTCTATGTGCCAGCGCCTCTTACCTTGCTGTCCCTACAGCAATGAGAATGACAGTTCCAGAAGCTAAAGCAAGTTATTATATTTCAACTACTCTAGGAGTAACTTTCCCATTTAATATAGTTTTTGGAATCCCTCTTTATATGAGCTTAGTAAACAATGTACTCATTTAGAAAAAAAAATTAAATGAAAAGACTTGATTTGATTATCAGTGAAAGGGAATTAGATACAATCATCTCTGCACTGGAAAAAGCAGAGGTACCAGGTTATACAGTCCTTAAACACGCGACAGGAAGAGGTCCGCAAACAATTGTTTCTGAAGACATGGAATTCACTGGTCTTGGAGCCAATGCTCACGTTATTGTTTTTTGTGAGGGAGATATCTTAGAAAAAGTTAAAAATCATATAGGATCTACTCTTAGTTATTATGGTGGTGTTGCATATGTTTCTGATGCAACAGAGCTTTGATTAATCTTAATTAAGTTAGGGGTTTATTCTTGTTGATTTATTAAACACATATAGCTAGTTCAAGAATGAACCCAATCGACTCTTATTGATTTACGGCTATTTAAATATCTATCTATTGCCATTGCAGCAACGCATCCATCAGATGCTGCTACCACTGCTTGTTTAAAAGGTGTATTTCGTATATCACCAATAGCCCATACTCCTTCTGAAGTTGTAGACATAAAGTCATCAACTATTACTCCTCCATCTGCTTTGAGGGCAATTTGATCCTGTAAAAAGTCTGTAATAGGCTTAGAGCCACTCATATAAACAAAAACGCCTTCAACAGCCAATGATTGGTTAGATTCTTGAGTACGGTTTTTCAAAACAACACCAGTTACTCCAGCATCATTACCTTGTATCTCTAATAATCTTGTCCTGCTCCAATGGTTAACATTTGATTTATGAATTAGTTCTTGGGCAATCAAGTCATCTTCTTTAGGGTCACTTGAAGTTATCCAATGTACTTTTGACGCAAATTTTGTAAGCACTTGAGCCTCTTCTAAGGCTTCTTTATTGGTCCCAACGACAGCAACTTCGCGATCTCTATAAAAAGCAGCATCACAAGTCGCACAATAACTAACTCCTCTGCCTAAGAAATCTGCTTCCCCTTTAAAAGAAGCGGGTCTACCCATTGCGCCAGTAGCAAGAACAAGCGAACGTCCCTTAAAAGTGCCTTCAGGAGTAAAAACTGTTTTCCATTCTTGGCCAACATCTATACCAAAAACCTGGGCTCTTCGGTAATCGGTGCCATATTGTATTGCCTGATCTCTCATCAATTTCAGTAACTCGTCACCACTCATCTCTGTAGAAACTCCAGGGTAGTTTGCAATTTGATGAGTTATTGCAAGTGCTCCAACAGATGGATTCTTGTCTAGTATTACTGTTTTCAAATCAGCTCTAGAAGTATAGAGAGCACAGCTACACCCAGCAGGACCGCCCCCAACTATTACGACATCAGATTCAATCGTTTCCAAAATGCTTTTTCTCCTTTTTAAGTTCTGGGTTCTATAACCACAAGAATAAATTCTAATGGTTTAGATAAGGTCTTTAGAAAGTCTAAGAACATTCTGACTCTTCCAAACGATAGGATGATATTTGAAGATTTGGATGTTATTTGAAAAGGAACGAAGCATCTCAACAAAATCATAA
Source organism: Prochlorococcus sp. AG-363-N16 (assembly GCA_003280135.1). Taxonomy (GTDB): domain Bacteria; phylum Cyanobacteriota; class Cyanobacteriia; order PCC-6307; family Cyanobiaceae; genus AG-363-N16. The sequence continues at coordinate 52,247 of QCFW01000003.1, read as the reverse complement.
AAGGTAAGACCATGCTTACTAAAAAAATGGATCTAGCAAAAGTCTTAAGCTTTGACTAATGAAACAGAAAGCCACCGTAAAAAGATTAAGAGATTTTTGGGTTATCCCTTTTGTGACTGGAATATTGTTTGCAACTGGTTATGAAGTGACTAAAAGGCAGCTCTATTCTTCAAAGCTTATTACACAAGACAACAGCAAAAAGACCACTATCAACTCTTCTTTCGCAAGCAATGACTCAACTTTATTCCAACCTCTAAGCAAAACAAGTAGCAAAGATCAAATCTTTACCCCTCAAGAAAAAAATGAAGAGGTCTCAAAAGAATCAACAAAAGCTAAAGCGTCTAAAAAATTGCAACCAGAAAAAACATCATTTAAAAATTTCCCAACACAAAATCGAGAAGAATTCATCAATAATGAAATAAACTCTAAAGATAATCTATTACATCAGGATGCAAAATTTATTGAAAATCTCTTCAACTCATTGCCTGATCCATAACTTTTAGCCATCTTTAAATTCTTTATTGACGCATTAAATCATGGGTTCATCTGAAAACCTATTAAGAGCTACCGTCACGCTAATTTCCTCGAGATTAGCTAGGAAATTTGTAACCACTGCTAATGAATTCTCTCAAAAAGCAAAACAAGCTCCCGATCAAGTTAAAGCTCAATGGGAGATATTAAAAGAAGAAATTATTATTGAAGCCAATCGTCTTGAAGAAGAATCACAAGATTCACCAGTTCAAAAAAGTAGTCCAAGCAAGTCTCAGCTAAAGATTGCTTCTATTAGAGAAAAAATGTCAATTATTACCGAAAAAGTTGAGGGCAGAAATTGATCTCTTGCACTAAATTACTAGATTTAATAAAAAAGAATCTTAGGGCTTTAAGGATTTGGAGGTCTTTTGTTTTACTTTTAATTTTCCTTTGGTGGGATTCAAAGTCATTTACATACATTAGTGGTTACAATACGCAAACAAAAATATTTAGGCAAAAGATACGTGCAACGTGGCTTACAAAAGAATTGCTTAAATTAGGATCTGCTTTTATAAAACTTGGACAATTATTATCTGCTAGACCAGATCTTTTACCAAAAGGATGGATTACTGAACTTGCAAATCTTCAAGATAATGTGCCTTCATTTAATTATAAAAAAGCCGAAGAAATTCTTAGGACAGAATTAGGTTATCGATATAAAGAAATAGTTAGTTTAGAAAAAATCCCTCTTGGCGCAGCTTCTCTTGCACAAGTGCATAGAGCGACTTTAAGAAATGGCTGCAATGTTGTTTTTAAAATTCAAAGGCCAGGTTTAGAAACCTTCTTTAGATTAGACCTCGAAGTGATGCAAGGAGTTGCGGCATTGCTTCAGAAAAACAAAAAATGGAGTCAGGGAAGAGACTGGGTTGGTATAGCAAAGGAATGTAAAAAAGTGTTATTAAAAGAACTCAATTTCCAATTAGAAGCTCAATATGCAGCTCGATTTAGGCAACAATTTCTAGACGAACCAAAAATTCAAATTCCTCAAGTCATTTGGGAACTCACTTCTGAAAAAGTTATTTGTTTAGAGTATGTTCCAGGAATCAAAATAACTGATCAACAAGCTTTAAAGAGTCTGGGAATAAATGCATCTTCTATAGCCGAAATTGGTGCTTCAAGTTATTTCAAACAACTCATAGAATTTGGATTTTTTCATGCAGATCCTCATCCAGGGAATCTTGCAGTGAGTAAAGATGGTTCTTTGATTTTTTATGATTTTGGAATGATGGGAATGGTTTCTGAAAGATTAAGGAAGCGCATAGGAGCAATGGTCAGATCAGTAGCACTCAGAGACACATCAACTCTTATAACTCAACTACAAGATTCTGGTCTTCTCGCAAATGATATTGATGTAGGGCCAGTGAGAAGATTAGTTAGAGTAATGTTAAAAGAAACACTGACGCCTCCTTTTAATTCGGATGTAATTAACAAATTATCTGGAGATATGTATGAATTAGTTTATGGCAAGCCTTTTCGCCTTCCAGTTGAGTTGATTTTTGTAATGCGAGCACTTTCTACCTTTGAAGGAGTAGGCAGAACTCTAGATCCGAGCTTTAATTTAGTTGCAATTGCAAAGCCATACATTATCCCTCTTATGAGTTCAGGTAATTCAAATCAAAATGATCTGATCAATGAAATTGGTCGACAGGTAGGAGAACTAGGCAGCAAAGCAGTTTCATTGCCCAAACGTTTAGATGAAAGCCTTGAAAAGCTTGAACAAGGTGATTTGCAACTACAAATCAGAGTTGGCGAATCCGATAGACAACTAAGAAGAATGATTAATGCTCAGCAATCTATGAGTCAATCAATCCTAATTGGTTGTCTAGGAATTGCAGCAGCATTATTAGGGTCAACCACAAGACCTTTCTTATCTATCATCCCTATCATTATTGCTCTTCCTGTTTCACTGGGATGGATGAAACTACAACTGAAAATGAGAAGTGAAGAAAGACTAGAAAAGATTCAAATGAAAAAAGAAAAATTCTAAGGAAGTTTTATCTAATTTTTAATATGTTTAGGGCCAAGGCCTTTTGAACCAGCATAAATAGCTTGCGCTCCTAGCTCATCTTCAATTCGCAGTAATTGATTATATTTAGCAATCCTTTCACTTCTACTTAAAGATCCTGTCTTAATTTGACCTGACCTTGTCGCCACAGCAAGATCTGCAATTGTTGTGTCTTCAGTTTCACCGCTTCGATGACTAATAACACTTGAATAACCACATCTAGTAGCAAGATCTATCGCCTGGAGAGTCTCTGTAAGCGATCCAATTTGGTTGACTTTAATTAAGATAGAGTTTGCAACTCTTTCGTTAATACCTCTTTGCAATCTTTTGGTATTGGTTACAAATAAATCATCTCCAACTAGTTGAACCTTATTCCCCAGTTCCTTTGTTAATAATTTCCATCCATCCCAATCGTCTTCAGCCAGTCCATCTTCAATAGAAACAATTGGAAAATTATTTACTAATTTCTTTAATTCTTCTACAAGTTCTGCACTTGAATAATTTTGATTACCAAATCTATAAATGCCCGCATTGAAAAACTCTGTACTTGCTACATCTAAAGCCAAAGAAACGTCTTTCCCAGGAGTAAAGCCTGCCTTTTCAATTGAATTAACTAATAACTCTCCTGCCAATTCATTATTATCTAAATCAGGCGCAAATCCCCCTTCATCTCCAACAGCAGTTGAAAAGCCTTTCTGAGATAAAAGTTCTTTAAGAGTATGAAAAACTTCTGTGCCCATTCTTAGAGCTTCACTAAAACTTGAGGCTCCATGTGGAACAAGCATAAATTCTTGAAAATCAAGGTTATTGGCTGCATGAGCACCTCCATTAATAACATTCATTAATGGAACTGGTAAAAGAGAGGCCATTGGACCACCTAGGTACTTATAAAGAGGCATTCCAAATGCATTCGCTGCAGCTCTTGCTGTGGCAATACTCACTGCCAAAATTGCATTAGCCCCTAAATTTGACTTATTTTCTGTACCGTCCAAATCAATCATTACTGAATCAACAGTAGCTTGATCTGCGGCAGATAAACCACATAAGGATGGAGCAATTCGCTCCTCAATATTTGAAACTACTTTCAGAACACCTTTACCCATATACCTATCACCTCCGTCTCTTAACTCATGCGCCTCATAAGCTCCTGTACTTGCTCCACTAGGAACAATCGACCTTCCTAAGGAACCTCCTTCAAGCAAGACTTCTGCTTCTACAGTTGGGTTGCCTCTTGAATCAAGCACCTCCCTTGCCAAAATGGTATCAATGACAAGATCAAGAGAATCAATCACGTTCACTAACAAATCTTTTTTAAATCCTATGGGTTCGCGGTCACATTTGCTCTTTGTTTTTAGGACTTGTGTATTTCATCAGTCTTTCCATCTGATTAGATATCAGAATAAGAAAGCACTCCAAAGACATCTTTAAGCAAATGAGAATCCTTCATACAATGATTAGAGTAGTGGATCTACAAGCATCAATAAGCTTTTATACCAGGGTATTAGGGATGAAACTACTGAGAAAAAAAGATTACCCTTCTGGGAAATTTACCCTTGCCTTTGTTGGTTATGGTTCTGAAGAAAGTGGGGCTGTTTTAGAATTGACTCACAACTGGAATCAAAAATCTTATGACATAGGTACTGGATATGGTCATATAGCAATTGGTGTCAAAGATATTTATCAAACATGTCAGACAATTGCAAACAATGGTGGAAATATCATTAGAGATCCTGGTCCAATGAAGCATAGTGATACTTTAATCGCCTTTGTTCAAGATCCCGATGGATACAAAATTGAATTAATTCAAAAAGATATATGTTCCACTGCTACTTAAAAAACTTTTGTTCTCCTCAACAGGCTATAAATAATCTATGAAACCAAGCCTAACTAATAATCCTGATGCCTTTAGTAATCAAGCATGGAGTGTTTTGCTTGAAGCTGAGAAAGAAGCTCTTAGATGGAAACATAAAAATCTTGATGTAGAACATATATTGCAAGTACTTTTTACTGATGCAAACTTTCAAAATATAGTCTCAGCACTTCCCATTAATGAGGAAGAGATCCTAGACAGACTCGAAGCTTTTCTTGCTACGCTACCAAGCTCCAATCATTCCAATTTGTTTATCGGCGAGGACTTAGAAGAATTGCTTGATTGTGCAGATACTTTCCGAAGAAGGTGGGGTTCTCGTTCCATAGAAATCTCTCATTTACTTTTAGCAATTGGAAGAGACAAAAGGGTTGGTTCTGAGCTGTTTAATGCAGTTGGCTTGCCCAGTGAGATTCTTGAAAGCGAATTAAGAAAGTCACCAAAAAGATTACCTCGCAAAATAGAAAAAACAGTAGAACGCTTATATACAAAGAACATGCAAGAAATAGAGCAAAATATGCACAGAGAAAGTGAAGATATTAACGAACTAATCCAATCAGAAAGTCAATCTCAAGCATCAAATATTAACAATAAAATCACTATCACAAAAGAACCAAGCTTTTTGGAAATGTTTGGTAGAGATTTAACCTTAGCAGCATTAAATCAAGAGTTAGACCCTGTAATTGGTAGAAATAAAGAGATTAATTCTGCAATCAAAGTCTTATCTAGAAGAGGAAAAAATAATCCAGTATTAATTGGTGCTCCTGGAGTAGGTAAAACAGCAATAGCAGAATTACTAGCACAAAGAATCATTGAAAATGAAGTTCCAGACTCTTTAAAAGGCTTAAAGTTAATATCATTAGACATTGGAGCATTAATAGCTGGAACAAAATTTCGAGGGCAATTTGAAGAGAGACTTAGGTCTGTTTTAAAAGAAGCCAGCGAAAGCAAAGCAAAGGTAATTCTCTTTATTGATGAACTTCATACTTTGCTCTCCACGGATAGATCAAGTGCTGATGCTGCGAGTTTATTGAAACCAATTCTTGCTAGTGGAGAGCTGAGATGTATTGGTGCAACAACACCTGAAAATTATCGAAAAGTAATAGAAAAAGATCAAGCACTAAATAGACGATTTCAACAAGTTCTTATCAAAGAGCCAAGCATAGATTTAAGCGTAGAGATACTACGAGGTATTAAAGGTAAATATGAAATGCATCATGGAGTACGTATTTCAGATGAAGCATTAATTGCAGCAAATAAACTCGCAGATAGATATATAAGCGACAGATGTCTTCCAGACAAAGCAATTGATCTTATAGATGAAGCAGCTGCTCAAATAAAAATCGAATCAACATCAAAGCCAAAGTTAATTAAATTAGAAGAAATTTTACTTTCAGAATTAAAACAAAAACTACTTGATACAGAAGACAGAGGATTAGCAGAATTAGAAGAAAAGGTTAACATGCAAGAAACAAAAATCAATAATCTCTATAACAGCTGGGAAATACAGAAAACCCAAACTCAAGATTTAGAAGCTTTGTATTCAGAGGAAATAAGTATTAAAAATTTAATCGAGGCTGCAGAAGCTAATGGAGATCTGGAAGAAGCTGGAAAACTTAAATATCAATCTCTTTATAAAATACAAGAGCAAATAGTAAATACTCAGGAATTAATTGAACAAACATTGCAATCAAATGGCTCACAATTAATCAGAGATCAAGTAGATCCTGAAGATATAGCAGATGTTGTTGCAAACTGGACTGGCATTCCTATGAATAAAGTAATAGCTGGTGAAAAGCAAAAGCTTTTAAATTTAGAAAAAGATCTTTCTAAAAAAGTTATTGGGCAATGTGAAGCAGTCAAAGCAGTAGCAGAAGCTATTAAAAGAGCAAGAGCTGGGATGAAAGATAGCTATAGACCTATTGGCTCTTTCTTATTTTTAGGCCCAACTGGAGTAGGGAAAACTGAGCTTGCAAAGGCTCTAGCAGAATCATTATTTGATGAACAAGAAGCATTAGTAAGGCTTGACATGAGTGAATTCATGGAAAGAAATGCTGTTGCGAGACTTCTTGGAGCTCCACCTGGTTATGTTGGCTATGAAGAGGGTGGTCAGCTAACCGAAGCAATTCGAAGACGCCCATATGCTGTGATACTTCTAGATGAATTAGAAAAGGCTCATCCCGATGTATTTAATATTTTACTTCAAGTTTTAGATGATGGTCGACTAACCGATTCTCAAGGAAGAACTGTTGATTTTAGAAATACGGTGATTGTGATGACAAGTAATATTGCAAGTAGAAAAATTCTTGAAAGTACACAATTTTTAGAAAGTAATCAATATGAATCTCAAGAGATCTTTCAGTCTCTAAATGCAACAATTGAGCAATTATTAAGAAAACAATTTCGCCCAGAATTTCTTAATAGAATTGATGAAACAATTCAATTCAAACCGCTTTCAAAAGAAAATCTACAAGAGATCATTAAACTACAACTTAAAGAAGTTACTAATTTACTTTCAGAACAAAATCTAGAATTACGTGTTGATAATTTAACAATCAAAAACCTTGCTCTAGATGGATATGAGCCTGAATATGGAGCACGACCATTAAGACGCATTATTCGAAGACGAATAGAAAATCCCTTGGCAACTAAATTGCTTGAAGACGAATTCCAAGGGTTCTCGGCAGTGAGAATTCAGGAAAGTGACAATGATTCAAAAGAATTAAACTTTAAAGGGGAGCACTAAAGATAGTAATATCAAGAAATCTGATAGCTACTAAACTATTTCATATTCAAAAGCTTCAGCCTAGGACGTTTTGCTGTGACAACAACACCTTCTCAAGACCAAGAGAATCCAAACTCAGTTGAGCCTGTTAGCGAAGAGAATCCTTCGCCAAAAAAAGGCTTTTTAGCTGCGACTATTGAGGAATTAAAATTAGTTGTCTGGCCTAGTCGCCAACAACTTTTTAGTGAATCAATAGCTGTAATATTGATGGTAACCCTTTCTGCAGCATCAATTGCTGCAGTCAGTCGTTTTTTTGGTTGGGGTGCCTCTCAAATCTTTCGTTGAATGACATCCAACATTCTTAATTTTCACCAAGCATTTTCTACACAGTGTCTGAGTTAGATCCCACTCCCAATTCACCCTCAGAGGTAATAGATTTAGGTTCACCAGAGAATGGAGACGAAACCTTAGGTGGATTAGATTCCATAGCTAAAACATCCATAGCCAGATGGTATGCCATTCAAGTTGCCTCGAGCTGTGAAAAAAAAGTCAAGGCCACCTTGGAGCAAAGAGCTGTAACTCTTGGAGTAAGCAACAGAATTCTAGAAATAGAAATCCCTCAAACTCCAGCGGTAAAATTAAAAAAAGATGGAAGCAGACAATCTACAGAAGAAAAAGTTTTCCCAGGCTATGTATTAGTACGAATGGTACTTGATGAGGACACAATGATGGCTGTTAGAAGTACTCCAAATGTAATTAACTTTGTTGGTGCAGAAGACCGAAGACCGACGGGACGAGGGAGAGGTCATATCAAACCAAGACCACTTAGTCGTTCTGAAGTAAATAGAATATTTAAAAGGACAGCTGAGAAGAAAACCGTTGTTAAACTTGACCTTGCAGAAGGAGATAGGATTCTCGTTACTGGAGGTCCTTTTAAAGATTTCCAGGGTGAAGTTATAGAAGTTTCAGGAGAAAGAAGCAAATTAAAAGCACTTCTTTCAATCTTTGGAAGAGAAACACCCGTTGAACTTGAATTTTCTCAAATCAATAAGCAGAACTAGCTGATAAAATTTCTAATAATTCCTTTTTTGGCAAACAAAGAAGTAATTTTGAAAAACATTCACAAGCTTTCCTCTTCAGTAGGTAAGTATTAATTAATCCAATTCCCCTCAAAGATGGCAAAGAAAGTTGTAGCGATCATTAAGTTAGCTCTTCAGGCTGGCAAAGCAAATCCTGCACCTCCTGTAGGGCCAGCCCTTGGACAACATGGTGTAAATATTATGTCCTTTTGCAAGGAGTACAACGCAAGAACTCAAGACAAAGCTGGATTTGTCATACCAGTTGAGATATCTGTGTTTGAAGATAGAAGTTTTACCTTTATTACAAAGACACCTCCCGCATCAGTTCTTATAACAAAAGCCGCAGGAATTCAAAAAGGTTCAGGGGAATCCGCAAAAGGCCAAGTAGGATCAATTAATCGTAGTCAATTAGAAGAAATAGCAAAAACAAAATTACCGGATCTTAATTGCAGTAGTATTGAGTCGGCAATGAAAGTCATAGAAGGGACAGCTAAAAATATGGGTGTTTCTATTAGTGACTAAATTTTTTCAAAATTTTTGCCAATCAACCTAACTTCAACCATTCAGGGGGAGACCAAAGCGGTCGCATGAACCCCGTTTATTATGAACAAACCTTCTAAAAGAATGACCAATCTTTCTTCAAAAGTTGAAGGAAGACTGTATGCACCAATCGACGCTATTAATTTGGTTAAAGAAAATTCCACAGCAAAGTTTGATGAAACAATCGAGGCTCATGCAAGGCTTGGAATAGATCCCAAATACACTGACCAACAATTAAGAACAACCGTTGCTCTACCAAAAGGGACTGGTCAGTCAGTAAAAATAGCCGTTATTGCCAAAGGAGAGAAAGTTTCTGAAGCTAAATCTTCTGGAGCTGATTTAGCTGGAGAGGAAGAACTTGTTGAAACTATTAGCAAGGGTGAGATGAACTTTGACATACTGATAGCAACTCCTGACATGATGCCTAAAGTCGCAAAGCTAGGCCGCGTACTAGGTCCTAGAGGACTAATGCCAAATCCAAAGGCAGGGACAGTTACAACTGATATCAGTGCAGCTATTAAAGAATTTAAAGCAGGAAAACTTGAATTTAGAGCTGATCGTGGTGGGATTGTGCATGTTCGTTTTGGGAAAGCAAGCTTTACTGCAGAAGCCTTACTTGAAAATTTAAAAGCCTTACAAGAAACAATAGAGAGAAATAAACCTAGTGGTGCTAAAGGACGTTATTGGAAAAGTCTTTATTTAACTTCAACAATGGGACCTTCTGTGCAAGTTGATATCAATGCTCTTCAAGACCTTAAGGAAGAAGCGTAGCCTCATTTGGTATATTTATTGAACTAGCAAATACCATCTGGTATTAGCAAAGCCAAAGAAAGTAGGTAGTACGAAAGTACAGAAACCCTGCCGAGGCAAATGCTAAACGGTTTATCTAATTTGGATTGAATCGACAGAGCATCCTCGTCTCCTTTAAGAGATTTACGGCAGCTTGTCTAGTTACTTCCCTGATTCGATCCAATTACTATGGGCCGCACACTGGAGAGTAAGAAACAAATAGTCAACGAGATTAAAGACCTACTAGCAGAAGCCGAAATGGCTTTGGTTCTAGATTACAAAGGTCTTTCCATCAAAGAAATGTCTGATCTACGGACTCGTCTTGAGCCAAGTAGTGGCATTTGTAAAGTTGCCAAAAATACGTTAATTCGTAAGGCAATCGATGGAAATAGTTCATGGTCAGGACTTGAGTCTTTACTCACTGGAACCAATGCATTCGTACTTGTAAAAGGCGATGTAGGTGCTGCATTAAAGGCAGTTCAAACATTCCAGAAAGAAACCAAAAAATCCGCAACCAAAGGCGGACTTTTTGAAGGCAAACTTCTCTCTCAAGATGAAATCAAGACAATTGCAAGTCTTCCATCAAGAGAGACTCTTATGGCGCAAATTGCAGGAGCATTGAATGCAATACCTACAAAACTTGCTGTAGGGGTCAATGAAGTTCCATCAGGTCTAGCTAGATCTCTAAAGCAGCATGCCGACAACGGTGAAAGCTAATCTCTGTAATTCCGACAAACTTTTCTTCCTAACTCTTTGCTGAATTTAAATCATGTCTACAAAAACCGACAAAATTCTTGAATCACTTAAAGAGCTCTCATTACTCGAAGCTTCTGAATTAGTGAAACAAATTGAAGACGCTTTTGGTGTTTCTGCGGCAGCATCTGCTGGAGTAGTAATGGCAGCACCTGGCGCTGCTGCTGCTGCTGGTGGCGAAGCTGCTGAAGAAAAAACTGAATTTGAAGTTGTATTAGAAAGTTTTGATGCTGCAGCAAAAATTAAAGTACTTAAAGAAGTACGCAATGCAACCGGACTAGGTCTAGGAGACGCAAAAGCAATGGTTGAGGCTGCACCAAAAACAATTAAAGAAGGTATATCCAAAGATGAAGCAGAAGCATTAAAGAAAGCTATCGAAGGTGCAGGAGGGAAAGTAACTCTTAAATAAACTGATTCTGCATTAAATTTGGGAACTCTTTAGACTTATAGCCGGTCTCAAGGGCCGGCTAATTTCCTATGAGTACAAATTGTTCGCCCGCTATAACTGCAGCTACAGATGGAGCTTGTAGTGGAAACCCAGGTCCAGGGGGATGGGGTGCGTTAATACGCTATGAAGATGGTTCCATAGATGAATTTGGCGGATATTCTCCGAAAACAACAAATAACAGAATGGAACTAAAAGCAGCATTAGAGGTACTAAAAAGACTCAAGAATATTCCGCGTCACCCTAAAATGAAAATAAGAACTGATAGTAAATATCTTATTGATGGCATAACCACCTGGATAATAGGATGGAAAAAGAAAAATTGGAGAACAGCATCAGGCAAGCCAGTATTAAATAGAGATCTATGGGAAGCTTTAGACAAAGAACGTCTCATAGATGTAGATTTTGAATATGTAAAAGGACATAGTGGTGATATTGACAATGACAGAGTAGATAAAATTGCTGTTAGCTTCTCAAAAGAAGTTGAAATACAGCTAACATCCAAACGAAAGGAAGAATGAAAAAACAATCATTTCTAAAGACACTTTCAAGCGATGCGCTTTATAACCAATTTCTAAGTCCAATCCTTTCTCACGACACTGGTATTGATCCTGAACGACTAACTCAATTTGCACTTGCCTTGATTGGACAAGCTTCAATTTATAGAAAAAGGCCTGGTATATCAGAAATATTGAATCAACTAGCAAATGAATTACAACATGCAGATCCAAGACTTGAACAAAAGTTCTTTGGGAAAAGCTTTAAAAACCCAATTGGACTTGCAGCTGGTTTTGATAAAAATGGAGTGGGAGCAGGCATTTGGGAATTCTTTGGTTTTGGCTATGGCGAAATTGGAACAGTTACTTGGCATTCGCAAAAAGGAAATCCTCGTCCAAGACTATTTCGACTGGCAAAAGAAAAAGCAGCTTTAAACCGTATGGGTTTTAACAATAATGGTGCAAAGGCAATGCTTAAAACATTACAAAAGCAGAATATTGGAGACCCTCTGAACAGACAATTTGTTTTAGGTATTAACTTTGGCAAGTCAAAAGTAACTCCCTTAGAGCAAGCAGCAGAGGATTACGCTGCATCTCTAGAAATCCTTTCTCCTTTAGCAAATTATGCAGTCATCAATGTAAGTTCTCCCAATACTCCTGGATTAAGAGAATTACAGAAACCATCCCAATTACGACGTCTTATCAGACATCTAAAATTATTAAATAATTCTCTACCATTATTAATTAAAATTGCACCAGACCTAGAAGACACTGAAATTCAACATATCGCAGGTGTTGCTTGCGAAGAAAAGTTATCAGGGTTAATTGCAGTAAATACAAGTCTTGATCGCTTAGGTCTCGATAGTCGAATTATCTTACAAACAGGAAGGACTCTTCAGGAAGAAGCTGGAGGTCTTAGTGGATCTCCACTACAAAAAAGAGCCGTAGAAGTATTAAAGCTACTAAGAAAATCATCCGTCAATGATATACCTCTTATTGGAGTGGGTGGAATTGATTCCCCTAAAATTGCTTGGGAACGTATAACAGCAGGAGCTTCTCTCTTGCAAGTATACACAGGTTGGATTTTTCAAGGTCCATCTTTAGTCACTAACATTTTAAAAGGGTTTTCAGAGCAATTAGATCTTCATAAATTTCAAAGTATATCGGAGGCTATTGGTAGTAACGCACCATGGTTAGAAGCGTAAAACTTTTTTCAAATAATGAGCCAGGCACAATCTCTTAGACATGGTGGCAATATTGCGCAAGAAGCGAAGAGATTAGGCATTCATGAAAATGAACTTCTTGATGCAAGTGCATCAATAGTACCTTTCAACAATTCTCTTGCTATCCAAGAATCAATAACAAAAGCGATTCATGATATTGCAATCAGATGCTATCCAGACAGAAATTATTCAGATTTACGAGAGTCCATAGGACATTGGCATGATGTCAACCCATCTATGGTCCTCCCCGGTAATGGAGCTGCTGAATTGATCACATGGGCAGCTCGAGATGCTGCAATGTGTGGAATTAGCACACTCCCATCGCCTGGATTCGCAGATTACAAAAGAGCTCTTAAATGCTGGAATTCTAGTTATTTAGAGCTCCCGTTACCTCTATCTTGGGAGGCTAAGTTTCCTCAATTATTTCCCTTACAATCAAAATCTGAAGCAATATGGATAACCAATCCACATAATCCAACTGGCCAGTTATGGAGTCGTGAATCACTGGAGACGTTACTGGAAACTTACAAACTTGTGATATGCGATGAAGCATTTCTTCCATTAGTTCCGAATGGAGAAATGCAATCTCTTATACCCCTAATAAAAGACAATACCAATCTCATCGTAATTAGAAGCCTGACAAAAGTATTTGGTATAGCAGGACTAAGACTCGGATACGCTATTGCAGATTCCAAGAGATTAAGTCAATGGCAAAGTTTCAGAGATCCTTGGCCAATAAATGGGATAGCTAATGCTTTTGGTTCAATAGTAATGAATAACCACATACTAATAAAAAAACATTTTCAAGATATAGAAAACTGGATACGCACAGAAGGAAATTGGCTACATTCCCATCTGAAAGCCCTGAAAGGAATAATTGCTCACCACTCAGCTACTAATTTTCAATTAATACAAAGCGATAAACCATTAATCACTTTGCATCAAAAAATGGCTCAGCAAGGCATTCTACTAAGAGATTGTAGATCTTTTAAAGGGTTAGGAGAAAATTGGTTGCGAATCAGTCTGCAAACAAAGCCAAACAATCAACGAATCATTAGAGAAATGGAGAGGATTCTTAAGTAAAGCCGAAAAGAAGTTCTATGACTTTTTGATGAGCTTCTTTCCTTGCAATTTCTACCATACCTTCTTTCATTTTCAGTAAAGGATTAAAGGATTGACTACTGTTGGAGAGATGTTTGGACAATAGTCGATTTAATGCATTCTCTAAACTCTTGTTATGTGCTTCATGTTCCTGCACAATTATTGCAGCACCAAACTGAGAAGCATAAGCAGCATTGAAGTCTTGATGTGAATCAGTTGCATATGGATAAGGTACTAAAATTGCAGGAGCCTTACATACTGCAAGCTCACTTAAAGTGCCAGCTCCAGCTCGACTGATAACAAGATCGGCATGCTGCAATAAACCAGGTATTTCATTTGTAAAAGTCTTTTCTACTAAGTTCTGATGTTGCATAATTTTCTTCTCATTGTTTCCAACAATGTGGACTACTCTGCACCCTTTATTAAGTAACTCCGGCAAAGCATTTCTTACCATTTGATTCAACCCTAATGCGCCCTGACTACCACCAATAACTAGCAACAGCGGGCCGCTACCCTTGGGGACCCATAAAGGTAACTGATTTTTAATGCGAAAGAGTTTTCGGACAGGTGTTCCAGTCACAATAGAGTTACACTTAGGTAAATAGTCCCTTGCAGGAGGCAGGCCAAGAGCTACATAGTCACAGAATCTTCCTAAAAAGCGGGTTACTTTCCCAGGAAATGCATTTGATTCATGAAGTATGATTTTTTTTCGGCAAAATTTAGCCGCAAGTATTGCAGGAGCCGATATATAACCACCTGTGGTAAATAATATTTGAATATTTTTCTTTTGAATCAACCTTATAACTGACCAAGTGGCAAAAATAAGCCTGAGCAACTGAAGAAATTTTTGCATTCCTCCTTTCTCTAGTCCCCTCAAAGAAATAGTTGACAGTTTGTATTTTGCAGGAACTAGCTGAGTCTCTAATCTATTGGAAACGCCTAACCAGCAAATTTTCCAAGACTGAGGCAATGCCTCTGCAACAGCGAGAGCAGGGAAAATATGCCCCCCTGTTCCACTTGCTGCAATCAATAACCTAGTCATGGAAATAATTGCTATTATTCTCTACGCTTAAGTTATAGGAAAAAAACAATCCAAGCAGTGTCCCATTTAGTTAAATTGATTATAAATGGAGGGATTTTATTGTTCCTTTCATTAAACAACGCAGCATTTGCTGAAAATATAAATTTAAAAGGCCTGAGCAAAAGCATTGAAAGTGCTTTGAATAACAATGATCTAAGCAATGTCAATGGGCTTTTGGAAACTGAAATAGCTGTAAGTATTAAAGAAGATTTCTTAGATTTTCAAAAAGAATTTCCAAATGCAAAGTGGGAAATTAATCCAGCTGGTACTTTAAAAGATAATAGAAAATTAATAAAGTTAGCCGTTACAGCATTGAAGAAAAAAGATAGTCAACTATATACTCTAGAAACTAATCAAAGAATCGCACTAGAAATAAAAAAAGGTAAAATAACTAGTCATGAAATTATAAGTGAAGAATCAATTCTAAAAAATACAAATAAGCCTATTGATATTACATTACAGATACCGAATACCGCTTTAACAGGAAGTAGATATGATGTAGATATTATAATCAACCAACCTTTAGAGAACTCAATAGTTGCAGGTAATTTAATCTCATTAAATCATAAAAAGAATATCAATCAATCACTAGAAAAGATAGAGCTTATGCCTATGGGTTCAGGGGGAATATTTAAATCAGTGCAAGCACCAATGGAACCTGGCTACCAAAAATGGGCAGCTATCATTGTCCACCCTGAAGGGCTTATATCCATTACTAAGTTCGTGAAAATAGTTTCTAATGAAAATGATCTGAATTTATAGCCTTAAAAACATACTAACTTGCCTACAAGATGCTTTTCTTAACTCATAAGTAATCATCAAGAGCAGCTACACCTGGAAGGACTTTACCTTCTAACAATTCCAAGCTTGCTCCACCACCCGTTGAAATATGAGACATTTTCTCAGCCAAGCCTGCCTTTTCAACTGCTGCTACAGAGTCTCCTCCTCCAATAATGGTGCAGCAGCCTTTTTGCCCTAACTCAGCCAAAGTTGTAGCAATGGAGTTTGTTCCTTTGGAAAACTTTTCAAACTCAAAAACTCCCATAGGGCCATTCCATATAATTGTTTTGCAATCATTCAAAGCACTTTGAAAAAGACTGATAGATTCTGGTCCTATATCTAAACCCATCCAACCATCAGGAATTGAGTTAATAGAAGAAATTTGACTATTTGCCTCTGGAGAAAAATTATCTGCCAAGACAACATCAGTAGGAAGCAAAAATTGAACACCTTTTTCTAAAGCTTTTTTTTCAAGTTCCTTAGCTAATTCAATTTTGTCATCCTCAACTAAACTATTGCCAACCGATAACCCTCTTGCTTTGTAAAAGGTAAAAATCATTCCTCCTCCTACAAGAATCTTGTCGCACTTATCAAGTAAAGATTCTAAAACTCCTATTTTACTGCTTACTTTAGATCCTCCAACAATTGCAGCTAAAGGTTTTTTAGGTTCATCAATAGCACCTTGTAGATATTGCAATTCTTTCTCCATTAAGTATCCAGCAACATTTGGACTTAAAAATTTTGTAACTCCCTCTGTAGAACAATGGGCCCTATGAGCTGCTCCAAAAGCATCATTAACATAAACTTCAGCAAGGGAAGCTAATTCTTTAGAAAACTCTGGATCGTTTTTTTCTTCCCCTCCAATAAAACGAACATTTTCCAGTAGGACAATATCTCCATTTTGCATAGCTGCAACTTTTTCTTCAGCGTCAGTTCCAATACAACTATTCGTTTTCAAAACTGATTTCCCTAATAATTCTGACAATCTTTTGGCAACTGGTGAAAGACGCATTTCTTCATTAACCTTTCCTTTTGGTCTGCCGAAATGAGCAGACAGGATAACTTTTGCTCCTTTACTAATTAAGTCTTTAATTGTGGGGAGTGCTGCACGAATTCTTGTGTCATCAGTTATTAAACCGTCCTCACCAAGTGGGACATTGAAATCAACTCTTACCAATACACGCTTACCGGATAACTCCTCTACACTTAGACTAGAGAGAGAACGCTTTGCCATGGAGTGTACCCTTTGAAAATAAAACGGGCTTGAGACTAACCTGAAGAGTGAACTAATGGAACTTTTATTAACCAGAGTTAGTACCTGAACATACCCCTTTGACTAAAACAAAAATTGAATTGAAATATTTTGCCTCATTAAAAGATTCAGAAGCAAAAAGATTATTTTCTTGATTAAATAAAAAGTTCAACCTCAAATTCAAACCTTTAGTAATCTTGACTTATCAAATTATTCAAAAAAGTAGGTTGCGTAAAAAATACAAAAGATAGATCACATTTTAATTATTTATGAAAAGAATTATAAACTTCTTGAAACGCAAAAGATTTCTAGAAGAAGTTATATACTTGAAGGAGATGAGCTTAATGCATTAGCCAAAGATATTCCAGCATTAATCCTTCCTCTTTATTTTACTGTGAGCAACTCAATTATTCACTGGTATCCAGGCCACATAGCTAAGGCAGAGAAACAGTTAACTAAAAGTCTGAAAAAAGTGGACCTTGTAATAGAAGTCAGAGACGCTCGTATTCCCATCTCAACTTCTCATCCACATCTTGAAAAGTGGATCAAAGGTAAAAAACATTTACTAGTGATCAATCGCAAAGACATGATTACAAAAAAAAACATTGAAGAATGGAACAACTGGTATAAAGGAACTAAACAAAAAAAGCCATTATGGTGTAATGCTAAATCCGGTGATGGTGTTAGCAGAATAAAGACAACTGCTATTACACTTGGGTATGAATTAAATGCAAGACGCAAACTAAGAGGTATGAAAACTAGAGCTGTCAGAGCTCTTTTACTTGGATTCCCAAATGTTGGGAAGTCTGCCCTGATAAATAGATTAATTCGAAAAAAGGTTGTTTCTAGTTCACGTCGTGCAGGCGTCACAAGATCTTTGCAATGGATCAGGTTAGATGAAAAAATTGATCTCCTAGATGCTCCTGGTGTATTACCTCCCAACCTGGAAAACCAACAAGCTGCATTAAAACTTGCCATATGTGATGACATAGGGCAAGGGGGCTATGACACCGAACTTGTGGCTATTGCGTTTTTAAATATGTTGCAAGATCTAGAAAAATCTACTTCGATTGCAATTGAACAATCACTTTGCTTACGTTATGGAATTAGTTTTACAGAAACGGATTGGGATCCTTATAAATGGCTATTCAATGCAGCTAAATTGCATACATCTGAAAACCTTGAAAGGATGTCTCAAAGACTCTTGGATGACTTCAGGAAAACATTACTAGGTCAAATCCCGTTGGAATTACCTTTATGAGAAGTCCTGAGGGAAACACAGGCTTTGGGATAGGTAAAGGTGAGATCATCATCCTTCATTATCCAAAACCATTACCAATGCGTCTTGATCGTTGGCTTGTCAGTCAGAGACCCGAGCAAAGTAGAGCTAGTATTCAGAAATTTATTAATAATGGTTTAGTGAAAGTGAATGAAATTACAGCAAAGGCTAAAACACCCCTCAGAAAAGGAGATGAAATTAAATTATGGCTACCACCACCAGAAGTGCTTCCTTATCTAAAACCAGAAAAGATGAACTTAGATATAATATATGAAGATGAACATTTAATAGTAATCAATAAAAAAGCTGGAATCGCTGTCCACCCTGCTCCAGGAAATAAAGATGGCACTTTAGTAAATGGTCTACTATCACATTGTCAAGATCTGCCTGGAATAAATGGCAAGTTACGTCCAGGAATAGTTCATAGATTAGATAAAGACACAACTGGCTGTATTGTTATCGCAAAAACTCAAGAATCATTAGTAGCACTTCAAATGCAAATACAACAAAGAATTGCTTCTAGAAAGTATATTGCTGTTGTGCACGGCGTGCCAAAAGGTGATCAAGGAACAATTATTGGTCCCATTGGTAGACATCCTATAGATCGAAAAAAATACGCCGTTGTTTCCGAAAAGGAAGGTCGACATGCATGTACACACTGGGAACTTATTGAAAGGCTTGGAGATTATTCTCTTCTAAAATTCAAATTAGATACTGGGCGTACACATCAGATCAGAGTTCACTGTGCACATTTTGGACACCCAATTTTAGGAGACCAAACATATAGTAGATGTAGAAAATTACCAATAAAGCTCTCAGGACAGGTTTTACATGCAATTGAACTAGGGTTACAACATCCTGTAACTAATGAAAGTATTGTTTTCAATGCACCCATCCCAATAATTTTCCAAGCTTTATTGACAACTCTAAGAAAAAAGTAAATTTATAATTCTAAACTTTGTTAATCTTAGAACAAGATCTTATTAGTTTACGCGTAATAGCAGCACTAGGATTCTCGAATAAAAAATCAGCTAAGCCTTCTTCAACAATCTTACCTTTATCTAAAACAGCAATCCTATGACAAAAGCCACGAGCCAATAGCAAATCATGAGTAATGAATAAAATTGCTAATCCAAGTTGTTCTTGTAAAGAATTTAGTAACGCTAGAATTTCATACTGAATTTCAGCATCTAACATACTTACACTTTCATCGCAAATTAGAACCTTTGGCCTCAAAGCAAGAGCTCTTGCGATGGCTACTCTTTGTTGTTGTCCCCCTGAAAGTTGAGAAGGAACTCGATTCTGAAATCTTTCTGGTGGAGTAAGCCCTACTTGTTCTAGTAAGTTTCGTGCTCTTTCTTTTGCTTGAGATCGATTTAATAAATTATGAATAAGTATAGGATCAGAAATATTTTGAATAACTGTCATTTTTGGATTCAAAGATGCATAAGGATCTTGAAAAACCATTTGTAAAGATTGCCTAGATTGTTTTAGATCTTTCTGAGATTGTTGTCCCAAAGACTGGCCAAGTAATCTGATCTGACCTCCTCTTATAGGCAATAAACCAACTAAAGATCTACATAAAGTGCTTTTCCCACAACCTGAAACTCCAACCAACCCTAATGTTTCTCCTGCGTTAAGAGAAAAATTAACTTCATCAATTGCCTTAACCCAATTTAAATCCCACGGCATGCCTTCTCGAGCATGCCAACAACGTAATCTTTCAACTTCCAACACAACATGAGATGTAGGTTTTCGTGACCATTTTTTTTCTTCTCGTGTTTTAGTCGCATCCACTAATCTTTGACCAAGAAAAGATTGTGGTTTCACAAGGATTTCTTTGGTAAAACCTTCTTCTACAGTTTCTCCATCTTGGAGTATTGACATACGTTCACACCATCTTGAGGCAAGTGCTAAATCATGACTTATTAATAAAAGTGAACTTCCTAGATCATCGCAAAGAAAGCTTAATTCGCTCATAACCTGATTAGCTACATCAACATCAAGACTAGAAGTAGGCTCATCGGCGATTATCAAAGGCGGCTTTAAAGCTATAGCTAATGCAATAGCCACCCGCTGACGCATTCCTCCACTAAATTCATGAGGGTAAGCATTAAACCTCTCTGGCCTTAAACCAACTTTAGTTAGCAATTCATCAGCCTCAATCTTTAATTTAGAACGAGAAGCCTTCGGTTGATGTGCTCTTAAAGTATCAATCAAATGGTCACCCACGGTCATTAACGGATTTAATCTTGTCATCGGATCCTGAAACACAAGTCCTATTAATTCCCCTCTTATTTTTTGCAAATTTTTATTAGTTAATTGCAAAAGATTTTGACCATCTACATTCAACTCTCCTGAACAAGTACTACCAGGGGGAAGAATCTGCATTAAAGCCTTGGCAACTGTACTTTTCCCTGAACCTGAGCTCCCTACAAGAGCTACCTTCTCTCCAGCAGACATTTTTAAATTAAATCCATTAAGAATCCATTTAGTGCTATTTGGGTAACGCACTTTTAAGCCTTGAATCTTTAAAACATCCCCTAAAGAACTAACCATATGATGTAGCAATAAGAAGTAAGCCTGAATAAAATGTATTATCCATATAAGACATACTAGATGCCAGCTCAAGGTCAAATTCAACGCAGATCAACCTGAATTGGAATTTGAGAATGCCTGAAGAACCTCAGCTCAAAACTAAAGAAGTTTCCAATGCTGATGATTACGGCATTGAATTACCTGAATGGCTAAAAAACTGTATTTCCGAAACACCTGCTGGGAAAGGAGAAACATGTCCAACAACCCCAGAATCATTACTGGCGAATGCTTTTGATTTAGCATTTCGTTTACATACAGGTCAGTACAGAGCCAGTGGAGATCCATATATTGTTCACCCCATTGCAGTCGCTGATTTATTACGAGAAATAGGAGCAAGTCCAACTGTGATCGCAGCAGGTTTTTTACATGATGCAATTGAAGATACAGATCTAACTCTCAAACAACTACAGAGTTTCTTTGGTGAAGAGGTCAGTGGGCTAGTAGAAGGTGTTACAAAATTAGGCGGTATTCATTTCACCAATAGAACGGAAGCACAGGCCGAAAATTTAAGGAAAATGTTTCTTGCCATGGCTTCTGATATCAGAGTAGTTCTTGTAAAACTAGCAGACAGATTACACAATATGCGTACGATAGATTACTTACAATGGGATAAACAACAAAGAATTGCATTAGAAACTAAAGAAATTTATGCCCCATTAGCTAACAGACTTGGCATTGGGCGTTTTAAATGGGAACTGGAAGATCTTGCTTTTAAACTTCTTGAACCTGAAGCTTATAGGCAAATACAACAAGAAGTAGTTACAAAAAGAAGTGAGCGAGAGAAGCGGTTGGATATAACTATTGAACTCTTGAAATGCAAATTAATAGCAGCTGGTCTTAACAACTATGAAATCAATGGAAGGCCAAAGCATCTTTTTGGCATCTGGAGCAAAATGCAACGTCAACAAAAAGAGTTCCATGAAATTTATGACATTGCAGCACTGAGAATAATCGTTCCAAACCTGGAAGCATGTTATAGGGCTCTAGCAGTTGTTCACGATACTTTCAGACCTATCCCTGGTCGTTTTAAAGACTACATTGGGTTACCTAAGCCGAATGGCTATCAATCACTTCATACCGCTGTCATTGGTCGTCATAGACCCATTGAAATACAAATTCGAACACCAGAAATGCACCAAGTTGCAGAATTTGGCATAGCTGCTCATTGGAAATATAAAGAAGGTGGTTCTCCCGCTTCTGGAAATACAGAAAGGTTTAATTGGTTAAGGCAACTAGTAGAATGGCAACAAGAAGATAGCAATAATGACCATAATGACTATCTTGCATCAATCAAAGAAGATCTATTTGACGAGGAAGTCTTTGTCTTTACTCCAAAAGGTGATGTGGTAGGGCTTAGGAAAGGTTCAACAGCTATTGATTTTGCATATCGAATTCACTCTGAAGTAGGGAATCATTGCAATGGAAGTCGCATTAATGACAAACTTTGTCCACTATCTTCATCTCTAAAAAATGGAGACTTTATAGAAATCCTAACAAGTAAAACGGCTCGTCCAAGCCTTGATTGGCTGAACTTTGTTGCAACTCCAACCGCCAGGAATCGAATCAGACAATGGTACAAAAAAAGTCATCGGGAGGAAACTGTGCAAAGAGGTAAAGATCTTTTAGAACGAGATCTTGGTAGGGATGGGTTCGATGCATTACTAAAGAGCAACGCAATGAAGAAAGTTGCTGAAAGATGTAATTTAAAAACACCTGATGACTTACTTGCGGCTTTAGGTTTTGGTGCAATCACTATACATCAAGTATTAAATCGCTTAAGAGAAGAAGTTCGTCTGCAAAATATTACCAACGAGTCACCTCTAACCAATAATGATCTTGCAGAAAAACTATCCGAGCAAAAAGAAGTCTTACCTTCTAAAAAATCTCCTAGAGAGAGTTCTCCTATTCTCGGAGTAGAAGGATTAGACTATAGGCTTGGAGGCTGTTGCTCACCACTCCCTGGAGAAGCAATCTTAGGGGCTGTTGCCTTAGGAAATCATGGTATCACAATACATCGACAAAGTTGTGATAATTTATATAGTATACCTACTGAAAGGAGAATACCAGTTCAATGGAATGATAATTTATCAACTCAAGAGCATAGATTTTCTACTCAATTGCGAATTGAAGTCATCGATAGAGTGGGTGTACTTAAAGATATTCTTTTAAGACTATCTGACAGCAGTATTAACGTTAGTGATGCAAGTGTTAAAACTGCTTATGGAAAACCTGCCTGTATTGTCTTGAGGATTGAATTAAAAGATGCAAGCCAACTAAAAGCAACTATTCAACAAATTCGCTCTTTAGCTGACGTCATTGATATTGCTAGAACCGAGCTAGGTTAAAAATACTCAGCAACCCAAGAACCTCTAATATCCACATATGGAGCTCCCAAATTATTAAGAGTTTCCTGGACTTATCAATAGCATTTATTACTTAAACTTCTTAATCGATAAATGTCTAAACAATACATAAAAGATAACTCCAAAAAATGCTCCTAAGAATAACCCAACAATTGAAGACCCTATTAGAATTCTGCTACTAAATAGCCAACCTTGGCTTATTATTTCGTCTTGAGATAAGTCAGGAATATGTTGAGTTTTTTTTCTAACTCCTAAAAAAAACTCTCCGACTTCATAATTAAGCCAAAACAATGGCAAATACGTAAAAGGATTACTTATCCAGGTTGCTAACCCTGCAAGTAGAATATTACCTTTGCATAACCTTGCTAACCCAATCCCAATGAGAGTCTGAAAACCAAAAAAAGGGAAGCATCCACTAAATACTCCTACAGCAATTCCTCTTGCTCGTTTAGCAGGTGAACCTTCTTGCCTCCATAGCCAAGCAATCTTTTTTCTAATTCTTTTCATCGAATTAAATAATTTTGCAAGCATTAAATGCCGATCTGTAGAGCTTTAAAATAAAAACTCAAATTGATCGTAAAGAATATTGCCATTCTTAAATTAATGAATTTCGATTTTCCCACTGAAGAAACAATTGCAGCCTTAGCGTCTGCCGTTGCACCTGGGCAAGGAGGTATTGCAGTAATTCGGATTTCAGGTCCATGTGCAAAGAAAGCTGCTCAAGCAATTGTGAATATCCCAGGAAACAAAGCTTGGAAAAGTCATACGATTCTTTATGGGCATGTTGTAGATCAGAAAACTACAGCAAATATTGATGAAGTATTAATTTTAGTAATGGATGGCCCAAAAAGCTTCACTGGCGAAGATGTAGTGGAAATTCAATGCCATGGGGGGTTAATAACTGTCCAAAGAGTGCTTGAAGAAATTTTAAAACAACCAAATGTCAGAAGGGCTATGCCAGGTGAATTTAGTCAACGTGCTGTTTTGAATGGAAGGCTAAATCTTACTCAAGCAGAAGCAATTAATGACTTAATAAGTGCAAAGACCAAGAAAGCTGCTCAACTCGCTATAGCTGGAGTAGAGGGTCATCTAAATCTTAAAATTAATAATCTCAGAAACAAACTTCTTGATAACTTAAGTGAAATTGAAGCAAGAATTGATTTTGCAGATGAACTGCCTCCTCTTAATAGAACTAAGTTGATTAAAGATCTCAAACAAGTTCAACAAAAACTCGATCAATTAGTTTTAGAAGGAAGACAAGGTAGATTGATTAGAAATGGATTAAAAGTCGCACTTATAGGTCTGCCAAATGTTGGAAAAAGTTCACTGCTTAATTTACTTTCTCAAGAAGAAAAAGCTATCGTAACAAATGTCCCTGGAACAACTAGAGATCTATTAGAAAGTGAAATCATTTTAGAAGGAATACCCATAACCCTGATTGATAGTGCTGGCATTAGACCAACGAAAAATGTTGTAGAAAAAATAGGTATTGCTAGAAGTGAGAAAGCTATAATGAGTGCAGATATTGTTATTATCATTTTTGATCTTAGTATTGGCTGGAATAAGTCCAATCAAGACCTCCTAAGCAATATCCCTGAAAATATTCCTAAACTCGTAGTTGGCAATAAAGTAGATTTAAAAATTGAATCTAATAGCTTCAAACCTGATGTGCATATGAGCGCATTAACAGGAGAGGGTAAAGAAGACTTGATCTTTAAGCTTTTAAAAATAGTTGGCGCAACTAAAACTCAAGGAATAGAAATTGCCCTAAATGAAAGACAAATTGATCTTGTTAGTTCTTGTTCAAAAGCTCTTAGTAGAGTTCTAGCGGAAGAGACTCAATGCCTACCATGGGATTTTTGGACTATAGATCTACGCGAAGCTGTTAGAAACTTAGGAGAATTAACAGGTGATGAGATTTCAGAAGCAATTCTAGATAGGATATTTTCACGTTTTTGTATCGGAAAATAAATTCATGCAATTGCGACTTCCCGCCATAAACACTCTTTTAGACTCTTGGTTAAATGAAGATATAGGACGAGGTGACTTAACAGTATTTCCAATCGACAATAAAATCTATTGTGCCCACTGGATAACAAAACAAAACGGTATTTTTTGTGGTGGTCCAATCATTAAACAATTATTTCAACGTTTAGATCCCTTAGTAGAAGTCGATATACATATACAAGAAGGAGAAGCATTTAAGAATAATCAAAAAATCTTAGATTTAAAGGGGCCAAGATCCTCACTTTTATCAGGAGAGCGCACATCGTTAAACATAGGGATGCATTTATCGGGTATCGCTACTCATACCAATAAGCTTGTTAATGAGTTAGAAGGTACAGGTGTGTTTCTATCAGATACAAGAAAAACAACACCTGGACTAAGGTTAATTGAAAAATATGCAATTAGATGTGGAGGAGGTATTAATCATAGAATGGGTTTAGATGATGCTGCAATGTTAAAGGAAAATCATATAGCTTGGAGTGAAGGCATTCAAGAATCAATTCAAGTTCTTAGAAAAAACATTCCTTGGACAACAAAAATCATTGTTGAAGCAGAAACAATACAACAAGCCAAAGAAGCCGTAATATATGGAGCTGATGGAGTATTACTTGATGAAATGACTCCAGATCAACTCAAACAACTCGTCCCTCGCTTAAGAGATTTAGCAAAACAAAATTCTCTTCAAAGACAATCTGATCAAATTGTTTTAGAAGCTTCCGGAATTAAAACAACAGACCTTAAAAGATATGCCGCTACAGGCATTGACTTAATATCTACAAGTGCTCCTATTACTCAAAGTAGCTGGGTAGATTTTAGTATGCGCTTCAATACAACTACAACACCAGAAGAATGAGATCTCTTTATCAAAGCTTAGAAAAAATAATAATTCTTACTTTTGAAGAGACTTTTCCTGAAGCCAATTTATTGGCAAAAAAACTAGGCAAACGTTTAGACCCTCAACTAGTACCCGCAAGTAAATCTCAGTTTGGAGATTTCCAAATCAATGGTGCCATGGGTTTATCTAAGTTAATCCAACAAAAGCCTCGTGATATTGCCGAAACAATTGTTAAAGAGCTACAGAAAAATAGTGAATTTAAAAAGATTTGTCTGCCACCAGAAATAGCGGGTCCAGGATTTATAAATTTAAGACTCCAAGAACATTGTCTTAAATCTGAAATACAAAAGAGGCTAAACGATAAGAAATTGGCAGTGCCAGTGATACATAAAAGTAAAGAACTTTCACCTATAGTCGTTGACTTCTCAAGTCCCAATATTGCAAAGGAAATGCATGTAGGGCACCTACGTTCAACAATTATTGGTGATTCAATTGCTAGACTTCTTGAATTTCGTGGATATTCAGTCCTACGTCTCAATCATGTAGGGGATTGGGGAACTCAGTTTGGCATGCTTATAGCACACTTAAAATCAGTTGCACCACAAGCACTTGAAACAGCTAACGCATTTGATCTTGGAGATTTAGTGATGTTTTATAAAGAAGCTAAACAGCGATTTGATAATGATGAGGCTTTCCAAGTTAATGCTAGGCAAGAAGTAATAAAGCTACAGCAACGTGAATCTAAAACAATCAAAGCATGGAAATTATTATGCGATCAATCACGCAAAGAGTTTCAGGAAATCTATAATCTACTTGATATTCGACTTGAAGAAAGAGGTGAATCTTTTTACAACCCATTCTTAAAAAAAGTTATCGATGATCTTGATCGATTAAGTTTATTAGTCACAGATCAAGGTGCCAAGTGTGTCTTTTTAGATGATTTCAAAGGGAAAGAAGGTAAAGCAATGCCACTAATTATTCAAAAAACTGACGGTGGTTTTAATTATGCAACAACTGATTTAGCAGCTATTAGATACCGATTAAATAAAAAGCCTGCAGGTGATGGTGCCTGTCGTTTAATTTATATCACTGATGCAGGACAAGCCAGTCACTTTGCAGGTGTTTTTCAAGTTGCAAAACGAGCAAAATGGATACCTAAAGACTGTAGTGTTGAGCACGTGCCATTTGGTTTAGTACAAGGAGAAGATGGTAAAAAATTAAAAACTCGTTCTGGCGAAACCGTTAAGCTTAAAGATCTGCTTAATGAAGCAGTTAATCGTGCAAAATTAGATCTTATTAGAAGACTAAAAGAAGAAGGACGTACAGAAAGCCTAGAGTTTATAGAGAATGTCTCAAGAGTAATTGGTATTTCTGCAGTCAAATATGCAGATCTAAGTCAAAATAGAATCACAAACTATCAGTTTAGTTTTGATCGAATGCTTGCTTTGCAAGGTAATACAGCACCCTATCTCCTATATTCCTTAGTAAGGATTGCAGGAATTAACCGCAAAGAAGGAAACCTGAATCCACAATCTATCAACATAGACTACTCAGAAAAACAAGAGTGGAATCTTATACGCGAATTACTAAAGTTTGATGAAATAATCCTTCAAGTTGAAGCGGAATTATTACCAAATCGTCTTTGCAGTTATCTTTATGAATTATGTCAAGTTTTCAACCGCTTCTATGATCAAATACCTATTTTAAAATCAAAGGAACCTTCAAAGTCGAGTCGTTTGCTTTTGTGTCGACTCACTGCAGACACTTTAAAGCTAGGTCTAAACCTTCTAGGCATAAAAACTTTGGAAAGAATGTAATGGAAAATTTAGATAATTCAATATCCTCACACTTCCCCAAGCCACGGCAAGAGATAGAAAATATGAATCCATATATTGCACCTTTAGAAGGAAGAAGAAATCTTCTTCGCCTTGACTTTAACGAAAATACAATAGGTCCAAGTCCAAAAGTTATTGATGCAATACGTAGTATTTCTTCCAAGGAAATTGCTACTTATCCTGAATATAATGGACTTCAACAAGCAGCCGCTAACAGTCTTAATTCGCTAAACAAAACACATCTTGAGCCATCTCAAATTGGACTATTTAATGGTGTTGATAGCGCAATACATGCAATTTTTCATTCCTATGGCAACGCAAAAGAGAAGTTTCTAACAACATTACCTACTTTTGGCTATTACAACCCATGTGCAAATATGCAAGGAATGCAAATAATAGAAATTCCTTATGAAGCTAGAAATTTTTCTTTTCCTTTAAATGCAATTAAAGATTCATTAAAAAAAGACAAGCCTAGGCTTCTAATGATTTGTAATCCTAATAATCCTACAGGCACAAAGACATCAGCAAAGAATATTCTTGAATTAGCTTTTTTGTCACCAAGAACGTTAATCATAGTTGACGAATTATACGAGGCATTTTTAGGAGATAGTATCTTACCTATAATTGATTTCTCTCAAACTCCAAACATAGTGGTATTAAGGTCTCTTTCAAAAATATCTGGCCTAGCAGGTTTACGAATAGGCTTTGGTATAGGTAATAAAGAAGTTATCAATCGAATAAAAAGAGTAACTGGTCCATATGATATTAATAGTTTTGCTGTGAAAGCAGCATTTGCTGCTCTTAAAGATCAAGAATATATTGATAATTATGTTCGACAAGTCCTAGACGCACGTAAATGGATCCACGAGAAACTATTGACATATGAAATAAAGCATCACATTGATAGTGGCAATTACTTTTTAATATGGCCTAAAAAAGATTCTTCAGAAATTGAATCTTCTCTAAAAGCTAACGGTATCTTAATCAGAAATATGAAGAACAAACCATTAATTGAAGGCTCTTTAAGAGTATCGATCGGCACAAAATCTCAAATGGAAACATTCTGGAGAGCATTTCAGAAAGCTGAGGGTATCTAAGGCATAAGTTTTATCACCGTATTTTCTGGAAAACGTCTTGGTAACTTATAAGTTTTACCTATTTTCTTAAATTTGATTCCCTCCATTGAATTTAAAAAGGGCTTAATGTCAGTTTGATCACAATTCTCTAATCTTTTGTTTTTTACATACTGTACTGGGATGACAATTCTAGGATTTAAAACACGAACTACCTCCGAGGCCTCTTGACCGTTATAAACCTTGGCACCACCACCAACAGCTAGAAATAATACATCTGGTCTACCATAAAGTAATTTGTCTTGAAATTTGACAGGTGTAACGTTACCTCCAAGATGGACGAAATTAACACCTCCTTGATTCCATTGCCATGCAGTTGAAAAACCAAAACGTCGTCCTCCTACACGATCATGTGGAGAAGACAAGCCCTGAAAACGTAAACCTTTGACGTTATAAACACCTGGCTCAACAAAAAATTTACCTTTGTAAGCACTAGAACCCTCATCAGCTAATTCAGAACTTGCAAGTATTACATCTGCTGTGACATTTGGTTTTCTTAAACCTTCGGCGCATGCAACAGGAGTAAAAGGGTTGATCAAAACTCGATACCCTCCTCC
This sequence comes from Prochlorococcus sp. AG-363-N16, assembly GCA_003280135.1. Taxonomy (GTDB): domain Bacteria; phylum Cyanobacteriota; class Cyanobacteriia; order PCC-6307; family Cyanobiaceae; genus AG-363-N16. The sequence continues at coordinate 22,972 of QCFW01000003.1, read as the reverse complement.
CTTAATTAAAAATGAACTATGACCAAAACTAGTAATCTGAATAGTATCTGCCTTTGCTTGTGAATTAAAAACAAAGGCAAAGATCATTAAAAAGAACCATGACTTAATTATTGATCGAAATAGGGGAAAGTACTTAATCATAAAAAAAACCATAGAAAACAAATGTAACAAGTTTTTGGCCTGGATTTATGCCAAACATAAGAAGTTACTCAGTAATTGATGCCCAGCTTGAGTTAAAACACTTTCAGGGTGAAATTGTACTCCTTGAATATGTGGATAGACTCTATGCTTAATTCCCATAATCGTATAATCATCAAGCCAAGCAGTAATGTCTAAACAATCTGGGAGCGTTGATCTTTCAACAATAAGACTGTGATATCTCGTGGCAACAAGTGGATCAGGTAATCCACTAAAAAGGTCATTACCAGTATGAAAAACATGCGATGTCTTCCCATGCATAAGTTCATTTGCTCTGACAATTTTTCCACCAAACACTTCAGCTATTGCTTGATGCCCTAAACAAACTCCTAAAGTGGGTATAGATGGGGAAAGCTCTTTTAAAATATCTAAGCAAACCCCTGATTGCTTAGGATCCCCTGGGCCAGGAGATAAGAGAATTGCATCAGGCTTTAACTCTTTAATTTGAGCTATAGATATAACATCATTACGCTTTACGCAAATTTCATTTGCTACAACATAATCAGATGCCAACTCGCCCAAGTATTGAACAAGATTAAAGGTAAAGCTGTCGTAATTGTCGATAACTAAGAGCATTGAAAAAATCTCAGATACTTAGCCTGATGAATAGCGGGGGCAAAATCAAAAAGGCCCCAATTAAAATTGAACATAATGACGCAACCAAGACAGCTGCCGCTGCAGAATCTTTTGCGGTACGCGCTAAAGTATTAAAACGCCTTCCAATAGTGAGATCAACTACTGCTTCAATTGAAGTGTTGAGCAATTCTAAAATTAAAACAACCCCTATAGTTAAAACTAAAATTGCTAGATGGGTAAAAGGTAAATTCAACCATAATGCAATAAAACTAACTAATATGCCAATTAAGATATGAATACGAAAATTCCGCTGACTTGAAAAAGTATAAATTAATCCTTGAACTGCATATTTGAAACTGGCAGAAAGGTTTTTAGCAATTAGCCAAGAATCCTTCCTATAAAGCTGGTGTTCTTTAGTGGAAAGTTCATCGATCCCATTTGAGAATTTTGTTTTATCTTCTTTCATAAATTTTCTTTCCTTATAGAAAAATGATTTTGAAACTTAGCTGAGTCCTTAAGAAGTTCTTCTTGCAAAGCAAGCATTTCATTAAGCGACTCTTCAGTAGGGTGATCCCAGCCAAGTAAATGAAGAAAACCATGAATAACAAGCCATCGAAGCTCAATACTTAAAGAATGACCATATTCCTTTGCTTGATGGAATGCAGTGGGTATAGAAACAATAATATCTCCTAACTCAAGGAATTCTGAAGGGATATTGACAATATTTTCTTCAATTGCAGAAAATGAAAGAACATCTGTTGAAGAATCAGAATTTCGCCACTTTTTATTAAGTAAAGAGATATTTTGATCATCAGTAAATTTCAAGCCAAGGCTAAATAACCGTCTATTTCTAATAATTTGTAGGCAGTTTAAACTATTGTTATTGCTTATACGAAATAGCCATTCACTAAAATTTTCAACCCATACTTCCGATTCAGTTAAGATTTCTCTTGTCTGTTTATCAATTACATCTAAGGAATTGACATCAGAAAAACCATGAAATGAAAGATCAATTTCTATTGAAAGTTTATCTGTGGCAGTTAAATTCATTTTAAATATTGCCTATGGCAAGTTAGGTCTTCCTAGTACAGCAACTAAAAGAATAAATGCTATAAAGCCAACTGCCGTAAAGCCAAAATGTAATAAGCTCTGATTACCTTTTTTAACCATATTTTTCATCGCTAATTTAACGAAACTTGGCGATGAATTCTTTTGCTCTGGAGCAATGCTTTTAGAAGGTTCTCTCGTCATTGACTAATCGTCTAATTCATTATCTTGGTTATCTAGAACCTGAAGTAAAAGAGCCTGAATAAATGGATCTAAATCACCATTCATAACAGCATCAATGTCAGTGGTCTCTTTAGATGTTCGCAGATCCTTTACCATTTGATAAGGATGAAACACATAATTACGTATTTGATTGCCCCACGCAGCTTCAACAATATCGCCTCTAATGTCAGCAATTTCAGCAGCTCTTTGTTCTTGAGCAATGATCATTAATTTCGACTTCAGCAATGCCATAGCTTTCTCTTTATTTTGCAACTGTGATCGTTCTTGCGTACATCGAACAGCTACACCAGTTGGAATATGAAGAATCCGCACTGCAGTCTCGACTTTATTCACATTTTGACCACCTGCGCCTCCAGAACGACTTGTGGTTATTTCTAAGTCTTTGTCTGGAATATCTAAATCAACCTCTTGCTCAAGTTTTGGCATAACTTCAACTCCAACAAAACTAGTTTGTCTCTTGCCATTTGCGTTAAATGGAGAAATCCTTACCAATCGATGAGTTCCTTTTTCCTTCTGCAAATAACCATATGCATACCTACCTTCAATCTCAACAGTCGCACTTTTTATACCAGCTTCTTCACCTTCTGAAAGTTCATTGATAGTAACGGACATTCCATGTTCTTCAGCCCACCTGGTATACATTCTTAAAATCATTTGAGCCCAATCTTGTGCATCTGTCCCACCAGCTCCAGCATTAATAGTTAAAACAGCTCCTTCTTTGTCATAAGGACCACTTAAAAGACGTTCTAGTTCCCAAAGATCTAATTCAACTTTTAATTTATCAAGTCCTTCTTTAGCCTCATAAAGCATCTCCTCATCTGGGTCTAGATCAAAGAGTTCTAAAGATGCATTTGCATCTTTTATCACTCTTTGCCAATCATTTAATTTTTTTAATTGATCTTTAACTTCATCCAATTGCCTCATCAACTTCTTGGCATTGAATTGATCATTCCAAAAGTCTGGTTGCGAGGCAATTTGTTCAAAATCGGCTTGACGAGCATTTAACGCAGGGACGTCAAAGGCAGTCCTGAGCTTTGCTCAGGCGATCAATAAGTAAAGAAAGGTCTCTCTTGAAATCTGTAAGATCTAACAAATCAATAAAAGAAATACATGTTTATGAAGTTATCAGTATAAGGAACAGACATAAAATAAATTTTAACTATTAATTGATCCATGAAAAAGGTAGAAATTTACACATGGGCATACTGTCCCTTTTGTATTCGTGCTAAAGCTCTGCTAAGCAAAAAAGGTGTCAAATATATTGAATACCCAATTGATGGAGACGAAGAAGCCCGTTTAGCAATGGCTAAAAGGGCAAATGGATCCAAAACAGTTCCTCAAATCTTCATTAATGATTATGGTATTGGCGGATGTGATGAGCTTTATGAACTTGAAAATTCAAGCAAGTTGGACACCTTACTTTCTTAATTAAAAACAATGAAGCAACTGTTTGTACTTGATCCAATAAAGTTCATCAATCCATCCAAAGACTCATCAGCCGCTCTTATGGAAGCGGCTCATCGAGCTTCTCTTGAAGTATGGGTTTGCACTCCAGCAGACCTTCAGGCTAATGGCGACAATGCTGGAGTAATTGCAAGCAAAGTAAATCCAGATCCATGGATTAGTATTGAATTAGCTCAAAATATTGCATTAAATCAATTTCATTGCATATGGATGAGAAAAGATCCTCCTGTTGATGAAGCTTTTTTATATGCCACTCACTTACTCGAAGTAGCTGAACGTGAAGGTGTTCTTGTTTTAAATAAACCTTCTTCTCTAAGAGCTTGGAATGAAAAACTAGGAGCTCTTAGATTTAGTCAATTAATGGCTCCAACTCTTGTAGCTAGCAGAGTGGATGAACTCAAAAAGTTTGCAATGGAGCATGGTGAAGTAGTTCTCAAGCCTCTTGGAGGAAAAGGAGGACAAGGAGTTGTAAGAGTTGCAAATAATTCACCTGGAATTCCAGCCCTCTTAGAACTGGTTACTGCGCAAGAAACACTGCCAGTAATGATGCAAAAATTCCTTCCTAAAGTCACAGAAGGAGATAAAAGAATATTACTAGTCAATGGAGAACCTTTGGGAGCTATTAACCGTAAACCAAAAGCAGGAGATTTCAGAAGTAATTTAGCCTTAGGAGGTCAAGCAGAAGCAACTGAATTAAGCGCTTCTGAAATCAAAATATGTGAGCAACTTGCTCCTTTCTTACAAAGAGACGGCTTGTTTTTCGTAGGCATTGACGTAATTGGTGGCATGCTCAGCGAAATTAATGTGACAAGTCCTACAGGAATTCGTGAAGTTGAAAACCTTATGAAAATTCCGCTTGGAGATTTAGTGATTAAGAAACTATTAGAAAACTTTTCCTGAGAGTCTAGATTGCAAGAAAATTTGATCTGCTAAAACAGCAAGTTTTAATCGGACTTCTTCTAATTCATCTTCTAAACGTGAACCTTTTACTAGGCCTGCTCCAGCAAACAAGTCTATTTTTTCCTCAAAAGAATAACCACATCTAATTGCTACGCGAAATTCAGCATTGTTTGATGTATCAATCCATCCAATAGGAGCAGCATACAAACCTCTATCAAAAGACTCTAATGTTCGCAACCAATTCAAAGCCTTACTTCGTGGCAACCCTGCAACAGCAGGGGTTGGGTGTAAGGCATTTAACAATTGTAAGGGTAATTGATCTTTCAATTGAGATGTAATTGGACTATGCAAATGAACCAAATGCCCATGTTTTGCCAAGCAAGGTTTATCAGCACAAATAGGCAATAAGCCTACATTCATTAATTCCTTCTTGATGGAACTAACAACTACTTGATGTTCTCTTAAATCTTTCTCAGAACTCAATAAACCATCCGCCTTCTCTCCTGCCAGTGCTGTACCAGCTAAAGCATCTGTAATCATTTGATCTTGACTAATGCTTAATAGACGTTCTGGAGAGGCTCCAAAAAATGTTTTCCGCTTTGATCGTTGCCATAAAAACCTACAGCTACCTGATTGGTAATCACGAAGAGCGCTTAAAATGATCAAGGGGTCAAAAGGTTCTTTAAGGCCAATTGATTGCTTTACAGCAAGAACTATTTTCTTAAGCTGCTCTGATTCAACCAATTCAATAGCTTTTTTGAGTGATAAGCGATACTGAGTTTCCCAATCTTCAGAATCTTTAGGGGATGCATCAAAGTTTCTTACATAAGAAATTTTCTGAGATTTAAGTTTTTCTAACTTCTTCCACATTGACCATAACTTCTCTGCAAAGTCTCTTACATCAGCCTCTTGAGAAACAACAGCATTTAATCGAAGCCATCCAAGTCCATCTTGACTCGTAAGTTGCCAAGAAGGAAGTATGGCCTGCAAAGCAGGGTCAATCTCTTGATCTCTAATTAACTCAGAAGTTTGTTCAAAAAAAGTAAAGGCATATAAGATTCTTGGTTTTGCATGCAAAGGAGAATCATGAGTTCCATCTATCAACCTTTTAAAGGTTTCATCAGTAAATCTTTGGGCTAATTCAAACCTGCGTGGACCAACTAATTCAAAATTTTGACATTTACCAGCTGCAGCAATACACAGTTCAGGAGCTAAATCCCAAAGAAAAGTAAATTCTTGCTGATCAGAAATTAAAGGAAGTTGAAGTAAAGGGTCAATATTGTTTATTGGCAAGGCAAAACTTAAAATACACTCTTCAAAGCGCCTAGAAGCCCAGCCTCTTAAAGCTTCTTGTAGGATTTCGCTGAAAGTTGCTTCAAACTTCATACCAAAAGGAGGTCATTATCAAAGAGAGTGATGAATGTATAAATCGTAACTAAGGTTAAAGGTAGGTAAAACAAATCTTATGCAAGACAATAATGCTGTTGCATCAATTAATTCAACCAAAATCAACAAAAATAAGCTTTGGCAAAAAGCAATTAAATGGCCTTTATACTCGGTAGCTGTGATGCCAATCGTTTTAGCAGCAAGTTGGAGATTGTGTGAAGGAGAAATTATCCGTCTCGATCAATTAATCGGCTTTCTTTTAGGGTCCGTTTTTCTTTTGATATGGGAAAATCTCACCAATGACTTATACGATGCAGAAACTGGGGTTGATGCCTTTAAGCTTCATTCTGTTGTTTCTCTAACTGGAAATAAGAAGCTAATACGAAATTTGGCGTACTTAATGCTTTTTATAGGTCTTTTATTAATGCTCAGTCTTGCCTTAAATAGTAATCCCTCTGTTTTTATACTCATCATAGGATGCTGCATTCTTGGATACCTCTATCAAGGTCCTCCCTTCCGCCTAGGGTATCAAGGACTGGGAGAACCATTATGTTTTCTTGCATTTGGCCCTCTTGCAACAGCAGCAGCATTAATCGTTCTCGCACCTCATGAACTCAATGCAACTCCAATCCCTTGGAAAGAAGCCTTTACTCTTGGTTCAGGGCCAGCAATAGCCACTACATTAGTTCTCTTTTGCTCCCATTTTCATCAAGTTGTAGAAGATTCTGCAAATGGGAAAAAAACTCTTTTAGTAAAAATAGGAACAAAACGAGCAGCATTACTTGTCCCATGGTTCATTGCAACAACCTTAATCCTTGAGTTATTACCAATAATGAATTCCAAGTGGCCAATAACAGCGTTACTCGCAATCATTTGTCTTCCTTGTGCAATGAATCTAATGAAATTGCTTAAAAAACATCACAATAATCCTAAATTAATTAGCGAAAGCAAATTTTTAGCTTTACGTTTTCAAACCTTAAATGGATTGGGATTATCTTTAGGTTTAGCTATAGCGCCTATGTTGCAAAATGGTTGATCCATTAACTTAATTCATGGACCTTTCACTCACAATAAAATCATTTTCATTTAAGCTTCAAAACTCTTTAAAAACATCGCAAGGTGCAATTAAAAAAAAAGAAGGTTGGTTAATAAAACTTGAAACAAAGGCAGGAAAAGTTGGATGGGGAGAAATCTCACCAATTAATTATGAAGAACTCAAAAAATGTGAATCAATTTTAAAAGCTCTTGGGAAAACATTTGCACGCGAAACTTTAGAAAAAAACCTGCCCCTTTTTCCTGGATCATTAGGATTTGGCTTAGGTGCAGCATTAGCAGAAATAGACTCGCTAATTGATTTCAAAGATAATAAAAGTGAGTTCGCTGATGAAGAGACCGCATTCTTATTACCAACAGATGGATCTATTATCTCAGAGCTGGAATCCAAATTGCACTGTTTCTCAAATTCATCTAAAGAAATTACTATTAAATGGAAAGTATCTATATTGCCCAACAAGACTGAAAAAGAATTACTTAATCAAATACTGTATCTACTGCCAATAAATGGTCACCTCAGAATAGATGCAAATGCAGGATGGAGTAGAAATCAAGCTAACGATTGGGTTAACTATTTAAAGGGAGAAAAAAGGTTGGAATGGATTGAACAACCTTTAGCTTCAAATGACATAGCAGGACTGACAGAATTAGCAACAAAGGTTCCTATAGCTCTTGATGAATCACTAATAGATTATCCAGAACTTCGGAAAACATGGAAAAGTTGGCAAATACGTAAGCCATCTTTAGAAGGTGATCCAAGAATACTTTTGAACGAGCTGAAAAATAAAGTAGGTTTTAGGACAATTAGCACAGCATTCGAAACAGGCATAGGGAAACGCTGGATTGAATATTTAGCGACTTTGCAACGACAGGGTCCTACACCCAAAGCACCTGGTCTAGGGCGTGGTTGGTGTCCTAATTGTGAGCTTTTCAGTAGCAACCCAGAATTAGTCTGGAGGTCTGCATGAAAGAAATAAGATCAATTATTTGTCATCCTGAAAAGCCAGAAGAGACTCTTGCAAACATTTCTCATGCAATAGAAAAAAAATTGTTGATAGAATTAATAGCAGAGAACACAAAAAAGACATTTATTCCAAAATCAGAAGTACCTTTAGGTTCAGGAATTATTATCAGAAGCGGTGGAAGTACAGGAGGGCCTCATCAATGTCTAATTCCCTATAGTCATCTTAATCAATCAGCCTATGCATCAGCATATTGGCTACGAGAACATGGAATAAATATAAAGGACTGCCAAATATTTAATGCGTTACCACTCAATCATATTAGTGGTCTCATGGCCTGGTGGCGTAGTGAATGCTGGGGCTCAAGATACATACCTATCAAACCTTCTTTAATGAAAGAGCCACAATTACTAGAGCAAAAGCTTGAATCACGAAATCATATAGAAAAAGTATCTAAAATCATCTCTCTAGTCCCTACACAATTGAGACGTTTAATCAAAGATACTGAAGGGATTAAATGGCTGCAATCATTCTCAATCATTTGGTTAGGCGGAGCCTTATTGCCAGACGACTTGGCCTCAACTGCAAGAAAGCTCAAGATAAGATTGGCACCCTGCTATGGAGCTACTGAGACAACAGCAATGATTGCAATCCAAAGTCCAGAGGACTTTCTTTTAGGAATAAGCAAATACAGCATCGCACTACAAGATGTTCAACTAAGAGTTGGGAAAAACAACCGATTAGAAGTAAAAACCTCAAGATTAGCTAAAGCTAAATTTATCAATGGAAAGTTTGAACCGATTGTAAATAGCGAAGGTTGGTGGGAGTCTGGTGATGCTGCAGATTTAATTGATGAAAAAGATGGAAAAAAAATTAGAGTGTTGGGCCGAATAGATACAGCCATTAACTCAGGTGGAGAAACAGTGTACAAAGAAAATTTAGAACTAAAATTATTAAATGCTGCTTCACAAGCTCACATCCCTATACAAGACATATTTTTAGCCAGTGTTAATGATAAAGAATGGGGACAAAGACTTGTAGCCTTATTCCGTTTATGCCCTAAAACAGAGAAAAAACTTGACTCAAAGTTGTTTTCTATACTTAAGAACATTGTAAAAGATTGGCCACCTTATGAACGGCCCATCGCATGGCATAACTGCCCACAACTCACAAGAAATTCTCAAGGCAAATGGGAGTCAAAAAAATGGTTAATATGGCTCCAAAAAGAAGTTATTGATAAACGTGATGTCTGATTTAGAACTAATCATTCACAAAGAGAAATGCCATTATTTAAAGAAGAAGCTTCTAACCATAATAGTATTCCTTGAGGCAATTCACATCTCTTATGAGATAAAGAGTTAATTGCTTGATGTCTCACAAGAGATTGTGCAATATGCTCTTGATGACGCCTAAATTTAAACTTCGTTTCAAACCTTCCATTATCAATTTTTTTAGGTATTAATTCAATCAATAAATCATCCCCAGTTTTTATAGGCCTCCAAAAATCAGCTTGGCAATGAATAATTGGCAACCCAATTACTAGTCGATTACTCTGATTTTCAAAATTATTAGTTGGGAAAATATCGGAGACTGTTAATCCATAGTTCTGAATACTTTCTTCCCAAGCTTCGTGAGACCACTTAAATATATTAAGAAAATGGATCACACCGGCTGCATCTGTATCACCAAAGCGAACAGTTCGTTTTAAATTAAGCCATGTGCCTGAATTTATAGTCATCCACTTCTCTAACGATCAACTGATCCCATAATTACGTCTATTGACCCGAGAATTGCCATAATATCTGCAACTTTTGCCCCTTGCAGAATATGAGGAAGAATCTGCAGATTATTTAGATCAGCAGCACGAATTTTAAAACGCCAAGGAGTGACCTCATTATTCCCTTGAATAAATACACCAATTTCTCCTTTACCTGATTCTAGGCGTGTATATAATTCTCCATTAGGTATTTTAAAAGTAGGGGCAACTTTTTTTGCAACATACTGATAATCAAAACCTGAATAAATGCTGTCCTTGCCATCTTTCATTCTAGTTGCTTCTAAATTCTCAGTTGGACCACCAGGAATCATGTCACAAGCTTGTTCTAAAATTTTTAAAGATTGTCTCATTTCCTCAATTCTAACTCGATATCGGGCATAACAATCTCCTTCCTTTTCCCAAGCTATATCCCAATCAAAATCGTCATAACACTCATAATGATCTACCTTGCGTAAATCCCAAGGGACTCCTGAAGCACGAAGCATTGGCCCTGAAAGACTCCAATTAATAGCTTTATCTCTAGTAATAGAACCTAAACCTTCAATTCTCCGACGAAAGATTGGGTTATTAGTTATTAGCTTTTCATATTCATCAATCTTCGGACCAAACCAATTGCAAAAATCTTTGCATTTATCAAGCCATCCCCATGGCAAATCACAGGCCACACCGCCAATACGGAAATAATTATTATTTATTAGCCTTTGACCAGTTGCAGCCTCCCAAAGGTCATAGATCATCTCACGTTCACGAAAAATATAAAAAAATGGAGTTTGTGCACCGACATCCGCTAAAAATGGGCCCAGCCAAAGAAGATGATTAGCAATACGATTTAGCTCTAGCATCAACACTCTGATATAACTAGCTCGTTTAGGCACAGAAATATTTGCTAATCGCTCGGGTGCATTGACTACAATTGCTTCATAAAACATTCCGGCCGCATAATCCATCCGACTGACATAAGGAACAAACATCACATTTGTTCTATTTTCAGCAATTTTCTCCATTCCACGATGAAGGTAACCAATTACTGGCTCACAATCAATAACATCTTCCCCATCTAAGGTGACTACTAAGCGCAGAACACCATGCATAGAGGGATGATGGGGGCCAAAATTGACCACCATTGGCTCAGTTCGTGTTTCCAACTGCGACATGGAGCCGAAATTCCAAATACTTACTTACGATATTAGAGAGTCGAGATGAAAGAAGAATCCAAAGTTTCCAATTCCAACTTCAAACATTTATCTGTTCTAGCAAATGAATTGATTGATTTCGTTAAGGAAATCCCTTGTAATGCAAGCAAAAAGAACTTAATGATTGATGCAACACTTGGTGGAGGAGGTCATTCAGCATTAGTACTCGAAAATTTTCCAGACATAAATGTTATAGGTATTGACCAAGACAAAATCGCAATAAATGCTGCTTCACAACAACTTAAAAAATTTGGAGAAAGGGCTGAAATACAACATACGAATTTCAGTCAATTTGCCCCATCCGAAAAAGCATCACTAGTATTTGCGGATCTTGGAGTGAGTAGTCCACAAATTGATCAAGCCTCACGGGGGTTCAGCTTTCAAGTTGATGGTCCTTTGGATATGCGTATGAATCAATCAGAAGGGATCAAAGCATCGGAGTTAATAGCCCAATTAGACGAGCGCGACTTGGCAAATCTTATTTATCAATATGGAGAAGAAAAATTTTCAAGAAGAATCGCAAGGAGAATTAAGAATGATTTAGCCACAAATGGATCTTATTCAGGAACTCTAGATTTAGCTTATGCAATTGCAGGCTGTTATCCACCAAAGACACGTTTTGGCAGGATTCACCCTGCAACACGTACATTTCAAGCATTGCGAATTGCAGTTAATAAAGAACTTGATGCTCTTGAAATTCTTCTAAATAATGGACCAGATTGGATTCATCAAAATGGATTATTTATAATAATTAGTTTTCATTCTCTAGAAGATAGAATGGTCAAAAGAGCTTTTCTTAATAGTGAGAAACTAGTAAGGGTAACTAAAAAACCAATCACAGCAAAGATACATGAAATTTCTACAAATCCACGCAGTCGAAGTGCAAAGTTAAGAGTTGCAAAAAGAAAGTAATTTTTTATTAGTAAATCATATTTAACGCAATTGTTGAACTATTTCTGAAATCAATTCAATAGCTTGTTCTATATCATTATTTGTCGTAAATCTTCCTATACTAAGTCTTAGGGAGGCTTCCGCCTCTTTTGAAGTTCGTCCAAGTTCTATAAGAACATGTGAAGGAGATCCATTACTACATGATGATGCACTAGTACAAATAATTTTAGATCTTAAAAGCTTTTGCATACGACTTCCAAGAACTCCTTTAATAGTAAAATTTAAGTTATGAGGAAGACGTTTATCTAAAGATCCATTAATTAATAATCCAGAAATCTGACTAGAAAGGCCAAACCATAACTTATTGCGTAAATCTCTGAACCTAACAATATTATTTTCCATTTCATTTATGGCAATTTCAACAGCTTTACCAAAACCTACAATTAAAGGGACAGGAAGAGTTCCTGCTCTTATTCCTTGCTCCTGTCCACCTCCGAAAATTAAAGGATGGATAGAAATATCATTACTTCTAATTAATGCACCAACCCCCTTAGGCCCATAAATTTTATGACCACTTATTGTCATTAGATCAACCCCTAATGTATCTATTGTAAATGGTAAATATCCAAATCCTTGAGCTGCATCACTATGAAGAATTACTCCTCTATCTTTACATATTTTTGAAACTTCTTTAATAGGTTGTATTACACCAATCTCATTATTAGCTAGCATTATACTAACCATAAAAGTATCATCTTTAAAAGCATTATTAAAGTCATCTAAACATAAAATTCCATCAGATCTTGGCTTCACTGCAGTAATACTAAACCCTTCTTTTTCAAGTTGTTTTATTGGATCTAATACTGCATGATGTTCTGTGGTCATAGTTATAACATGACCTTTTTTACCCAGCTCATTAGCATGTGCACGTGCATGACCAATTAAAGCCAAGTTATTGGCTTCAGTAGCACCACTTGTAAAAATTAATCTTTCTGAATTGATTCCTAAAGACTGTCCCAAAGTATCTCTAGCAATACTCATTGCAGCAGATGCCAAAATGCCAGAACGATTTTGACGATTTGATGGATTTCCCCAATCTTCATTCCAGTAAGGCTCCATAGCATCAACAACACTTTGCAAACAAGGAGTTGTTGATTGATAATCAAATTCCAATGGTTTTTGTTGCATGAACCACCTCGCGAAAAACTTTAAAATCGATAACCTTGTATTAAATCTCTTCTAGATTCTGTACAAGTATTGGGTCTTACATTTATGAATGAAACAAAATCTTCTGAATTAGAGGTTTCACAAAAACCACGGATATTATTAGTAGATGATGAGCCAGGCATTAGGAATGCTGTGCAGGCTTATCTGGAAGACGAAGGATTTGACGTAAAAACTGCAATAGATGGAGAAGATGGATGGGAAAAAGCACAACTAATAATTCCTGACGTAATTATTAGTGATGTAATGATGCCTAGATGCGATGGGTATACTCTTTTAAAAAGGCTCAGGGAGGATGAAAGGCTAGGAGGAACTCCAGTTATCTTTTTAACTGCAAAAGGTATGACCACAGATCGAACTCAAGGTTATCAAGCTGGTGTAGATGATTACATACCAAAACCCTTTGACCCTGATGAATTAGTCGCTCGCGTAAGAAATGTTGTTAAACGACAAGAAAGACTTCTCACTGAGGCTGCAAGGTTTGCAGATACTGATGTCAGTCAAATGGCGAAGCAAATTACTGAAATACGTTCCATGCTAACCCAAAATGATAATAACTCCTTAAGAAAAGACATTATTATTCCTACTTTTACTCCTAGAGAAGATAGTGTTCTTCAATTAGTTGCTGAAGGTTTAATGAATAAAGAAATAGCTAGAAAATTAGAAACTTCTATTAGAAATGTAGAAAAATATGTAAGTAGATTATTTATTAAAACTGGAACATCTAGCAGGACAGAGCTGGTTAGATATGCACTTGAAAATAATCTAGTAACTTAAGATTTGATACTTCAACTAAGGTTCACTCCTTCTAAACTCAATCAATTGAGAAAAATAAAAAGGAGCTTGATTTAATTTACGTCTATAAAGCGTAAAACCACATTCTTCTGCTGACCTCACTATTCCTTTTTCTCTCAAAATATATGCTCTAGTTGTTTTACTTGGTCCTGGAAAAAACTGACCAATAGCTTTCAACAAAGCTAATGAAGGAGAATAAGGTGCAAAACTCACTATAAGTTTACTCTTTGCTAAACCACATAAGTGTTTAACCATTTCTTCTGCTGCTTTTTGCGGATAATGAATAAAAACATCTAGACAAATAACTGTATGAAAAGAGCCTTGTAAACTTTCAAGATCGGAGGTAGTAAATGTGATTTTAGACATATTCACTCCAGACAAAAGTGCTCTTCTTTTTGTTTCCTCGATCATAGAGTTTGAAATATCACTAGCAGCTATAGAACCGGCTCCCATTAAGGCTAAAGGCAAAGAAAGGCTTCCGACACCACATCCAGCATCACAAAAACTCATTGCACCTAAAGGCTTTGATTCATTAACCCATTGAAGTACATCATCCACAGTTTTCTGATGACCTTTACGAATGTTTTTCTGAACCTTATTAACCTCGTCAGTGTCACTATAAATACGATTCCATCTTTCAAAGCCTGTTCCATTGAAATAGGAGGTTACTTCTGCCTTCTCAGCCTGTTTTAGGTCCTGACGATCTTCTATAGCCATTGCAATGAAATAATTTCCATGAGAATACTACTTAGCATGCTTCCAACAAAGACTAGAGGTATCCTTTTGAAAACTCCATCTAAGCAAGTGGTGTAAAGGTTTTCCAAGCAAAAACTCTTCTATTTTTTTACCAGTATTAATGGCGATCCTAGGAGCAACTGTTGCAGTCCAGATGGAAAAGGAAATATTTTCAGTCCATTTTGCTAAATTTTTACAGCCTTCTAATAAAGATAAAGAGGTTCCTGCCAACGTCCCATCATCTAAAAAACAGACTCCATTATTAACATTAATCACTTCATTATTCCATAAGCATTTAGAGGAATTGGTCCCATAAAGCGGCAATGCATCACTCACTAAGAAAAGCTGTTTAGAAAACATTTTTTGCAACATTATTACTATATGCGGATGTATATGCGTCCCATCCGCAATTAAACCGACACTGATATTGCCATTTACCATCGCTTCAACAATAGGACCAGGATCACGGTGATGAATGCCATTCATAGCATTAAAAGCATGCGTGATCATGCTTACACCTGAATTAAATGCAGCTTTACATTCTTCATTCGATGCAGAAGAATGTCCCAAAGAAACAACAATTTGATTTTTCCTTAAGAATGCAATCACTTCAGCAGCGCCTTTCAACTCCGGGGCAAGAGTGACAAGAGATATCTCATCTTCAAAGCCTTGAATTCTTTTGGTTATTTCTGAAATAGAGGGATTAGAAATATATTGCAATTCATGAGCTCCCTTATGTTTTTTTGATAAGAAAGGTCCTTCTAGATGAGATCCAAGAAGTTTGCATGATTGCTTTTGATTATTGTTTTTCCTAGCCACTCTTATCACTTCTAAAGATTTCCTTAAAGAACATATATTTGAAGTGACGATTGTTGGACAAATTGCCTCAACACCATCAAGCCAAAGTTTATCTAATAATGCATAAATGCTTGGTAATTGTTCAAAATGCAAATCACTAAATGCAACTCCAAGACCTCCATTAATTTGCAAGTCAACTCCCATAGGACTTAACCAATCTCCAGACCAATCCTCACCATCTAGTGCTAAGTGGTTTTCAATACGCTTAATAGATCTAATGATATTAGAATGGTCAACACAAATAGTCCAAAAAAAGTCGTTACATTGAGTATTAAAAGGGTGTGGTAAGCGAATATTTTTTATTTGGCGCATAAATTTAAATCCTTTAATAGCTCTTTAGCTATTAACAAGTTATCTTAATTAATAGAATGAACTCTACATTATTTAAACGTGTCTTCAATAGATACTAAAGGAACAAATTTGATAGCCATTGTAATGGGTAGTGACTCTGACCTCCCTAGCCTGCAACCTGCTATTCAAATTCTAGAAGAATTCGAAATAAAGAACGAAGTAAGAATTCTCTCGGCTCATAGAACTCCTCTAGAAATGGTTGAATTTGCGAAATCTGCTCAAGAAAAAGGTTTTAAAGTAATTATTGCAGGAGCTGGAGGTGCTGCACACTTACCTGGCATGGTGGCAGCTCTAACTGATCTTCCAGTAATTGGAGTGCCTATTCAAAGCAAAACAATGTCTGGTATTGACTCTTTATATTCAATCGTGCAAATGCCAAGTGGTATTCCCGTAGCTACTGTAGCTATAGGAGCTGGCATTAATGCAGGTCTTTTAGCAGCAAAAATCTTAGGTATACATGATGAAAATATTATGCAAAGGCTAACTAAATATCGAAAAGATCTTCACTCTCAAGTAATAAATAAAGATAAAAAACTAACTGATATAGGAGCAATTAGTTATTTGAATGGAAATTAATTTATAAGAATACTATGTTGCAGATCAAATTAATTTAAAAAATAGAATTTTCATGTAATTTTTTAATAACTTCTTGAACACATATTTCTAAACTTAAAGTGCCGGTATCAATCTTCAATTCAGGGCAATCAGGTTCTTCATATGGACTTGAGATTCCTGTGAAATCTTTAATTTCTCCTTTCCTAGCCTTAGCATATAAACCTTTTGTATCACGATCTTCACAAGTGTGTAAATCTGCTGCACAGTAGATCTCAAGAAAATCATTATCGTTAACAAGTTTCCGAGCTTTGTTGCGATCAGAACGAAATGGAGAAACAAATGCAGTTAACACTATGACCCCAGAATCCAAAAAAAGCTTCGCGACTTCTCCAATTCTTCGAATATTTTCCTCTCTGTCAGAATCAGAAAATCCTAAATCACTACATAGTCCATGCCTAATATTATCTCCATCAAGAACATACGTTGATAATCCTTGGTCAAACAAAGCAGCATTTACTGCATTTGCCAAAGTGCTCTTTCCTGAACCTGATAATCCTGTAAACCAAAGGATGGCACTCTTATGCCCCCTTTTTTTAGCAATGTCTTTTCGTGTAACTGATGCTTGATGCCAAACAATATTGGAAGATTTTGATGGGTTGGCTCCTTCAGGTTCTAATGACATAAGTCAATCAATGTTACTTAAAGTATTGTCCATCCAAATGGGAACAAACTCAGAAAATCAACCTCCAGAACGTTTTGGTTTATAACCTTCCTGAATTAATAAATCTATAGTTTGATCTATCTTGTCCCCTTGGATTTCAATAGTATCTTCTTTCAATGTTCCTCCCGTTCCGCATTTTACTTTCATAACTTTGAGAAGCTTTTTCAATTCAAGCGAAGGGAGACCTAAGCCGCTTACAATTGTTACTGTTTTTCCTCCTTTGCCACCACGCATTTTTTTTACCCTTACAGGACGATCAGCTTTAGATTGAAGATTATCTAATGGTTTTTTATGGTCATTAGGAGCATAATCTCCAAATTCACGCCAGCTTCTTTTAGGCATTGCTCTTGTAACTAATCTGTTTTTTATTCTCGACCATTTTCTGGTGACAAGCACATTCTCCTCAAAACCTAATAATGACAATCTTGCACGAAAAGTAAGACCCAATCAGTCAGGACGTTTTGGTCGCTTTGGAGGCCAATATGTACCAGAAACTCTAATTCCTGCACTAGAAGAACTTGAAAAAGCTGCTCAAGATGCCTGGCAAGATTCTTCTTTTAAGAATGAGCTTTCCCATCTCCTTAAAACGTATGTAGGCAGAGCAACGCCACTCTATGAAGCAGAAAGGCTAACTAAGCATTACTTAAGGGAAGGTGAAGGTCCAAGGATTTGGTTAAAAAGAGAAGACTTAAATCATACTGGCGCTCATAAAATTAATAATGCTCTTGGGCAAGCACTTCTAGCAATAAGAATGGGCAAAAAAAGAATTATTGCAGAAACAGGTGCAGGTCAACATGGGGTTGCTACTGCAACCGTTTGTGCTCGCTTTGGATTGGAATGTGTAATTTATATGGGCAAAGAAGACATGCGAAGACAGGCTTTAAATGTTTTTAGAATGAAGCTATTAGGTGCAAGTGTCCATCCCGTTACTTCAGGTACTGCGACATTAAAAGACGCAACTAGTGAAGCTATTCGTGATTGGGTTACCAATGTTGAGTCTACTCACTACATACTTGGTTCAGTAGCAGGACCGCATCCTTACCCAATGCTAGTTAGAGATTTCCATTCAATTATCGGAGAAGAAACAAGAAGACAATGCAATAATGCTTTTGGAAGGACACCTGATCTCTTAATGGCATGTGTTGGAGGAGGATCTAATGCGATGGGATTGTTTCATGAATTCATTGGAGACAAGTCAGTCAAAATGATTGGAATAGAAGCAGCAGGTGAAGGAATTCAAACGAATAAACATGCTGCAACAATGACTCAAGGACGAACCGGTGTATTGCATGGTGCAATGAGCCTTCTGCTGCAAGATCAAGACGGGCAAGTTCAAGAAGCCCATTCAATCAGTGCGGGTCTTGATTACCCTGGTGTAGGTCCTGAACATAGTTATCTTAAAGAAATAGGGAGAGTTGAATATGTTGCCGTATCAGATAAAGAAGCTCTCAAGGCATTGCAACTAGTAAGCCAATTAGAAGGGATTATTCCTGCACTTGAAACGGCACATGCTTTTGCATGGCTAGAAAAAATTTGTCCGAAGCTCAAAAAGGGTCAAGAAATAGTAATTAATTGTTCTGGACGTGGAGACAAGGATGTCAATACAGTTGCAGAACAATTGAAATCAGAAATATAAAGACTAAAAGTCTATTCCTAAACTAATACCTAGGTACAGAGTTATCAATTTCTTGGCTCCATCCATCAATTCCACCTTCCAGATTCCAAACATCATATCTAGAATTCTGTTCTATCAACCAGGCTCCAAAATTCCAACTTCTAATACCTGAATGACATAAAACTACAATTGGCTGTTCAATAGATAAATGCTCATGGAGTGTATCGCACCAAATTTCAAATTTACTTAAAGGGATATGCAAATTCTTTTCAGGGAATCTCGCTATATCCAATTCATTATCTTCCCGAACATCTATCAATATCGGCTTAACGGATTCTTTCTGTATCCATTTAAACAAATCACTAGGGGAAATATTTTTAGGAAGTTTCTGATTCATTTCGTTATTTTGGCAACTCTTTAGAGCTTAAAGGCTTATAAACAAATAAGGAAAGGAGCTATTATCCAACTTATGAAAGCAACATCATTTATTAATGGCTTAATCATAACGATAATCACTTTAATTCTCATCGCTTTTGGCCTATGGAAATTATCTTTTAATCAAACTCCATTAAACTTAAAAGAAGAAGTAATAGAAATTCCTAATTCCGCAAGATTTATTCCAAAAGAAAATCTATTTACAATTCACCTAAAAATTGATCCTAATAACTTTCCAAAATATGTAGAAGCAGCTGCACCTACGAAAAAAAGAAACTCAGCAAAGAAAGCAAGTATTAAATTAAGGAATGGAATATTTGCACTGATAGGGCTCGACTTTGAAAAAGACCTTTCAAATAATATTGGATCAAGAATTAGCTTCTCAGTATTCAAACCATTAAATGAAGAAAATAGATTTAACTGGCTTCTAGTGCTTCAAGATACTTCTAAAGATAATAAACAAATATTAGAAAATTTTTGGGAAAGAAAAAAATTATTAGGTATAGATGTTGAAGAAAAGAAAACTAATAATATTACAATATTTAGTGCAAGATCAGAAAGTAAAAGTGACAGTAGATCTATACTAGCATCAGCATTGACGGATAGCAATGAGGTATTAGTAGCATCTAGTATAAATGCTTTAGAGCAGTCTTTAGAAATATCAAACAAACCCGAGGAAAGTCAAATATCAGACGATTCAATAAAAAGTTTGATTCCAAATTTAAGTAATAGCATTTCATTGATAAGTATTTCAAAAGAAGGTCTAAGGTTATGGTTTAATGTTCCAGAGAAAATAACAAGGAGAAATGATTTCGATAAATTTATTGGTTCAATGAAAGCAAATGGTAAAGAATTATTTTTAGAAGGTATGTTTAACTTTAATGATAAGTTTTTATTTGTCGATCAAAACGAAATTAATGATGAGAATTTATTCAATGGATTGGGAGTCAATAAAAGCTTGGAAGACCTTGCAATTTTAAATAATACAAGTGATATTTTTGATATAAATAATCAAAATCCAATATCAAGTTTACTAGAACCACTACTTAGTCAATACATCAATAACATAGACCTAAGAAATACTAGAAGAATTGCCGAAGTGGAGAGTGGAGAACTAGTGTTTGCAAATAATCAAGGAAAATGGATTATTGGAACGAATAAAAATGACCAAGAGGAATCTATTAATGAATCTTTAAAGCAGGATAATTTTAAAAATGAATCTATTTCTTTGAAAGATAATGATATTAAAATATGGTCTAGACTTAAAGTTAATAATATAAATAGTGATCAAGTAATAGATAAGGAAATTGCTTTTTTACTGGATGATGATGATGATGATAAAAATTGGTGGAGTAATCAACTACCTTTCATTCAGAAGCGCCAAGAAAGTTTACCTTTGCCTATAGGGAAAGAAATGTTTTTTAAAATCAAAGGTAAAAACATTAATCAAAAAATTTCTTTAGGTAGAGTTTCTTCACAAAAACTAATGCAAAAATGGAAGCCCTGGATACTAATGGAAAAAATAATAGGAAATTCAATTGCAAAGGATATTAATAGACTTGCTATTTCTCTTGGTTCAAACCAAGAGGAAACAAATGCTCAAATTAATTTTCTAGCAAAGCTTTCTTTAGATTAAAGATCTTTTTTATTTGAATAATTTGAGTTCAAAATCTTATAAAAAGATATCACTATTAATACCTACAGCTTCTATGGTATCAGATGCCAACTTAAATAATTCCAAAACCCGTCTAAAGCAACTTGAAGCCTTTTATAATAAGATTGCTTTTGCAATGATCTTTATATAAAAATTCTGGAGGGAATGAAAATAGACAAAAGTAAAGAACCCGCAAAACTTGAATTAAGGCCTGGACTTGAAGGAGTTCCAGTAACTCAATCATCAATATGTGATATTGACGGGATCAAGGGAGACCTCAAGTATAGAGGCTATTCCATTGCTGAATTAGCACAAAAAAGTAGTTTTCTAGAAACAACTTTTCTACTCATATGGGGAAAGCTTCCTACATCAAAGGAATTAAGAGAGTTTGAAAAAGAAATTCAAATGCATAGAAGGTTAAGTTTCAGAGTGAGGGACATGATGAAATGTTTCCCAGAGTCTGGTCACCCAATGGATGCACTGCAATCGAGTGCAGCATCATTAGGACTCTTCTATTCAAGACGAGCAACTGACAACCCTAAATATATTTATGACGCTGTGGTGAGACTGATTGCAAAAATCCCAACAATGGTAGCTGCTTTTCAATTAATTAGAAAAGGTCAAGACCCAATACAACCAAGAGATGACTTACCTTATTCAGCCAATTTCCTTTATATGCTTACTGAAAAAGAACCTGATCCTTTAGAAGCACGAGTATTTGATAGATGCTTAATTTTGCATGCAGAACATAGCTTAAATGCAAGTACATTCAGTGCAAGAGTTACTGCTAGCACTCTTACTGATCCTTATGCAGTAATAGCTTCAGCAGTGGGCACCCTTGCAGGGCCTTTACATGGAGGAGCTAATGAAGACGTAATTAAAATGTTAGAAGACATCAAAAGTCCCGATCAAGCAAAAAACTTTTTAAAAGCAGCAATTAAAAACAAGCAGAAAATAATGGGTTTTGGACATCGAGAATATAAAGTCAAAGACCCAAGAGCTACTATTTTGCAAACTTTTGCTGAAGAACTGTTTGCAAGATTTGGTAAAGATGAAATGTACGATATAGCAAAAGCCCTGGAAGCCGAAGCAAGTCCAATGCTTGGTCCAAAAGGTATATTCCCAAATGTTGACTTTTATTCAGGTCTTGTTTACAGAAAATTAGGAATCCCAAAAGACTTATTTACTCCTATTTTTGCTATTTCTAGGGTAGCTGGATGGTTGGCTCATTGGAGAGAACAACTTAGTGCTAATCGTATTTTTAGACCTACACAAATATATATAGGCGAAGGAGAACGAACATGGAAACCACTAGAAGATCGATCAATTAACTAAAACTAGTACTTTAAATATCAGAAAATAGATCAAATTTTTACTAACCTAATAGAAGTAAAAACATTTTATTAGTGAATACTGGCCTTGATCTTGAATTAAGTTTCAACAATCTCCTTCAAGGATTTGGTATTTCCTCAGAGATCTCACATATCCTTTGGCTCCCTCTGCCAATGTTATTAGTGCTTACTTCAGCTTTGATTGGAGTATTGGTTACTGTTTGGTTAGAAAGAAAAATCTCAGCTGCAGCACAACAGCGTATTGGTCCTGAATATGCAGGCGCATTAGGGATACTGCAACCAATTGCAGATGGATTAAAGTTACTAGTTAAAGAAGATGTAATTCCAGCAAAAGCTGATGGATTGCTTTTTACGCTTGGACCAGTTCTTGTATTAATACCAGTAATACTTTCTTGGTTAATTGTTCCTTTTGGTCAGAATTTGCTTATTAGCAATATAGGTCTAGGGATTTTTCTTTGGATTGCTCTAAGCAGTATTCAACCAATTGGACTATTAATGAGTGGTTATGCCTCAAATAATAAATATTCCTTACTTGGGGGTCTTAGAGCTGCTGCTCAATCCATTAGTTACGAAATACCTCTTGCACTATCAGTTTTAGCAATAGTAATGATGAGCAATTCTCTTAGTACTGTGGATATAGTGGATCAGCAAAACACTATCGGAATTCTTAGCTGGAATATATGGAGACAACCCGTAGGTTTTGTAATTTTTTGGATCTGTGCTCTTGCTGAATGCGAAAGATTGCCTTTTGACTTGCCTGAAGCAGAAGAAGAACTAGTTGCTGGGTATCAAACTGAATATGCTGGAATGAAATTTGCTCTTTTTTATCTTGGAAGCTATATAAATTTAGTTTTATCTGCCTTATTAGTTTCTATCTTATATCTAGGAGGCTGGGGATTTCCCCTTCCAGTGGAATGGGTTGCACATATTTTGGGGCAGGATATCAATTCGCCAATTATTCAAATCTTCACAGGTTCTTTGGGAATA
>QCFW01000002.1 GCA_003280135.1 Prochlorococcus sp. AG-363-N16 | reverse complement strand
CTTTTTCTTTACCATTAATGACTTGGACAGTATCTCCCTTTCGAATACGCATCTTTACGCGAGCAGAAACAGGTTTATTTTTTTGATTGAGATTCATCATCTAAATCACCTCCGGAGCTAAAGAAACAATTTTGGTGAAATTTCTTTCTCGTAATTCTCTTGCAACTGGGCCAAAAACCCTTGTACCTCTAGGATTCTTATCCTCATTAATTAGAACTGCTGCATTATCATCAAATCTTATTGAATTTCCTGTATCCCTTCTAAGGGTTGCCTTCGTTCGAACGACTACTGCTTTAACTACATCAGACTTCTTTACACCCATATTAGGCAAAGCATCTTTTACAGCAGCAACAATGACGTCTCCTACATGAGCATATCTTCTATTAGATCCTAAGACCCTTATGCACTGAAGTCTCTTTGCACCACTGTTGTCAGCAACGGTTAAATAGCTTTCTTGTTGAATCATTTAACTCCCTCCTTTGTTTGAGCATTTGATCTAATAACTTCAGCTACCTTCCAACGTTTACTTGCACTTAAAGGGCGTGTTTCTGTAATACGGACTTCATCGCCGACTTTACAATTATTATCTGCATCATGAACCTTATATCGAGCAGTTCGACTAATGATTTTCTGATAAATAGGATGAGGGAAACGGTTTTTAACAGCTACCACAACTGTTTTATCCATTTTGTCGCTAACGACTGTACCCACGCGTTCTTTAAGTGCCATAATTTCTACCTGAAATTCATGAAGAGGTTTTAGAGCGATTGCGATCGCTTTGTACGGTTAGCAGTTGCGCCAACTGTTTACGAGCAAGTTTGAAACGATGAGTTTCAGAAAGCTGCCTTGTAGCTCTTTGAAATCGAAGATCAAAAAGCTCCTTACGGGTTTCATCAATCTTTTTATTAAGATCGTCATCATTAAGCTTGATGATTTCGGAAATATCAGATGATGTCATTGATTAAGACTCCACAGTAGCAACTGATGAAGCAGAAGATGTTTCATCAGCTTTTTCGGCACTCTTTTCAATTTCCTCAGCTGAGGAAATTGATTTACTTGAAGGCTTACCTGCCTGAGAAGGGACTTCCCCTTCCGCCAAAGCTATAAACTTTGTTTTAACAGGAAGCTTGTACTGAGCGAGACGCATTGCTTCTCTAGCAATCGATTCAGTAATTTCTGCGCCACCCATCTCAAAAAGTATTCTTCCGGGCTTGACAACAGCAACCCAAAATTCAGGATTTCCTTTACCAGAACCCATTCGCGTTTCCGCTGGTCTCATTGTTACAGGCTTATCAGGAAAAATACGTATCCATATTTGACCGCCCCTTTTAACGTAACGAGTCATTGCTCGTCGACTAGCTTCAATCTGGCGTGAAGTTACCCAGCCACACTCTTGAGCTTGTAGAGCAAACTGACCAAAGGCAATTTTATTACCTCTGGTAGCCACACCTCTCATGCGACCTCGTTGCTGTTTCCTGAATTTGGTTCTTTTGGGACTTAGCATGATTTAAACCTCCTTATTTACCATCATTGGATCTATCCTCAAACTGTTGAGGCCTTCTATTACCCTTACGTCTTGGGCTTGCTCCTACAGGAATTTGCTGTTCTTCTTTTGGCAGAACCTCTCCTTTGAAAACCCAAACTTTTATTCCGAGTACTCCATAAGTGGTATTCGCTGTCTTAACTGCATAATCAATTTCTGCTCTCAAAGTATGTAATGGAACGCGACCTTCTCTTGTCCATTCAGATCTTGCAATTTCAGCACCATTTAGTCTGCCTCCTACCTGAATTTTTAAACCTAAAACACCTGCTCGCTGAGCTCTTTGCACTGCCATGCGAATTGTTCTTCTAAAAGCGACTCTTTTTTCGAGTTGCTGTGATATGTATTCAGCCAAAAGCTGGGCATCAGCATCTACCTTATCAATTTCAACAACGTTAATTCTTACCTGACGATTTCTATCTCCGATAGTCTTTTGTATTCCTGATCTAAGATCTTCAATACCACTACCTTGTCTACCTACAATTACTCCAGGACGAGCTGTTTTTAATTCGACTTCAAGTTGATCGGCCTTACGAGCAATTACAACATCACTAATTCCTGCAGAAGAATATTTTTTGTTTATAAATACTCTTATACGATCATCTTCTTGTAAAAGACTTGGATATACCTTGCTTGAGGCATACCAGCGTGATCTATGTTCTTGAGTAATTCCAAGACGTAACCCAGTTGGATTGATTTTATGTCCCATCAGTCAGAAGCCTCCGAATTAGTGGATTGAGAAGATGGCGCCACAGCAATACTGATATGACATGTCTGCTTCTTGATTGAAAAAGCACGACCTTGCGCTCTGGGGCGATAACGTTTCATTACTGGACCCATATCAGCACTTGCATTTGTAATGACAAGGGATGAAGGATCCATTCCAAGATTATGTTCTGCATTAGCAACTGCAGATCTCAAAACTTTTGTAATTGGCCCTGTGGAGCGATAAGGCATGAATTCAAGCATAATCAATGCATCTCTATAAGTACGTCCCCTAATTTGATCAAGAACCCTTCTAACTTTAGAAGCAGAACCCCTTATATATCGACCATGTGCTTGAGCGAAAGAATTTGCTGAAGAGTTATTCATTTTATCTACCTCCCTTCTTGTCTCTTATATGCCCCTTATAGGTGCGAGTTGGAGCAAATTCGCCCAGTTTATGGCCAACCATTTGTTCAGTAATAAAAACTGGAATATGAGTTCTGCCGTTATGAACAGCAATTGTATGTCCAATCATCAACGGAAGAATTGTTGAGGCTCTAGACCAAGTCTTAATTACAGACTTGTCTTCATTCGTATTTTGTTTTTCAACCTTCTTCAGAAGGCTGTCGGCAATAAAAGGCCCTTTTTTAAGTGAACGTCCCATTGTTAAATTAAGAGAAATAAATGCTGTGAACTAACATTAAGAGTCACGACCTCCTCGACTTCGCTTAGAAATTCGGCGTCGTTTTCGAACAACAAACTTATTACTAGGTTTGTTCTTCTTGCGAGTCTTTAAACCTAAAGCAGGCTTACCCCAAGGTGTCACAGGACCAGCTCGTCCAACTGGTGCCTTGCCCTCTCCACCTCCATGAGGGTGATCGCATGGATTCATAACAGCTCCACGTACTTGTGGCCTTCTCCCTAACCAGCGACGTCTGCCAGCCTTACCTAAACTGGTATTTCTAATTTCAGAATTACCTACCTCTCCTAGGGTGGCATAACATTCTCTTCTCACTAAACGAACTTCAGTAGAAGGAAGTCTTAAAGCAACATAATCTCCTTCTTTGGCCATAACCTGGGCACTGCCACCAGCAGTTCGAACCATTTGACCTCCTTTTCCAGGATAAATCTCAACACAATGAACACTGGAACCTAAAGGAATCGATGAAAGAGGCATTGCATTACCTGTTTCAATAGGAGAGTCTGGGCCTGAAACGACTTCATAACCTATAGAAATCCCTGCTGGAGCAAGAATATATCTCTTTTCACCATCAGAATAAAAAAGCAAAGCTAAGCGAGCATTTCTATGCGGGTCATAATGAATAGCCGCTACTTTTGCTTTGATTCCATGCTTGTTACGGCGGAAATCAACAATTCTATAAAGTCTTTTGTGTCCACCTCCTCTATGCCGACAAGTAATAACACCTCGATTGTTTCTACCCTTAAGACGGTGCTTTGGTACCAATAATGACCTTTCAGGCTTGCGCTCTGTTACTTCACTAAAGTCTGTAACTACTCTAGTGCGAGTACCAGGTGTATAAGGACGATAAGTTCGAATAGCCATTGTTTTTAAGACCTCAAGACTCAGGGAATAATTGAATTGAATTACCCTCGGCAAGTCTGACAATGGCCTTCTTGACTTGGGCTCGCTTTCCTGAAAAGCGACCAACTCTGCGAGTTTTTCTTGGTGGATTCATTGTGCTGACACCAATAACCTTGACATCAAACATTTTTTCAACAGCAGCTTTTATATCCGGTTTTTTAGCTCTATGGTCAACTTCAAACGTGTACTGATTTAAATCCAAACCCCTAGTAGCTTTTTCTGTAATAAGAGGGCGTCTAATCACATCAGTGAGTCTTTCTTTAAACATTTCAGTCATTTCCATACACCTCCTGGATTTTCACTAAAGCATCCTCACCAACAATTAATGCATTGGCATTAAGAAGGTCGAAAACATTCAAATGCTCAGCAGATATCAATTTTACCTTTTCTAGATTTCTAACAGATCGAGAAACAATATCAGATGGGTTTGAAAGAATTATAAGTACCTTAGATTCCTGCTGAATTCCTAATCTTGATAGAGCATCAACTATTTCTTTTGTCTTAGGAAGTTTTAAAGTATTCCCGAAATCTTTAACTATCTTCAAATCCTTTACCCTAGACATTAGAGCAGTTCTTAAAGCCAATCTTCTCTCTTTCCTATTCATTCCAAGATTATATTTACGAGGTTTTGGTCCAAAAATTATTCCGCCTCCTGGTCTCAGCGGCGTACGAATAGAACCTTGTCGAGCTCTTCCAGTACCTTTTTGCTTATATGGCTTTCGTCCTCCACCTCGAACTTCAGATCTTGTAAGAGTGCTAGCAGTCCCCTGTCTAGAGTGAGCTTGTTGACGTAAAACCGCTCTGTGCAATAAGTCAACAGCACTACTTTCCTTGGCTACTTTTAAGTTAAGGCTTGCCTTTCCAGCCTCCTTACCTTGCCAATCAAGAACAACACAGTTGGCCATTATTTATCTCCTCCTTTTAGGTTAGAACCAACACGTTTTGCTGGACGAATATTTAGAAGTGATCCTGGTTTACCAGGTACAGATCCCTTTACTACTAAGAGATTTTTCTCATTATCAATCTTAATAATTGTAAGGCTTCTGGTAGTAACTTTTTTCCCTCCATAACGACCTGCCATTCTTTTACCTGGATAAATTCTTCCTGGAGTGGTTCCTGCACCTGTTGAACCAGGTTGTCTATGGTTTTTTGAACCATGGCTCATTGGGCCTCTACTAAAGCCATGCCTCTTTTGATAACCAGAAAAGCCACGGCCCATGCTGTCTCCACTTACATCAACCTTTTGTCCTGCTTCAAAATCTCCGACAGTAATTTTCTCGCCTAATTTATAAGTATCAACATCTGTAACTCTATACTCTTTTAAATAGCGTAGAAACTCTTTCCCTGTTTTAGAGATATGTCCTTTCAAAGGCTTGTTAATAAGTTTTTCTCTTGTGACACCAAAACCTATCTGCACAGATGAATACCCATCTGTAGCCATACTTTTAAGTTGAGTGATTCGGCAAGGTCCAGCTTCAATGAGAGTCACTGGGACTGCTCTTCCTTTTTCATCGAAGAATTGGGACATGCCCAATTTCTTGCCTAAGATGCCAATAGACATAATTTAGGAAATAACGCCAGCGTTTAAATAAAACTCCTATAAGGAGACTTAAAACTGATTTTCTAAGAAAACCCCAAATGAATGAACCCGAATACTCGCCTTAAATGGGAAAGTTAAAAAGATCGGATAGGGCTAGCAAAGAAGTCAGTGGCTGAGACTTAATCAAAAATAAATCTGACTAGTTTCTCGACAGGAGAAAGATTTCTTTCATCTGTACTGGCCTGAAAATCCGATGCAATCATCGAACCTGCAAGATTTTCTGGAGGCGCGGCTAGCGTACGTGCACAGAAAACTGCTGCAGTTAAATACAATACACCATTACCCGCCCTTTAAATCTATTCAATTAACTGCCAAACTCAATAAAACATAGTCCATTGGAAAAGATGCCTCTTTTTCTATCTGGTAAAGAGTTTCATGATGATCTTGAGATTTCTGGCTGTCTCGCTATGAAAGTGCCACTCGAGGGAGGCTCGGAAACTCGACTATTGAGACGTTTAAAAGCAGAGGGATATAAAACTCAAATGACATCTGCAAGAGGACTCGGAGACCCTGAAGTCTTTCTTTTAAATCTTCATGGAATAAGACCTCCTCACTTGGGTCATCAAAGTGTTGGCCGAAATGGTGCTTTGGGAGAAGTTCAAGAGGTGATACCGATTTTGAATGAATTAGTGAATGAAGAAAAAAAAATTGCTCTCTGGTTATTAGAAGGTCAAGTATTATCCCGTTCAGAATTGATAGCTTTGTGTGATCTTTGTGATAAAGAACCAAGATTAAAAATAATTGTTGAAATAGGTGGAGCTAGAAAACTTGTTTGGCAATCTATGCGAAGCTTTTTAAATAAATAAAAGAAATAAAAACTATAACTTTGCAAAAAAATCCTACATCCATTGAAGTAGCACTAAGAAAAGGAAGTTGGGTCAAAATAATTTGTGGGGCAAGTAATGAAGATCTAGCTTCTATTAGTGACCTATCTGCTCTATATGCAGCCGCAGGAGTGCAATGCATTGATATCGCAGCAGATCTAGCAGTTGCCAATGCAGCAAGAAAAGGATTGGACTGGGTTGAATCTAGATTTGGAAATCGACCTTGGCTAATGATGAGTATTAGTGATGGAGAAGATATACATTTCCGAAAGGCTTATTTTAATCCTAAACTTTGCCCTCCAGATTGTTTAAGACCTTGCGAAAAAGTGTGTCCTGCAGGAGCCATAATCCAACAAGTTATTGAAGATAAGTGTTATGGATGCGGAAGATGTTTACCAATCTGTCCTTTAGGAATAATTCAAACAAAAGACAAATTTCTAAACCTAGATGAACTAAAGGAATTACTGTATAAAGCCAATCCTGATGCAATCGAAATTCATACCACTCCAGGACGCATTAAAGATTTTGAAGCTTTAGTCAAAATCATCAGTCAAACAAAATTACCTTTCAAAAGGATTGCCGTTAGTTGTGGATTAGAAGGTCATGCAATTACTCCAGCCCTTCTTGCTAAAGAATTCTGGCAAAGATATGAATGTTTAAGGAGTTATAACCAAAAAGCAATCTGGCAACTAGATGGAAGGCCTATGAGTGGAGACCTAGGAAAAGGAGCTACAAAATCGGTTATTTGCTTATGGCAAAATCTCCGAGAGATAATGCCGCCGGGACCAATACAATTAGCTGGAGGCACAAATGCTCAAACCATTAACGATATAGATACAAGAATTGGACTGGCTGGCATTGCATTTGGAGGTAAAGCAAGAAAATTAATACAACCTTTCTTAATAGAAGCGCAAAACGAAAACAAAAAATTAATCGACAGGTCAAAAGGATGGGTTCAAGCACTCAAAGAAGCAAAAGCACTAGTTGATCCTTGGCTGAAAGTGAACCCACTCCCAAACAAAAAAATCCAAAAAGTATCTTGAAAACAAAAAATTAGAGTGAAAAAGCTCGATAATCCATAGAAGATTTTGAATCAGTGGTACTGAGATAAACTGTTGCTGTCCACAATATGCAATTATTTTGTATGAGCAGTAACTAGATCTATTTCAGATCTCACTCTCATCAATGGGGCGTCGCCAAGCGGTAAGGCAGCGGGTTTTGGTCTCGCCATTCCTAGGTTCGAATCCTAGCGCCCCAGTTTTCAATTAATCTTTTTAGTGCAATCGAAACCTTTATTAGTTTTCGACTTTGATGGCGTCATTGTTGATGGAATGTCTGAATACTGGTCTAGTTCTAGAAAAGCTTGCTTAGAAATAATTTCCAAAAAGGGTTTTTCCTATAATTTGCCTAAATCAATTCCTGAGAACTTTCGCAAAATAAGGCCTTGGATAAATCATGGCTGGGAAATGGTCCTAGTTACAGCAGAGTTATCAAGAAAAGAAAGTCCATTATTTACGTTGGGAGCAAAATCATTTTCAGATGATTATGAAAAAAATCTAATTAATGCACTTCAAGCTTGGAATTTGACTCCTAAGCAATTACAAAAAGCACTTGATCAAGTCCGTAAAGAAATTATCCAAGATAATTTCGAAACTTGGTTTGCAAATCACAAACCCTTTCCACAAGTGATCAATCGCATTAAAAAATTAAAGAATGAAGGTATTGACTTTGCTGTTTTAACAACAAAAAGTGCTGGGTTTACAGCAAAACTTCTTGAAAGTCTTAGTCTCAATCCAAGACTCCTTTATGGCCATGAATCAGGCAGTAAAACGAATGTTCTTTTACAAATAACAAAACATCACAAACTCCAAGGTTTTATTGAAGATCGTAGAAGCACCTTAGAGAAGGTACTCAAAACTCCTGGATTAGAGTCTTTACCTTGCTATTTAGCAGAGTGGGGCTATCTCAAACCAAACGACAAAATAAAAATACCCTCTGGCATTCATCTACTAGACAAAAAAAGTTTAATGCTCCCCTTGGCGAACTGGCATTAAGCCGTTAGGGTACGTCTGTACTAATCAAGGATCTAATGTTGCGTGATCCTTCCAACATTAAAAGAATCCCCAATTCCAAATCTAATTAAGTAATTACAATGCCTACTGACATAAAAACAAATTCCAGTCCTAATGGGGATTTGCGTAAAGATGAAACAAAGTCTGGAGAAAAAAATAAAGCGCTGAATCTCGTTCTCGGACAAATAGAGCGTAACTTCGGCAAAGGCTCAATCATGCGGCTTGGTGACGCATCAAGAATGCGTGTAGAAACTATTTCCACAGGTGCTCTTACTCTAGACCTTGCTCTTGGTGGCGGATATCCAAAAGGAAGAGTAGTAGAAGTATATGGACCCGAAAGTTCTGGTAAAACAACACTCACATTACATGCAATTGCAGAAGTACAAAAAAATGGTGGCGTCGCAGCTTTCGTAGATGCTGAACATGCATTAGATCCAGTATATGCTGCTTCTCTTGGCGTTGACATTGAAAACCTATTGGTATCACAGCCTGATACTGGAGAAATGGCCTTAGAAATTGTCGATCAGCTAATCAGATCAGCTGCCGTTGATCTTGTCGTTGTTGACTCTGTGGCTGCCCTGACTCCCCGCTCTGAAATAGAAGGCGAAATGGGTGATCATGTAATAGGAAGTCAAGCTAGATTAATGAGTCAGGCGATGCGAAAAATAACCGGCAACATTGGGAAGTCTGGTTGCACAGTAATCTTTCTAAATCAACTTCGTTTAAAGATAGGGGTTACCTATGGCAATCCTGAAACAACAACAGGTGGAAATGCTCTAAAGTTTTACTCTTCTGTTCGTTTAGATATTCGTAGAATTCAAACACTCAAAAGAGGAACCGAAGAATATGGAATACGAGCAAAAGTTAAAGTAGCGAAAAATAAAGTTGCACCACCTTTTCGAATTGCAGAATTCGATATTCTGTTCGGCAAAGGGATAAGTACATTAGGCTGCTTACTAGACTTGGCAGATGAAACCAACATTGTCAGTCGGAAAGGTGCTTGGTATAGCTACAAAGGAGACAATATTGGTCAAGGAAGAGATAATACAATTACTTGGTTAGAGCAGAATATTCAAGCTAAAGAAGAAATTGAAAAACTAGTCAGGAAAAAACTAACTGAAGGTTCTGAGGTGAGTGCAAACTCAATGAAACCAATTGCAGCTGCAGCAAAAAGTGCATCCACACAATCAAATATGAACAAAATCTCAACAGCTGCTTAAAAGCGTTTCACAAATAGAGGTGATCTTTTAATGTAAATCAGCAGGTACCCACCATCCTGCTGCTGGGCCAATAATTCGAACAATAGCCCACACTAAAATTAAGATTGCTATACCGACCCAACCACCTCGAATTGTTAGTTGAATAAAGTCATTCCTTTGTTTATCTGTGATGGGCAACCATGAAACAATCCTGGGAGAAGATTCCTTAGACTTGTTTTTATTGTTTGGTGGCACTCCTTCTTTGGCTCTGCGACGAGCTTCTCCCATAATAAATTTATTGAGATATTTACACTAAAGATTATGTCTCTAATGAGGCAAGAGTCGATCCAAAGGGTTCCAAGGCTCAAGAACTGTAAAAATTTTTTTCCCCCAATTTCTAGAGCGCAAGCGCCCATCAAGGATAGCCATTCTACCTTGACTCTTTCGAAGAGGCAGAACTAACTTGGGCAAAAGAGTCAATACTTCTGGTAATAATAAATCTCTAAACCAGTCATAGCCTTTCAATTTATAAGCTTCGACCCTAGCGGAGATTAATGGCGATTCCAAAGAAGAAAAAGGCAAAATAGCAATAATTATTTGCTCGGGCACAGGAAGTTTCTCTTGATGTTCATACCACCAAAATGAGCTACAGCAAATAACTCCATTTGATTCAGGAAATAATGACTTGAATGAAACTCTTACTCCAAATTCTGCTGCAAGTTCAGTAGTTAATTTCTTAAGCAATTGCTCATCATCTATCAAAAGAATTGTTAAGCCAGATCTACCAAGAATTAGGCGGCGACATTGATCCAATAAGTATTCCGCAAAATATTCAGTATTTGGCAATGGCTGTCTCAAAGGAACAAACAAATCAATTGGTTCTTGGTCCACATCTATAAGACTGCCAACATTGACATTGACGCTAAAAGATCCAACAAAAGAGTGAAATTGTTCTATAAGTAAATCATTTGGAGAAGAGCCAAGAAGCATAATAAAAGGGGATTCTTGGAAAATATTTTTAAGAATAATTATTGGCTCAAGTGGCTGAAGATGCCAACACCAATCAAGTGTTTTATGTCGCACTTCTACCCAACTAGCCCAACCTTCATTTACTGCATCTAGCACTTGAGTCCATTTCAAAGGAATCTGATCAATAAAATCCAATTCAGTTCTGAACGATGATATATCTTGCGCGGAGATTCTTACATTTCCATTCAAGCTAGTAACTTGAGAAAAAAACTTTCTAGTCCAATGATCATATAATTGCGTCAAAGAAACCGCTTTAGAAGGGTATGCTCGAGTTAATATATTCCAATCATGGGAATTTACTTTGAGTGCCATCGCATCTCGCATTCGTAAAGAAAATAACTCAGCTTCAGGAATAACTATCTGTCGTGATCCTAAGTATCCTTTTCTATAAGAGTTGAAAAAATCCTTATAATTAAGCAACCAAACCTGTTCTCCTATAGGGGGTCTATTACCTTCCCAAATAGCTAAATTTAATCCTTCTAAGTGAAGTCTTGGTAATTCAAAATTTATAATCCTATGACGTTGTTTGTCTGTGACTAATAGAATGGTATCTCTTGGATGGAGACAAATAGGAATAAGAATACCCAGCCAACAATCATTATAATGTTTAATTTTAAGGTTAATCAAAGAGTGATCTTTTCTTCTCAAGCTTCGGGCAATCAATCGGCTTAAAGTAAGGTTATGTGGCCAAACATAACAGTCCTTTTCAATAAACCTTTTTAAATAATTATGAGAATAGGCTTCTAACATAAAAAAACCTGACTCAACTGAAATAGTTTTACCTAAAATATTGAGGTATAAATGAAGTTGTCAAAGACAACTAATTTTCAGCTTAATGCAGCCATCACTTAACGGCTCGAATAAGATTGGTATAGTTGGAATGGGTCTAATTGGGGGCTCACTCGGGCTAGACCTCCAATCATTAGGCTATGAAGTTTTTGGAATTACAAATAAGGAAAAAACAGCAATCCGTGCCAAAGAGAGAGGTTTAGCTCAAGTAGTTAGCACAGACCTGGGAATTCTTAGTAATTGCTCAGTAATCATTCTTGCATTACCAATATCTCAATTAATAGAGCCCTCACATGAATTAATTAATGCATTGCCAAAGCAAGCAGTAATTACAGATGTTGGTTCGGTAAAAGCTCCAGTAGAACAAAATTGGCAACACATACATTCACGCTTCATTCCAAGTCATCCAATGGCAGGCACTGCACAGTCAGGCATAGAAGCAGGTCAAAAACACTTATTTTCAGGGCGTCCATGGGTTACAACAGTATCCAACAATACTGATAAAAAGGGATTGAAAGTGATTAATGAGTTAGCACTGGCAATAGGTAGCCAATGGATAACCAGTGACGCGAAAACCCATGATGAAGCTGTAGCACTTATTTCTCATCTACCTCTTTTCACAAGTGCCGCTTTACTCAAAACCGTAGGAGAAAATAAAAATAATTCTCTACTTTCATTAGCAAAATCACTTGCCTCTAGTGGCTTCGCAGATACCACTAGAGTTGGTGGTGGCAATCCCAATTTAGGCGTAGATATAGCAACTCATAACACAAAGGCATTATTAAGTACACTACATGACTACCAAAATGCGATAAATAGGCTGGAAGATCTAATCCTATCCAACCAATGGCATGAACTACAGAAAGAATTAGAAAAAGTTCACGAAATAAGACCTGAATTTCTTTAAATTAAATGTATGAGGTCAAAAAGGTAAATTAAATACTTTACCTCTACTCTTCATTAGCTGTCGGCAAGACTGCAATGCCGACAGGCTTACCCCTGCAGTTCCCTCACCAGGGTAAATCGAATCACCGCACAACCACAGTCCTTCTATTGGTGTCCTACTAGAAAGCCCATAAGGACCAAAGTTTCGTGGATGCTGACCTAAGCCTCCAACTATTCCCAAAGGGCGGCCAGTCCACTTTGCAAAACTTCGTGGCGTAGACAGTTCGATATGCAACCAAGCATCACAGTCAATTTTCAAATAAGCATTAATAGCCTTACGCATCTTATCTAAAAATATTTGTTTTTTGTCTTGATACTCTTTTGAGCTCAGAGAATTCCAAAAGTCAACCTCTGCAAATAAACTGGCAATCAGAGTTGCTTGTCCAGCAGGAGCTCTACCATCATTCTCACGGCTAATGGATAGAAACAAAGAACCGGGATCATTAATATCTAACTGTAAGTGACAAGGGCAATGCGGTGGAAGTTTCTTACGGTCAATAGCACCATACAAAACAACTGCTCCATTGCCTTTGGGTAAGTTCATAAGTCGATCACAATAACTCAAAGGTAGAAAAGATGGGTTAGAAAATATTTGCAAAAGACATTGAGGTGGAAGAGTAAAAATCACATCACTTCCGTAAAGAGTCTTCAATTTTTTATTATGATCTAAAACATCTACTTTCCAAGGCTTATTCCTAGATTTAGGAGATAATCCAACCACCTTATGGCGCAATAGCAATTCTCCTTTATCCCCAGTCAAAGATGTTTCTAAGATATCACTAAGCTTTTGCATCGAACCATTTAGATGCCATAAGCCCAGAGGTTTTTGTGCCATTTGTAAAACTGTTGCCCCATACAAAGCAGCTGTTCTGTCTATTGATTCTTGCGAGTAAAGTTTAATTTGTAAGTCAAGGAATTTCTTCAGGCGCAAATCTTTTTCACAAGAGCATAATCTCAGCAAGTCCATTACAGTTGCATTCGATAAGAAACCAGCCAAAAAAGTGTTAGGTCGAAGAGCTTGAAAAAATTGTCTAAAGTCCCAAAGATTTCGAACTGGTAAAACAGGTTCTCGTTTAGCAAAGGACCAATTAATTTGATGAATCTGCGAACAAAGTCTCCAAAATTTTTCACTGCCTGGGAACTGTTCTGCACGTTCTGCTTGCCACTTTTCAGGATCATTCCATAGGTGTATAGGCCTAGATCCATCTTCAAGTTGAACAACACATGCAAGATCTAATACTTCACTAGAAGGTAAAGAGTAGCCAAGATATCTAAAAATTCTTTCATGTATCCCACCTGTTTCAAATCCAGCTACTTGAGTGGCGCCTACATCAAAAATATACTGTCCTCTTTTAAAAGTTCCAGCACAGCCTCCTGTTTGATAATGCGCCTCTAACAGTACGACTTGTAACCCTTCGTGAGCCAATAAAGCAGCAGCTGTTAAACCTGCTATACCACCTCCAATGATAATTACTTGATCATTAGTCATAATCTATCCAGCATAAGAAGTCAAAAAACACATGGATCAATTTTTAATTGAACAAATCGTTGGACCTAAAGGACCTCTATCAGGAGAAAAAGTTCAAGATGTTCATTCTATAAGTGGTGGATGTATTCACGAAGCATGGAAAATAAGGCTCGCCAATAATCAAATATTCTTTGCTAAAACAAATTCTCGTGAAAATTTTGAAATTCTACAATTTGAGTTTGATGGTCTAAAAACTCTAAAAATTTATGCAGATGATTCATTCCTAATAATTCCCAAACCATTTCATGTTAAAAAATTAGAAACTTCTTCCATTTTGATAATGCAATGGATAGATATGCAAAAAAAGGATGATAAAAATTTAGGAAAAGGTTTAGCTTACATGCACTCTTTTTCAGCTGAGCAAAAGAAAGGTTTATTCGGATGGAAACAGGATGGGTTTATAGGTTCAGGAGCTCAACCAGGGGGCCTTACCAATAATTGGGGGGAATGCTTTGTAAATCTCAGATTAATACCCCAAATGAAAATTGCTAATTTTTGGGGTTTCAATTTGAACCAATATATACCTCTTCTTTTAAAGATAATTGATTTCTTAAATGAGGATAATCCATCACCATCAATAGTGCACGGAGATTTATGGGCTGGTAATGCAGGCATGAGTATAAATAACAAAGGGGTTATATTTGACCCTGCGATTTGGTGGGGAGACAGAGAAGTTGATATTGCTATGACCAAACTATTTGGAGGTTTTTCAAAAAACTTCTACGAAGGTTATGAAGAAGTATGGCCATTAAAAAAATCTTTTTTTAAAAAAATAGATATATATAATCTTTACCACCTGCTTAATCATGCAAATTTATTTGGCGGATCATATAAAACACAATGCCTAGAGATCTTAAAAAAAATAGAAAAATTACTTTTACTGTAAATACAAGGAAAAGTAAAATTATTATCCCAGGTATTCTTTGCGAAGAGTTTGTACTTTCTCAGCAACCGCATTTCGCTTCTCGCTGGTTGTAAGGTTTTGCCAGCTCCACTGACCAACTACAACAACACCAAGAAGTTCAAGCAATCCAGGTAATAAAGGAAAGAAGTTGATGGTATCTATTACAACTTTAATAAGAATCTGGGCAACTATTACCAAAGCGACAATGCCTGCGGCCTTGCCATATTTGCCCATTTGAGTCCAATCAATTTTGCCAAGAACTTCGTTGGCTTTACCCATAACTTCATTAGCCCTATCTGAAATAGTTGGGCCTTCTGTAGTCGTGTTTGTATTGGATGCTGAGTTTGATTCTGAGTTTACCTCAGGAGTTCCGTCACTCATGTACACAAACCTGCTTAAATATGAAATTGAGCAAAGTGTATCTAAATAATCTTTTTATTGCCATCATCAAAGTAGAGATAAGTCCGAACCCTGATACAGCAAATTCCGAACAACTTATTAATTAAATGAAAACTCCATTAAAGATTGAGTTTAAGAATCATTCTGAACCAGTTCTAAAACAACCTTTTTGCAGTATCACCAAAAGAAGGTTGTGCTTTTTAGTGGGAAAAGAAAAGCATCATAAATCGAATACAAAAGATATGTCTTATCAAATCCCTCTTCCCTGGCCGTACTGCAATAAATGGCAGCCTAGAAAGACATGATCTCAAGAATCAAATACCTCAAATAGAAAATTGGAAGCAATTCCTTCTAAAAATCGTTTTACTATTGGAGATAACGAAGAGCTAATAGAGCAAGCATGGTCTAGCGAGAGAAAATTATCGAAGTGCAAATCCTGATTTATCTAATTTTTCAATTCCCTCTAAAATAGCTGTTGAATGGAATTTTTCTACTAGTTTAATGATAATTATCAATAAACATGGTGTACTTCAAGTATGGTTAATCAAAAATTCTGTAGCCAAAGAAACTATAAAAGTTACATGTACGTCTTAACTCAAACATCTTGAAAGCTCATTTAATTTAGAAATGATTCTTCTCAAAAAAAATATGAATCTTGATGAAAATGAGATTTCAAGATATTCTCGCCACTTAAGTCTGCCTGAAATTGGCATAAAAGGACAACTAAATCTAAAGAAAAGTTCAGTTATTTGTATTGGCTGTGGAGGGTTAGCGTCACCATTACTAATGTATCTTGCCGCTGCTGGAATAGGAAGAATTGGAATAGTAGATAATGATTTAGTAGAAGCTTCTAATCTTCAAAGACAAATTATTCATAGTACAAAATCTATAAAAATAAAAAAGATTGAATCTGCAAGAGATAGAATTCTGGAAATGAATCCATTTTGCAAAGTAGAAATCTTTAATACATTTATAAATAATGAAAATGCTTTAGAGATATTAAAGGGTTTTGATATCATATGTGACTGTACAGATAATTTTAAAAGTAGATACCTAATTAATGATGCATGCTTAATTTTAAATAAGCCTAATGTCTATGGTTCTATTGCTAAATTTGAAGGGCAAAGTACAGTTTTTAATCTGCATACTAATAGTCCAAATTTTAGAGACTTAATTCCTGAACCACCCCCTAAAGAATTACTACCATCATGCTCTGAAGCTGGAGTAATTGGTGTTTTACCAGGAATAATTGGATTAATACAAGCTACAGAAACAATCAAGATTATCACGGGTATAGGAACTCCCTTAGATGGAAAGCTACTTGTTTTCAATGCACTTGATATGAACTTTAAAAAATTAACTCTTACAAAAAATTATCCTTCACAAGAAATAAAGCAATTAATTGATTACGAAGAGTTCTGCAATACAAAAATGGAAGAGGATATGATATTAGAAAGATCCTCTCTGAAGAACATATCAATAAAAGATCTAAAGGATTTGCTAAGTAATAATAGTGAAAATATTGTAATTATTGATGTAAGAAATGAATTTGAAAATCAAACCAACTCAATCCAAGGTTCAATATTAATACCTCTAAATGATATAGAAAGTGGAAAAGAAATCGATAAAATAAAAAGAATATCATTAAAAAAGCAAATTTATATTCATTGCAAAACTGGAAAAAGATCACTCAAAGCTGTTAAATTACTTAAAAAATATGGGATAGAAGCATCAAATATTAATGGTGGAATAAATGCTTGGGAAAAATATGAGATGACTAATTAATAATCTACGCCTCTCTTTAAATTAACCCCTTGCTCCGCATAATGTTTGTGGCAGACCATTTCAGAATGAATACTAGCTAGATCAAAATAGGAAGGCTGATTTTTGCACCTTCCAGTTATTATCACCTCAGTCTCAGCCGGTTTTCTAAGTAAAGTCTCAACAATAGGTTCTTCAGGAAGAAGTTCTAAATCAACAGTAGGGTTAAGCTCATCTAATATCACAGTTTTATAAAGACCGCTTGATATTGCAGCTCGGGCAATTTCCCAAGCCCTTTCTGCTTCTACATAATCAATAGGTTGTTGTTGACCACGCCAAACAATTGCATCTCTACCTGATCGAAGATGATCTACTAAATGTGGGTAACTTTCTCGAAGTGCTGCTATTGCTGCATCTTCTGTATAACCACTTCCCCCTTTGAGCCATTGCAAAATTAAAACCCGATGACTTTTATCTTGACTAATACCTCTTCCAATGGCCTGTAAAGCTTTTCCAAGAGCACTGGTTGATTTTCCTTTTCCTTCACCAGTATAAATTTCAATTCCACCAGAAAAATTTGGCAGTTCTTGTAAACAATCCTTTGTTTCCAAAGACTTATGTGCTCTCATCTCTGAATGTAATTCAGCGATTTGAATCAAAGCTTTAGGCGCGGATCTTCCAGTAACAATAATTTCCATTCCTTTCGGCCTATCAACAAGTGTTTTGACAACATCATCTAAAGGAAGTAAGCCTAAATCTAAAACAGGACTTAATTCATCCAAAACAACTACTGAATATAAAGCACTTGCAATAGCTCCCTTTGCAATATCCCAGCCTCGCTGTGCTTCAGATGCGTCAAACTTTGTAGCTTGCTCAGCAGTGAAAAAATCAGCTCTGCCAGTGCGGACTTGATCAATTAAATGTGGAAAACCTTGTTGCAAAGCTTCTATAGCTGAATCTTCATCATAAGAGCGTCCTGGGCCTTTTAAAAACCTAAGAAGAAGTACTCTTGTTCTCCGTTTCTCACAAATCCCTAAACCAATTGTTCTAAGTACTACTCCTAATGCCGCCTGACTTTTTCCTTTGCCTTCACCATCATAAATATGTAGTTGACCATGACTACGCTCATTACTATCTGATGCAGTCACAATGCCAACAGACTTAGTAG
Organism: Prochlorococcus sp. AG-363-N16; assembly: GCA_003280135.1. GTDB lineage: Bacteria > Cyanobacteriota > Cyanobacteriia > PCC-6307 > Cyanobiaceae > AG-363-N16. The sequence goes on along the minus strand of QCFW01000002.1, from coordinate 150,609 downwards.
ATGATTTTTTTTCCAACTTTTTGTTCACTTCTTCGTTATTAATATTGGCCTGCTGGGACTTCATGAATAGATTTAATACGAAAAAATTAATTAAATAAAGCTATGGACATAGCATTCACTCGAGATGATGAGCACATGTCTCTAAAGCTACAAGAACACCTTAATGTATCAGAACAAAAACAACTTGAGGATTTAAGGCATACAATAAAGGGATTAAAAAAAGTTTGTGTAGCTTACTCTGGAGGGATTGATAGTTCATTAGTAGCATTAATATCACAAGAACAATTAGGAAAAAATGCAATTGCAATTACTGGTATCTCAGATTCATTAGCACCTTATCTTCTAGAAGAAGCCCGAAATCAAGCTTCATGGATAGGAATTCTTCATCAAGAATGTACTACTAACGAATTAAACGACCCCAACTATTATCAAAATCCTCTAGATAGATGTTTTGCTTGCAAAAAAGAATTGCATACTCATATTAGAAAAATTGCAGAAGCTTTTCCAGATTCTCAAGTAATTGATGGTGTCAACTTAGATGATATGAGCGAACATAGACCTGGAATCAGAGCATCTCGCTTGGCTGGAGTGCGCTCACCCCTAGCCGAAATAGGTATAGATAAAAGTACAATTCGAAATTTGTCCAAAGCTCTCGGTTTACCTTGGTGGGACAAACCATCTCAACCTTGTCTTGCATCTAGATTCCCTTATGGAGAATCAATAAGTTCCATTCGCCTCAAACAAGTCGCAAAAAGTGAAAAATGGTTAATTGATAATGGTTTTCTACAAGTAAGAGTAAGAATCCAAGGACTTGGAGCACGTATCGAAATACCTGTAAATCGAATTGATGATTTTCTATTGACAATCAATAGAAAAAAAATCGTATCTTATTTCTTATCTATTGGTTTTACCTCAGTGAGCCTAGATTTAGAAGGATTAGTGAGTGGAAAACTAAATCGAGTAACAACTAAGCAATGCAAACCTTCTTTAACTTAATAATGATCATAGAAAACCTTGACTAACTAGTTTTACGAGAATGATTTGATAATTGATCAGGTGTTTGTCTTCTAATAGTTTGCAAAGAAAATCTTTTTGCAAAAAACTCTTTTTTCAAGAAATCACATGCTTTTTCTGGAATTGTATTAGTTCCACATGTGAAAACATCAATAGCTGCGTATCTACTTTCAGGCCAAGTATGTATTGAAATATGTGACTCAGCAAGTAGAGCTAATCCTGTTACGCCTTGAGGATGAAATCTATATGTGATCAAATTAAGAATTTTTGCACCAGAAACTTTTGACGCAAGTGTAATAGTTGTTCTGATAAAAGCTTCATCATTAAGCTTTAAAACATCACATTCATACAATTCAAGAATGCAATGCTTCCCAAACATAAGATTACATTCAGGGGCTTCTACGTGGTCCGAACCAGACCATCCAGGGTTTGGATGCAATGCAAAAACCTTGGAATCCATACTTTTAATTAAGCAAGAGGTTTACTAATCTAGCGGTTATTTTAATTGTCTAAGTTCAGAATTTGGGAATCAGAATTCCAATCTTTTTCAAAAGCATCAAGATGAGTCGCACTAATTAAACACTGATGCTTATTACCCACTGCCTCTAATAACAATAGCTGACGATGTGGATCTAGTTCAGCAAGTACATCATCTAAAAGCAATAAAGGTGGATCTCCATACAATTGACCTATCAATTCTAATTCTGCCAACTTCAAAGCTATAACAATAGTTCTTTGTTGACCAGCTGACCCAAATTTTCTTGCATGAGCACCATTCAACAAAAACTCAACTTCGTCTCTATGAGGACCTATTTTGCAATTTCCCAATCTTTTTTCAATAGATCTTTGATTAAAGAGTTGTTTTTCTATAGCACTTTTCCAAAGAGCTTCATCTTCACTCTCTTCTAAAACACTACCTGGCAAATAATTTAAAACCAAATCTTCTTTTCCTTTACTCAGTTTTTTTTGCCATAAATTTGCTAAAGGATTCAACCTTTCTAATAATCTTCTTCTACGTCGATGAATACGAGTACTTATTAAAGCCATTTGTGTATCAAATGCATCTAATAAAGTATCCATACTTTCAACTTCAGAACCTAAATTATATCTCCATAACTGTGATCTCTGACGCAATAATTTTCCATAACGACTAATTAAATCTGAATATATTGGTTCTAATTGCAGTACAACTTTATCTAACCAATTCCTCCGTAAGGATGGTTCTCCTCTAACTAAATCTAGATCCAATGAACTAAATCCAACACAACGTAATGGACCTAATAAATCAAGTTGGCGCTTCAAAAACTTGCCATTTCTAAAAGCTTGTCTGCCTCCGTTTCTTCTTAACTCTAATTCAAGCTTTTCATCAGTATCAGCAGCGGCTCTAATAATTGCCCGGTTTTCATTCCAATGAATTAAATCTTTGTCATTAGCTGATCTATGTGAACGAAGACTCCCAAGCAATCCTACTGCTTCTAAAAGGTTTGATTTACCTATTCCATTTGGGCCAATGACCAGCAAACGATTTTTCGTGACTTCAAGTTGAAGCCGCATATAATTTCTGAAACAATTCAGTTCTAGGTGTTTGAGTCTAATCTTCTTTTAGAAACCTTTCGCTAAGCTAATTCTATTGAGACTTTTGAAAGTTAGTCTCATGTAAAGGCGAATAACCAAATTTGGGCATGTAGCTCAGCTGGATAGAGCATCAGATTCCGGTTCTGAGAGTCGGGGGTTCGAGTCCCTCCATGCTCGCCTTTACTAAATACTCATTCATCAAAGCCTATATGCCATACAACGAATACCATTTGGATCCAGTAAAAACCCTTGCTTCTCTAAAGATTGAGTCGCTATCAAAGGAGCAGCTAAAGATACACTACAACCTGGCAATTCACGTTTAATAATAGTAAGTGCCCTATGTACAAGAATAGAAAAAAATTGCGTTTGATTTTTGCCAGGCTCAGCTGCAAGATCCCAAAGATTTGCATTAAGACCTTTATCACTTGTAATTCGTACGAAGCCGACAAGAGTAGATGTCTTGCTCTCAATAATGCTGATATTGCAATAACTATTTTCTAATGCCTTAAATAGTTTCCTAGGTGGATGCGTTTCTTTAGAAGACCTTGCAAGTAATCGATTCAAGGCTTGCGTTGTAGGAGCTACTGTGAAATCCAAATGAAATCCAGAAGGCAGTTTTGAAAATTTAGGATCGAAAAAAAGACTCACCTTTTAGCCAGTATTTCTCATTCCTGCAGCAATGCCATTAATAGTAAGAAGTGCACCTCTTAATAACTCACTTCGGCTATAAGTTCTCCCAACACCTTTATTGTTCACTAATGTCTCACTAATAGGAGGTTGACGTTTTTGATCACGCAATCTACGTAATAAAGCAACTTGTAAAAAACCAAGTGGAATAATAGTCCTATTACGAAGATCTACCGATAACTGCAGTGCAGGGTCAGCACTTAATAAGCGTCTCTTTCCCGTAATCTGTAAAATTAACCTCTTAGTAAGAGAATATTCTTCTGAAATAACAGCGAATATACGATTAAATGCATCCGTATTCTCCTTACTTCCTAAACTAGTCATATAGTGCTGAGCAACTTCTAGGTCAACTTTAGAAAGAGTCATTTCCACCTTAGAAATCAACATTCTGAAAAAAGGCCACTTTTGATGCAACATTCTTAGTGAATTAAGTTGTTGTTCTCCATCACCTTGCAATTCGTCTAACAATGCAGTACCTACTCCAAACCAACTCGGCAATAAAACTCTACTTTGAGTCCAACCAAAAACCCAAGGGATAGCTCTTAAGCTTGCCAAGTCTTTACTACCTGATTTACGACGTGCTGGCCGACTAGATATTTGTAATTTACTGATTTCCTCAATAGGTGTTACCTCTTGAAAAAATGCAACCAAATCAGGATTGTCATAAACCAAGGAACGATAATGCTCTCTAGATTTTACTGCCAATCTAGTCATTAATTGATTCCAAGTAGGCGTTGCATCCCATTGATTAGTTACAAGACTATTTTGCAAAACAGCAGTAGTAACTGTTTCTAGATTGTAAAGAGCTAATTCTGGCAAACTATATTTAGATGCAAGAACCTCACCTTGTTCAGTGATTTTTATACGACCTTTTAAGGTTCCACTTGGTTGTGCAAGAATTGCTTGATATGCAGGTCCGCCCCCTCGACCAACCGAACCACCACGTCCATGGAATAATCTCAAAGCAATTCCATGATTGCTAGCTAAATTTTGCAAGGCAATTTGAGCTTGATGAATCTCCCAATTACTAGATAAAAAACCTGAATCTTTATTGCTATCTGAATAACCCAACATCAACTCTTGCAATGGTTGTGATCTCTCACCAACACGAGGTAATAAGTTCAAATATACGTCTAACTTAAATAAATCTTCCATTACAGAGGGAGCCCTTTGTAAGTCTTCGACAGTTTCAAATAAAGGAACCACAAGTAACTCAGAATTACCTGTGAACGTATCTACAAGTCCCGTTTCCTTTGCAAGTAAAACAACTTCTAAAAGATCAGAAGCAGTGTGACTCATTGAAATCACATAAGAGCTACAAATACGACTACCAAATTCAGCCTGCAAACGATGTAGCATTTTAAATACAGAGATTGTTTCTTCTGTACTTTTTGACCATTCACCAGCACTAGGTATTAAAGGGCGACGAGTTTGCAGCTCCTCTTTAAGCCAATGAACTTTCTGCTCTTCACTCATCTCTCCATAGGAAATTGGTAGGTTCAAGTATCTAGTTAATTCATCCAAAGCATCACTATGCCTAGTACTTTCCTGTCTAATATCTAGACTTGCTAAGGAAAAACCAAATATACGAACTTGGGTTAAAAGTGTTTCTAACGCTTCACATCCGAGATCTGTAGCAACCAAGCTATTTCTAATTAATTCTAAATCTTTACGAAATTCATCAATTAAACCATAGTGAAAATCTTGACTCTGTTGAAAAGATTCATCTAATGAATCAGCATTCTCAGGAGTTGAATTCCAGCCTGCTTCAGAAAGTTCTTGATTTCTTTGTTTTGTCAAAGTTAGTCTCTCTAAAATATAGCTAAGCTTTAAGCGATAAGGCTCTAATCTATATCTTGCAGCTCTTTCCTCATATACCAAAGGAAATTTTATTCGATCCATCTCCAAAGACTCTAAAAGAGAAGAACCAACTTGACTCCATTGCATAGAGATACTCAATTGTTCTCTAAGTTTTTGTACTGAATTGATATAGCGCTCTAGCATTAATTGTCTTTGATAACAAGCCGTCCTCCATGTAATTTCGGGTGTAACTGATGGATTACCATCACGATCTGATCCTACCCAAGACCCAAAAGTACAAAATGCTTCTTGAGGAATCTCAACGTCAGGATAACTTTCTAATAAAGCCAAATTAATACGTCTACGTAGCTGAGGCATTGCATCAAATAAAACCTCTTGAAAATAATGAAGCGCATAGTCAACCTCATCTAGAACAGTTGGTTTAAATTGATGTAATTCATCTGTCCTCCACCAAAGTCTTATCTCTTCTTCTAACTGAGTTCTAAGACTATCTTTTTCAGAAAGTGAAAAAGACGAATCAGACTGAAGTCTCTTAAGTAAAGAAGCAACTCTGCGTTGCTTATCACGAACTGTATGTCTGACTATCTCCGTAGGATGAGCAGTAAAAACCAAACGAATATCAATTTCTCTCAATAATTCTTCAAGCTGGCCCGGAGGAACATTAAGCCCTCTTAGTCTCTCGAAAAGCTGTCTAAAGGTTGCTGGAGCTGTTTGGCTAAGAAGTGGAGGGGCAAATGGATCAAGAACATTTTTGATTTCTTCACCTTGCAGATTTGATATAGTTTCCAGATACTTATCTTCTTCAATTCTTTGCTCAAGAATGTTAACTAGTTGAAAGTAAAGTGAAAATGCGCGGGCCGCAGAAATAGCTTCTGCTAAATCCATATCTTTAATCAAAAGAACAATTTCATTAATCGGGTTTGTTTTAGGCTTTTCTTGTAAATGGATAGGATCACATAATTCTTTTAAACGAATTAGGCGCCCCACATTTTCTGCGGGGCACTCACTGCGTAAAACCGTTTGCCACAAATCTTCCACTAAAGTCAATCTACTTTTTAACAGGCTGTCTGTTCTTTGTTCAATAACGTTCATGTCTTGTCCCAAAGCCCCATTCATATCAATCTTTTGTGGTTCAGGTTCTGACATTTTCAACTAAGGTTCCGTGATGTCTTGCTAGAAACAGCTTCTTCCTTCTCCATTACTTTAATAGTCTCTTGAAAAAGATTCTGCAAAGATTTCGAATCTGCATAGGAGTTCAACCATTGTATTGATTGATTGCCATTTTCTAAGACTGAATAAATAGGAGCAAGTAAATGTTCAATCTCCATTGTCTTAGCTAACGGTAAAACTTGCTCAAGAAGTTCAGAAATCCAAGCACGGCAAACTATTTCGTTGCCATTTATCCAATGATGCAAAGTTGCATCAAGACTAGATTTTGCCGCTGCATCTTCGTTCAAATCACTTAATTCAGAAAGTTCATCTTCTTTGAGCTGACTAGCATGCAGCGGATCTAACAAACTGGGATTTTTCAAAAGGCTAATTACTCTTAATTCAAGCAAAGCAGTAACAGCTAAAAGTAAATCGCAATTAGTTATTAGATCACAAATACGCAATTCCAATCTATTTAATTTGTATGGCCTTTTAGGCCCATTTGGTCTTACTGAAGTCCATAAATGTCGTTCATTATGCATACTTCCTTCTTTAAGTTGTTCTTCAATCCAATTCACATAATGCTGATGATCTAAAAAAAGTGGAACATTGGATGGTGTTCTTGGAAATTGAGCCCATCTTTGTGAATGAGAACCTGTTGTATGGCCGTCTAAAAAAGGAGAACTGGCACTTATAGCTAAAAACAATGCAGCCTCACATCGTACTAGCCGCAATGCAGAAAACAAATTCATCATATTCTCTATACCTATATTGATATGAACACTTGCAGTTACAACACGAGTACCATAACTCAACTCAATAAACTCATGATATTTATTTGTAGGGTCAGATCTTTGAAATTGTTTACTATTCCCAAAGGTTAAAGTGCTACCTGGAAAGATTGTTAAACCATGGTTATCAAGCCAATGACGTAATTTTCTTCTAGGTGCTAATAAAGACTCTTTTAATACTGAATATTCTATATCTGGTTCCGTAATATATTCCAAGTTTCTTTTATCAGGTTCTATCACAAAATCCTTAAAAGCTCTCATTACATCAGCAGATACCCCAATATGTTCGCCTGAAATCACTCCTGTAAAGAGTTCCACTTCAAAACCTTTAAGAAGAAATCCTGTCATCAATTCGAATCAACGAGGCATGCCAAAGCAGCAAACATGCCCTTTGCTTTATTAATAGTTTCTTGATATTCCATCTCTGGAATGGAATCGGCTACAACCCCAGCACCAGCTTGAATTTGCACATTCCAAATTTTATCTGCTTCACGAGTAACAATGATTGATCTAATGGTTATTGCTGTATTTATAGCTCCGTTTAAATCGACTGATCCATAAACTCCTGAATAAGGACCTCTTCCTTGATTCTCTAGCTGATGGATTAATTGCATTGCTCTTATTTTTGGTGCACCTGATACAGTCCCAGCGGGAAAAGAAGCTTTTAATAAATCCCATATATCCATACCCTCAGTCAAGATTCCTTGAACTTGACTGACTATATGCATGACATGAGAATACCGCTCAATAACCATTAATTCCTTAACAGCAACAGTTCCAGGAACACATACTCGACCTAAATCATTACGCCCTAAATCCACTAACATCACATGCTCTGACCTTTCTTTTGGATCATTCAACAATTCCTGCTCCAACAAATGGTCTTCTTTTGAATTGGCCCCTCTGGGTCTAGTACCTGCAATAGGTCTTAAACTGGCTAATATACCTTTTTCACTAGGCTTTGCCTGAACCATTACTTCTGGACTAGAACCAATAAGTTGCCAATCCCCAAAATTAAAGAATGCCATAAAAGGAGATGGATTTACCATTCTTAAACTTCTATATATTTGAAACGGAGTATTGCTAACTTGCTTATTGAATTTTTGACTTAAGACTATCTGAAAGATATCACCTTTTGCTATGTAATCCTTCGCTGATGCAACAGCTGATTCAAAATTTTTCTTTGTCCAATTACTTTTTATATTTTTATCAAAGTACTTAGAAGCTTTTTCCCATGGAAGAGGTTTCACTTCAGGTAAAGAAGATTGCATCAACTGTTCAAGATCTTGAATTCTCAAAGAAGCATCCTCAAACATATCAACCGGGGATTGATTGCTTGTTAAATCTGCATAGACAACAGCAGTAATTAATCTTTTAACCTGATCAAAGATTAAAACTCTATCCATAAACATCCAAATTCCATCTGGGAGATTAGTTAAATCTCTTTTATGAACAGGCACTTTTGGTTCTATCCAATTGATTAATTCATAGCTCCACATACCAAATAATTGCCCTAAACAAGGCAAATCACTAATTGGTTCTGCTTTATAAGGAAGTAACCAGGCTTTTAAGGCATCAATTGGATTTGAATTCAACTCTTGGCAGCTTCCATCTCTCCAAGTACGAGTAATTCTGTCTCCAGACGCTCTGGCTACCCATAATGGATCAGATGCGACAATACTCCATCTGCCTAATCTCTCTCCACCTTCAACAGACTCTAGTAATACTCCTGGCCTATTATTATCACCTTCTCCCACCTTTAACCAAGTCGTAAGAGGAGTCTCAAGGTCTGCTGGCCAGCTTTTTGTTAGCGGAATGTAAGTTTTACCACTAGCAGCAGCTTTTAAAAATGAATCTCGATCAGAAATATGCATGCACAAACCATCTCAGCCTAATAAGCATTCAACTTTGATACTAATCAAATTAAATGCTCACATTATTATTATTCGTAAGTTTTCTTATCAGTGAACTTAACGCTTGATGGACTTGGATTTTCTCCAATCCTTCTAGAATTATGATTAATGATAGACCTTCCTTCATTAACTTTCTCGGGGAAAACTCCATCTTTAGGATGTAAGAATTCAGTGTCACCACCAGGGAAAATCCTGTAGATCTTATAGTCCTCAATCCTTGGCTTAAAACCTCTTAGTTGAGTTCCTAAAGCCAAGCACTGCTCCTTGCGAGCAAAGTACATCAAATTCTCACCTTCATTCATCGTTGCCGCTCCTCCTGTAGGCAACTCAAAAGCTTGGGACTTCTTACTAGTCCAAGTAATTGCATATTTTTCTTCAGTTTCAGAAGAATTCAGCAAACCACCGGTACTGCCGATGCTTTGTGGAAGAGTACCTTTCAAAGCTTCTGTCATTGCTAATCTCGCAACTAGGCCATCATTTACAAATTAAAATTAGCACTAACCTTTGTACCTTTTACTACCTGGACTGCAGAACGTTCACACGTGTCAACATTAGAAGAAATTATTTAATTTCAGCAATTGGAAAGAAAACCGTAATTCCTCTATCTCTTCTACGAGTTAATCGACCTCCAAGACTTTCCAGCAATCTTTGTGTGGCTGCTTGAGTCAGCTGCAAACTACCTGTATTAGGGTTCCAACTCAACACTGTACCAAGATCAGAATTTTCTTCTGACTCAAGTTGTATTGGTTCAGAATCTAATTCTGACATTTGACAAATTAATTGAAGTTTTAAACGTGGACCTGCCGGACGCAGCTTAAGAAGAATCGTTCCACCTGGCTTTAGTCCTCTTGTATTTCTATCAATTAAGCCTCCAAGCATTAATTCCAATCTTTCTGGATCACTTAAAACATGGGGTAAATCTGGAGTGATATCTAATTGAAGTTTGAGGCTCCTTCTGTCAAGTTGCTTACGCCATAAAGGGCAAAGTAAACAAAGCATTTCGCCTAAGTCTGTGCTAGCAAAGCTAGCCTTTTTTGATTCATTTCTTTCAAGTTCTACAGCATTAAAAATCAAGCCAAACCTATCAATTTGCTCAGTACATTCTGTATCAATCTGTTTTAATCTTGATAAAACAGTATTTGAAAGATCTTTTCTTTTTAATAGAGATCTAATAAGAGTTCGAATAGTAGCAAGAGGAGTTCTAACCTCATGCGTGATTGCCTCTAGAAGTGAAATCTCTGAAGTAACTTTATTAGATTTATCATCTAAATTCTCAGCCTCAGGAAGTGTTTGTATTGTTAAACTCGGCGCTATCCCAGCAAGTTTGGAAGATAATAAAGGCCAAAAAGTTTTTGACAGATCTTCATTAGTTTTTAATTGTCCTAATCCTGCTAATAAGTCACGAATTTTTTGTGCTTGCAAAAAATCCTCAGTATCAAGCCTTTTATCTAACATAGTTAGTAAATCAGTCAAAGTTTCAGGATCACTTCGCATTAATAAATTACGTTCTCCTGGTTTACCTTGTAGAGCTAATGCAACTTGAACTTCTGGAGTAATTATCATTAACAAAGGGTCATATCCATCATTTTCTCGTAATGGCAGTCTATTAAAACTTCCTTTTTTTAAATATTTTCCTTGTTGAATTGACTTGTTATGACTAGGTAATAAAAATGCTCTATTTGGATGATGTAATGTTATTAATTCATCAGGAGCCCATACCCATCCATCTAATCGATCCAATAATTTTGATTCATACAATGCTGGCAAAGGTGAAGCAAGCCATAATCCTTTAGTTAAATTCATATTTAATAAGATTTCTTGTTGCAAAGTATCCAAGGCAGCCCACCACAATCTTCTTATCACTTGCTCATCTACTCTTCCAAGAGGAACATCTTCAGCCATTCGCAATTGAAGAGAATTAATTGTGACAGTATTATTCACCAATTTCTATTAAATGACCTTCCTCTACGAGCAACAGATAAACACAAACCTAAAGAAGCAAAATTTACTAATAAGGCTGTACGACCATAGCTCATAAAAGGAAGAGGTATTCCTGTTATAGGGCCTAGCCCTATAGTCATAAAAATATTAACAATAACTTGGAACATAAACATAGTCCCAATTCCTATTACCACTAAAGATTCAAAGTCACTGTGGGCATCTCTTGCGATATGTATTAAACGTAAAATAAAAAAAAACAAAGCAATTATTACGCATAAACTTCCAAAAAAACCTGTTTCTTCTCCTAAGGCACTAAATATAAAATCTGTATGTTGCTCAGGAATAAAACTTAATTTCGTTAATTGTCCTTGAAAAATACCAGTACCAAATAACCGACCAGAGCCAATACCTATAGTACTCTGAATCAAATGATAACCTCCTCCTAAAGGATCTTTTGAAGGATCCAGAAATAAAGTCAATCTATCTTTTTGATAATCTTTTAAGACATACATCCATAGCCAGGGAGTAAAGAAAGAAATAAGGCTATGCAAAAAAATAGACATTAAAAAAGAGATCTTTTTATACGGTAATGAGCGATAAGCAAGAAAACCTAAGAAGGGTATCCAAAGAAAAAGAACCCAAGAGATAGTACCTGCAAACATAGCTGTCAATAGAGAAGAAACAATCAATATCCCCCACTCAAGTGGCATGCCTGCCCAATAAAGCATTATAAAAAGAATTGCTCCAAAAACTAATGAGCTACCTAGATCCGGCTGGAAAAATACTAATGAAAAAGGCACTAAAATAACCACTAAAGGTTTCCAGAGATTTAAAGGAGTATCAAACTTTTGTCGTTCCAGGAGAGCAGCCAAAACTACAATTGTAGTAATTTTAGCTATCTCAGAAGGCTGAATATTTAAACCTCCAATACTCAACCAACGCTGAGCACCTAGGGCAGAAGTGCCTATAAAGCGAACTGCAATAAGAGATAAAACAGTTAAGAAGTAACCAGGGATTATAAAAAAACGTATTCTTTCTAAAGGGATGTGAGCTATAAACAAAGCCAAAATTATTCCTATTAATCCTGTGAACCAATGTTGATACCAATCTGCATAATTAACTTGCCTTTGTGTGCTTGCAATTAATAAACCAGATAAAAAAACCAGTCCTAATGGAACAAAGCAAAGAGTCCATTCAAAACCTTTGGATCTACTCGACAAAAGAAAAAATCTTTTGCAACGCTTTACTGTTTTATTTAATGGCATTCCAAATATCTTTCCTTAAACTCTTATCAAAGTATTAGTCAAAATAGAATTTGCAAGTTTATCAAAAGCTTTTGCGCTAAAAGAATCTGGATACTTATCTACAATAGGCCACCCTTCATTTCCACCATTAACAACATTTAACTCCATTGGGATTTTTGCAATAAGAGGGACCGAGTTTTCATTGGCAAGTTGATCTCCTCCTCCTTTACCAAATAATTCATATTTTTTATTAGGTAAATCTGGGGGTATGAATACATTCATATTTTCAACAACACCCAAAACAGGAATATCCATTTGCTTAAACATTGCTAATCCTCTTCTCGAATCCTGCAATGAAACTTTCTGAGGAGTGGTTACTATCACCACGCCTGACATGGGTACTGCCTGTGCAAGAGACAACTGGGCATCACCAGTTCCAGGAGGCATATCAACAATTAAAAAATCCTTCTCGCCCCATTCAGCTTGATACAAAAATTGTCTAATAATCCCATTTAGCATCGGTCCTCTCCAAATAACTGGTTGATCCTCATCTATAAGAAAACCCATTGAGACTAAACCAATTCCATAACTTTCTATGGGAATAATCTTTTGATCTGCTCCACTGCCAGATACAACTGGTAATTGCTCAGCCACCCCCAACATAATTGGAGTATTAGGGCCATATATATCTGCATCCAACAAACCAGTTTTATAACCCTTCTTTGCAAGTGCACAAGCAAGATTTACAGCAACTGTACTCTTTCCTACTCCTCCCTTCCCACTAGTAATTGCAATAATATTTTTAACTCCTTTAATAGCTTGAAGGGGTTTATTTTCCCCATGCCCTGCGTTGCCTATTGCACCAGACTTAGAGGTATTAGCTAATTCAATTTGTACATTTTCAATATCCCGTAATTGTTCTAGTAAGCCTTTGATTTCTTTTGCAATGCGATCTCTTTGATTTTGGGCAAAGTTAGGTAGCTTTAAACGCACAGTTATTCGTGGCGGATCAATTTTGATTGGTTCAATCCAGCCCAATTCAAGCAGTGACTTGCCACTACCTGAATCTCTAACTGAAGATAAAATTTCAATTGTTTCCTCAGCTGTGGTCATAATTTGAAATCTAATGTCATTAATACTAGGAGGGGATTCAGTGACTTAAGGTCAATAAGAAAATACAGAGATAAACCTGTGTCATCATCAAGATCTAACAAGCCACCAAAAAATTCAAGAGCAAAAGCAAAAGAGCTTGTTCTTTCCTTACAAGATGAAATCTGCCAAGGTCTTGAAAAAATTGATGGGAAAGGCCTTTTTAAGGAAGAAAGTTGGAGAAGACCAGAAGGGGGTGGAGGACGTTCACGGGTAATGAATGAAGGTGAAATATTTGAACAAGGTGGTGTGAACTTTTCTGAAGTAGAAGGGAAAGAGTTACCTCCATCAATAATCAACCAAAGACCAGAAGCTAAAGGCCATCCATGGTATGCAACAGGTACTTCAATGGTATTGCATCCAAAAAGTCCATATATACCAACTGTCCATTTAAATTACCGTTACTTTGAAGCTGGTCCAGTTTGGTGGTTTGGTGGAGGTGCTGACCTAACACCATTTTACCCGTATTTATCTGACACACGCCATTTTCATAGAACTCTGAAAGAAGCTTGTGATTCCATAAAACCCGAACTTCATACAATCTTTAAACCATGGTGTGATGAATATTTCTTTCTAAAACATCGAAATGAAACCAGGGGTGTTGGAGGAATTTTCTTTGATTACCAAGATGGTTCAGGGAAACTTTACAAAGGGCAAAATCTCAATGGATCAGCTGCAAAAGTCGCAAAAGAAGTAGGGGAAATCCCAATGAGCTGGGATGAACTTTTCTCTTTAGCAAAAGCTTGTGGCCAAGCCTTCTTACCTTCTTATTTACCAATTATTGAAAAAAGAAAAGGTCAAAAGTTCTCTTCACGAGAAAGAGATTTTCAACTTTATCGAAGAGGGAGGTATGTTGAATTTAATCTTGTTTGGGATAGAGGAACAATTTTTGGTTTGCAAACTAATGGGAGAACCGAATCAATCTTAATGTCATTACCTCCGTTAGCAAGATGGGAATACGGCTATAAGCCTCAATCTGGCTCTAGAGAGGAATTATTAACTGATCTATTTACAAAACCTCAAGAGTGGCTTAATGATAAGGGTTTGGAAGAAAAATGTAATCCTTTTCAGGCTGTAGACTAAAGGCATTTTTATTATTTAAGCCAATCAAAATAGAATCAATTACTTTCATAGAAATTTCATGGATAGTTTGCTTTCGAGTGTAAATATTCCTAAGATTTCGCTCAAGATCTCCTTCCAATTTAGCAATTTCTAAAATTCTAATTTGTCTTCTAGGGGCACCTAAACCACCTCGAAAAAAAAGAGGATACTTACCAAATGCATTAGCAAGAGACTCATCAATATAGTTAAGATTTTGTGAAATTGGTGGTATCAAGCCAGAACCAATTCCATGGTTACCATAAGAATCAAAATGAATCTCTAAAACATATACTCCTTTGCTTGCATAATTAGCACCAACTGACCAATTAGTCGCTTTATCATTGGGATCAATAATCGTTCTAATTTTAGGATCATAAAAACTGATATCTAAACCTTTTGTCTTCCCTAATTTTACTATTGCTTTAGATATATGTATATTCCAAAAAAGCTCATCAGTAATTTTTCTATTCATTGGTTGAAGACCTTTTTTTGAAACAGCTTCACCTGAAGTACCTGCACCATCAATACCTTGGGAATCTGCATGGCCAGCTAAAATTAAAATTGAAACTGACTTATCAATCACTTTATTCCCTATCCATCTACTATTATTAATATTTCTAGGTTTTAAATTAAAGTAATTTTCTTTTTTTTGATTAGTAAGATTTGACTTCGTCAATATAAATAAAAAAAAATATAAACCTAATCCCAGAAAAAAAAATAAAAGGTTTTTCTTATCTTTAGAAAAAAAGGTAAGCACGAACTTACTTATATGGGTGATGACAATAAAGATCCATCACTCTTTAGAGAAAGATGATTTCCAAGTTCTTTCTCCATTGCAATAAGCTCATCTCTATGAGCTCGCAATCGAACAATAGAATTTTCCTTTTCTGATTCAGTTAATAATTTAATTTCTAAAAACTCAATTCTCTTGGCTTTTGTTATATAAAACAAACCTGCGAAAGGACCAATAAAAATAAACAATAAAGGCCACCATTCATGCAGATGAAAAAGCTGAACAATGACCAATCCTAAGCACCCTCCTCCGAGAGAACACAAAATGGACAGGAAGATTGCTAATGATCTACTATATGAAACATTTCCATTAAATCGAAGTATTTTTTTATCAGGATCACCGCCTTCTGTTTTCCAACCTCGACCTTCCAACCAATTACTAATTCCATTTAATACTTCCAAAGGAGGTAATGGTGAAGAAACATCAACAATAGTTGTACGATCTTTGCTTGCTGCACGCAAAAAAAATGCCAACCCAATAGCTAGCAAAATTGTCAAGATCAGAGTTGATGTATATGAAACCTGCATCTCAAAATATTAAGTCAAAGAATTAAAAAGACACATATCAATATCAAAGATTAAAAACAAATTCATATAGTTATACTATGAAGCATTGTCTTTCTGAGGAAGAAAGTCATATTTCGGGTAGTACTTCAACTATATATCAAGAATTTGAATATCATTGAAAGAAAGATTCAGCCTTTAAAAGGCTATGAATTCCCAAAGCCTATCAAGTACTAAATTGCATAGAATTTAATTATGGTAATTTCTTCTTCTTCACCAAGAACCTTTAATGTGTTTGAGAAAGATCTTAGCGATAAGGTTTTCAACATTTTTAGTAAGTCTAATATTCTTGCTATAGATACTGAAGCCATGGGACTAGTTCATGGTCGAGATCGATTATGTCTAGTGCAAATTTGTGACAAAGAAGACCATGTCGCTTGCATAAGAATTGAAAAAGGGCAGAAATGTGCCCCAAAATTAAAAGAACTGATGGAAAATTCTAATATTGAAAAAGTATTCCACTTTGCTAGATTCGATGTAGCAGCATTGTCATGCAATTTAAATATTCAAGTCAATCCAATATTTTGTACAAAAACTGCTAGTAAAATTGCCAGAACTTATACACCTAGGCATGGGCTAAAAGAACTAATCTTTGAATTGATTAAGGTTGAGCTAGATAAACAAGCCCAAAGTAGTGACTGGGGAAATAATCAAAATCTTTCAAAGAAACAATTAGAATATGCTGCTAATGATGTTCGATATCTAATCCAAGCTAAAGAAAAACTTACAAACATGTTAGAGAGAGAAGAAAGATTCGAATTAGCTCAAAAATGCTTTAAATGTATACCAGTTTTCTCAGAGTTAGATATTTGTAAATTTGGCAACATCTTTGATCATTAAATTAATCTTCTAATAAAAAATTTTCCTCTTCAGCAAGTGCTTCTAACAAATGATCTAATGTATTTGCCATTCCTTCTTTTTGATTAGATTCTAAGGATTGTGCTTTTTTCAATAAAGCGGTTGCAATCTCTTTTCTGGAAGAAAAGTCTTTAGCTCCTTGGCGAGCTGCAGCGATATCAATTCTCTTGCTGGCAGCAGAAATACTAATACTTAAACAAGAAGCTAATTGAGCGCATACTTTTAAATAATCATGTTCTTTAATACCTGCCATATAAAATACTTTTAAATATCAAACATCAATTCTAAAACATTTGCCGCTATTTTTGCGCTTCCTCCTTTACTTCCCATTCGTCTAGAGCCAATAATTGATAATGTTTCTCGGAAGTGATTATTTGATAGTAAAAATTCAACTCGTAAAGCAAATTGCTTAGAATTATTGCATGGGATGACAGCACCACCAAGTAATCGGCTTTGTTTAATAGCAAATGATTTTTTAAATTGAGGGCCTTTTCCTGGTAGCGAAACGCAAGGAACTCCCAAACCAACTAACTGTTCAGTTGCTGTACCAGCATTTGCTAGACCTACCTCAGCCAAGCAAGCCCAATCATAAAACTTGCCAACACCAATAAATATCTGATAATTATCTTTTCTCCAAAATGAATCGGCGTGAATTTCATTATCTAAAGCTTTGCTAAAACCTAATGAAACTAATATTTTTTCAATTTCATTAACACTTGGATCGGAACCAATAGCTGTAAGCAGTGTTAGAGTTTCTTCCGTTCTGATTTTTTGAGCAGCCTGAACTAAGCGTCTAAAATTGTCAAGGGCTTCTGGGCTTCTACTGCCGCACAATAAAAGTAAACGTCTACTTTTCTTCAAAGACATTGGGCATGCATTTTTTCTAAACCCATCCATCATGGGATTACCAAGCGAAAATGCTTTAACTCCTTTACTCCTTAAACCTCTAGCAGTCAATTTATCCCTTACTATCACCATCTTGCATCTTAATGATCTCATTAAGCACCATTCCCAATATTCCCACTCAGTTCCTTTCAAACGATGGTAATGATCACTTAATAATTTCCCATAGGAGGTCGTCCAGGTGTAATCACTCTTTGGAGTACCAACAAAAAAATATTTAGCACCGCTACTCCAAGCAAAAAATAATGGCAACAAATCTCCTATTGCAATAATGATTCTTCCATTGGCTGCTGCAGATCTCACACAAATCCAATGTTTCCAAGTAATCTGAAGGAGTCCAACTGAAATATCTAGAATAAGACCTCGTAAACTTTGATTACTAAAACCACCACTAGGTAAAGATAATGAAGGGCCTATTTTATTAATTAAATTTTTCGAAAGTGCATCGTTAAACACTTTCCCCTCGCCTACTAAAGGAAGAACTTCTATTTTTAAATCAGAGTTTTGATTTTGTAATGCTTCTATAATTCGAAGCGAGACCAGATCTTCTCCATGGCCATTAGAAATAACTAAAATAGATTTCTGGAAATTAGGAATAACTATCTCTTCAGTAGTAAAGTCTTGTTGAGAATCGGCGGCATGGCCAAGTGGTAAGGCAGAGGATTGCAAATCCTTTATCCCCAGTTCGAATCTGGGTGCCGCCTTTTTTAAAACACGTTTAATTTTCTTGAAAACCCTTCCAAGAACAATGCTCCATGTATAGCGGGTTGGAAGTGTCAAACGAAATTAACGGTATGTGAGCGGTATGGGAGTCAATGTCCCCGCTTTATATCTGCATTATTGCAAATATCCCATACCTAAATACTTTTCAAAGGCAGTAAGTACTTGAGATTGTTGTCGCACAAATGTTTTTCTAAAGCAATTTTTCACTTTATGCACTCTTATGGGAACGTTAAGAGCCAAGATGATCTAATCACGTTCTTATAATTAAGCAAAAAAAAGGCGCCCTCAACGAGTAGCGCCCTTATGGACAAGTGTGTGAGGAGTGTCCTTAATTACTATACCAATTCCATAGAAAATTTTATAAAATGCTTAAAAGTAAAAATTTTTCAACTTCTAAAAAGTATTGATATTTTTTCAATCCTACCAATTTTAAGTGCCAAATCAAATTAATAAAAAAGATGAAGAAAGCTTTGTGCTTTTAATTTAAAGAAATAAGAGCTTGAAAAATATTAAGAAATTTTGTCGTGCATGAAATACTCTTATATAGTCAGTTCTCAACAGAAAAAATCATTATGGCACCAAGAGTTCAACCACAAGAGAATCTGTATGGTCTTTTTGCTGTTGTGCAAATTTCAGCATTTATCATTGCCTGTCTTGGAGCTCTATTAGGTTTTGAGAAGGTATTCTTCCCATTCTCTGGGTAATCAATATTGAAGCTTTCAAAAGATTAATAAAGATAGTCTTAATAATTACTATCTGAGATGCACATACCAAGGCAACGGACACCATTATTTTTAGTTCTTTTACAGTGATTGCAAAGGATTATGTTATTTTGTAATTTACTACTTAAATGATTTTTATTATTTTTGCTTGTGCAAAGGTAGTTTTCATCCTTAAGAGTTTTTTTCATAAAGAAAATTTAGTCTTCATCATTAGTCATCACAACAGGCAGAACGGTTTGAGACGGCAAGTCAACAATTTTCACTTGAGATGAAGAATTACTAGAGTCCTTGTCATCATTTACCTTCTTTGCACCATCTTCTTCTTTAGAACAAGCATCAAGAGCTTCTCTAAGTAAGGAATCAAAAGTTGCGCCTGGTAAACGATGACGCGCTATTTCTAAAAATGTTCTTGGTAAAGACTCAGATGCTGCGTCCTTTAGGGCAGGATTATTTTTCCGATGTGCTTGCTCATCTTCAATAGCTCGAATAAACCTCAAAGTAACTTCATGCTTGGTAGAGGCCTTAATTAGAGTGTCATTATCTTTTGAAGCATTATCTGGATCATTTTCTAAATCAGTAATTCTTCTTTGAAGACTCTCAAGGACTTCTTCTGCTTCCTTAAAAACATGAGACAATTGTCCATCAGAAAGATTGGGCAAATCAGCAACGTAAACCTTTCCATGATCCCTTAAAGTCAAAAAGGTAGGTCTAGGTCCTTGGCGATTATCTACATTTGGAACATTCCCTAATGGACGCCTAGGAGGTGTTGGTCCAGCTGAACTACGTCTGCGCGTTAAACGCTGTTGATTTTCAAAAGGCATTGAACTAATTCAAGATCTAGCTACACAGCTTCCGAAAAAATATTCGGCTTGCATTACCTTAGATACTAGTATCCAATTGTACTTTATTGAAATGCAAAATTGATTGTTTTTTAATTCCGATGCAAAATTCTTGCCTACAATAAACCAACCAATTGTGCTCCATCACTAAGATTTCCTTCTTGAATCACGCCTATTCTCGAAGGACAGAAGCCTTGAGATCTCGAAAGATCCATTACTGGTTCAAGATATTTAGGAGAAACAATTAAGCAAAATCCTATGCCCATATTAAAAGTATTCCAAAGATCAATCATAGGAACGTTGCCATGATCTTTTAACCAAAGAAATATCTCTGGTATTGACCAACTACTTTGATCAATAAAGCCATTTAAACCCTTCGGCAAACATCTTGGTAAATTCTCAGGTAAACCACCTCCGGTTATATGAGCCATACCTTTAATCTCCAAACCTTCATCTAAAAGAGAATTTACGACAGGGAAATATAACTCTGTAGGTTTCAATAAAGCTTCAATTAATGGAGAATTATCCAATCCAAAAATAGTTTTATTATCTACATTATTTATGTCTAAAACTTTCCGAACTAGACTAAATCCATTGCTATGAATGCCACTGCTCTTTAAACCAATAATTTGATCGCCAGGTTTTACTGAATTTCCATCAATGATTTTTGGTTCATCAACTACACCCACACAAAAACCTGCCATGTCATATTTACCTTTTGAGTAGAAACCTGGCATTTCTGCAGTCTCCCCTCCCAAAAGTGAACAATTACATGTTTTACATGCATTTGAGATACCATCTATAACCTCAGACAAAGCCCTAGGACCTAATTGACCAGTCGCAATATAATCAAGAAAAAATAATGGTTTCGCTCCACTTGTAATGACATCATTAATACACATTGCCACTAAATCAATTCCAACACCAAAATGAGAATTATATGTTTGAGCCAATTCAAGTTTTGTTCCAACACCATCAGATCCTGCTACCAATACAGGTTTCCCTATGCCCTCAGGTAAACGCATAAAGCCTCCAAACCCGCCAATTCCTCCAATTACCTCTGGTCTAAAAGTACTTTCAACACTTGATCTGATTTGATCAACAAAATCCCTACCTGCCTGAACATCAACACCTGCAGTTTTGTAATCCATAATTTTGCTGCAATCACTTTTACTCATATTGTGATCTTCCTATGTGGGTACTTTTTAAGCCAGTATGCAGTAAATACTATTTGATATTCAAAACAAAAATTTTTTGAAAACAAACCCTTGATAATTTTTTCTAGTGACTCTCACCATTCTTAAAACAAGCGCTGAACTGCAAAGTTGGCGGAATGAACAAAAAAGTAATCAAATCCACTTTGTCCCTACAATGGGTGGCTTACATCTAGGACATGGTCAATTAATAGCAGCAGCTAAAAAAAGTGAAGATAAAAGTCCTCCTATTGTATTGGTCAGCATATTTATCAATCCACTTCAATTTAATAATGAGGAAGATTATGAAAAATACCCTAGAAATTTATTAGACGACTGCAACGTTGCAGAGAAATCGGGAGCCGATGCTGTTTGGGCACCGTCCTTTAATGATGTCTTCCCAGGAGGAGAAGAAGCTCATTTCAAAATAAATGCTCCTGAAAAGCTGCAAAAATCTTTATGTGGTGCAAAAAGAAAAGGGCATTTTAATGGTGTTGCAACAGTAATAGTAAGACTTTTAAACTTAGTAAAACCGAGCATACTTTTCCTTGGAGAAAAGGATTGGCAGCAATATATAATTATTCGTCAGCTTATTCAAGACTTTAATTTGCCAATAAAGTTAAAAGGTATATCTACCTTCAGAGATAAGAATGGTCTAGCTTTCAGTTCAAGAAATAAACATCTCAATCAAGTTGAAAGAGTTTCTGCAGAAGCGCTCCCTAAAATTCTGGAAGAAGCAGCTAGAATTTATAAAAAAAAGAAATTATTAAATATCAAAGAAATTAAATCTTCTTTAGAGAGAAAAAGTTTACAAGTTGAATATGTAGAAGCTGTTGATAAAACTTCTTTAAATCCAATTATCAATTCAAAATCGATATTTTTACTTGCAGCAGCAGTCAAGTGTGGCAAAACTCGATTAATAGATCACACTTTTTTAATGATGCGCGCACCAATAGTGGCAATTGATGGGCCCGCAGGAGCAGGAAAAAGCACAGTAACTCAAGCTTTTGCTAAAAGTCTTGGGCTGATTTATTTAGATACTGGAGCAATGTATAGAGCAGTGACGTGGCTTTTACAAAGTAGAAATATAGACCTGAAAAATGAAAAGGAAATCGAAAAGGTACTTGAAACTGTAGATCTAGAACTGAAATTAGATAAAAGTGGCATGCAAACAATAATTATTAATAAACAAGATATTACTGATTTCATTAGATCTCCTAAAGTGACAGAATCTGTTTCAATAGTTGCAGCGCATGGTTGTGTACGAAAAAAACTTACTAATCAGCAAAAAAAATTCGGTAAGTCTGGAGGACTTGTAGCAGAAGGAAGAGATATTGGAACTGCTGTATTTCCTGATGCAGAATTAAAAATTTTTCTTACGGCATCCACTCAAGAAAGAGCAAGAAGAAGGTCTTTAGACTTAAAGAAAAAAGGTTTTACAGTTCCATCATTAATAGAGTTAGAAAAACAAATTAAGACAAGAGATGAACTTGATTCCAATAGAGATATTGCTCCTTTAAGAAAATCTAATGATGCAAAAGAAGTTATTACTGATGGTATGAATATTGACGAAGTTGTAGAAACTTTAATTGAACTTTTTAGAATAGAGATACCTCAAGAAGTATGGTCAAGCAATTAATCTTTAATATGATCTAATAAACCATTAATAGCATCTTCTAATAAATCCAATACCTCATCAAACCCACTACTACCTCCATAATAAGGATCTGGAACTTCAGTAATATCAGTTTTATTTGCAAAACTCATTAAAGCTTTAATCTTAGATTTAAAAGGTTTACCTAACTCTTGCGAAAGTGCCTTAACATCAGCCAAATTTGAATCATCCATTGTCAAGATAAAATCAAATTCATCAAAATCACTAAGAGCTATTTGCCTTGCTTTACTTGTAATGTGAATTCCCCTTTTTAAAGCAGCAGCTTGCATTCGTTCATCTGCATTCCTACCTACGTGCCATCCCCCAGTCCCAGCGGAATCAACAACAAAATTATTTTCCAGCTTTTTAAGGTTTAAAAAGTGTACTAAAACAGCTTCTGCTGCTGGGGAACGACAAATATTTCCAAGACAAACAAACAAAACTTTCGTTTTCATAATTTTCTAAAGAATTAATTCTTGTATGAGATTTATTCTAAGTCAAAAAGAACTCTATTTATATACTCTTCGGTCCACTCTTTCCCATAAAAATTTTGCAACATGGCACGTGCTGGATCTTTCTTAGCTCTATAATTCATATAATGTCTTTGTCCTTGCAAAATCTGAAAAGCTCTTTGCTCTTCTACTTCTTTGGATTGATTAATTAAGTCTATATAAAGATCAAGGTAATCTATAAATGCAGGTTTCAAAACTTCTTCAAGAATCCTATCTCCTTCAGAACCTAAAGGTATCCTGGTCCAAAGAAAACCTGGAGAAAAAAAGGGTTTAGCCTCTATAGGTATAGGGCCTCCATAAGGTAGTAAAGATTGCCACTTTTTATGAATAGGAATTAATCTTTTCCATACATTTTCTGTATGAGTTAAATCATTTTTTAAAGCAGGTTGCAAATCTAATGCCAATAGATGTCCTGCAGGTAAAGTTACAAAATCCGCACCAAAAAAAGGAAGATCATAATGACAATTAGGAGTTGCAACAAAATTAAGCACTGAGGCTCTTTTATCTGCATCCACACATACTGCTCTAGCTTTCCAGATCTTCCGAGTTTGGCATGCCCAGGTAAATGTTCTGGCTATACTTTCCTTTTTGTTTCCTATGAACTCTTCCTTATTAAGAAATAATGGAGGGATTGGAAAAGGTTTAGGATCAAAAATAGAAAAGTATTGAATAATAGAATCCATAAACCACTGCCAATTCCATTTATCAATATCTAATTTATCAAGACTATTAATACGCCTATGATTCATAACTTTAATAAGGATTAGATTTGATCCTTTAAAGACATATAAGGGAAAAGAAATTCACTCAAGAAAGAATCTGCCCAATCTTTACCAAAATAACTTTTAAATAACCCATGAGCAGGATCTCTCTCAGAGTTATAAATATCATAACAAATATGCAATCTCTTTACCTCATCAATACTAATTTTAGACTTCATTTCCATAGATTGCTTGTAATGATCTAAATAAGATTGAAGGAATCTATTAAAGATTACAGGTAAGCTACTATTCATTTCAAATTGACCTCCTCTACAAAAAAGGACCCAAGGTGAGAAATATTTATTTACATCATAAGAATTCATAATATTTGAATTGGAGAAATCAGAAAAACTTTTTTTAATTGCTTGCAAGCCTTGAAAATGTAAATCAAAATAGTCCTTATCTTGTAATAATGGCTGAAAATCTAATATTGCAACTAACTTTTGTTTTACACCAAACCATAAAATATCTATGCCCATAATAGGCATATCATTTGAAAATTCTGGATATGCAACAGAATTCAAAACTTGTAATTTTTCACCAGCATCCATTCTTGTAACTCTCCACCTTCTAAAACCAGGAACACTCCAAAGCCAACTTCTAATGACAGAGTCGCCCTTTAATGATTTTTTTTCTCTAAAGTAATCAGAAATTTCTAACTCTTTGCCTCCACAATCTAATATATTTCTATTCAAATCATTTAATAATGTGTTAAGCATAAATATACTCTTTGAATTTAATTAACTAATTTCATTAGATTATTTGATTTTTTTCATATCAATAAAATTCAATTTTGTTCAGTGCTTCCAATACGAGATTTCCGAGTTAAAAATGAAAATAAAACCTTTCCAATTGCAGCTACTAAATTCCCTTCAAGCTCCTGAAACATATCCATATTATACTTAAAAGCAGAATTAGCTTCTTCGACAATTAAGTCAACCATTCCTTGGTTAATTTGAAGAGAATTAAGTCTATCACTATACTTTAATTTAAAGGCTTTTTCATCATCTATAAGATTAAACTCATAAAAACTTAATCCATTTCCATCCGATAAATTCATAGCCTTTTGAGCAATATTTTTCAAAATCTGACCTCCAGAAAGATCACCTATATATCTTGTGTAATGATGTCCTATTAACAATTCCGGAGAATTTTTTGCAACATAATGAATACGTTCTGCATAAGCCTTTGCTGAAGGAGAAGCGTTATTTAATACATCCAGCCAATTTGTACCGCAAAAAAAAGCCAAATCCTTCTTCAAAGAGTCAACCCTATTTAGCTCTGGATAAGAAATTGCTTCCACGCATGGATCTCCTGACTGGGAAAGTTTTGTAATTTCATCTTCCATTGCTGAATAAACAAGGTATAGATCAACCAGCAAATTTTTATACGTTCCTTTATCTACTACTCCTTTCAAAAAACAACTCACAAAACCAGTATTCTCAGCCATGGTGTGAGACTTTTTTGTACCTTCTCTAAGTTGCTTTGCTAGAGCTATTGACATATGCAAGCTCTCTAAATGAAGACGTCTCTATACTCTAATTAATTTTAAGTGAAACATCTAAAAAGACTATCAAATTGAATATGAAGGAAAAAGTTCAAATACCCCTCTGCATATTGATTGCAATTGCTTCACCTCTAAAGAATTAGGTAAATGAGACCCCCTTGGTTCCCAGTCCCCAATTGTGGCTAAGCGCCATCTCTCTCCATCAAAAGTCATTCCTCGTATCAATATTCCTAACAACTGAGGTAAGGAAGAGTTTGCATCTTTTGAAACCTTTAACTGTATCAATAAACTTCTACACTGTAGTTTTGGAGTCCAACCAGGAAAATGAAAAGCAAGATCAAGTGTTTCCTCACCAACCCAAAATCTTGTTTGAGGATCATCTCTCCAAGGACTAAGGTTTAAAGCCGCAGCAGGAAAATAATTTCTAACTAAAGTTCCAATAGAAGCAAGAGTCTTAGCAATATCAACGCTTTGAACTTGGTTGGCAGCATTCACAAAAGAAATTCCTCAAGCTTAAAATAAAGGTCTTATTAAAATTTTATAAATACTGATAATGAACGCAACCTAAATTTCATGATCAACAGTTGATTTCGTCAAAATTTACCCAAGAAGTAATATTGTCATTTAAATGACTTAAGCAGCAAAGTAAAGATTAATGGCTGACTTCGAAAAAATTATTCCCCCAAGCAAAGGTTCAATCATCAAATTTGTTAAGGGTTTGCCAGAAGTTCCAAATAATCCGATTATTCCTTTTATACGAGGCGATGGAACAGGCGTTGACATATGGCCTGCCACCCAAAAAGTGATAGATGCAGCAATATTAAAAGCATATGGAGAAGAACGAAAAATTCAATGGTTCAAGGTCTATGCCGGAGATGAAGCATGTGATCTCTATGGAACCTTTCAATATCTACCTAATGACACTATTGAAGCAATAAAAAAATATGGAGTGGCGATTAAAGGACCATTAACGACTCCAATTGGCGGGGGGATCAGATCTTTAAATGTTGCTCTAAGGCAAATCTTTGATCTTTACAGCTGCATAAGGCCTTGTCGCTATTACAACGGCACACCAAGTCCTCACAAACGACCGGAAGATTTAGATGTAATTGTATACAGAGAAAATACTGAAGACATTTATATGGGAATTGAATGGGACGCAAATGATCAAATAGGCAGCAATTTAAGAGAGTATTTAAATAATGAAGTGATTCCTTTGAGCAAAGGGATCAAAAACAAACAAATTCCAGAAGGATCAGGAATTGGCATTAAACCTGTGAGCAAACTGGGTAGTCAAAGACATATCAGAAGAGCCATACAGCATGCCTTAAAACTCGAAGGGAAAAAAAGACATGTAACTTTGGTCCATAAAGGCAATATTATGAAATTCACCGAAGGGGCCTTTAGAGACTGGGGTTATGAATTAGCAACTACTGAATTTCGTGATGTTTGTATAACCGAAAGAGAAAGCTGGATCCTTTCTAATTTAGATAAAGAAGAAAAGATAAGCATAGAAAAAAATGCAGCAATGATTGAACCTGGTTTTGATGCATTAACAACAGAAAAAAAGGATCAAATTTGCAAAGAAGTCCAGTCAGTTATTGAAAAGATACATTCAACACATGGGGCAGGAAAATGGCGTGAAATGGTATTAATCGATGATCGAATAGCTGATAGTATTTTTCAACAAATCCAAACTAGACCAGAAGAATATTCAATTCTTGCAACTCTTAATCTCAATGGAGATTATATTTCAGATGCTGCAGCGGCAATCGTAGGGGGGCTTGGTATGGCTCCTGGGGCAAATATTGGAGACAATGCAGCCATTTTTGAAGCCACTCATGGAACTGCACCGAAACATGCAGGCCTTGATCGTATCAATCCTGGTTCAGTCATACTAAGTGGTGTAATGATGTTGGAATATTTAGGTTGGGGAGAGGCTGCAAAGTTAATTACTAATGGACTCAGTAAATGTATAGAAGATAAAAAAGTAACTTATGATTTAGCTCGCCTCATGCAACCACACGTCGAACCTGTAAGTTGTAGTGGTTTTGCTAATTCAATTATTGATAGATACTAAACTAAGTTGATAAGTTTTGCCCCTGAGATTCCATGATTTTCCAGGCCTTATAGAGAGTATATCGATCTCCCAAGTTACCAGGAAATGTGATAATTGGGAATTCTTTTCTGAAAGTCTTCTGAGGTAAACAAACTAATGACAGGCCTGGCATGATTTGACCTTTTAAATTGATATATTTAGCTTGAAATCCCTCCGTTAATAAATTATTAGTAGTTGTGCCACCCTTACTTATAATATAACCTAAGCGATCAACTAACTTAGAAGAAACATTAGCCATAAAATTTCCTAAAAAATTTCCAAACTCCATCCTGATGCATTTCGATGAAAAGCCCAATTCTTCTCTAGTTGTATAAAAAACAGGAGTCTTATTTTGATCTAAAACATTTTTAATGTTATCTATACATGCTTTTTGAAAATCAAGCATTAATTCTTCAGAACCTTGTCCTTTAAAAAATCGCAAAACTTCTTGGACAGGTAATTCAATGCCTAAGCACTTCTCTTCCCTAAGTAAAAACTCTAGTTGTTTATTAGCCAATGAGACGTGGGAACCTACAATAACTAAGCCTGGTTTTATTTCAGATTGAATAGGTTGAGAATTTAAGGATAAGAATTCTTTCCCTTTATTGATATCACTTTTTATATCAGCTAAACTATTAACGAAGCTTGCAGAAGAGCGAAATAAAAACCTTTTTTCTCCCTTTAATGCTTTAACTGCATAGCATAAAGTTTCAAGATGAATTGATTTACTAGCATCAACAATAACTGGCTGATTTGCAGATAAACTTGATAAATCTTTAATCAACGAATTCATACCTTTATCACATCTGCTAGCATTTTCCAATTTATCAATAGAAAGAATAATAACATTCTCTGACTTAATTTTGCCATCACTTTTTTCTTCAAGCCAGTCAGGTAAAAAACTAGTTGAATAACTAAATATCTTATCCTTTGCAAAAGAAGTTTTATGAACTGGAATATTATTTAGCAAATGAATTCCTTGAATAGTTACACGACCACCTTCAAAAAATGCAGGTATGTGAAAAGTACCGTCAAAAGGACCTAATTCTTCATTAATAGTATAAGGTTCTAAAAAACCATGTCCTCTAAGAGTTGAATCACCTCTACTAACAATAAAAACATCTTCTAACAAAAGTTTATTTTCCTGTAAAGCTGATAGTAGTGCATTGCAAATCTCTCTAGTTCTTTGTTTTGCTACATCAGGTGTTAAAGATCTTGTATTTCCAAGTATGAATAATAAAGAGTTTTTTCTTAAAGCCTTTACCAACTCATCTCTATCCCACTGCAGTAAGAGAGTGCAACTATGAACAGTTTGAGATCCAGTAGGATCATCATCAAATACAATGGTTTTCATTAAGAATTAACTTAAATGAAAAGATAATTAAAAAGATTTTAATCCCATTCTTTAGGAAATTTTACATAAGACTGATCGAGTTTTTGTACAGAATCACAACCTAAAAGTTTCATTGTTCTAAGAATATCTGTTTTCAGAATCTCTATAGCCCTTGATACTCCAGCAGAACCCGCAGCCGCTAATCCATAAGCATATGCTCTTCCTACTAAAACTCCTTTTGCCCCAAGACATAAAGCTTTAATAACATCACTCCCTCTTCTGATACCCCCATCTAATAAGACATCAATCTCTCCATTTACAGCATTTATAATTTCTGGCAAAACCTGAATAGTAGGCGCCACACTATCTAATTGCCTTGCTCCATGATTTGAAACAACTATTGCATCAACCCCTAAATCGATAGCCTTTTTAGCATCATCTCCGATATGTACTCCTTTAACAATGATCTTCCCACCCCAAGCATCTCTAATCCATTTTAGATCATCCCAAGTAACTACAGATTGTTCTAAAGCTGGACCAATTTCTGTATAACCCATTGGTCCATTTTCTAATTCAACATTAGGAAAGCTCATTAGGCCTCCATCGCCTAACCACTGAGTAAGCCAACATGGCTTCACCAACATCTGAGAAATATAAGGCCACATTTGCAACGGATTGCGAGAAAGTAATTCTTTGGTCCCATTTCTTAGATCTCTTTCTCTCAGACCTGAAATGGGCGTATCTATTGTGACTACTATTGCTGAAAAGCCAGCATTCTTAGCACGATCTATAGTCTTCAAAGCAACGTCCTTACCACCAAGCAAATACAACTGATACCAGGCAGGAAAATTAGTGGCAGCTTTAACATCTTCTAAGCGACAACCAGACAAGGTAGATAAGGTATACCCTGTTCCAGCAACTCCAGCTTCTCTTGCAGCTACAACTTCTCCCTTTGGATAAAACATTCTACTGCTACCAACAGGTGCCAACAGAAAAGGAAGGTTAAATTTTTCACCTAGAACAGATATAGACAAATCACAAGAAGGTGTTGAAACAGCACATCTTGGGCGAAAAAATATCTCTTTAAAGGCCGAACAATTCTGAGATAAAGTTTGCTCCCTATCTGCTCCACTATCTATATAGTCAAATACCATTCTAGGTAAACGTTTTTCTGCCAATAAACGTAAATCACTAATATTGACGACATTAGGGGAAGAAACATTAGCTCCCATATGAATTGAATCTAAATTTTTTCACATACATTCTATGATATAAGGTGCATTTATAAAGAATTAAATCAAATTCTCAACTTAGTGGGAATAAATTTTCATAAGAAAACAGATTAATATGAATTTTAAACATAATTTTTGTTCTTTGACGTCTTCCCAATACCAGAATTAAAACTATTAGTAGGATCAAGATTCATATAAAATTCCTTAAGATTATAATCTGCCTTATACAAATGACCAACATTATGTTCGGCAGGATACTTAGCATTATAATCATCTAATATCTTAAAAATTCTTTCTTTCAATTTTCTTATATTGGTATCTTTATTCACAACAAAATCGCAATGAAAAACCATACATAAAAAATGTCCCATATAAAAGTAATTGGACATCTGCGATAAAATATCTTCTGGAAAAATTTCATACCATGAGCTAGAGTTGCGAGGCAATGCAATATCTAAAGGTAATAGCTCAGAAGATTTGGTTGTCTCAATTTTTTGATATCTAGAAGGAGCTGCACCAGCTACATATCTATGCAAAAGAAGATCCGATCCCTCTTCATCAGAACATTCTAAAAATTCTATTTGATTATTAGTTTGATAATTAGTAAGAGTATTCCTAATAAGTGGAATAGAAGAGTCACTTGCAAGAAATATCATATAGTGTTCATAAGCTTTGCTAATCTTGCGAATTCTTTTAGAAAGGTGATGTGGAAGAAATTGTGCAAACAGTTGAAGATGTATATCTGTAATATTGTTTGGAAGAAACTTAATGTTATTCAATGCAATATCTAATGAATTTTTTAACTTAAAGACTAATTGCAATGCTTTCGTGCCAAAATATTTTATAAAGATAAAGTTATCTTTGCAATATTTATAAGAGCCTTCGAAATAACTTTTATGCATATATTCTCCCATATCAGGTAAAATAGAATGTTCTGATAAGATTTCTTTTCTAAGGTTAGTAAAGTTTTGAGGATTATTTGTCCCTACAAAAAATACTTTTTCTTCATTGGGAAGAGGAAACGTATCTAACCTTACAGCAAAAACTGCTAGCTTACCTGCACAACCACTTGTCTCATACAAACGTCTTTTATCAGCATTAAATCTTGCAGGAGTATCTGCTTGTATATCTCTAACACGATCCTGATAATTTTTATCAGATGCCATATTTTGAGAAGTCTTTATATTATTTAACTCAAAATTTCCTGTTTCTAGATTTAGAAGAATTTCTTCAGGAGTGGATCCAAGTTCAATGCCTAAATGATTTACAAGTTCTAAACTCCTATCTTTCTTTAATTGTGCAAATAACGCAAGCTCTGTATAGGCTGGTCCACGATTAACTAAATTACCACCAGAATTATTACATACACCTCCAATTACTGAGGCACCAATGCAAGAAGAACCTATTTTCGAATGAGGACCTCTATCAAAAACAGCAAGGCTCTCTTCTAAGTGATATAAAGTAGTGCCAGGCAAAGCAATTACTTGCAAACCATTATTAATAAGAAATAGTTGACTTATAGCAACAGTATTAATAATAACTACATCGCGATCATAATCATCACCAAAAGGAGTAGAACCACCTGTTAAGCCTGTATTTGCAGCTTGTAAAATTATAATCTTATCTAAATTTATACAAATCTCTAATGTCTTCCATAGCTGCAATAATGTCCTTGGCAATGCAACCATACAAGCATTTCCACACCCAACTCTTATTCCTCTTCGATAAGCAGCAGTTTCATTACTACTGACAAGCAAGTTCCCCGAGCCTAAAACTAAAAACAGCTGTTCTTTCAGTTCTTTTATTCGATAATTTCTCATTGAATTTAATTGTCTTTAGAGTAAATTCAGGAAATAGCTTTAACTTACTTTGAATTCACATGAAATTATTTTTTCCTGTTGTGGCGATAAGTTCAAAAGATTATCTCCTGTATTAATTGAGTTTCTTTTACTAGTCCATGGCTCTAAACAAATCATTTGTCTTGGTGGGTCTGTCCATATAACATTATACAGAAATGGTTCTTGCATCTTTAATTCAATGCAAAGATCTTTAGAACTATCAATTAAACAAGTTGAGGAAATCGGTTCTGCCAAAAAATCAACTCCTTTAAATAGATTATTTAGTTGACAGGATGTTTTTTCTTTAAGCAAATTTTTCTGATTGATACATTCCTTAGGAAGACCCAAAAGATTAACATTTTTCAAATCACTTATCTGAAAATAAGGGTGGAGTCCAAAAGAAAAAGGCATGGTAATATTGCTATAATTAATTATCTTAGAAGTGATTTCTAATGTAGACTTTCTAAGTCTTAGTTCTATTAAAAGACGAAATTTAAATGGGTAAATAGTTAAAGTTTTTTTAGTTGAATGTAAGGTTATTCTTACGCCCATTTTATCTTCCAAAAGAGTGATCTCCCAACATAAATCTCTCGCAAATCCATGCTGATTTAATGGATATGGAATTTTATTTATATATGCTAGATTTTCAGGTATATTGCCACAAATTGGAAAAAGAATTGGCATGCCTCCACGTATACTTTTTTGGGGTTGATTAAATCTTAATTCATCCAAGTAAAAAATTTCCTTACCTTTGCAAATCCAACTGGTAACTATACCACCTCTTTCAGGTACAATTCTTAAGCTATCTCTAGTTTCTATATTTATATATTCCCAATGTTGATATGGAAGATCTTTTTTTAAAAAAGAACATATCATATTAAATTAATTGTCTTGTAACCAAGAAAGCACTTCTTGATTCACTCTTTCTGGTACTTCATCATGAGGGCAATGACCCGCCTTTAAAAGAACTTCTTTAACTTTTAAAGAGGCTTTTTCAGCAAATGATCTAAACTTCTCTTGCTTAGCTTTTGCATTTCTGAGCCATGGATCTCTATCACCCCAAAGCAATAATAAAGGGGCTTTTAAATCCATAAACAATTCGTCAATAGGCTTACCTTTAAGGCCACGAGCTTGGAAAACTTTCTGGAAAACTTCAAAAGCTCCTGGATCTAAAGAAGGTCTTCGAATCGACTCAATTAAATAATCATCTACATTTGTAGGATCAATATAAACTTGTTGCAAAGTACTCCTAATAACACTGGGTCTACGTAAATTTTCAAATATCACTCTTTGTATTAATGGATAAATTACAAACTTGAATAAAAAATCTCTAGAAATACCAGTTCCAAAAATCTTTTTAATTCTCTGTCCAAAATCTTTGGGTTCAAAATCAACTTTTTCATCGCTAAAATAACCTGCTGCATTTAATAAAACAACTCCAGCTGATTCAGTGTCAAGAGCTGCTCCAGCAGCGAGAGCTGCATAACCACCCAAAGAATTACCAATAATAACAGTTGGTTTCTTAATCCTTTCCTTCACATAAGCAACTATTTGTTCTTTCCAAAGCTCTCCTCCATAATCTAAATCAGAAGGTTTTGCACTACGGCCAAATCCAATTAAATCAATTGCATGAACTTCATAATTTTGCGAAATCACAGGAATATTAAAGCGCCAGTGATCTGTAGAAGCACCAAATCCATGAACGAGTAAAATGACTGGATTACTATCTGATGATGATAAAAAATCTCCAGAACCTCTATCAGGGTTTCTACTTACAGAGTAAATATCGTGACCTAAATAGGTCCAAGGATCATTTGGTTTAGCAAATAAAACAGACATCAAAAAATTTGTAATTAAATAAATTGCAAAGGTGTAAATCTTAAAACAATTTTTTCAAATCAGACCTACTGGATCAGCAGCTATATCATCAGGAATTGAGTTACCGCCTCCAGGTTTTTTATCTTTTAAAACTATTCGTAAAAGAACTGGTGCAAGGAAGGTGGTACCTATAACCATTAAAAGTATTGCTGCTTCAAGTGAAGGAGTAAGTAAGCCTGCACTCGTTCCTAAACCTAAGAAAATTAATCCGACTTCTCCTCGAGGCATCATTCCTAATCCAACAACTAGTCTATTAGTTGGTTTATCAATAAGAAAAGACCAGCCAGCAGCAATCTTGCCAATTA
The DNA here is from genome assembly GCA_003280135.1 of Prochlorococcus sp. AG-363-N16. Classification (GTDB taxonomy): domain Bacteria; phylum Cyanobacteriota; class Cyanobacteriia; order PCC-6307; family Cyanobiaceae; genus AG-363-N16. The sequence goes on along the minus strand of QCFW01000002.1, from coordinate 116,512 downwards.
TCGCTATGACTAATAAAAAGCCTGCTACAACGAGTGCACTGCGGCTTGATGGATCCAAGGGATTAATGACAGAAAGATCCATTCCAGCTCCTACAAGAACGAAGAAAATAGTTGCAAACAAAGAAACAAGAGGAAGCACAGATTGCTGAATAGCATGATTATTTTTTGAGCTGCTTAGGATTAATCCAGCAGCAAAAGCTCCAAGAGCAGCTTCTAAGCCAATTGCAGTAGCAACAAAGCAACTAAGTACAAGAATTACAAAAGAAGCTACAACGACTGCCCCAGGAGCCTTAAGACGATCCAGTAACCAGTCAAAAGCTGGTGCAGCAGTTCTACTTAAAGCAATGGCTGCTATGACAAAAACTGTTGCTGCAAGAACTAGCTTTACAATCGGTGCGATTTCTAATGAACCTCCTGTAGCTAAAGCAACAACAACTGCAAGAATTACAATTCCAAGAATGTCATCCAGGACAGCAGCACCTATCACTATTTGTCCTTCTCTTGTCTTGAGATATCCCAGTTCTCCAAACACACTTGCAGTAATACCAATACTTGTTGCAGTCATTGAAGCACCAGCAAAAATAGCTGGTATTAATTCAACATTAAATAAAAACATTAAACCTAATGTTCCAAAGGCAAACGGCAATATGACTCCTGCCATTGCGACGGTAAAAGCTTGAGCACCTACAGCTACTAATTCTTCTAATTCACTTTCCAATCCCGTAAGAAAAAGCAAGGCATATAATCCAAGTGTTGCAACAGCTTGTAAAGATGGAAAAGTCTCAAAGTATAGATCTGGTACAGCCTCTGGAGGTATAGAAGCCAAAGAGCTAATTAAATTGACCAAACCTTCATTTAAAGAAGTATGAGCAGAAGGAGGTATCAACAAATGTAACCCTGATGCCCCTATCAAAACCCCTGCAAGCAATTCACCCACGATAGTAGGCAGACTCAATCTGACTAATAATTCAGCTAAGACTCTCGCCGCGACAAATATCAATAAAAATCGTATGACACCTATGAGAGTTTCTGCGACTTCAATATCATGAGCACTTAAAATTGAAAAAACATTGAAATCAATCATTTTTAAATCTAATTAAATCGTTTAATAAGCCAGGAGAAGATAATAATGTTTTTTCTGCATTTATAAAAAGTTTCTAAAACAAGTGTTGATCTGAAGGCACTTGACAATGCAATCAAAAAACCCCGCTAGCGTCCTTCAATAGTGTCAAGACATCAATGAGCAGCTCCCAGCCTTTAGACCTGCGACTACCAACACCAGGATGCTATGCAGATCCAATTAAAGCTGGAATCGACGCAGATGCAGTTTTTGATGGAATGACGGAACATTTATTTTTTACACTTGGGAAACTGGCAACTACGGCAAGTTTAAGAGATTTATATATGGCATTAAGCTACGCGATAAGAGACAGGTTAATGACAAGGTATCTTGCAACTCAAGAAGCTATACGAGCTAAGCCCCAAAAAACAGTTGCATATCTTTCTGCTGAATTTTTAATTGGCCCTCAATTAAATAGTAATCTGTTAAATCTTGGAATTACTAAAGAAGCTGAGGAAGCCGTAAAAAGATTTGGGATCGAATCACTTAGTCATATTTTAGAAGTGGAAGAAGAACCTGGCTTAGGTAATGGAGGGCTTGGGAGATTAGCTGCATGCTATATGGAATCTTTAGCCAGTCTCGAAATACCTGCAATTGGATATGGCATTAGATATGAATTTGGAATATTTAATCAATTGATTAGAGATGGATGGCAGGTCGAAGTCACTGACAAATGGCTGAAAGGAGGATGGCCATGGGAATTGCCTCAACCAGATGAATCGTGTTTCGTAGGTTTTGGAGGACGCACTGAAAGTTATATAGACGACAAAGGAAACTATCGATCTCGTTGGATTCCAGATGAGCAAGCAATCGGAGTACCCCATGACATTCCTATACTCGGATATAAAGTTAATAATTGCGATCGTTTAAGGCTTTGGAGAGCAGATGCAACTGAAAGTTTTGACTTTTATGCATTTAATATTGGTGATTATTACGGAGCAGTTGAAGAAAAAGTTGCTTCAGAAACAATTTCTAAAGTCCTTTATCCAAATGACGGAACTGATGAAGGTCGGCGTCTTCGACTAAAACAACAACATTTTTTTGTAAGTTGTTCGCTTCAGGACATGCTTCGAAGTCTTGAAAAACGAAGCATTCCCATTGAAGATTTTCCTCAACATTGGACAGTCCAATTAAATGATACCCATCCAGCTATTGCAGTAGCTGAGCTAATGAGACTGTTAATTGATAATTATCATTTTGAATGGGAAAAAGCTTGGGATATCACCAGTAAATCTGTTGCATATACAAATCATACTTTATTACCTGAAGCTTTAGAAAAGTGGGATCTGAATTTATTTAATAGTCTTCTACCTAGACATTTGGAAATTATTTATGAGATAAATAAAAGATTCCTACAACAAGTTCGACTGCGCCATCCTGGCAATGATTCCATTTTGAGAAAGCTTTCAATTATTGACGAAGAAGGAGGTAAAGCGATAAGAATGGCTCATTTAGCAACTGTTGGTGCCCATCATGTTAATGGTGTAGCTGCACTTCACTCTGATTTAATAAAAAGACAGTTATTTCCTGAATTTGCGGAACTATGGCCTGAAAAATTTACAAATATTACCAATGGGGTAACACCTAGAAGATGGGTTGCACTATCAAATCAAGGTCTTTCATCACTTTTAGATAGAGAAATTGGAGAAGATTGGATAACAAATATGGATATGCTTACCCAATTAGAGAAAAAAGAAAATGATTCAAATTTCTTAGAAGCTTTTAGAGAAACAAAATTACTTGGAAAGCGTAAATTAGCAGGATATATACATAGGCAAACTGGAGTTTTAGTCGATCCAACAAGTTTATTTGATGTCCAAGTTAAAAGAATTCATCAATATAAAAGACAACACCTAAATGCATTACAAGTAATTGCACAATATCTTAGAATTAAAAACGGTACTGCTCATGATATAGCACCAAGAACAGTAATTTTTGGAGGAAAAGCTGCACCTGGTTACTTCATGGCAAAATTGATGATTAGATTCATTAATGGAATTGCAGAAGTTGTCAATGCTGATCCAGATATGGATAGTCTTTTAAGAGTTATATTTTTACCTGATTATAATGTAAAGCTTGGAGAACAAGTCTACTCTGCAACTGACTTGTCAGAACAAATTTCTACTGCAGGTAAAGAAGCCTCAGGAACTGGTAATATGAAATTTGCAATGAATGGTGCTTTAACAATAGGGACATTAGATGGCGCCAATATAGAAATACGAGAGAAGGTAGGGAAGGAAAACTTTTTCTTATTTGGTAATACAGAAAGTGAACTAGTAAAGTTACGCAAAGACGGCTATTACCCTAAGAAATATATTGAATCTTCACCAGAATTATTAGAAGCATTGAAATTAATAGAAGTAGGCCATTTTAGTAATGGGGATACTGAACTATTTCGACCATTAATGAATAGTTTGACAGGTTACGATCCATATTTTGTAATGGCCGATTTTAAAGATTATCTAAATACACAAGATAAAGTTAGTCAGGCCTGGAAAGACCATAAAGAATGGGATAGAATGGCACTGCTAAATACTGCAAGATCAGGCTTTTTCTCCTCTGACCGTTCAATTCGGGAATACTGTCAATCAATTTGGAATGTTGAGCCATTAAAAGTAGATATCACATGCAATATAAATGAATAAATAATTAAAATTGATTTATCAAGTTTTATCAGGTAAATCAGGAGTTTGGTGCAAAAGACGATTAAGTCTAAGCCTGTCTGCATTTAAAGGGTCTGGAGCAAGTTCACCTGCCAACTCTTTAAACGTATTTTCAATATTTTCAGGAACCTTTACATCAAAAATTCTTTCCATTAAAACTTCTATAGAAAAAAGATGCGCATTTATATTCTCAATATCAGAAATAGCATGATTTATTTCCTCTATAGAAACATGTTTTTTAGATGAAGATTCTTCTTCGGAATCCTTATCGGCTTTTGCTCCATATTGTTTTTGTAAGTCTTCTAAAACCCTGCTTGTAAGAGTTCTAAAAGCTTGCAAAGATGCCCAACTCATTTCTTGCTGTTGCCGCAAAGTTGGAAACTCTCGAATTAATCGATCGTGTTCTTTGTAGAACCTTAAACAATCTGGGCACTGACATGGCTCTTCAGGCACTTTATAAGTCCTAATGGCTCACATACTCCATCATTACATCTTGAAGGCCTAGAAAGTAAATTGAACAGATATATTAATCCGATTGATCCGGTTCTTCTGTGCATTCAGGAATAGGAATTTCAATACTAGTTACAACTCCTATTACATCTTTTAATCTCATTGAATCAGCAAACCATCCCATAGCCTGCTCTGTATCCCCCTTGACTTCAGCCTCATTTGCTTGATCTTCATGAGCTTCAGCTAAAAGAGCTAACCAACAAAGGCACCTAGCCTGAACAATAGAAAGATCAAGATCAGTAGGCTGCGATTTTGCAATTTGTTCACTCTCTTGCTGAACCAAGAGGCGCAACCTTAAATCGTGGAGTTGTGTCATCGAGACTCATTCACCATTTATACGCTAGCGAGAGAGTGGGGTGTTTGGCTACCCACTATATGTAGGACTTGATATTTTTTTTACAATGAAAAAACGGGGTTGGCGGGATTCGAACCCACGACCTACGGTTTAGGAAACCGTCGCTCTATCCAACTGAGCTACAACCCCCACTGGAATGAATTATGCCGACAAGGCATTATGGAATGTGAAAGCAGGAGAGGTGATCGCAATAAAAGTTTTGTTGCCTAATGGCTATAAAACTTTTATTGAGGAAAGTCCGGGCTCCTTGATGGTCAAGCTTGCTGGGTAATTCCCAGTGCGGGTGACCGTGAGGATAGTGCCACAGAAACACACCGCCTATGTACTTAAAACGCATGTTTGCAAGTACAGGCAAGGGTGCAAAGGTGCGGTAAGAGCGCACCAGCAGCATCGAGAGGTGCTGGCTAGGTAAACCCCGGCCAGGTGCAAGGCAAAGAACCAAGGTTGACCATCTACCGGTTCTTGTTAAAGCCGCTAGAGGCTGTCGGTAACGCCAGTCCCAGATAGATGATCACCCACTTTCCATATTTGGTTTAGTGAACAGAACCCGGCTTATGACCTGCTTTCACCCCATTAATTCATGAAAATAATTATTAAGAGCTTTTTATGGAAAAACAAAAACAAGAAATTTTAACAAAAGAAAGATCGGAAGATATCGAAAAATTTATATCAAGAATTGGTTTGAATATAAAAGAAGCCAATTCGCTCACAAAAAATAAGCTGAATATGATTTTAATCAACGAGGCACTTACACATAAATCAGCAAACTATTTCTATAATTATGAGATATTGGAGTTTCTTGGTGATGCAGTTCTAAGATTAGCTTCATCAGAATATATCGAAGAAAACTTCTCTCAATTAAATGTTGGAGATAGATCTGCACTTCGCTCACAAATAGTGAGTGACGAATGGCTTGCAAGCGTAGGAAGTCAAATAGGTATAAAAAAAGTAATAACGATTGGTCCAAAAGTGATCAATGATCAAACAGCTGTAAAAACAATTGAAGCAGATGGTTTGGAAGCATTAATTGGGGCAATTTATAAGTGTTTAAACGATATAAAAGTTATAAAGAAATGGCTCAACAAATATTGGGACATTACCAGTAAAGAATTTGTATCTGATCCAGATAAGTTCAACTCAAAATCAGCACTTCAAGAATGGAGCCAAAGCAAAGGAAAAGAAAAGCCCTATTATTATATTAAAGAAGTTTCACAAAAACATGGAGACCCAAAAAGATTTTACTGCGAAGTAAGTATAGACAAAAAGGTGCTAGGTAAAGGATGGGGAAAGTCTAGAAGAAATGCAGAAAAAGAAGCTGCAAAAGTTGCATTACAAAAAACAAAATGTTGTTAAATAAGTTTTAGATCTTTAATAGGTATGGTTAATAATTTATCCCAATTGCCACCTTCAAATAAAACTGCTGCTTTATCTTCAGTTATTCTTTGAACAAAGCCTTTATATCCGTTATATATTGAACTTGAATCATTTACCAAAACAGTTGCACCAGGCAGAATGATCTTTTCCAAATGACTAAGACAAATTCTTACAAGACCTATTCTATACGATAATTCTTTTGATCTTGATGACTGAAACAGATTGGCTGACAATAGGAAAACTTGTTTCTCCTCAGGGACTTAAAGGGGAAATCAGGGTAAATCCAAGCAGTGACTTCCCAGAAAGATTTTTAAAACCAGGAGATAGATGGCTCCAAAAAGAAAGCGAAGAGCCTAAAAAAGTGAAATTAATTAAAGGAAGAACGTTACCTGGAAAATCTTTATTCATAGTGTCTTTTGCTGAAATAAAAAATCGAAAAGATGCAGAATTAATAATAGGAAAAAAAATGTTAGTTCCTGCAACAGAACGACCGATATTGGGTGAAGGTGAATTTCACTTTCTTGACTTAATTGGATTAAAAGTAAAACTTAAAGATGGAAATGAATACATTGGGGAAATAATTAACTTAACTGCTGCAGGTAATGACTTATTAGAAATTCAATTATATAAAGGTAAAAAAGTTTTAGTGCCTTTTGTAAAGCAAATAGTTCCAGAAATAAGTATCAATAAAGGCTTTATAATTCTTACTCCACCAAAAGGTTTACTTACTATTTAAAAATTTATTATAATTTCTATAAATAAAATTGAAACTATAAAATTTATGGTTACTCAACTGTAACGCTTTTTGCGAGATTTCTGGGTTGATCAACATCAAGTCCTCTGTTAGCTGCAATATGGTAACTCAAAAGCTGCATCGGAATAACAGTTAATAATGGGCTAATTAATTCACTTACTTCAGGAATGGGTAAAATTTTATCAAATATTTCTAGCTCAGCACTTTCAGGTGCAATTCCTATAAGTTTAGCGTCTCTTGCTTTTGCTTCTTGAGAGTTACTTAAAACCTTCTCAAAAACAATTCCAGGGTTTGCGATTGAAATAACTTGCACATGTGGATCTAATAAAGCTATTGGACCATGCTTCATTTCCCCAGCTGGATAACCCTCTGCATGTATATAACTAGTCTCCTTAAGTTTTAAGGCACCTTCCAATGCAATAGGGTAATTAATACCTCTTCCCAAATAAATAACATCTTTAGTACCAGAAAATTGATGTGCTAACACTTCTGAAATTTGATCATGTTTTTGAACAACTTCTCTTAAATAATGAGGAACAGATTGAATCTCATGTATAAAATTTTTAATCTCAATGTCAGTTTTACTTTTTTTATGCGAAGCAAAGGCAATTGTTAATCCATAAAATGCTAATAATTCAGCGAGAAATGTTTTAGTAGCAGCAACACCTACTTCCAGACCAGCTCCAATATCAAGAATATGTTGAACTTTCCTTGCTATAGAACTATCCACCCTATTTGTAATTGCTAATAATCTTGGTTGATATGCAGTGTCTTTCTGCCCTTCACGACGATTCACCTCCATTGTTAAAGCAGCTAAAGTATCGGCAGTTTCTCCTGATTGAGTTACACCAATAACAAGTGTATTAGGTGTCAAAGGCGAAGGTGCATATCTAAATTCACTAGCATAAAATACTGCAGTTGGTATACCAGCAAATTGTTCAAGTAAATAAGCACCTATCATCCCTGCATGTCTGCTAGAGCCACAAGCAACAATTTGAATTTGTTCAATGGGTTCATAAAATGAGTCATCAAAAGGCAATGCAACTTGGGCTTTTTCCGCGAACCCTTTAGGGAAATGCCTAGCTATCCATAAATCGGCCATTTCAGGTTGCTCATAAATTTCCTTCAGCATGAAATGACGAAAATGTTTTTTTTCAACAACATGTTCAACACCAGTCAATAAAGAGGGAGTTCGTTGCTGTCTAATTCCTTCAGAGTTATAAAGTTCAATTCCTAAAGGAGTTAATAAAGCAACTTCTCGATCTTCCATTGGTAAAATAGTTCGAGCAAATCCAGCTAATGCAGGCGTATCACTAGCACACAAAAATTCGCTCTCACCTAAGCCAATCACTAATGGTGCTTCTTTGCTAGCAACTACAAGGGAATCTGGAGTCTCTACCCAAATAACCGCAAGGGCATAAGAACCTTTTAAAAGAGTTGATATATTTTGCACTGCTGTCAGTAATGTCAACCCATTAGAATCAAAGCCTTTACTCTTCAGTTCTTTTAATTCTCGTGAAATTAAATGCGGAATAACTTCAGTATCAGTTTCGGAAGCAAATTTAATACCTTGAGCTTCAAGTTCCTCTTTTAATAATCGATAATTTTCAATAATTCCATTTTGTACAACAGCAACTTTTCCTTCCTGGTCCATATGAGGATGAGCATTAATCTCATCTGGTTTTCCATGAGTTGCCCATCGGGTATGACCTATACCTATATGTCCGGAAGAACCTTCTTCATCAACCAATGAAGAAAGATTTGTTAATTTCCCTTTCGCTTTGCGAGAAGTCAAAGAACCTTTTTTTACTTTTTCAAGGGACTCTATTGTTGCTATACCAGCGGAGTCATATCCTCTATATTCTAATTTTCGCAGTCCATCCAAAAGCAATGGTGCTGCTTCGCGAGAACCTATTACAGCAACAATTCCACACATCTACTATTTTTTGAGATTACTAATAACTTTTAGCAAGTAAAACTTACTAAAAAAACTAATCTAAAAAAGTTATTTTTTTGAAAAGCTCTTAATAAGCTAGGCCCATGCTACGAGTTGTTTCATCGCCAAGATAAACCCTAATGCTTAAGAAGTCTGTGGGGCAGGCAGTTTCACAACGTTTGCAACCAACACAATCTTCTGTTCTTGGCGAGGAAGCAATTTGACCAGCTTTGCAACCATCCCAAGGAACCATCTCAAGGACATCCAAAGGACAAGCCCTTACACACTGGGTGCACCCAATACAGGTGTCGTAGATCTTTACTGCGTGGGACATAAAGCCCTATTAAAAAATTGCATATTTAGACTCTACTCAATTTGGTCCAACATAAAAAGATTAATCGAAGTGGCTTCACTCTTGTTAACTCGACGCCATTAAGACTTAGGATGTTTTATCTAATCTCATTGATGTATGTCCCAGGAAGCAATTCTCGAAAAAGTTCGTTCTATCGTTTCAGAACAACTTAGTGTTGATGCAGGCGAAGTAAAGCCTGAATCAAATTTTCAAAATGATTTAGGAGCTGACTCACTTGACACAGTTGAGTTAGTCATGGCTCTTGAAGAGGCCTTTGAAATTGAAATCCCTGATGAGGCGGCAGAAGGCATTGCCACAGTTGGAGATGCCGTTCAATACATTGCAGAAAAGCAAGGTTGAGGAGTCAAATGATGGAGAATCTCCATCGAGTTGTAATAACTGGTCTCGGCGCCATTACGCCTATTGGCAATACCGTCGATGACTATTTCAGTGGCATGAAGTCTGGACGTAATGGGGTTGGTCCTATAACCCTATTTGATGCTTCAGAACATGCCTGTCGCTTTGCTGCAGAAGTTAAAAACCTAGACCCCACTGGGTTTTTAGAGCCTAAAGAATCAAAAAGATGGGATAGGTTCTCAAAGTTTGGAGTAATCGCAGCGAAGCAAGCATTATCCGACTCGGGTTTAAAAATTAACGAATCCAATGCATCTCGCGTAGGAATCATGATTGGATCTGGAGTAGGGGGACTATTAACTATGGAAACCCAAGCTCAAGTGCTTAATGCAAAAGGTCCTGGCAGAGTTAGTCCTTTTACTGTGCCAATGATGATACCTAATATGGCGACTGGTCTGGCAGCAATTGCCCTTGGAGCCAAAGGACCTAGCTCTGCTGTAGCTACTGCATGTGCAGCAGGTTCCAATGCAATTGGTGATTCCTTCAGGTTGCTTCAACTTGGCAAAGCAGATGTAATGGTTTGCGGAGGAGCCGAAGCAAGTATTACTCCACTTGGCGTGGCAGGCTTTTCAAGTGCAAAAGCACTTTCTTTTAGAAATGATGATCCAACTACTGCTAGCAGACCTTTCGATGCAAAGCGAGATGGATTTGTTATAGGTGAAGGATCAGGAATCCTAATTCTTGAAACCCTTGAACATGCTAAAAATCGTGATGCCTCTATTTATGGGGAGATTATTGGTTATGGAACTACTTGTGATGCACACCACATCACATCCCCATCTCCAGGAGGCACTGGTGGAGCGGAAGCTATGAAACAAGCTCTATTGGATGCGAAAATCAACCCTGATTGTGTGGATTACATTAATGCGCATGGAACAAGCACCCCTGCAAATGACAGCAATGAAACATCTGCTATCAAAACTGCATTAGGTCAAAGATCTAAAGAAATACCAATTAGCTCAACAAAATCAATGACTGGTCACCTTTTAGGAGGCTCAGGAGGCATTGAGGCTGTAGCATGTGCTCTTTCACTAAGGTATGGATTAATTCCACCAACAATCAATTATGCAAATCCTGATCCAGCATGTGATCTAGATTATGTACCTAACACAGCTAGAGAAAACAAATTAGATGTTGTACTTTCTAATTCGTTTGGTTTCGGAGGTCATAATGTTTGCCTGGCCTTTAGACAACTTCTCTAGTCGAGTCAAAACTCAATCAGTCTGAATTTTTAACCCCTAATTAAACAATGGTTGCCGCGTCCGCTTCTCTCGAAAATCTTTGCATTAACAGCATAAGAATGTTAGCTGTTGATGCTATTAACAAATCCAAAAGCGGTCATCCAGGACTGCCAATGGGATGCGCACCTATGGGGTATACCCTTTGGGATAAATTTCTAAATCACAATCCCAAAAATCCTAAATGGTTTAACCGCGATCGCTTTGTACTTTCTGCTGGACATGGATGCATGTTGGTTTATGCCTTATTGCACCTAACTGGTTATGACTCTGTAAGTATTGATGACATAAAACAATTTAGACAATGGGGAGCAAAAACTCCTGGACATCCTGAAACCTTTGAAACTCCAGGTGTAGAAGTAACCACTGGTCCTCTAGGAGCAGGTATATCCAATGCTGTTGGTCTTGCCATCGCAGAGTCTCACCTTGCTGCAAAATTCAATAAAAAGGATATTTCTCTAGTAGATCATTTCACTTATGTCATCATGGGAGATGGCTGCAATCAAGAAGGCATTTCATCTGAAGCATGCTCTTTAGCTGGACATTTAAAATTAGGTAAATTAATTGCTTTATATGATGACAATCACATAACAATTGATGGAAAAACAGACGTTTCCTTTACAGAAGATGTTTTAAAAAGATATGAAGCCTATGGCTGGCACATTCAACATGTACCTAATGGGAATACAGACGTAAATGCAATTGAAAAGGCAATTCAATTAGCAAAGGAAGTAACTGATAAACCATCCATTATCAAAATCACAACAACTATCGGATATGGTTCTCCAAATAAAAGTGATACAGCAGGTGTGCATGGAGCACCACTTGGAGAAGAAGAATCAGCCAATACTAGACAAGAATTGAATTGGGAATATGCGCCTTTTGAAATACCTCAAGAGGCTTACGCTCATTACAGAACTGCAATTAATAAAGGTGCAAAACTTGAGTCAGATTGGAATGAAAAGCTAAACAGTTACAAAAGCAAATATCCTAATGAAGCCAAAGAGTTTGAAAGAATGTTAAGGGGTGAATTACCAGAGAACTGGGACAAAGATTTGCCCACTTATACTTCCGGAGATCAAGGACTTGCAACCAGAAAACATTCTCAGATTTGCCTAGGAGCACTTGGTCCAAACCTCCCTGAACTAATTGGTGGATCAGCAGATTTAACTCATTCAAATTATACAGATATCAAAGGCGAAACTGGTTCATACCAAGCAGATACACCAGAAAAGCGTTATTTGCACTTTGGTGTAAGAGAGCATGCAATGGCGGCAATTTTAAATGGTATCGCTTATCACGACAGTGGACTAATTCCTTATGGAGGAACTTTCTTAGTTTTTGCAGATTACATGCGAGGCTCCATGCGTCTCTCGGCACTAAGTGAACTTGGCGTAATTTATGTACTTACGCATGATTCCATTGGTGTTGGAGAAGATGGTCCCACTCATCAGCCAATTGAAACCATTCCATCTCTAAGAGCAATTCCAAATATGCTTGTTTTCCGCCCTGGTGATGGAAATGAGACTAGTGGGAGTTATAAACTGGCAGTTCAAAATCGTAAGCGGCCAAGTGCTTTATGCCTTAGTAGACAAGGAATGGCAAATCAAGCTAACTCTTCTAGCGAAAAAGTAGCTTTAGGAGGATATATTCTTGAAGATTGTAAAGGTACTCCTGATCTAATTTTTATCGGAACTGGAAGTGAGCTGGATCTATGCGTTCAAGCGGCAAATAAATTAAAAGCTATTGGCAAAAAAGTTCGAGTGGTTTCAATGCCTTGTGTTGAACTATTTGAAGAACAATCTGATGCATATAAAGAAGAAGTTTTACCTTCTAATGTCAGAAAGAGAATTGTCGTAGAAGCAGCTGCAAGCTTTGGATGGCATAAGTATATTGGCTTAGATGGAGCCAGTATTACCATGAATGGATTTGGCGCATCTGCTCCTGGTGGAAAATGCATGGAAGAATTTGGATTTACATTAGAAAATGTCTTACAGAAAGCAAACGGATTATTAGGTTAATCTTTTCTTTAATTAGATCAAATTAAAGGAAAAAAAGGATTTATAAGAAATTATTTACTGCTAAATCTTCTGATTTAATTTCACTGTTTGCATTTCAGATGCACCTTGAGAATTGATAGCTTTATCTAATTCTTCGAGCTCTTCATCTGTAATCTTCTTATTCATTGGACAATGCTTAGGTCCACACATGGAACAAAATTCGGCTTTTTTGAAAATTTCTTCTGGCAAGGTTTCATCATGAAATTGACGCGCTCTTTCTGGATCTAAAGATAAATCAAACTGCTTATTCCAATCGAATTCATAACGAGCCTTACTTAATTCATCATCACGATCTCTTGCGCCTGATCTATGTCTCGCTATATCAGCAGCATGTGCTGCAATTTTATAAGCAATTAACCCTTCTCTAACATCTTCAGGATTTGGTAATCCCAAATGTTCTTTTGGTGTTACATAGCACAACATTGCAGTTCCGTACCACCCTGCCATTGCTGCGCCAATAGCACTAGAAATATGATCATAACCAGGCGATATATCGGTCACTAATGGTCCTAAAACATAAAAAGGTGCTTCTGAACATTCTTCCATTTGTTTGCGCACATTAAACTCAATCTGATCCATCGGTACATGGCCAGGACCTTCTACCATGACTTGAACATCATGCTCCCAAGCTCTCTTAGTTAATTGACCAAGAGTTTTTAATTCTGCTAGTTGAGCTTCATCAGATGCATCATGTAAGCAACCAGGACGCAAAGAATCACCTAAAGAAAAACTACAGTCATAGCGCTTGAAAATTTCACATATATCGTCAAAACGAGTGTATAAGGGGTTTTGCTTGTAATGATGAAGCATCCACTGAGCAAGTATTCCACCCCCACGACTCACTATTCCAGTAATACGACCTTTGACCTTTGGTAAATGTTCAATTAATAAGCCTGCATGAATTGTTTGATAATCAACCCCCTGTTGGCATTGTTTCTCAATAATGTGTAGAAAATCATCTTCTGACAAATTTTCAATAGACCCGTGAACACTTTCTAATGCCTGATATACAGGCACTGTACCAATAGGTATTGGAGACGCATTAATAATTGCTGTACGTACTTCGTCTAAATTCACCCCACCAGTAGAAAGATCCATAAGTGTATCTGCACCATATTTAACAGCAAGTTCTAATTTTTTAATCTCTTCTGATATATCACTAGCATTTGGAGAAGCACCAATATTTGCATTGACTTTGCATCTAGATGCAATACCTATAGCCATAGGTTCTAAATTTAAATGATTAATATTTGCTGGAATTATCATCCTTCCTCTAGCAACTTCTTCCATTACTAAAGATTTAGGCAACTTCTCTCTATTTGCAACAAAAGCCATTTCTTCAGTCACTATTCCTTTTCTGGCAAAATGCATTTGCGAAACATTGCTTTTTCCCTTACGTGAAGCAACCCATGAATTTCTCATGACAACAAAGTTTTTGAATAGTTAGGGGTACTATCAACAACTGATCACGCTCTTTCACTTTCCTGTCCCGAAAGAGATCAGCACAGGTTCAGAGGGTGTGATCTCAGCCTAAAAAGGTGATTTTTTTTAGGCACCCCTAGTGATAATTCAAGCTAGCTAGAATTTTAAAAAAAAACTTCAAATCTTTAGATTAAAAGTTCTAATTATCATCATTTTTCTTTTTGAGTTCAAATAATAATTTTTTTCTCTTTAAGCAATGACCTACAGCACTACTCAAAATTAAACTAGATCCAATTGCAAAAGCAGGAAAAACCTGAGCGCGTTCATTTCCTTTTCGTTGAAGGAATCCTGAAATTGAAAGTAAAATCAATAGTGGTGCTCCAAAGGAAAGCCAAGTATCTTTATACGTCTTCATGTTAATTTTGCTGTTTTTCTAGCCAGCTAATCAAAGTATTTACTAAAACAGTAATCCCAATTTCAAGACTATTTTCATCTGGTAAAAAATAACCATTATGTAAAGGAGAACAACCTGAGGATCCCTTTACACCAAGACGAAACATTGTTCCAGGAATTTCTTCTAACAGTTCCGCAAAGTCCTCAGCACCTAATGAGGGTTTTTCCAAACGAACAACATTATCTTGACCCAATAATGGAATAGAAGAGCTTTCTAATAAATCAGTCAAATACGGGTCGTTATAAACAGGAGGAACAATGGCTCGATATTTTACTAATGCCTTTGCCCCAAAACTAGAAGCAATAGATTGAACAACAGATTCAATCCAATCAGGCAAAGTCTGAGTTAAATCCATATCTAAACAACGAACTGTTCCTAAAAGCTTTACTCTTTCGGCGATCACATTAAACGCTTTGCCACCTTTAATCTTGCCAAAACTAATTACTACAGGTGAAAGAGCATCTAAATTTCGACTAATAGCTTCTTGTATCCCAGAAACAACTTTTGCGGCTACCCATATTGAATCAACTGTTTCATGAGGTCTTGCACCATGACCACCATTCCCAATGATTTCAATTTCCAACTCGCCTGCTGCTGCTGTCAAGATGCCATTTTTCACTCCTATCTGACCTACTTTCAAATCTGGATAAACATGTACGCCAAAAATCGCAGATAATCCTTTTAATGCTCCATCCGCTTTCATCCACTTCGCACCTGCCGCGATTTCTTCAGCTGGTTGAAAGATCAATCTAATTCCCTTTCTTTGAATTGAGACTCCTGCTAATACTTTTGCGACTCCCAAACCAATACAAGTATGAAAATCATGACCACAAGCATGCATTAAACCTTGATTTAATGAGGCATAAGGCAAACCTGTTTTTTCTTCAACAGGCAAAGCATCCATATCAACTCTTAAGCCCACCAACCCAGAATTTTCTTCGCCTAATTGCGCAGTAATTCCAGTTCCACCAACTCCTTCTTTAACTTCCCAGCCATATTTTCTGAGTTCACCTGAAACAAAAGCCGCAGTCTGATATTCCTGACCACTCAATTCTGGATGCGAATGTAAATATCTCCTCATCTCTAATAATTCTGGTAAAAAAACTTTTAACAAATCGGTATAAGAATTCAAATAATTCATTTTATAAATTCTAGGAAATTTGCCAGGTCTTCTGCAGGTTTCTCAGGCCACTCTTGGCTAATTATTATCCATTGGGAATCATCACAGCTACTTTCTAATCCTTCTGCTGCTGCCCAATTACTTGTTGCCTCTCCTATAAAACCTTTCCGCCACAAAAGAGCCGTTAACCCTGCTCTTGGCTCTCCGCACATTGGATATCTTTTAATTAAGTCTCGCAACTTATCTTCTGCTTGAGCAAATTTATTTAATTGATAATTTATAAGAGTGCTAAGAAACTCTTCACTAAAAGAACATTGTGAAGACAAATTATATGCTTCTGAAAAAGTTTTTATTCTCTGATCTCGTCGAATGACTGTTTGCTTTTTATCATCATTATTTTCGAAGTTAATGTTTTCTAAAGCAATTGAATGCACTGGCTTATATATAAAAAATATTATATATATAAGTATAATAAAAACATACATCTTTCTTGCTTTCATTATTTAATCTCACAGTCAATATGGTTTCTTCCTTTATCAGTCAAGATTCTACCTCTCGGTGTTCTTTTTAAAAAGCCAATTTGCAAAAGAAAAGGTTCTACTACTGATTCTAAAGTTGCCGCATCCTCACCTAACGCAGCAGACAAAGTATCTAAACCTACAGGACCTCCATTATTAATTTCTAAAAGCATTTTAAGTAATCTCCTATCAAATTGATCTAATCCACATTGATCTACTTTATGAAGTTTTAAAGAATCATTCACTAAATCATAGTCAATGAAGTTTTCTTGAGATTGAACAGTTGCATAATCTCTCACTCTGCGCAGAAGTCTATTAGCTATTCTAGGCGTACCTCTACATCTTCTTGCAATTTCTAAACTAGCTTCTTTAGTTAATATCAAATTCAAAATCTTTGCAGTCCGTTCAGTAATTTTCTGAAGATCTTCGAAGCTATAGAATTCGAACCTTTGCGTAATTCCAAAACGATCTCTTAAAGGAGAGCTGATGGCCGCTGGTCTTGTCGTAGCGGCAATCAATGTAAAAGGAGGTAATTTGATTGCTCTGGTCCGTGCGGTTGATGATTTACCTACAGTGAGATCCAATCGAAAATCTTCTAATGCTGGATATAAAAGCTCTTCTGCAACTTTGGAAAGTCTATGAATCTCATCAATAAACAACAAATCATTGGATTTTAAATTCATCAGTAGACCAACTATGTCTCGAGGTCTCTCTAAAGCAGGTGCACTAGTAATGCGACATTCGACACCCAATTCATTCGCTAGAACCAAGGCCATTGTTGTTTTACCTAGTCCTGGAGGGCCATATAACAAAACGTGATCAAGTGATTCTTCTCTTGCAATAGCAGCCTGCACAGAAATTCGCATAACTTCTATGAGATCTGATTGCCCTATAAATTCTGCTAAAGCTCGTGGTCTTAACGAATCTTCTCTAAAAGACTTGATTTCTTCATGGATTGGGGCAGGGTCAAGCAATCTTTCTTTCCCTTTAATAGCTTGGGAAGTAGAGTTCTCAGAATTAGAAGACAATATTGCCATGCATAAAGAATAAGAACGTTTTTGCAATCTCAATCTATAAATTAAGGGAGATGTCTAAATCCAAAAATAAAAAAACTGCAAAACTGGAGCGAGGCAATGCCAATAAACGCCTCGCAGAGAATCGATATGCAAAATTCCAATATGAAATTTTAGAAACACTTGAAACTGGAATAGAGCTTTTAGGAACTGAAGTAAAGTCAATTCGAGCAGGAAATACAAATTTAAGAGATGGTTTTTGTTTAATTCGCAAAGGAGAATTACATCTGCATAACGTACATATAGCTCGCATAAAAAACGCTGGATCTTTTTTTAATCATGATCCGCTAAGGGTAAGAAAACTATTGGCTCATCGCAAAGAAATTGAAAAGCTAGATGGTAAAGTTAATAAAAAAGGGTTATCACTTATACCTTTAAGTATTCATTTAAAAGGTTCATGGATAAAAATATTAATCGGTCTAGGTAAAGGGCGAAAACTTCATGACAAAAGAGAAAATGAAAAAAGAAAAGAACAAAATAAAGAAATAAAAAAAGCAATCGCTCGGCTTTAAAATAAAAAAAAGTTAGTCTACTATGTCACGCGAAGAACAACGCAAGATAATGCAATCTGAAAGACTGCAACTCATTAAGGAACTGGAAGAAACTTATTTAAAAGCTTTTTCTCGAATAGCGAATATTGAAATGAAGGAAGGGGATATCGCAAAACTTACAAAAATTTTTCTTCAATCAAAATACAATGCAATTAAAGCTTTAAAAGCGGAGGTAGAAAAACCACTTATAACAAAGCCAGCAAAAAATTAATTGATTTCAACTCAAGAATTGAAAAACAGACGATCTTCACAAAAATTCAAAAACTTTTAAGCTTTTGGTGGCTCAAGACTAACGTTTTCAGGTGGTGGACTTGGATCAGGGTCAGCAATCAACATATGTTGCAAAACTATTTCAGGACGTTCACTATCTCTCCATCGAATTCGATAAGCAGGCATCTTTGTGCCTCTACTTGTTGTTTGTTCTACGGGTTCCATAACCCAGCCGCGCCTTGAACGGCCCTGCGGATTGCGCTTGACCACAGCATCAGCATGCTTAAAACGGAAACCCACTCGCTCACCACTCATCTGAAAATTACATTTATATTCGATCCATTATCCACTGTGATGGTTCATTTTCCGATTACTGAGAACCGGACTCTGGTTTAAGTAATGGAAAAGCAATCACATCTCTAATCGAAGGACTGTCTGTAAGGAGCATCACCAAACGGTCAATTCCTATGCCTAATCCTCCTGTTGGAGGCATTCCTACTTCAAGAGCATTAATAAAGTCTTCATCAATTACTTGGGCTTCAAGATCTCCAGCCTGTCTTCGAAACTGTTGTAAAACAAGACGTTCACGTTGATCAATTGGATCAATAAGCTCACTAAAGGCATTTGCAGTTTCTCTTCCTGCAATAAAAAGCTCAAACCTTTCAACAAGACCTTTCTCCTTTCTATGTTTTCTAGCTAGGGGAGAAATCTCGACAGGATAATCAATCACAAAAGTTGGTTGAACTAGTTTTGCTTCTACTGACTGCTCAAAAGCCTCATTCAACAAGCGTCCTAAAGAATCTACTGTCTCAGAAATATGTAAACCTTTTTCTTGCATAGCGGCTTTTGCCTGATTTAAATCATCTCCAAATTTTTTAAAATCGAGTCCAGTTTCTTGCATAACTAATTCATTCATACTTATTTTTTTCCAAGGTGGAGTGAGATCAATCTTTTGCCCTTGATATTCAATTTTTGTTGTTCCACAGATTTGCAAACAAACTGAAGAAATTAACTCTTCAGTTAAATCCATCATGTCTCGATAATCAGCAAAAGCTTGATAAATTTCTACCGAAGTAAATTCAGGATTATGCCTAGTACTTATGCCCTCATTTCTAAAAATACGACCTAATTCATAAACTCTTTCAAAGCCTCCAACCACTAATCTTTTGAGATGCAATTCAGTGGCAATCCTTAGGAAAAGAGGCAAATCCAAAGTGTTGTGATGAGTAATAAATGGTCTCGCATCGGCCCCCCCAGCTTCAGCCTGTAAAACAGGTGTTTCTATTTCTAAAAAATCTTTTTCATCTAACCATCGCCTAATTGCACTCACCATCAAAGCTCTTCGTCTGAAAGTTTTACGAGAGTTTGGATTGACAATTAAATCTAAATAACGTTGTCTATAACGCTTTTCAACATCTGCCAATCCATGCCATTTATCAGGTAAGGGTTGGAGAGACTTAGAAAGCATTTGCCATGTAAAAACTTTTATCGATAATTCTCCGCGATCAGTTCTTCTCAAAATACCTTTCACTCCTATCCAATCTCCGGAGTCAACTAAATCACCAATTTCAGTAAAAGGACTAGATCCGTTTTCCTTAAGAGAAAATTTCTCTAAAGTCAGTTTTTCAATGAACAATTGAATAGAGCCACTTTCATCAGCCAAAGTAAAGAAAGCAAGTTTCCCCATCACACGTTTGGCAATAACTCTGCCAGCAAGACAAACATCAACTTCCCGCTCCTCTCCTTTAGGCAAGTCTTGATGTTCAATTTTTAATTGAGCTGCTTTATGGGTTGAGTCAAACCTGAAAGCATAAGGACCATTACCAAGAGCTTCTAACTGCTTGGCCTTCTCTAATCGAGTGTCTCTTAATTCAGACAAAATAAAATCACAAAACTAAATCATATTGAGAGTAGTTTTTAATTCCGCTTATTAAAAGCAAGTTTTCTCAAGCAACAACAGTAGGAAATTCTCCTACTCTTTGAGATGAGTATCCTATACCTCTAACAGTAAGGATTAATTCTGGATTTCTAGGATCTGGTTCAAGCTTTCCTCTTAAACGCGCTACATAAACATCTACCACTCGTAAGTCAGCAGCTCTTCTTGGCGGATAACCCCAAAGTTGTTCTAGGATTTCTGCTCTAGGTACTACTTTGCCTGGATCTCGAAAGAGTAATTCAAGCAAACTAAATTCTGTATAGGTTAAACCAATTCTTTCGCCTCCACGACTGACTTGCCTTCTGTTTGTATCTACAACCAAATCTCCCAATTTCATTACACCTTGTCCTACTGGAACCTCTCTCGGCTCAGAAGACACCGGTGCTCCTGGTCCCATCCTTCGCAGAATCGTGGCTATTCTCGCCTCTAGCTCCTTTGGACTGAATGGTTTGGACAAATAATCATCGGCACCTAAGTCAAGGCCTGCTACGCGCTCAGAGATCGCTTCCAAGGCACTTAGGAAAATGATTGGAACAAGTGATTCTGCTCTAATTCGTCTGCATACTGCAAAACCGTCAAGCTTAGGGAGCATGACATCCAGTACTACTAAATCTGGCGACTCTCTATGAAAAACTTCTAGAGCTTCTTCGCCATCTTTAGCAGAAATAACTTGATAACCAGCTAATTCAAGGCGCGTAACCAGAACTTTTAAAACAGCTGGTTCATCATCAACAACCAGAATCGTTGCTTTTGGATTAAATGATGCCATCAAACTAAATTGATTGATATGAAACTTGGATAAACCCCCTTCATGAAAAATAAACTTTCTATCTGAAATGCAACCATAGCCTTCCACCCCAAACCTAACGCAATAAAAAAATCAAATAAATAAGTTTTTCTAAAGATTCTTAGAGTATTTATTCCTAAGTAAAAATACTCATTTCTATCCTGTTTCATGGTAACTATAAACAATAAAGAGATAGAAGGCTTAGTTAGAATATCAATATGAACAAAGTATAAGCCTTAGTCGCACCAAACATCTTCCAATAACTTTAATTATCAAACTTTACTTCTAAAAAAAGTCAATATTAATAGGGAAGAAGACATTGGTGCTATCAAAGCTGTGATAATTGATTGAGCCAGCAAAGTATGAAGCATTGACGCGTTAAACAAAATCAACGAATTGATATTGAAAGAAATAATATTTTGAGCCCAAAGAAACAATCCATTTATAAGGCAACCTAAAAAAGCAAGTAAGCCAAAATTAAAACTTTTTTTTATGGATGGTCCTTTCAGAGCTAAAAGACCCCACACATAACCAATAAAAACCAACGAAGGAATATTTGTGACTCCGTCCAAAAAAAAACCATCTAAAATTAGTCCGAGACCTAGTCCTCCAAACGCGCCTGCAAATGGACCTTTTTCAAGTGACAAAGGTAATAACCAAAGTAAAGCCCAACTAGGTCCCACACCTTCAATCTCAAACCAATTAGGAGATAAAAAATATAAAAACGGAATAAAAGCACCTAGCAGAATAAAACTAGACTTTTGGGTAAACATTTTTAATCAGAAATAATGACCTGAACCCAATCCATTGATTCAGGATTCGAAAGCAACTGAACTAATGCATAAGGAGCTGGTAAATGATCAAAGTCAATAAATTGAACTACCCCTACCGTCAAGTTAGGAGGTAACAAAATACTTGCTGGTGAAGTACTAATAACATCACCTATTTTCACGTCAGGGTTCTTATCAAGAAAATTAAGTTGAGGTCTATTATTACTTGTGCCTACTAATACAGCATGCGATTTGGATCGCTCAATCCAAACCCCTACTTTGCTTCCTGGAGAGGTAAGTAGCCTTACTTTTGATGTAGTTAAAGTAGTACCATCTATAACTCCCAAAATGCCTCCTGGAGCTAAAACAATATTGCCGGATTGAATTCCATTCTTAGTGCCTTTATTAAGTATCAACTGATTCCAAAAACCTTTTTCATTTCTAGAAATTACAGCAGCTGAAATTCTATTCTCATCATCAATCGATTTCAAAGAAAGTAACTTTCTTAAGCGATCATTATCTTTTTGAATCAAATCAAGTCTTATTTTATGCTCTAAATTAATTCCATTTTTTATCCATTCCTTTTGCGCGAAACTAGGCCAAAAAGGTCTCGAAATCAATGCATAAAAATCAGCAAGTAAATAACCCTGGTTAATACGAATAAAATTTAAAGCTAAAAGTACAATTAACCA
The DNA here is from genome assembly GCA_003280135.1 of Prochlorococcus sp. AG-363-N16. Taxonomy (GTDB): domain Bacteria; phylum Cyanobacteriota; class Cyanobacteriia; order PCC-6307; family Cyanobiaceae; genus AG-363-N16. The sequence goes on along the minus strand of QCFW01000002.1, from coordinate 94,203 downwards.
AAACCAGATTTTCTTTTTATACCACCAACGAAAAGTTTCATCTCTTCGAAGAAGGCTCATAGGTCAATCTCTGATTGCATTTCTTGCAAAATCTGGAGTATCAACAACTCTTTTTAAACGCTTAAAGTTATCTAAAACTTGGCCACAACCATTGACAACGCACAATAAAGGTTCTTCAGCAACATGAGCAAATATTCCTGTTTCATGACTTATTAAATCACTAATACCTTTAACCAAAGCACCACCCCCTGCAAGCATAATTCCTCTATCAACAATATCTGCGGCTAATTCAGGAGGGGTTCTTTCTAACACTCTTTTAACAGCGTCAACAATTTTATTCAACGGTTCAGACATTGCTTCACGAAGATCTCCTGCATTCAAATTGATAGACCTAGGCAAACCTGAAAGTAAATGAAGACCTCTTACATCCATTGATTTCAAATCAAATTCATTATCAGGAAATGCTGAGCCTATTCTGATTTTAATTTCTTCCGCGGTTCTCTCTCCAACTACTAGGTTATGAACTTTTTTCAAATAAACTCCTATTGAATCATTAATCTCATCTCCAGCAACACGAACAGATTCACTTAAAACAGTTCCACCAAGACTTAACACCGCAACTTCTGTTGTGCCTCCACCAATATCAACAATCATAGTTCCAATTGGCTCAGTCACTGGAAGATGAGCTCCTATAGCAGCAGCAACTGGTTCATCAATTAAATGAACTTCTCTAGCACCTGCAAGTCCAGCCTCTCTAACGGCTCTTCTTTCAACACTTGTTACTCCACTTGGAATACCAACAACCAATCTTGGAGCAATAATTCCTCGGCCTTCATTACATTTAAGAATAAAAGTTTTGAGCATTTGCTCAGCAGCATCAAAATCAGCTATCACTCCATCTCTCAAAGGTCGCACAGCCCTGATGTTGCCTGGAGTGCGTCCTAGCATCAATTTGGCATCCTCTCCTACTGCTAGAGGTTCCCCTTCTTCAAGATCCATAGCCACAACAGAAGGCTCTTCAAGGACTATTCCTTTACCTTGCACGTAAATAACAGTATTTGCAGTGCCTAAATCGATTCCAATATCTCGAGATAGCCTTAAGCGACGTAAAAACACAATCTAAAAATGAAGAAGAATAAGAATTTGAATCATAATGTCTTTTAAACATTTCAGAAGGTCATCGACCAGCTTTTATATAGTCCAATCAAGATTTCCTCATTATTTTAGATTTAAAGACAATTAACTTAATGACGATTAATTCCATAAGCCTTGTTGGCAGAGCAGGTCGCGATCCAGAAGTAAGGTATTTTGAATCTGGCTCAATAGTTGCAAACTTTGCTATTGCAGTTAATAGACGCAACAAACAAGATGAGCCAGATTGGTTCAATTTAGAAATCTGGGGCAAGCAAGCTCAAGTTGCAGCAGACTATGTAAAAAAAGGCTCTTTGATTGGTATCACAGGAAGTTTTAAACTTGATCAATGGAAAGACAAAAAAACAGGCGAAGATAGATCTAAACCTGTGATCAGAGTAGAAAGATTAGAATTACTAGGTGGAAAGAGAGAAATAGAAGAGGGAAGATTTAATAACGCTCAATCCCAATTTCAGAAAAATGAAGAAGAAATACCTTTTTGATGAATGAAGATTCTATTCAACTTTTTCTATTTTTTTTAAAAAATCTTATTCCAAACCAACAAAATAGTGATAACAAGCCAAAAAATAAAACATACTTAATTGCAGTAGAAAAAGGGCTCAGCCAAAGTTCTATTTGACTATAACTTTCACCTAACAAAATTCCTGCAATAGTTAAAAGAGAGATCCAAACAATACTTCCAGCAGTAGTCCATATTGTGAAAGGTACAATAGGCATTAATTCAATTCCAGCAGGTACTGAAATTAATGTTCTAATACCAGGTATTAATCGTCCCCAAAAAACTAATGCATTTCCATATTTATTAAACCAAAGTCTACTTTGAGATAACTCTTGAGAACTAACTCCAATCCATTTACCATATTTTTCTAACCATACTTCTAATCTGTCCTCATTCAACAAACGTCCTAATCCATACCATGGATATGCTCCTAACAATGTTCCCAATACACCTGATAAAACAACCGGGACAAAATCTAACTGACCTTGAGATACATAAAATCCACCTAAAGGCATAATAATTTCAGATGGGATGGGAGGGATTACATTTTCTAAAAACATTGCCAAGAATATAGCCGCATAACCTATCCATTGATTTAACTCAACAGCATTCGAAATAAAATCTGGAATAGAGAGAATAAACTCCGAAATATTCATAATAGATACACTAAACTTAATACCTATAGTGTTCAGATTTATATGGACCTTCAATAGGAACATTAATATAATTTGCCTGAGACTTAGTAAGCTTTGTTAATTTGGCACCTATCTTATCTAGATGTAATCTAGCAACCTTCTCATCAAGATGTTTTGGTAATACATAAACTTTATTTTTATAATCATTACTCTTGTTAAATAGTTCAATTTGTGCAAGTACCTGATTAGTAAAAGAATTACTCATTACAAAACTTGGATGACCAGTTGCGCAACCTAAATTAACTAATCTTCCTTCTGCTAAAAGAATAATTTTATTACCACTTGGCAAGGAAATATGATCAACTTGAGGTTTAATATTGTCCCATTTATATTCTTTTAAAGAAGCAACATCAATTTCATTATCAAAATGGCCAATATTACATACAATAGATTCATCTTTCATACGAATAAGATGCTCATGGCGTATCACTTGATAGTTGCCAGTTGCAGTAACAAAAATATCAACTTCTTCTACAACATCTTCTAAAAGAACAACTCTATAACCCTCCATTGAAGCTTGAAGAGCACAAATAGGATCAATTTCTGCAATCATAACTGTTGCCCCTAAACCACGTAAAGATTGGGCAGATCCTTTACCAACATCGCCATATCCAATAACCAAAGCAACTTTTCCAGCCACCATTACATCAGTTGCTCTTTTAATACCATCAACCAAAGATTCGCGACAGCCATAAAGATTATCAAATTTGCTCTTGGTTACTGAGTCATTGACATTGATAGCAGGAAAAGGAAGTTCACCACTATTCTGCATCTGATATAACCTTGCTACTCCAGTTGTAGTTTCTTCTGTTACTCCTATAATTGATTCATTTATTGTGGAATAAAAAGAAGGGTTTTCGGATAATTTCTTCTTAATAGAAGCGAATAATGCTACTTCTTCTTCATTCGAAGGATTATCTAAAACTGATAGGTCTTTTTCAGCTCGACTGCCAAGAATTACTAATCCAGTTGCATCACCACCATCATCCAAAATCATATTTGGCGAACCGCCGCCACCCCATTCAAGAATCCTATGGGTATAAGCCCAATATTCGTCTAATGTTTCCCCCTTTTTTGCAAAAACTGGTATGCCTGCTTTGGCAATAGCAGCAGCGGCATGATCTTGTGTTGAAAAGATATTGCATGATGCCCATCTAATATCGGCCCCTAAAGATTTTAAAGTTTCAATTAAAACACCAGTTTGAATTGTCATATGTAAGCTTCCTGCTATTCGGGCTCCTTTTAAAGGTTGCTCTTTAGAATATTGTCTTCTCAAAGCAATTAAACCTGGCATCTCTTTTTCGGCTATATCGAGCTCTTTCCTCCCAAAAGCTGCTAATTCAATGTCTGTAATTTCATAATCTACATGCTTTGTAGATTTTGAACTTGATACCGATTCTGCAAGCATGATTTTAAAAAGTAAATAAGCTAATGAATGAAAAAGAAATGAAAAAACTACAAGTCCCAGATTCAATTAAATGGGAATCTAACCAATCAGGCTGGATTCTTGATGACTTAGAAGCCACAATCAATTTTGGGGAAGCGCTCAGCAAAAACCTTGAACACGTAAAGATACTATTACTAGAAGGTCCATTAGGCGCAGGGAAAACATCATTAATCAAAGGAATAGGAAGAGGCTTTGGAATAAATGAACCTATTACAAGCCCAACTTTTGGTTTATCTCATCATTATCTAAATCACAAAAGAACTCTTTTTCATTTAGATCTTTATAGGTTAGAAAAGCCTTCAGCGGCAAATGAGTTTTTCTATGAAGAAGAAGAAGAAGCAAATGATCTAAACGCACTTATGGTTATTGAATGGCCATCTCGGTTATCCATAATTCTTAATGAAGCATGGTATATAAAGCTAAAATATTTAGATAGTGGCGGAAGGTTAGTTCAAGTTATTTCTTAAGAATGTTGAGATAAAAATTCTTCGACATCAGCAAAAGTAGGTTGGGGGTCAATAGCACCCTCACCAAGACAAACTAATGCACCACAAGCTGCTGCAAAACGCACTATGTTCTCAAAATTAAAAGAATTTTTTTTAATTGATTTTGAATGGCAAAGTTTAGCTATCAATCCTGCCAAAAAAGAATCTCCTGCTCCAGTTGTATCTACTACTTTACTTAATTTTATTGGATCTAAAATACCATTTTTACCTTGAATATTCCATTGAATAGGATTCTTCCCATCGGTAATTATTATATTTGGCTTATGCGAAAAGTAATCAGATATTACAGAGGGAACATTACTATTGAAAAACCAAATTGCCTCTTCTTTGGCCAATTTTATCCAATTAGCTTTTTCTAAAATAGTATGAACTAAAGAGCAAATTTCTTTACTTGGTTGTGTATTAGGAGCAAACTTTTTATCCCAAAATATAGGCCTCCAATTTAAATCAATAACAATATTAAGATTTTTCTTTTTAGCTTCATCTATAAGCCATAAAATAGTTTTTTTTGATTCATTTGAAGCCAATAAAATAGTTCCTAGAACAAGCCAGTTAGAATCCTTCATTAATTCTAAGCAAATTGATTTTATATCAGCTAGTTGCAAAAATTGATCTGAAAAACCTTTTCCCTTATCTCCATTAAAACCGCCAAACGTTCTTTCTCCAGATAAATCTCTCTTAACAAGAACAATTCGACTTGGTAAAAATGGATGCATTTGCAATCCTCTGATATCAACCCCCCTAGAAGCAAAAAGATTCTGAAATTTCTTTCCAATCTGGTCCTGACCTAAACAACCAACAAAAGCGACATCGATTCCTAATCTTTTTAATCCACATGCAACATTTGCAGGAGCACCTCCTAAGCAATCCTGGAATGGTTTGTCAACAGATGGATCTCCACCATAAGGACCTAGTCGGTCAACTAGGGCTTCTCCTATACAAATTACTTTGGAATCTTTCATATAAAAATAAAAGTAATTGTATTTTTATACTTAAATTAAAAAAATCTACAAAAATTAATTCTCATTATTTTTTAAATATTGTTTTAATGCCTTAATCATTTTTTGATTCGCTGCTGGGAAAGCATAATCATCCAAATCTTGAACCGCAACCCACTTGAATTCAGAACTTGAAAAGGGCTCAAGATTGCCCGATATTATTTCACATAAATGAACAACAAAAGTTAGATGTTTATGAGTATATGAATGATCAAAAGCAATCAGTTTTTCTCTCACTTTCACTTTAATACCTAATTCCTCCTTCAGCTCTCGAAAAATAGTATCTTCAATTAGCTCCGCATCTTCTTGCTTTCCACCAGGAAACTCCCACATTCCACCCATACTTACTTCATCTGGACGTTTATCAATGAGAACCTGTCCAACTTGATTCAGTATCACACCAATACCTATACAAACTTTTTGCACATTTCTTGTCCTTTCTTTTTTGGGAAAATCAATAGGGCTTCCAGAGCTATAAGCAAAGCAATAGCTATTTATAGGACAGCTTATACATTTTGGGGATTTATTACTGCAAACAGTCGCACCTAGATCCATTAAAGCTTGATTAAAATTCCTAGGAAATTTCTTATCTAATAAAAGGGTACTTATATACCACAGTTGAGATAAGTTTTGGGATGCAGGCTTCCTAATACCAATTAGTCGCGAAATAATTCTTTTTACATTTGCATCAAGCAAGGGTGTGGGGAAATTAAAAGCAGAAGAAAGAATACTACCTGCTGTAGTTCTACCTATTCCAGGCAATCCAATCCAAGTATCTACATCTTGTGGCCATCTAGATATATCTAAAGTTTGTGTCTTGCCTATCGACTTCAAAAGAATTTGAGAACATTGATGCAGTCTTTTAACTCTAGAGTAATAACCTAATCCAGACCACAAAAAAAGCACCTGATTTAATTCTGCAGAAGCTAAATCCTCCAAAGTGGGAAGAATTCTCATCCATTTTTCCCAATAAGGCAAAACAACCTTGAGTTGTGTTTGCTGAAGCATTACTTCAGCCACAAAAATGGGATATATGGGTAAATTTTCTTGCTCATTTGGCAATTCACCATATTCATTCAACTTCCAAGGAATCCAATGTCTGCCTTGTAGATCAAACCAACTCAAAAGATTTGACCTTATTTCTTCTATGCTGTTTCTATTAAAGAAAACTTCGATGGAGTGATCATTTTGATTGATTCCGATAGTTTTATTTGGCACTGGAAAGAATTAGAAGTTGCTTGGAAACACTCAGGGAATGAGATGCAGTCTAAAACCTCAATATTATTAATTCATGGTTTCGGAGCCTGCAAAGACCACTGGAGATACAATCAAGAAATTCTTGGCAAGGTTGCACCATGTTATTCCATTGATCTCATTGGCTTTGGAGAAAGTAGTCAACCATATTCAACAATAGAAAAAAACAAAAATAGTCCAAAAACCTTCCTATATAACTTTGACAACTGGGCTGAACAAATTGCTAGTTTTTGCAATTCAATAATTCAAAATCAAGTCATTCTTATAGGGAATTCAATTGGTGGAGTTATAGCTCTTCAAGCAGCTAAATTATTAAAGAAAAAATGCAAAAGTGTAATCCTGATAAATTGTGCACTTCGAACAATGGATGATAAACGTTTAAAAGAACAATCCATTTTAATGCAATATTTAAGACCAGCATTAAAGTTAGCAGTAAAGCAAAGGTGGGTAAGTAAAAATCTTTTGCGCACAGCTGCAAATCGTTCTTTCATTAAAAATATTTTGAACAAAGCTTATCCTAGTGGTAAAAATCTAAATGCTGAACTAATAGATATTTTATATAAGCCAACAGTAAGGCCTAATGCCTCAGAAGCTTTTCATGGATTTATAAATATTTTTGATGACTATCTTGCTCCAAAATTAATGGAAAATTTAGATATTCCTGTTGACTTAATTTGGGGTGAAAAAGACCCTTGGGAACCAGTAACAGAGGCTAAGGAATGGATAAAAACTATTAGATGTATCCGATCTTTAGAGATAATTGAAGGAAAAGGACATTGTCCTCACGATGAGAGCCCTGAAAAAGTAAACCCAATACTAATTAAACTCATTCAACATGCGATATAAGCCTGGATACTCTCAGAGTATAAACGCAATCCTTTTAGAGCATCCCTTTGAAGATTTCTTACTCTATCTCTACTAATTCCTAAGACTCTTCCAATTCCAGTAAGTGTCATTGGTTCTTCACCATTTATTCCAAAGCGCATCTTTATAACTCTTTGCTGCATCTCTGGTAACTTATAAATAAGATCATCTAAGTCATCTTTCATACACTTGTTTTCAAGTTTTTGTTCAGGTAAATTATCATCTAAAGATAACAAATCTAGCAAAATACTGTCTTCTCCATCACCTACTTTAGTCTCTAAACTAATAGGTTTTCCAACTCTAACCATTAATTCCTTGACTTCCTCAATAGAGATATCTACATAATCAGAAAGTTCTTTAATAGAGGGTGTTCTATATAATTGCTGACTTAACTCTCTTTGCCCTTTTTTCAATTTATTCAGCATCTCATTAATATGTATTGGCAATCTAATTGCTCTACTTTTCTCAGCTATTGCTCTTGTAATTCCTTGCCTAATCCACCAATAAGCATAAGTAGAAAATTTATAACCCCTTGCTGGATCAAATTTTTCTACACCTCTAACCAAACCAATAGTTCCTTCTTGAATAAGATCTAATAGTTCCATATCTCTCTTTGTATATTTCTTTGCAACACTAACAACCAAGCGTAAGTTCGCTGAAACCATTCTCTCTTTTGCTCGTTCACCTCGTTTCAATTTCTTTTGCAATGTTGTAAGAGGAATTTTCATATGATCTGCAACTTGCTGTAATTCAGGTCTTGAACCAAAAGTTATCTCAAGATCTTTTTGAACCTTTTCAAAAGACATTAACTCTTGCACCTGCCTTCCTAAAGTGATTTCTTGTTCATGAGACAGCAAAGGGACTCTTCCTATGTCTCTTAAATAAGACCTAACAATATCAGTATCTATAAGAGCCTTTTGATTCAAAGCAATTTCTGATTTTTCAACAGCAATAACTTTCGAGGCATTAGCCATGGTTGCTCTATTGAGTTTTGTTAAGAATAACATTAAGAAGTGTAAAGGCAAAGTGATTTCTCTTTGTCTCAAGGAAGATAAGAATAAATACCTATGGAAATTCTAATTTGGCATATTGGTTAACAGCCATGAAGCTGTTCTTAAATAAATCAAAACTCCAGCAACATCAGTAGCTGTTGTAATAAAAGGAGCAGACATTAAAGCTGGATCAAGACCCATACGATCAAACAATAAAGGTAAAGCTGCGCCAGCAGTTGCGGCCAAAGTAGTAATAGCCATCAAACTAATACCAACAGCAGCTCCAACTAAAAACCCTTCTCCCTGCCACCATGCAAAAGGCACTACAAAAAACAACATTAATAACCCTAATAAAGCTCCAGCAATAGTTTCTCGACCAATAGTTTTCCAAAGACCTAAAGTTTGAATCCTTTGAGTACTTAATCCCCTAATTACAACTGTTGAACTTTGAGCCCCAACGTTTCCACCAGTCCCAATCAAAAGTGGAATAAATGCAGCCAATAAAACCACTTGACGTAAAACCTCATCATTCATAGCAATTACTTTTGTTGTCAATGCATTTGCAAGGACAAGAATCGCTAACCAAACCACTCTTTTTCTAGCAACTGCAAATAATCCGCTTTGAAAATAATCGTCTTCATCACCAGCTTGTACAGCACCAGCCGCATAAATATCTCTAGTCGCTTCTTGTTCGATAACGTCGATGACATCGTCAACGGTAACTATTCCCACTAATCTTTTTTCTCTATCAACAACAGGTAATGCTAAAAAATCATATCTTTGTATTGCTCTTGCAACCTCTTCTTGGTCTGTATTAGTAGAAACATTAACCACATCTTGAGTCATTACATCTCTAATTAATTCTTGAGGGTTAGCGGTGACTAAATCCCTCAAAGATAATATTCCTGTTAAATGCCTTTCTCTATCTGTTACATAAAGGCTATAAATTGTTTCCGTAAAAGGTGCTTGGCGTCTAACAATTGTTAGAGCTTGTTCTGCACTATGAAATTCTTTTAAATCAATAAATTCAGTGGTCATGAGCCTACCAGCGGTTTCCGGTTCATAACCAAGCAAAAGAGAAGTAACCCTTCTTTCTGAAGGACTTAATTCAGCTAAAAGTCTTCTTACTACTTTCGCAGGCAATTCATCAAAAAGCTGTACGCGATCATCAGGTGCCATTTCCTCAATTAATTCAAGGACTTCTCCTGAGCGCAATCGGTCTAGCAAGCTTTGTTGAACTGTAGGTTCTAAGTATTCATAAACTTCTATAGCCTCATTTTTAGTTAATAATCTAAATGCTAAAGCCTGAAGTATCTGTGGAAGAATCCCTATCGCCTCAGCAATATCAACCGGCTGAACATGTTCTAGTAATGCCTTAACAGCATCATAATTACCAGCTGAAAGACTTTCTTCCAGTTTCTGCCCTAACTCTTCAGCAAAATAAGAACCATTTCCTAGAGATAATGACTTACTAGTTGATTCCTGAGCCTCATTCATGGCATGACTAGCAAGTCAAAATATTTTATGTCTATTAATGCAATATTGACCGTTTAATTTTTTTCCCAAAATAAAAAGCAGAAAATAATGCTAATAATCCTAAAAATAAATTTGATATCAAAGAGTAAAATGCCCTCTCAAAATTTCCTTGAACAATCACTTCCATTAAATGCACCATCCATGAACTAAAAGTAGTGCAAGATCCACAAAAACCAATCACAACAATCAAGTGATAGCGTTTAGTCATATCAAAACCTGCTAAAAAGCCCAGAATAAATGCACAGAAAAGATTCAGAAATAATTGTTCGGAAATCAAAGACCTTAATAAGCAACCTGGAATTGCACCAAGAGAAACAAGGAAGATTCTTTGCAAAGCACCAAAGTTATTGGATTGCATTGGAAGCCATGTAACCAAAATACGTTAGGATTAATCCACTAAATATAGAGAAAAAGGCTATAAAAAAAGCATCAGATATTTTCCCAACCATAACTTTGCTAAATATCTGAAATAAAAAAGATGAAAAAGTACTCAAGCTTCCTAAGAAGCCAATATTAAAAAATAAAATGAAATTATTATTATTTATTAAATAAAAATTTTTCTGATGCAAGCCAACTATAAAACCTAAAATCAAAGAAGAAACTAAATTTATAAATATTATATTCGCACCCTTAAATAAATATGCATCCTTAAATCTATGGATTATCTCCATTCGAAGATTGGCACCTAAAATTGATCCTATTGATAATAACAAAAAGGTCTGAATAGCATCAGACACTAACCCATCCTCGAATAGGCAAAGTATTATTATCTATCATTTCTAAAGAATATATTTGTACTTGGAACCAAAGAGAACCATCTATATTTTTCCAAGTTCTCATAAGTCTAAGAGGGGTTCCTAAGGGTATTTGGCGAAGGCAAAATCCACTAGCATCAGGATGAGATCTAAGATGGCAGGAATCATTAGCAAAATAAATATTAGAATTATTAAATTCCCAACCATTATCTTTTTTATTAAATGACCCACCCGCAGGTAAATCAACAGGCAAAATTAATGCAACAAATAATATCAAAAAACTCCAACTAAAAGATAACTTCATTGTTATATATCTAAAGAAGCCATATCCATTTCAACACTATGAGATTCAATGAATTGTCTTCTAGGAGCTACTTTATCCCCCATTAAAATTGTGAAAATCCTATCAGCTTCTAATGCATCTTCAATTTCAACTCTTTTCATCATTCTTGTAGAAGGATCCATTGTAGTCTCCCATAATTGCTTAGGCATCATCTCACCTAAACCCTTAAATCGTTGAATATTATAATTCGCCTTTTCACCAAAATCTTCAACAACTTTCTTAAGATCTTGCTCGTTATAGCAATAAGTATGCTTCTTACCTCTCTCAACTTTATACAATGGAGGACAAGCAATATATATATAACCCCCTTCAACTAATTCTTTTTGATAACGATAGAAAAAAGTGAGTAAAAGAGTTCTTATATGAGCCCCATCAACATCAGCATCAGTCATAATTACTACACGATGATATCTCAAACTCTTTATCGAGAATTCTTCTCCTTTAATACCTAATCCCAATGCTGTAATTAATGCTTGAATCTCAGTATTTTTATATATTTTTGCATCATCAGTTTTTTCTATATTTAATATTTTTCCTCTTAGAGGAAGAATAGCTTGAAATCTCCTGTCTCTTCCTTGTTTAGCAGAACCACCTGCAGAATCACCCTCAACAATATAAATCTCAGATTCAGAAGGATCTCTTGAACTACAATCTGCTAATTTGCCTGGAAGTGTAGAACTCTCCAAAACACTTTTTCGGCGAACTAATTCACGTGCACGTCGAGCAGCTTCAGCAGCATTAAAAGCCTGAATAGCTTTTTCAAGAATTAAGTCAATAACTGATGGATTAAATTCCAAATATTGACTTAATGATTCTCCAACCAGACTATCTACAATACCTCGAACCTCTGTATTGCCTAATTTAGTTTTTGTTTGTCCTTCAAATTCAGGATCTGGAACCTTAACTGATAAAACAACTGTTAATCCTTCCCTAATATTTTCTCCAGCCAAATTAGAATCTCCATCCTTTCGCTTTCCTCTCTTACGAGCAAAAGAATTCAATGTTCTAGTTAAAACAGTTTTTAATCCTTCAATATGAGTTCCACCATCAACAGTTCTAATGTTATTTGCAAATCCCAAAATATTATCTGAATAAGCATCAACACACCATTGCATTGCAGCTTCTACTTGTACTCCATCCTTCTCAGAATTTACATAAATTATGTCAGGATGCAGCGAATCTTTTTCAGAATTCATATAGGAAACATATTCTTTTATTCCACCTTGGTAAAAATAAACTTCTTCATAAAAGTCATCGACATTATTATCAGAATTCCTACGTTCATCTCTAAAGATTATCCGCACACCCCCATTGAGGTATGCCAATTCTCTTAGTCTTGATGACAAAGTTCCATAATCAAATTCTGTTCCACTCGAAAAAATTTGACTATCTGGCTTGAATAAAACTGTTGTGCCTGTTTTTGTTTTTTCGGCAGATGGTTGAGGCTTAGAGGTAATACTTCCAATTGCGACTCCTCTTTCAAATTTTTGAAAATGAATCTTACCTTGACGTTGCACAGTGACTTCAACTAATTCACTAAGAGCATTAACAACAGAAATACCTACACCATGCAATCCTCCTGAAACCTTGTAACCTCCGCTACCAAATTTTCCACCTGCATGTAAAACCGTAAGAACAGTTTCCAATGCACTTTTACCAGTTCTTGGATGAATATCAGTAGGTATACCTCTGCCATTATCACTTATAGAAGCAGAGCCATCATTTTTTAGTACTACAACAATCTTGTCACAATGCCCTGCCAGCGCTTCATCTACAGCATTATCAACTACTTCATACACAAGATGATGCAAGCCTCTAGGTCCAGTAGAACCTATATACATCCCGGGTCTTTTCCTAACAGGTTCCAATCCCTCAAGAACTTGGATCTGCTCAGCGCCATAGGCTGCTTGAACTTGATTAACCTTGGAATCTGAACTCATTCGTAAAAAGTATTTCCAGGAAAGACTGGTTAGTAAAAATTAAATCAGCCAGAAACCTATACCTGGCATGATTAATTTAACACTGGCTAACCAAAAAGGCTTTGAAAGATTTTCTATAAATCAATAAAAGAGCCACTCAACTTAATTGTTCTGAAAAACCCATGAAGAATCATGAAGAATAAAAAACCTCTGGTGATAGTTCTAATGGGACCTACAGCTAGTGGGAAAACAGATCTTTCAATTGAAATAGCTAGAAGATTTAACTTAGATATTCATAATATCGATTCGAGACAACTCTACATAGGGATGGATATTGGAACCGCAAAACCTACGAAAATCCAACAATCACTTATTAAACATTTTTTACTAGATCTTAGACATCCAAACAATCCAATAACACTTCATGAATTTCAAAAAGAAGCAATGGTTAGCTTGGATAAAAACTTAAAAGAAAAGAAAATAGGTTTTGTTGTAGGAGGAAGTGGTCTTTACTTAAAATCTTTAATTTCAGGCTTAGTTCCTCCAGCTATTCCTGCACAACAGTTCCTTCGCAATCAACTCAAAGTAATTGGTCAACAAACTTGTCATCAATTACTAAAGAATTGTGACCCAATAGCGTCAAACAAAATTGCTGCTGCCGACAGTTCTAGAACCATTAGAGCTCTAGAAGTATTTTATGCAACTGGAAAAACAATGAGTTCCCTTCAATCAATCAAACCTCCACCTTGGCGATTTCTTGAATTAGGACTTAACCCCGCAAACCTCAACGATCGTATTGCTCAACGTACAAGAAATATTTTCGAAAATGGTTTACTTGAAGAAACACAAAAGCTAATTGATGAATTTGGAAAAGATCTTTCTTTACTAAAAACAATAGGTTATAAAGAAGCACTAAATGTCTTAGAAGGGACCTCTTCGATTGAAGAGGCTATTGTTATGACAACGATTCGTACGAATCAATTTGCTAAAAAACAAAGAACTTGGTTTAAAGGACAACACAAAGCAAAATGGTTAAATGAAAAAAACCCTCTTTCAGAAGCACTATCTTTGATCGAAACGTTATAGGCTAAACAAGGTAGATATAAGATCTGAGAATGATTTCTTTAATTCTTTACTTCTCCACTATTCCTTAATATCCCTGAATGCCACCTCGTCCTCGTTTTGATCGTCGCGCTCCTGTCAGAGAGCTCCCTAACATAAATGAACGGATCAAATATCCAAAGTTACGGGTAGTTGATGCTGATGGTTCACAACTAGGAGTGATTAGTAGAGAACAAGCCCTGGAAATATCGAAAGATAGAGAATTGGACCTGGTACTCGTCAGTGAAAAAGCAGATCCACCTGTCTGCAGAATAATGAACTATGGAAAATTTAAATTTGAACAAGAAAAAAAGGCCAAAGAAGCAAAAAAGAAATCCCATCAAACTGAGGTAAAAGAAGTAAAAATGCGATATAAAATTGACGAGCATGATTATCAAGTTCGCATAGGTCAGGCAACTAGATTTCTAAAAGCAGGAGATAAAGTCAAATGCACAGTGATTTTTAGAGGGAGGGAAATCCAACATACAAATCTTGCCGAAACACTTCTTGCCAGAATGGCTAAAGATCTAGAAGAAAAAGCAGAAGTGCAACAAGCAGCTAAAAGAGAAGGAAGAAATATGATTATGTTTCTTACACCAAGAAAAACGCCATTAATAAAAAATGAAAAAGAAGTAACTACTACATCCAATAAAGCTCAACGGAGAAATAATTAAGTACAAAATACCGTTAGATAATTATATAAAATCTATCAAAATGGACAAATTATTGAAAACATTTACTTTCACCTCCCATCCGTCACATAATCTTATGACAAAGAATTAACTGTCACCCTGATTAGGACTAGACTAAGAAGGTCAAAACAAAACCTGGCATACCTGAGTGAGATTCCATATTCAACAAGAGAGTGACATTCCCGCATCAAGCCAACTCTATAATCAAATTTGCTTTGCAATTGCAGCGCGACATTACCCCCCTGGTCACAGGCTGCCAAGCACAAGACAGTTAGCAATGCAAACAGGATTGCATAGAAACACGATTAGCAAGGTATATAGGCAACTAGAAACTGATGGTGTTGTTGAAGCTATAGCAGGCTCTGGAATATATGTCAGAGACCAACAAAAACAAAAGGGAATAAAAAGTGCAACCAATACTCGCACTAAATCAGTTACCAATATTGACCAGGAAATCAGTAAATGCGTCGATAATCTTCTCGAGGCTGGATGCACATTACAACAAACAAGGGAACTCTTCACTCAAGAAATTGATTGGAGACTGAAATGTGGTGCTCGGGTCTTAGTTAGTACTCCTAGGGAAGATATAGGAGCATCAATGTTAATTGCAGAAGAATTAAGGCCTAACTTAAATGTGCCTGTAGAAGTTGTTCCAATGGAAGAATTAGAAAATATTCTTGAGAGTTCAAATAATGGAACAGTTGTGACAAGTCGGTATTTTCTGCAACCACTAGAAGAACTTGCAAAACGCCATAGCGTTAGAGCTATAGCTGTTGATCTTAGTGATTTTCAACAAGAACTTTCAATGCTTAAAGAACTACGCGCTGGTAGTTGCGTTGGAATTGTAAGTATAAGCCCAGGGATACTAAGAGCAGCAGAAGTAATTCTGCATAGCATTCGAGGAAATGAACTACTTCTGATGACTGCAAATCCTGATGTAGGCAGTCGTTTACTAGCTCTATTACGTGCTGCAAATTATGTTTTATGCGATAGTCCAAGCCTACCCCTAATCGAAAATACACTTAGACAAAATAGGTCCCAATTAATGCGAATGCCCCAAGTTCATTGTGCCGCAAACTATTTAAGCGAATCTACAATTAAGCAACTTCGCAAAGAAATAGGTCTTCCTACATAAATCAATTTTTTTAATGCTCAAAGCAATTAAATCTGACATTGCAATTATTAAGGAAAGAGATCCTGCCGCCAGAGGTCTTATTGAAATACTCCTTTGCTATCCAGGATTTCAAGCCCTTGTTATTCATAGAGTGAGTCATAAATTATGGAAAATAGGATTACCTTTATTACCAAGAGTTTTAAGTCAGCTGACTCGATCTCTTACAGGAATTGAAATTCATCCAGGGGCAAAAATTGGTACAGGAGTTTTTATTGATCACGGCATGGGAGTAGTTATTGGAGAAACAACAGAAATAGGCAACAGATGTCTTCTTTATCAAGGTGTCACTTTGGGTGGAACTGGCAAAGATCATGGGAAAAGACACCCAACCTTATCCGAAAATGTAGTAGTTGGAGCGGGAGCAAAGGTACTTGGCGCTATATCAGTAGGAACAAATACAAGAATTGGCGCAGGCTCAGTTGTTGTTAGAGACGTAGAAGCAAATAGCACAGTAGTAGGAATACCTGGAAGAGTTGTCCATCAAAGTGGGGTCAGAATCAACCCTCTAGCTCACTCAGCTTTACCAGATACAGAAGCAAATGTAATTAGAAATCTTATGGATAGAATCGATGAACTAGAGTCACAAGTTAATTCACTAAATAATGCCTTGAAAGTTATAGCTAAAGGAGAATTACCGAATAACTCTCTTTCTGGGGAATCACAAAATCTCAAAGACAGAGAAATCATTGAATTCTTAGGAGATGATCAATTGAGATAAAGAACTATTTTTAATCCTCTGAAGAAGAAGATGGTGCTGCAGGCTGAAACATAAACATCGAATAAATGACATTTCTACGCATATTTGTCATCATCTCTAGGAACATATCATAACCTTCATTTTTGTATTCTATTAATGGGTCTTTTTGTCCATAACCCCTTAAACCTACAGACTCTCTTAAAGCATCCATAGCTTGCAAATGTTCACGCCAAAGAGTATCAATTTGTTGAAGAATAAAAAATCTTTCAGCTTCTCTCATTAATCCTGGTTTTTGCTCCTCAATTTGATTTTCTTTAATATCATAGGCGTTACGTAATTGTTCTTGAAGAAAAGCCTTTAATTCATCAATATCTAAGCCTTCTAAATCTTCTGATTCTAAATCTTCGAGTAAATAAACAAACTCTTTTACTTTACCTAATAATTGTTTTAAATCCCATTCTTCTGAAGGAAGTTCTGGATTTACATACGCATAAACCACTTCTTCCATAGTCTTTTCACCATAACTTATTACTTGTTTTTTCAATCCTGCTCCTTCTAAAACCCTTCTTCTTTCTGTATAAACAGCTCTTCTCTGATTATTCATAACTTCATCATATTCAAAAACTTGCTTTCTTATATCATAATAATATGTTTCAACTTTTTTCTGCGCACTTTCCAAAGATCTAGTAAGCATTCCTGATTCAATAGGCATATCTTCATCAACCCTGAAGGCATTCATTAAAGCTGCAACTCTGTCTCCACCAAAAATTCTTAGCAAATTATCGCCAAGTGATAAAAAGAAACGTGTGCTACCTAAATCGCCTTGTCTGCCAGCTCGGCCTCTTAATTGATTGTCAACTCTTCTAGATTCATGTCTCTCAGTTCCTATTACATGTAGTCCACCAGCCTCTCTAACCTGTACTTCTTCTTGCTTAACTACTACATCATATTCTGATCTAACTTTGTTAATAGAATCCCTTAAAGCCTTGATCATAGGATCCTTAGTAGGAGCTTTTTCAGCTGCTGTAGAAATACGATCTTCAAGTTCAATAGATGTTAAAGCTCGATCTCCCCATTCTTTTACTAATTTATGCTCTAAATCAATAAGTGACTCCTCAGTATCTTCATCTAATAAGCAAGGATAGAGACTTCCAATATTATTTGATTTGTCAATTTTTCTATCTACATTTGTATCTCCAAAACCAACTGATGATTCATTACGCCTCTGCATAGGCACAGGAGGCTTATGCCCATCTTCGGGTTTAACTAATTTTGGCATCAGTACTTCTCTTAATTTTAATCTTGCCATGTAATCACTATTACCTCCAAGAATAATATCCGTTCCTCTTCCTGCCATATTAGTGGCAATAGTAACAGCTCCTGCTCTACCAGCTTGAGCAACTATTTCTGCTTCTCTTTCAACATTTTCAGGCTTCGCATTTAAAAGATTATGAGGAATTTTTTGTTCGTCTAAAAGAGTGCTTAAAAGCTCACTTTTTTCAACACTTGTTGTTCCAACTAAAACAGGTCTCCCCTGTTTGTGAATTTTTACTGTTTCGTTGGCTACGGCTTTCCATTTCCCAGTTTCAGTTTTAAAAACTTGATCAACCCAATCGTTTCTTGAACGTGGTCGATTGGTTGGTATAACAGCCGTTTCTAGCTTATATGTTTTTTCAAATTCAACCTCTTCGGTTTTAGCTGTACCTGTCATTCCAGCAAGTTTAGGATACAAAAGAAAAAAGTTTTGATAAGTAATAGAAGCAAGAGTCTGTGTTTCTGCCTGTATGTCTAATTGTTCTTTTGCTTCAATAGCCTGATGCTGCCCATCACTCCATCGTCTGCCAGGCATAACACGACCAGTAAATTCATCAACAATTACAGCATCACCATTCCTTACTATGTAATTCACATCCTTAATAAATAATTCTTTAGCTTTTAAAGCATTCGTTATATAATGAGCCCAAGGATCTTTAGGGTCATATAAATCATTTACGTTTAACAATTTTTCAGCTTTAGCAAAGCCTTCATCAGTCAAAGTACAAGTTCTTTGTTTTTCATCCACCTCATAATCTCCTTCAGGATCTATTCCGTCTTTTCCCATTTCTTCCGCTCTAGACAAAGAACCAACCACTTCTGCAGCCTTTTGATATTTTTCTTGAGGTCTTTCAACTTGTCCTGAAATAATTAATGGTGTTCTAGCTTCGTCAATCAAAATAGAATCAACTTCATCAATAATGCAAAACTGGAATTTACGTTGAACAATTTCATTAATATCATTTGCCATATTATCTCTTAAATAATCAAAACCAAGTTCAGAGTTGGTTGCATAAGTAATATCACATTCGTAATTTTTTAATCTTTCCATTGGATTCATATCTTGCTGAATCAAGCCAACTGATAAACCTAAAAATCTATGCACTTGCCCCATCCACTCAGCATCTCTTCGAGCAAGGTAATCATTCACAGTAACTACATGAACTCCTCGACCAGTAAGAGCATTTAGGAAGCTAGGTAATGTGGCTACTAATGTCTTTCCTTCTCCTGTTTTCATTTCAGCAATTTGACCTTCATGTAGAACCATCCCCCCAATCAGTTGAACATCAAAATGTCTCATCCCCAACACTCTTTTGCTTGCTTCTCGAACTACAGCAAAAACCTCAGGCAAAAGTTCATCTAATAACTCTTGTTGCTTTTCAAAAATAGACGCCTTCTCTAATCGATTTCGAAAATCAGATGTTTTTGATCGAAGTTCATCGTCACTTAAGGCAACAATCTCCTCTTCTAAGAGATTGATATCAGTAACAATGGGCTGATAAC
This sequence comes from Prochlorococcus sp. AG-363-N16, assembly GCA_003280135.1. Classification (GTDB taxonomy): domain Bacteria; phylum Cyanobacteriota; class Cyanobacteriia; order PCC-6307; family Cyanobiaceae; genus AG-363-N16. Next base: position 74,762 of record QCFW01000002.1, on the reverse strand, counting down.
GCTTCAGCTTGCGGGCATTTGGGTCTCCCAGCAAAAGCTTGAGCATAATTTAAGTACTACTTACAGTTTGATTTAGCCTAACTACCTGAGAGACAAAAAGTTCATATCACAAGCATTAGGCGCTATAAATCGATTATCTCTTATATAAATCCAAAATCCAATAGTGAGTTCACCTTACAAAAATTCTAAAATAAAGCTCGTAAAGCATGCTCGAGGAGCACCAGGATTAAGGCTTTTGGGGCTAGGACCAAATTTAATCCCATTACAAGGTCTAAATCAATTACAAAAATTATTTAATGCTCATGCTTTCTGGGCTAAAAAAAGAAATTTCAGAAATCTTAAACAATTATTAGCAGGCAGCTCAGCAATTGTAAGCCTTTGGAGTGGAAACAGAATGATCGGATTTGGACGAGGAACAAGTGATGGGATCTATCGTGCAGTTTTATGGGATGTCGTAGTAGCAGATGATTTACAACGACAAGGTCTTGGTAAGCAAGTCGTTAATGCGCTTTTATCAATGAAACCAATTCGTGATGTTGAGCGTATTTACCTTATGACAACAAATAGTTCTGAATTTTATCGACAACTTGGATTCGAGAATAAAAGCAATCAGAACTTATTACTTAAAGAAAATCAGAAATAATTAGAAAGAACTTTTCATATTGAAAGCGGATGAAGAGATTCGAACTCTCGACCCTCTCCTTGGCAAGGAGATGCTCTACCACTGAGCTACATCCGCAGAAAATTAATAGGCTAGTTAGCCATACTCAAAAAGCATGCCTTAAAAAAGGTGCAATGGTCAATTAAATATTGAAATTGATAATGGTTTATGAATTAATTTCCTTCATCAAAGAAGCCATTTCAAGGGCTTGTAGAGCATAAGTCCATCCAAGATTACTTTTAATACCAGCTCTTTCCAAAGCCTGCTGCATTGTATCGGTAGTTAAAACACCAAAAATAATTGGCAAGCCAGAATCCCTAGAAACTGAAGCAATTCCCTTACTAGTTTCCCCAATCACTACATCAAAATGAGGAGTATCTCCTCTAATTACAGCACCTAGAGAAATTAAAACATCATATTTACTTGCTCTAGCAAGTGTTTGACAAACTAATGGTAATTCTAAAGAACCTGGGACCCAAACTATATCCAACTGAGAGCTTAAATCTGAAGTATCAACTCCATGCCTAGAAAGGCAATCGACACAGCCACTTAAAAGTTTACTAGTAATTAAATCGTTGAATCTAGCTACAACGATCCCAACTTTAATATTGGACGCATTAGTATAGCGACCTTCAATTGAAGCCATTTCTTAACAGCAAAATGCCTAATTAATTAGTTTCTACCTTCGCACGAAGAGTGTGCAAATTCAAACAAAGTAAGAAATTAAGCCATTGACCAAAACCAGATGGAACCAAACACCACCAATAATCTCAATCTTTTTAATTTCACCATTTCGACGATCTTCTGGATTGGATTGGGTCATATAAAGCACTGGGACGCCAACGACCAATATCAAAGAAGCAAAGAGAAGTGCGTTAATAGCAACTGAACTAATTACCTGCATAGGGAGTTGAGATGGAGCAAATGCTCTCTTCATTTGTTCCTATTGTCCCATGCAAAAAGACATTTTCGAAAAAAATAACAATGGTTGTCGCGAGGCTTCACATCCAAAATGCAAAATCACCTTTACTATGCCAATTATTAATTGGCAGAGAAGCAGCATGACTGCCGAAAATCAAACAATACAAGGGGATCTATTTGATGGGAACCAAGAATCTCCTGTGCTTTCAACACCTTCGAAAGAAAGGAGTAAGCATAACGAGTTAACAGAGGACTTCTCGGATGCAGATCTAGAAAAAGAAGCTGAAAAAAGTCCTCGCACTAAAAGCAAAGAGAATATCAACAATTATGTAACACAAATTTCTGATCCAGTACCAAGCAAATCAACCAAAATCAGAAAGAACCTCTCTTGGTCTCATCACAATCAAGTAAAGATTGAAGAACTTACCCCAGTAATGAGACATTATGTTGAATTAAAAATAAAAAATCCAAAAAGAATTCTTTTGTATAGGTTAGGAGATTTCTTTGAATGCTTTTTTGAAGACGCAATACTTTTAGCACAAATATTAGAACTCACTCTTACAGGGAAAGAAGCAGGAAAAACAATTGGTAGAATCCCTATGGCAGGTATTCCACATCATGCTGCTGAAAAATATTGTTCTGCTTTAATTCAAAAAGGCTTTTCTATAGCATTATGTGATCAATTAGAAAATGCAAAGAACAAAGAAGGAAAGTTAGTAAAACGTGGTATCACAAGAATTTTGACACCTGGAACAATTATAGAAGAAGGAATGCTTGAAGCAAAAAAAAATAATTGGTTAGCAGCAATATCAATAGAATCAGATACAAATAAAAATTTGCTAAAATGGGGATTGGCTAATGCAGATATAAGTACAGGAGAATTTTTAGCGAAAGAAGGTACTGGAATTTGTTCCTTAGAGCAAGAGCTAATCAAAATAGAAGCATCAGAAATTATTTGTGAGCAAATTGACCAATATTTAGCAAAAGAGTTTATATCTAAACATCTGAAAGTAAATCAAATTGAAAAGAGTAATTTCACACTTTTAGAAGCTAAAACAATTCTAAAAAAACATTTTAAATTGCAAACACTAGATGGGCTTGGCATTAATGAATGGATTATGGCAACAAAGGCTGCTGGTGGCTTATTGAGATATTTAATAGAAACAAATCCAATTAATATGAATGAAAAAGAAAGCTCAAGAATATCGCTTGAACTACCACAAATATTAATTGCATCTAAAGAATTAGTATTAGATGCTCAAACTAAAAAGAATCTTGAGATAACTAATACTCAAAGAGAGTCTCAATTCCAAGGATCATTGTTATGGGCAATCGATAGAACTTTGACATCAATGGGAGGAAGATGCTTAAGACGTTGGATAGAACATCCATTAATAGACGCAAAAAAAATAATTGCACGACAATTAGTAGTTAGTATTTTTGTCAAAAATTCTGCTCTAAGGCAAAACATTAGAAAACTTCTTAGAACAATGGGTGACCTTGAACGCCTTGCAGGAAGAGCAGGAGCTTGTCAAGCCAGTGGAAGGGATTTGAATGCAATAGCAGATGGAATAGAAAGATTGCCACTACTTTCTCAGTATGTAAAAAAACTTCCTTCAGATGCTCCAGAGTGGGTTAAAGATTTAAGCATTATTGATTCGAAGTTAATAAATCTAGCTAAAGTAATAAAATCGCACTTAGTTGAAAACCCACCATTAAGTTTAACTGATGGAGAACTTATTAATGATGGTGTTGATAAATTATTAGATGGAATAAGAAATAAATTAGATGAGCAATATGATTGGCTACAAAGTCAGGAAACCAAAGAAAAGAAAATAAGTGGTAACGCTAATCTTAAAATTCAATATCATCGTACCTTCGGATATTTTTTAGCAGTTCGTAAATCAAAGGCAAATAATGTTCCCAATCATTGGATCAGACGACAAACATTAGCCAATGAAGAAAGATTTATTACTCCAGATCTTAAGGAAAGAGAAGGAAAAATTTTTCAATTGCAAGCAAGAGCATCTCAACGTGAATATGAATTATTTTGTGAACTTCGAGAATTAGTTGGCAACCATGCTCAGGCAATTAGAAAGAAAGCTAAATCTGTTGCTGGAATAGATGCATTGGCAAGTTTAGCCGAAGTTGCTGCTATAAATAATTATTGTGCGCCTACCATAATTGATGAAAGTTCAAACTCAAGAATAATAAATGTCGAAGATTGTAGACATCCAGTAGTAGAACAAATGCTAGTAGAAAAAGAGTTTGAAGTTAATTCAATTAATCTTGGAAGAGAAACAGATTTAATCATATTAACCGGACCAAATGCTAGTGGTAAAAGTTGTTATCTTAGGCAAATAGGTTTGATACAATTACTATCACAAATTGGAAGTTGGATCCCTGCTAAAAAAGCAAGATTAACTATTGCAGATAGAATTTTCACTCGTGTTGGAGCAGTAGATGATTTAGCAACAGGACAGTCTACATTTATGGTAGAAATGGCAGAAACAGCTTACATACTAAATCAAGCTACAGATAAATCTTTAGTTCTACTAGATGAAATAGGAAGAGGTACATCCACTTTTGATGGATTATCTATTGCATGGGCAGTAAGCGAATTCTTAGCAAAAGAGATAAGAAGTCGAACAATTTTTGCCACACATTATCATGAACTTAATAGTCTATCAAATAGTATAAAAACTATTAAAAATTTCCAAGTTCTTGTTACTGAAAATGGAGATGAACTTTGCTTTCTTCATAAAGTTGTTCCTGGAGGTGCTAATAGAAGTTATGGAATTGAAGCAGCAAGACTAGCAGGTGTACCTTCTAGTGTTATTAAGCAAGCAAAGAACATGCTTAGAAAGCTTGAAAAAGAAAAAATAATTAATCAATAATGAAACAATATATCTAAATTGATGCTCTTAACAAAGCATTGACTGAAGCAGAGGCTAAAGCAGCTCCTCCTCGATTCCCTTCAATTCTAATCTGATTAATTTTTGCCTCCGATAAAAGCTTTTTACTTTCTAAAACACCAATAAAACCTACTGGCATACCAATAATTAAATTTGGTACCAAATAATCAATAGCTATTAAATCTAATAAAGTTATTAAAGCCTTTGGAGCACTGCCAATAACAAATATGGGTGCCTTTGTATCTTTAAATTCTGAAGCAAGTTCTATACAAGCCTTTTCCATACCAAGAGCTGTTCTTGTAACACCTTTGTCATTATTCTGAGGAACCCAATCTAAAATGCATTTAACAGGGGTATCTAAAGTCCTGGAAGCCATAGGCGTTATTGCTGCAGCCGCCATATATGTATCAGTAATGATTGGAGCACCTGCTCTTAGAGCACTTAAACCAGCATTACAGGCTCCTTTAGAGAACTTTAATAAAGATTGAACTCCAAAATCTCCACTTGTATGAATCAATCTTTCAAGAACTTGTTGCTCTATATCGTCAAATCCTGTATAACCCAACCTAGCGCGTATATAACGAATACTTTCTTGAAAAATGGGATGATCAATCGATTTCAATTTTCAGAAAAGAAAAAGTTCGTTTAAAGCATTACCTCTCAAAAGTAAAAAATCATTCTGCCATGCCAATACATTTGATTTGGGGAGATGATGATGCTTCTTGTGAACGTGCAATTAAAAGTTTAATTGAAGAAATCATTCATCCAAATTGGATGAGTATTAATCTTAGTAGATTTGAAGGACAAGATATTCTGCAAGCAAAGCAAGCCTTAGAAGAAGCACAGACTCCACCTTTTGGAGAAGGGGGCAGATTAGTCATACTAAGGAAAAGTCCCTTATGTAATGGTTGTTCCAATGAACTATCATCGAAGTTTGAATCCATTTCGAAACAAATCCCATTAAATACATATCTAGTTTTAAACAATCTCAACAAACCAGATAAAAGATTAAAAACAACAAAGTTAATACATGAATTAATTAAATCAAAAAAAGCTGTTGAGCAAAGTTTCGCATTGCCTACTGCTTGGAATATTGGAGGTCAAAAAGAATTAGTTAAAACAATTGCCGCCTCACTCAACCTAGAAATTGAAGCAAGAGCAATTGATCAACTTGTAGAATCAATTGGAAATGACAGTGGTAGAATGCTATCCGAATTAAAGAAGCTTGCATTATTAGAAGATTCAAAAGTCAATACAAATATTAAAAGTCTGAAAAGAATTGTTATTACAAGTAAATCGGTCCAAGAGTTAGTCATAGGTTCCGCAACTAATGCACTAGAAATTGGTAATTTTCTCTTAGCTGGAAATTTTGATAAAGCTGTTTCAAGAACTGATACTTTATTGGATAAAGGTGAGCCAGCCCTTAGAATAATAGCAACATTAACAGGGCAAATTCGTGGATTACTATGGGTTAGTTTGTTGGAAAATGAAAAACAACATGACGTTAACTTTATTGCTAACCAAGCTGGAATAGCAAATCCCAAAAGAATTTATGTTATGCGAAAACAAATTAACGGTAAATCCTCTACATTCTTTATTGATTTACTTAAAAAAATTCTAGAAATAGAATCTTCTATAAAAAAAGGAATAAATCCTAAAAATGCTTTTAGAGATCAGTTCTTATAAAATGTTTAAGTTATTAATATTTTCTATTACACAATTCTTAAACCACTCAAAATAATTAAATGGCTACTTTAGTACAAAAATTTGGAGGAACCTCTGTAGGGAATATTGAACTTATTCAATTAGTTGCAAAAAGAATTGCAAAAAGTAGAAATGAAGGAAATGATCTGGTGATAGTAGTTTCAGCTATGGGTAATACTACAAACGAACTAACTAATTTAGCAAAATTAATTAGCAATAATCCTCCTCAAAGAGAAATGGATATGCTGCTTTCAACAGGTGAGCAAGTATCAATAGCATTATTATCAATTGCTCTTAATGAACTTGGTATATCTGCAAAATCCATGACTGGTTCTCAAGTGGGAATAGTTACAGAATCTTCTCATGGAAAAGCAAGGATTCTGGAAATAAAAACGGAACGAATTAAATATCTTCTCAATGCAGGACAAGTTGTAGTCATTGCAGGTTTTCAAGGGACAAGTCTTAGCAGTGGTGGCACTGCAGAAATCACAACTCTTGGAAGAGGGGGTTCTGATACCTCTGCAGTTGCCTTAGCAACCGCAATTAACGCTGATGCATGTGAAATTTATACGGATGTGCCAGGTGTTCTTACAACTGATCCAAGAATGGTTCCAGAAGCACAGCTAATTCCTCAAATAAGTTGTGATGAAATGCTTGAACTAGCAAGCCTAGGAGCAGCTGTTTTACATCCTAGAGCTGTGGAAATAGCAAGAAATTATGGAGTTAAGCTTATCGTTCGTTCTTCATGGGATGAAGGCAAAGGTACCACTCTAACAAGCCATACTCAGTCAAAGATTAGCAAAAATGGATTAGAACTAAATAAATCTGTTAATGGTGCAGAATTAGTTGAAATGCAAGCAGTAGTGGGACTATCTCACATACCCGATAAACCTGGTATTGCTGCAGATTTATTTGAAGCGCTTGCAAATGGAGGAGTCAATGTCGACCTTATTATTCAAGCCACTCATGAAGGTAAAAGTAATGATATTACTTTTACGGTATCTCAGAAGGATCTAGATACTGCAAAAGCACTTTGCAAACAACTTCTTCAAAAACAAGGAGGTGAGCTCACAAGCCAAAATCAAATGGCAAAGCTAAGTATTAGAGGTGCAGGAATAATGGGAAGACCAGGTATAGCTGCTCAGTTATTTGAAACAGTTTCAAAAGTTGGAATTAATTTAAGACTTATAGCAACAAGTGAAGTGAAAGTAAGTTGTGTAATTGATTCAAAAATGGGCCAAAAAGCTCTAAGAGCTATCAGTGATGCATTTGAATTACAAGAAAAGCAAATTGAAATTAATCCCCAAAACTATTATCAAGATGAGCCAGAAGTCAGAGGAATAGCATTAGATCTTGAACAAACTCAAGTTAGTGTTATTAATGTTCCCGACATACCAGGCACTGCCGCTAAAATTTGCAAAGCACTTGCAGATGCACGTATCTCTTTGGATACAATTGTTCAATCAGAGAGAAAGCATGACAATGGCGGCAGAAATATAAGTTTCACACTGAATAAAAATGATCGTAAAAATGCAGATCAAGCCTTAGAACCGATTTTAAAAGATTGGCCAAATGCATTCTTAAAAGATGGCAATGCAATTGCTCGTATTAGTGCAGTTGGAGCAGGCATGCCTGAAACATTAGGTACCGCTGCCAAGATATTTAGAGCTATCGCAAATGAAGGAATAAATATAGAAATGATTGCTACAAGTGAAATTAGAACAAGTTGTATTGTTGCCGAAAAAGATGGTGAAACAGCATTAAAAGTAGTTCATAAATTCTTCGGCCTAGATAATAAATTATCTCACTAACTTCTTACGCAATTGATGTATACGGTCACGTAGAGTTGCTGCTTCCTCAAAATTTAAATCTTTTGCAGCCTTATTCATTTTGAATTCTAATTTCTCAATAACTTCTGGTAAAGATTCTATTGCTATGGCCATATCTTGATTTTGTTTTAAATCATTAACTAGATTATCTGTTACTTGTATCAAGTCTTTCTCTAAGTCATCTGTTTTTAACCTTCTAGATAATTCCAAAAAAGAAAGTATTGAATTGGTAGATTTTTTACCTGCAGGTTTAGGAACAATTCCATATTTTTGATTGTATTTCTTCTGGATTTCCCTACGTCTTGCAGTCTCTGAAATAGCCTTTTTCATTGAATCTGTGAAATTATCTGCATAGAGCAAGGCAACTCCTTCAACATGCCTAGCCGCTCTTCCAATAGTTTGAATTAATGATCGAGTTGCCCTAAGAAAACCTTCTTTATCAGCATCTAAAATTATTACCAAAGATACTTCTGGCAAATCTAGTCCTTCTCGTAAAAGATTAACACCCACTAAAACATCATAAACTCCTAATCTCAAGTCTTGGATAATTTCAATCCTTTCTATTGAATGAATCTCAGAATGTAAATAACGAACTTTTACATCATTCTCTGATAGATATTCACTTAAATCTTCAGCCATCCTTTTGGTTAATGTTGTAATTAGTACTCTTTCATTTTTTGATACTCTTTTGCGAATTTCATCTAACAAATCATCTATCTGACCTTTAGTTGGACGAACCTCCACCAAAGGGTCTAAAACGCCAGTAGGTCTAATAACTTGTTCTATAATTTGACCATAACTTTGTTTTAACTCCCAATCTCCTGGAGTGGCACTAACAAAAATAGTTTGATTAGCTTTATGCCAAAACTCTTCTGATTTTAAAGGACGATTATCGGCCGCACTAGGTAATCGAAATCCATGGTCTATTAAAACTTTCTTTCTTGATTGATCCCCATTATACATTGCTTGTAATTGAGAACACGTAACATGACTTTCATCAACAATTAAAATCCAATCATTAGGAAAATAATCAATCAAGCACTCAGGTGGTGAACCTATTTCTCTACCTGACAAATGGCGAGCATAATTTTCAACACCATTACAATATCCAACTTCTTTTAACATTTCAAGATCATACTTTGTACGTTGTTCTAGTCTCTGAGCTTCCAATAATTTACCCTCTTGATTAAACACAGATAATTGATTATTCATTTCATTTCTAATTCCATCTATTGCAGTAATTAATCTATCTTTAGGAGTAACAAAATGCTTTGCTGGATAAATATTTATATAATCCATACTTTCTAAAATCTCGCCACTAATTGGGTCCACATATTTAATTGAATCAACTTCATCTCCAAATAACTCGATACGTACTAAGCGATCTTCATAGGCTGGTCCTATTTCTAAGACATCACCTTTAAGACGAAACCTACCTCGTGAAATTTCAACATCATTGCGCGAATACTGATTTATAACTAATTCTCTTAATGAGTCTCTAAGAACTATATGCTTGCCTACCTCAAATCTGACCGATGCCTTTAAGTATTCACTAGGAATACCTAAGCCATAAATACAACTAATCGAAGCAACTACTATTACATCTTTTCGCTCAAATAATGACCTGGTTGCAGAGTGTCTAAGCATATCAATTTCTTCATTTATAGAAGATGTTTTGGCTATATAAGTATCACTTACTGGTACATATGCTTCAGGCTGATAGTAATCATAATAAGAAATAAAGTACTCAACTGCATTATTAGGAAAAAATTCCCTAAGTTCATTACAAAGTTGTGCAGCTAAAGTTTTGTTATGAGCTAATACAAGTGCAGGACGACCTGTATTTGCAATAACATTAGCAATGGTAAATGTCTTTCCTGTTCCAGTAGCACCAAGAAGAGTCTGAAACTTCTTACCAGAATTGACTCCTTTTATTAAAGAAGATATTGCTTTTGGTTGATCTCCTTGAGGATCATAAGGAGCTTTGAGTTGATATTTATTCATGAAAAAACTCAAAGCTGATAACTTTTCTTAAAAGCATATTGCCTAAGAAAAATTTAAGAGATTGTGTGCAATATCTTTCTAGAAGATTTAATAGCTTCGCTCAAAGTCCTAACCATAGCAATCATTTCCAATTCATTTTCTAATCGATTGATTACAGATCCAACCCCAACGCCAGATGCACCAGAAGCTATTGCCATCGCAAGAGTAACTTCAGACAACCCAGAAGCACTTAAAACTGGGATGTCATATCCAGCTTCTAATAAACTTTTAGTAATTGCATATGTAGCAGCAAGTGTAGGAACAGCCTTCTCCATTAATCCAATAATTCCTGACTTCTTTGGAGAAGTATTAACACTACCTTCAGTCTGAATTATGTCCGCTCCAGCTTGAACTAAATCTAATGCAAGTTGTGCTTGCTCATCTAAAGGAAGCACATGAGGAACAGTTACAGATAACGGGATATCATTAATAATTTTTCTAGATCTAACAGTTAAATCTAAAACTTCATTTGCATCAAAAATCCTACCTTGAGGATAAAAGGAATCAAAGTTTCCTATCTCTACCATTGTTGCCCCAGCTTTAATTGCGTCTGGGAACAACTCAGGTTGAACAGAACTAACGCATATAGGAAGTCCCGAAACCTGCTTAGATAAGCTGACTAATTCAGGGTCACATGCAACATCAATTAAATCAGCTCCTCCCAACCTTGCAGCCTTAGAGATTCTAAGAACAGAATCAGAGTCGTAATTATTAAGACCAGATATCACTTTTAAAAGAGAGCGCTGCTGAAATTTTTGAAGAAGAGCAGAGGAAAGTTTTTGAAAACGCGACATCAAATCAATAAGAGATATCCTGATTGTGGCATTCTTCTTGAAAAAGAACTATCAAATTAAAGCTAGTGGCTTCCTAAAAGTGAAATGTCACAATCTACGAACATTGAAACTCCCTGGAGCCATTGGCACAATCGCCTCCACAAAGCTCTAAAAATCAAACCTCACCTTTTACCATCCGAAGCTTGCCTACTTCTCTCAGTATCTGGTGGGCAAGATTCAATGGCTCTTTTGAAATTAATAACTGATTTACGAAGGTTATATCAATGGGAAATTCACATATGGCATGGGAATCATGGATGGCACAAAGATTCTGAAAAAATAGCAAAAGAATTAGAGGTTTGGTGTTTATCCCACGGTTTTAATTTTTCATGCCAAATTGCATCTAGAGAACAAGTGAAAAATGAAGATTCTTCAAGGCAATGGAGATATAAAAATTTAGCATTAACCGCAAAAAAACTTTTTAATAAGAAGAATAGTTGCTACTGCAAACATGTTTTAACGGGACATACATCCAGTGATCAGGCAGAAACATTTATTTTTAATTTAGCAAGAGGAACATATTTAAGCGGGTTAAGCAGTTTAAGAGATAGCAGAGTACTTGAAGATAGTATTGAATTAATAAGGCCTTTATTAATTTTCAACAGAAAAGAGACAGCTGAAATTTGCAAAGATTTCAACTTACCAATCTGGATTGATCCAACTAATTCAGATTTAAATTTAAGTCGTAATAGAATTAGAGAAGAATTAATACCTATTTTAGAAGAAATACATCCAGGGAGTTCTAAAAGGATTTCATCACTTACAGAAAGAATATCTCATATCAAAGAAAATGAAGATGCTTTAGTGGATTTTGCGATAGAAAAAATAAATTTAGACAAAAAAATTTCAAGACTATCCTTAAAGAAATTCCCTTTCCAAACAAGAGTAATTATTATTGCTAAATGGCTAAAGAATTCTGGAGCCCCAACAACTTCAGCGTCTCAATTGGAAGAAATAAGCAATTTAATTAAAGAAAATATGCCCCCAGGGAGAAAAAAACTTTCTAAGGGTTGGGAAATAAAGTGGGGTAAGAATTCAATAGAATTAATTAATCATGAGAAATAAATAATATCTAGAAAAACTAATTTATCGCAGATCTTCTTCTCCTTGTTCTACCAACAGGTTCATCAATGCTCTGTGCTTCTTTTAATTTTTGAGTAGAAGCAGTCTTGTCTTCGAAATTATTTTGACTAGACACGTTAGTAGCTTTATTTATAGATTTAGATTGATTATTTTTTAATTGAGTAGATAATCTGTTTGCTTGCATAGAAGCAAGTTCTTCATCAGCTCTACCTTTATATTTTGGCGTTCCTGCTGGAGCAGGTTGAACTAAACATAAAATTAATGGTTCAACTTGGAATTCCCTTCTAAGCCTTCTTGCAATACCAGTTTCCACTTCTCTTTGAAAACCAATCCAATCAACTTCTACCGACGTATTACTAGTTTGACGAGAAAGTTGTTTCCAACGATTTTCTAAAACCCAAGTAATTTCTTTTTCAGTCCAAAGCGAGATTTTTCTTGGCTCAGCAGTTGTGACAACACCTCTCAAATTTACTCTAGGAGGGGCAACCATTGCAGCATCTGTGCTGACTGCAGCTAAAACAGTAATCACACCATCTTCTGCCAATTGTTGCCTTTCTTTTAAAACACGAGCATCAACAATTCCAGTTCTTGATCCATCAAGAAGTTCGATTCCTGCTTTAACTGGATCACCCTTAGCGATTGAATCTTTCGTTAGTTGAACTACATCTCCATTCTCAAGAATCAATATATTATTTTCTGGAACTCCCATAGATTGAGCACTTTTACTATGACAAATAAGCATTCTATGTTCACCATGAACTGGAACAAAATATTTTGGTTTTGTTAAAGCAAGCATCAACTTCTGATCTTCCTGAAAACCATGCCCTGAAACATGAATACCTTCTCCTTTTCCATATACAACCTTTGCTCCCAATTTCATTAAACGGTCAATAGTATTAACAACTGAAATTGTATTTCCAGGTATTGGACTCGCTGAAAAAATAATAGTATCAGTTGTTTTTACTTGAACATGTTGATGATCTCCTCGAGAAATACGACTTAATGCAGCCAGCGGTTCACCTTGACTACCAGTCATCAATAGCAAAGTTTCTCGATCAGGTAAATCTCTAATTTGTTTAATTGGAACAAACAGTTCGTCAGGAGCCTTCATATAACCAATTTCCCTTGCCTTAGCTATGACATTCAACATTGATCTACCTAGCAATCCAACCTTTCTCCCATGCTTTAAAGCAAGCTCTAATATCATTGCTACGCGATGAATAGAGCTTGCAAAAGTTGTAATAATTACTCGCCCTTGGGCTTCCGCTACATGTCTCTCTAAAGATGGGAAAACAGTACGCTCAGAAGGGCACCAACCAGGTACTTCAGCATTCGTAGAGTCACTAAACAAGCATAGAACCCCTTCCTTGCCATGATGAGCAAGTCTTTCCAAATCAAAGTGCTCCCCGTCTACAGGAGTATGATCAAATTTAAAATCTCCAGTAAAGATGATTGTCCCTACTGGAGTCTTGATAGCCAAAGAAAAGCTATCTGCCATTGAGTGTGTATTTCTAATAAACTCAACTAAAAAAGCTTGTCCAACCTTTACCTGATCTCGTGGTCCAACTGTTTGAATTGTAGTTCTATCTGAAACGCCAGCTTCCTCCATTTTTCCTTGAAGCATGGACATCGCCAAACGAGGTCCATAAATCACTGGAATATTGAAATGCTTTAAATGATGTGAAATACCTCCAATATGATCTTCATGTCCATGAGTCACAATCATTCCTCTAATTCGATGCTGATTTTCACGCAAATAAGTTGTATCTGGCATGACTACATTTACACCATGCATTCCATCACTTGGGAAAGCCAATCCAGCATCAACAAGCATTAAGTCATCACCGAATTCAAAAACACAGGTGTTTTTTCCAATCTCATGAAGTCCTCCAAGTGGAATAACCTTTAAAGTGGGGTTTTGATTAGTTCGATCTTTAGAAATTGATGTTTTGGAAGAAGGGTTCGAAAAACTTGTGGTCATAGGAATAGTATGAAAAAGAGCTAACTCGTTTTGAAAGACAAATGATCGATTAAAGCCAATATCAAAAAAGCTTTTTTTTATTAAATTTGTCGCAATGAATTAATTATATCTATCAAGTCTTCTTTCATTTCCTTTTTTAGAGAAATTAATGGACTTCTAGGTGGCCCAACGTCCCATCCAAGAATCTGCAAAGCTGCTTTTACAGGAATAGGATTTGTTGTTGCAAATAAAGCTTTAAACAGAGGTTGCAGTTGTTCATGATAAAAAAGGGCTTGAGCAATTTGGCCATCAAAAAAAGCATCAATCATTTTTTTCATGCGACGTCCAGCAATATGACTTGCAACACTTACTACACCTACAGCTCCTACAGATAACATTGGTAATAGCAATCCGTCATCACCGCTATAGACAGCAAAATCAGAACCGCATTCCATTCGTAAAGCTGTAACTTCACTAATGCTGCCACTAGCAGCTTTGAAACTAACAATATTCTTACACTTAGGAAGAAGTTGTGAAACTGTAGTGGGAAATAATGAACAACCTGTCCTTCCAGGAATGTTATAAAGCATTAAAGGTAATTCTGGCGCAGAATTAGCTACAGCTTGAAAATGTGCTAGCAGGCCCTCCTGAGGAGGTTTATTGTAATAAGGAACAACAACTAAAGCACCATCCGCTCCTGTTTCGGCTGCTTTTGCTGTGGCTTCCACTGCTTCTGAGGTGCTGTTACTGCCTGTGCCTGCTAGAACTTTAACTTTACTACCAACAACATTTTTTACAGTTTCAAGTAATTGATATTGTTCAGTCCAACTCAGAGTTGGAGACTCTCCTGTCGTTCCACAAACAACAATTCCTTCAGAGCCTTCATCTACTAAATACCTTGCAAGCCTTCCAGCCAAAGCAAGGTCCACATTACCTTCTGTATCGAATGGAGTGACCATAGCAGTTACCAAACGGCCAAAAGGTGTTGGAGATAAGTGAGCTAATGAACTCATAAGACAGGTAATAAAAGTTCAGCAATTTGTATTGCATTCAAAGCAGCACCTTTGCGTATTTGATCACCACAAAGCCATAATTCCAGGCAATTTGCATGACTAATATCTTGGCGAATCCTACCAACAGCAACGTTATCTTTACCAGTCACATCATTAGGCATAGGAAATCTATTTTCCTCAATTTGCTCCAGTAATTCAATCCCTTGAGCAGCTTGAAGAGCTTGTCGAGCATGTTCCACTGAATAAGGCTCTGAAAATTCAATATTTACAGCCTCAGAATGAGCTCTTAAAACAGGAACGCGAACACAAGTTGCAGTTAAAGACAAATCTGGCAAAGCCATTATTTTTTTTGTCTCATTTACCATTTTCATTTCCTCTTCACAATAATTATTTTCTTGCAAAGGTGAATTATGAAGAAAAAGATTGAATGCAAGTGAATATGGCAAAATTTTACTTTTCGGAATCTTCCCTTTTAATACTTCATTGCTTAATTGCTTTAACTCTTCCATTGCCTTTGCACCAGCTCCACTAGCAGATTGATATGTAGAAACAACAACTCTCTTGATTGGGACTAATGAAGCCAAAGGAGATAAAACAACTGTCAATAAAATTGTCGTGCAATTTGGGTTTGCAATAATTCCTTTATGCGTAAAAGCTTCTTTAGGGTTGACTTCAGGAACAACTAAAGGAACATCCGGATCCATCCGAAAAGCACTTGAATTATCAATCATTAATGCTCCATGAAAATTAATATCTTTTTTCCATTGTTTTGAGACGGAACCTCCTGCTGAAGCAAATACCAAATCAATATTGCGAAATTCTTCAGACTTCACTTCACGAATGGTTAAATCCTTGCCCTTCCAAGCTTGCTTCATTCCCGAGGAACGAGCAGATGATAACAGTCTTAATTCATTGATAGGAAATGATCGAGTTTCCAAGAGTTCAATCAGCTCCCTACCTACTGCACCACTTGCACCGAGTACAGCTATATTTAAAGGCCTGGGGGGTAAACAGTTAGTAAAAGACAAATCAAACAGGAGAAAAAAACTTGTTTTTGGTAAAAAAGAGCAATCGCTTAAAAACAATCCAGTCAAGGATTACCAAAAAATCTATAAAGGAACAGAAAGTTTTGTTAGTTTGACTAACTGTTTCTTAATGTACTGCGCTAAGAGCGTTCATTCCATGCATATCCAATGAGTTCCTCAAAATTAAACGTTACAACCAATAATCTGCCTGGCAGTCGATTGGCAGTTGAATTAGCAATTCCCGCCAATCAATGCAAATCCAGTTATGAAGAGACTCTGTCACAACTAAGCAGATCAGCAAGTTTGCCAGGCTTTAGAAAAGGAAAAGTTCCTAAAACAGTTCTAGTTCAACAATTAGGCCACAAAAGAATCCAAGCCTCAGCATTAGAAAAACTTTTGGGTTCCACTTGGAATCAAATTAAAAAACAGGAATCTATAACAGCTCTTTCAGAACCGGTATTAGTGGGGGGGTTTGAAAAAGTTTTAGAAAATTTTGATCCAAATAAAAATCTTTCAATCACATTTGAAACTGATATCCCTCCAACACCCAAATTAAAAGTTACTAAAGGTCTAAATGCCGAAGTAGAGAAGATATCTTTTGATCCCAAAAGAGTTGATGAAATAATTGAAAAATCCCAAAAACAACTTGCAACGCTAGTACCAATTGAAACAAGAAATGCGAAAAAAGGCGATATAGCTGTCTTAAGTTTTAAAGGCACATTTAATGATGACAAAAGTCTCATAGAAGGAGGTAGTAGCGATTCGATGGACGTTGAGCTAATTGAAGGACAAATGATACCGGGTTTTATTGAAGGAGTTATTGATATGAAAATAGGAGAAACAAAGATAATTCAATGCTCTTTCCCAAAAGACTATTCTCAAGAAAAAGCTCAAGGTAGAAAAGCTGATTTTGAAATCACGTTAAAAGAATTAAAAACAAGAGAACTTCCAAAGCTCGATGATTCTTTCGCGAAACAAACAAGTGACAAAGCAACAATGGATGAATTAAAGAATGATTTAGAAGAGCGTTTAAAAGAAGAGAATAAACTTCAAAATGAAAAAAATAAACAAGATGCATTATTGAACTCTATTGTTAATGAATTAGAAATAGAACTCCCAAAAACACTAATTGATATTGAAATAAGAAATATAATCGAGCAAACTGCAAGAACTTTTGCTCAGCAGGGCATTGATGTGAAGTCAACTTTTACTCCAGACTTAGTTAATAAACTAATGGAGTCTTCTAAACCTGAGGCTGAGTCTAATCTGAAAAAACAATTTGCAATCAGTGCTTTAGCAGAGCAAGAAAGTATCGAAGTTGATGATGCTGAACTAAAAGAAAAGCTAACTGAAGTTAAGAAACAATTCGAAAAAGAAAAGAATATTGACCAAGATAAATTAAAAGAAGCTGTAATGTCTGATTTACTGGAAAAGAAAGTATTTAAATGGCTAGAAGAAAATAATAATGTAATTGAAAAAACAAAGCCCAAAAAAGCTACGCCCTCAAAAAGTTCTAAAGCAAAAGGAGAAAAGACAAAAACAGACAAATCTACTTGAAATATCCCAATTTAGTTAACTAATCTTTTAGATTGTAAGAACAAATTTTTAAACTCTTCGTGTGATCCAAGCTGACTGCCACCATCCAATC
Organism: Prochlorococcus sp. AG-363-N16; assembly: GCA_003280135.1. Lineage (GTDB taxonomy): Bacteria > Cyanobacteriota > Cyanobacteriia > PCC-6307 > Cyanobiaceae > AG-363-N16. The sequence continues at coordinate 57,127 of QCFW01000002.1, read as the reverse complement.
AAAAATCACTGGAAAGGGTCATACCCTTTCTCAATGAATGGAGTTCTACCTACTGTTGTAGAACAATCTGGTAAAGGTGATAGAGCATTTGATATTTATTCGCGTCTACTGAGAGAAAGAATTATTTTTCTTGGAACTGATGTTAATGATCAAGTAGCTGATGCATTAGTTGCTCAAATGCTTTTTTTGGAGGCCGAAGATCCAGAAAAAGATATTCAATTATATATAAATTCTCCCGGAGGTTCAGTAACAGCAGGATTAGCAATCTACGACACAATTCAACAAGTCAATCCTGATGTGGTGACAATTTGCTATGGCCTCGCTGCAAGTATGGGTGCTTTTTTATTGGCAGGTGGGGCAAAAGGGAAAAGACTTGCTTTACCTAATTCCAGAATTATGATTCATCAGCCACTTGGCGGAGCGCAAGGACAGGCAGTCGAAATAGAGATTCAAGCTAAAGAAATTTTATTCTTGAAAGAAACTTTAAATGAACTCCTAGCAGAACATACAGGTCAACCAATTAATAAAATTTCAGAAGACACTGACAGAGACCACTTCCTTTCCCCGCAAGAAGCGGTTGAATACGGCCTGATAGACAAAATAATTTCAGCCACGAACTAAATAGGAATCGTTAAGGAAAGCTGACGAAGCAGCATTTACGAACGATCCTATATATAGGGGCTGCATATTACTTGTCAGATCCTTTAACTCACTAGGCATTGCTTGAATCAAGATGGCAAAGTTCGAAGCCCATTTGAAGTGCTCTTTTTGTGGTAAATCTCAAGAGCAAGTCAGAAAACTAATTGCTGGTCCAGGAGTTTACATTTGTGATGAATGCATAGATTTATGTAATGAAATCCTTGATGAAGAACTCATAGATGCACAAGGAAAAACAAGAGCAAATAGTGAACCGAGTCTGAACTCCAACTCCTCAGGGAAAAAATCCTCTAAACCAGCTCCTACCTTAGCTTCAATCCCGAAACCAATTGATATTAAAGATTTTTTAGACAAGCAAGTAGTTGGACAAGACGCTGCAAAGAAAATTCTTTCAGTTGCCGTATATAACCATTACAAAAGACTTGCCTGGAAAGGAGATAATTCAAAGGAACAAGATATCACAAGTACTAAACTGCATAAATCTAATATTCTTTTAGTAGGACCTACTGGAAGCGGAAAAACTCTTTTAGCTCAAACACTTGCAGAAATGTTAGATGTACCATTTGCGGTCGCAGATGCAACTACTCTTACTGAAGCAGGGTATGTAGGGGAAGATGTTGAAAATATACTTCTTCGTCTTTTACAAAAATCAGATATGGACGTTGAAGTTGCTCAAAGAGGAATTATATACATTGATGAAATAGATAAAATTGCCCGGAAAAGTGAAAATCCATCAATCACAAGAGATGTTTCTGGCGAAGGCGTCCAACAAGCATTATTAAAAATGCTAGAAGGAACAATCGCTAATGTTCCACCTCAAGGAGGAAGAAAACATCCTTATCATGATTGTATTCAAATAGATACCAGTCAAATATTATTTATATGTGGCGGTGCCTTTGTTGGATTAGAGGATATTGTTCAAAAAAGACTGGGGAAAAATAGTATTGGATTTATGCAAACTGACAATCAAGGTAAGAATAAAGCCACTCGTAATCTCGCAATCAATGAAACTTTAAATCACTTAGAACCCGACGACTTAGTGAAATATGGTCTTATTCCAGAATTTATTGGAAGAATGCCTGTTAGTGCAGTATTAGAACCTTTAAATTGTGAAGCATTAGAAGCAATTCTAAAAGAGCCGAGAGATGCTGTTGTAAAACAATTTCGTACACTAATGAGTATGGATAATGTAAAGCTTGAATTCAATGAAAATGCTATTTCAGAAATTGCAAAAGAAGCTTTTAGAAGAAAAACTGGTGCTCGAGCTTTGAGAGGAATTGTTGAAGAAATTATGCTTGACTTAATGTATACGCTACCTTCTGATGAAAATGTTAAAAGCTGTACAGTAACTAAAAAAATGGTTGAAGAGATGATTACAGGAAGTAAAGTCCTTCCACTTCCTTCTAAAGAAACAGTAAAAGAAAAAGAATCTGCGTAAATAACACGAATGAATTACAAAGAAAGTAAGACTTCTTTTTCCAAAATAAGCATTTAGTTAAATAAACAAAATCTAATGAAAAATGCATATCAGCCACTACATCATAAATATCGCCCAACTAAATTTGATGACCTAATAGGTCAAGAAATGATTGTAAAAACATTAAAGCAAGCAATCATTACAAACAGAATTGCACCAGCCTATTTATTTTGTGGTCCTCGAGGAACAGGAAAAACATCTAGCGCAAGAATCCTTGCTAGATCGTTAAATTGCCTCAATTATCAACAAGCAACAATTGAACCATGCCAACAATGCGAAACATGCAATGCAATATCAAATGGAACAGCTTTAGATGTAATTGAAATTGATGCTGCTTCAAATACAGGTGTTGATAATATTAGAGACCTTATAGAAAAATCGAAATTTGCACCTGTTCAATCTAGGTGGAAAGTTTATGTAGTAGATGAATGTCATATGCTTTCTACTGCAGCATTTAATGCATTGCTAAAAACCTTAGAAGAACCTTCAGCAAAAAGTGTTTTTGTTTTAGCAACAACGGACCCACAACGACTACTTCCTACAATTATTAGTAGATGTCAACGGTTTGATTTTCGTAGAATATCCTTGGAGTTTTTAAAAAGAAATCTACAAGAAATATCCATAAATGAAAAAATCAATATAAATAAAGAAGCACTAAATTTAATTGCAAGTAGATCTCAAGGAGGGCTAAGAGACGCACAAAGAATGTTAGATCAATTAAGCCTTCTTCCACAACCAATAGAAGCAAAGTCAGTATGGTCAATGTTAGGGGAAGTTCCTGAAAAAGAATTAATATCATTGGCATCCGCGTTAACAAAAGAAGACCCTATTCTCGTTGTAAAAATTTGCCGTAATTTAATAGATAATGGCAATGAGCCTATTGCAATTCTGGAAGGTTTAACAATGATATTAAGAGATTTACTCATAAAAAAATCAGCACCTAATGAGCCAGAATTATGCAGTATTTCGGAAGATCTGCATCCTTTTCTCAAGGAAATCAGTGATTCAACTAATAAAGAAAAGATTTTAGATTGGCAATATCATCTTAAGGGTACTGAAAGTCAAATTAGACAAAGTTATCAACCTAGATTGTGGCTTGAAGTGTTATTGCTAGGAATGCTTTCAAATAGAAATAAACAATCAATGATAAAAAGTGGAAAAAATACATTTGAATCAAATCAATTTTCTGGGAAAGCTCTAAAAAAGAGTGCTAAAGAGTTAGAAGAAAATAATAACTCTAAGACTAAGGAAATAGAAACAAATCAAGTGAAAGATATATCAAAAAATTCATCAGAAATTGAGATTTTAGAGACTAACAATTTACAAGACATATGGAACAGCTTACTAACAAAGATTGAATTACCTTCAACAAAAATGCTTCTTACACAACAAGCGAAGCTCACCAAATTAAACCAAAATACTGCTGAAATTACTGTGACATCAAATTGGATAGGAATGATTGAAAGTAGAAAAAATATTTTAGAAGAAGCAATTGGAAAGTGTCTAGGAACTCCAAGAAAAATCATTTTAAATTCCGAAAAACAGATAGTCTCTAAAAAAGATTCAAATCTAAAAGTACAAACAAGTATTCCTACTAATAAGAAAGATCCTAAAACAATCGAACATCCAAGCGATCAAAATCTGAACTCTAATCAAATAGATAAAAGTTTAAATCATGAAAATATAGATAAAAAGACAAAAAAGTTTGCTGATTTTTTTAATGGAGAAATAATTGAACCTTAATTTCCACTATGGATAGTCTTTAACCAAACTAGTTTTTTTGGAAGAAAAACCATTCGAACTGTAATCCAAGGAATTACAATAAACCAGTGAGATAAATAAAGTATTGCTATAGATAAATTAAAAAGTCTAGGTAATGGTATGTCAGGACCCTCAACGTCTTTGATGCAACCTCGAAAATAAGCAACTCCCGATACAGAAAAGGCTATAAAAGATAAAGGCCAATAAAGAGGAAAGCTATGAAATAGAAGCGAAATCAGTAAATCTACAAAAGAAACTACTGGTAATGCATATTGAAGAAGAAAAAATGACAAAAGATCTAATCTTTTCCTAAGTGATAATCTTTTAGAAATTAAAAAATTCCAATAATCAAAAAACCTCTGTAAGCCTCCTTCAGTCCATCTCTTACGCTGATGCCATAAAGCTTGAAAAGTTTCAACTGCTTCTTCTTGAACTGGAGGGTTCCAAAGTATTCCTACAGAAACACCACTAATTAACAAACGAAAACTTAAGTCAAGATCATCAGTGACTGTTTCTTCATTAAAGCCACCACATTGATCCAAAACACTCCTCCTTAATAACTGTCCATTTCCTCTCAATTCAACAATACCTCCAGCCATTAAACGTCCTTCCTGAATGACTGCATCCATTGCCATCTCCATAGCCTGGCAACGAGTTAGAATATTATTATTTGAATTAATAACTGCCTTTCTTAATTGAACAGCAGACCAATCTCTTTGAACTGCATAAGGTATCACTCGCAATAAGATATCTTCTTTAAATTGTGCATCAGCATCAAGAATAAATATCCATTCTGATGAGAGATTTCTTAATGCATAGTTCAACGCACCAGACTTACCTCCACCGGAATTTCTTAAACGATTGACAACATTAAGTTTAGGGAAAAAAGTAATTAATTCTTTTAGCAAAGGACCAGTATTATCTTTACTTCCATCATTTATAATAACTATATTTAATAATTCCTCGGGATATTCAATAGACGACAATCTCCTAACAAGACTTGATATAACGTTTTCTTCATCTCTTGCAGAAACTAAAACATCTATCGAAGGAAGAGATAAATCTTCTTGAAGATTCAACTCACTAAATTTAAATTGTTCAAAATTCCCTTCAGTTCCTTTTAAAACAATTCTCAATCCATATCCACCTAATAAAACAGCAACTACAATTGCTGGGATCAAAGCTATTGATTCGTCAAGAAAATGCGGAAAAACGCCAGCAAAAATACAGCACATTGAAAAGATTAGTGCTTTACTTCTTCGGTTTTCTCCACTAAAAGCAGGAAATGCCATGAGAAAACTGACGTTTACCGAGTGACTCTAAACTCTATTTTCATAACTAACGAAAAGATTCATATCTTGTACCGGGGTAATAATGCTGAAGAATCTTGGTTGTACTCCAACCTCTTAAGGCCAAGTCAATTGCACCAGCTTGAGACATACCCACTCCATGCCCAAATCCTCCTCCTTTAAATTCCCAAACTCCTTGATCAATTTTTTTAATAATAAACAGTGTGCTAGGCAAATTTTTAATGATTCTTCTAATTGAATCACGACGCAAAACAACTAAAGATTTCCCTTTTTCCCCAAAGACTTCTAAAGCTAATACACGTCCACTAGGACCTCTTTCAATAACCTTTAGTTGAGTTGGTAGTTCTTGATCCAAGTCAAGACTCTGTAGATAGTTTCTTAACTCAGAAGACTTTAACTTTCTAGTCCATCTAAATAAATGATGGTTGTTACCATAAGCACCATCTCTGCGATTCAAAAGCCTTGTAACATCATTACTACTATAAAAAGGTATTGAAAAGTTCTTCTTCCATCGTTTTGAGCCATCCAACATCGGTCGAAAATAAACCAAATTTTGCATATTCCATGCTTCATTTACAGATGACATTATCCCCCCGTTAGTAGCGTGATAGACAGCATGAATGGGTTCCCCATCCCAAGTAAGAATCTTGTGCTCGGTTGTTTTTATTGCTGTTAAAACCTCAGAATCAGCTTTCTGAGGGTCTCGATAAACCTGACATTGAGTATCACTACATAAGTGATATCCATCAACAGCAAAGCGTGAACTATTGGCTACAGCCCAAGTTCTCGCTAATACAGCCTGTGCAGCTTTTGCTGGCAAAGGTGATGATGCGCCAATCTCATGCGGAATCACACCATGTAAATACTTTTCAATAGAAACTTCTTCAATAAATGTCCATGTCCCGTAAGCATCGGGTTTCAAAAAAAATAAACCTGAATAAATACCTCCTTTCCAATTCAAACCATCTGGTGCATTAATTTGAATCTGACCTGATAAGAGAAATTCCTCTGATTGAAGTTTTAAAGTTGGCTTAATTTCATAATCAAGTTTTTTAGCAAAGGTCTTTGCCTGAATTGAAGAAGGAAGAGTAGTTCCATCAGGAATCCAAACCTCCCAATCGGCAGGATGAGCAATAACATTCAAGATTCCTTTAGATTTCAATGCTTTAGAGAAAGTATGTGCAGATTCAAAACTTGCAAAAGGTCCCACAACTTGTCTTGAAAAATATTTCGGCGAGTTCAATGGAACTTTTATCCAACCAATTTTAATATTTCTAGACTTATGAACTATTCCTGATGAATCTTTCAAAATCAAAGGTTTTCCAGCGCTCGTTAGCTCTAGAGTCTGAGAAGGAAAATCATTGATGAGATTGCTTCCAAGATATGGCTTTAAACCGACAAGTAACTTTTTTGAAAATAAAATTGATTTAGGTGCTTCCACTTCATGATGAGTAGAAGGATTAGACAGTAGTTCAATATTGGCCTTTAAGTCATTTGAAAAAGGCGTGAGAAATATCATGCCTCCCAAAAAAGCAACTTTTTTAAAAAGTGAGGTCCTAATCAACGTTTAAGTAAGCAATTAAGAAAAGAAATTCAACCTAATTTTGCTTTAGGTAGCTTCAGGAAGTAATCTATAGGATTGTATTTAATAGTTTGCCAAAGAGATGCCAAAACTAAAAACTCGCAAAGCAGCCGCTAAGCGGTTCAAAGTTACTGGCACTGGCAAATTTTTACGTCGCAGAGCCTTTAAAAATCATTTACTTGATCATAAAAGCTCAAAACTGAAACGACATCTTTCAACAAAAGCTGTTGTAGATGAGCGAGATGCAGAAAACGTTGCTCTTATGCTTCCATACAGTTAAATTAGGCATTTATTAACAGAATTCCCTAAATCACACAAACCATTTTTGTTTTAAGTCATGTCACGAGTTAAAAGAGGCAATGTTGCAAGAAAGAGAAGAAATAAAATTCTCAAAATAGCTCGCGGATACCAAGGAGGGAGTGGCAGCCTATTCCGTACTGCAAATCAAAGAGTTATGAAGGCTCTTTGCAATGCTTATAGAGATAGAAAGCGCCGCAAAAGAGATTTTCGTCGATTATGGATCGCTCGCATTAATGCTGCAGCAAGACAAAATGGAATTAGCTATAGCAAGTTCATGGGTAATTTAAAAAAATCGGATGTCAGGATCAACAGAAAAATGTTGGCTCAACTAGCAATTGTTGATCCAAAGAGTTTCGAAACAGTTTTGACTTCATCGAAAAAATAACAAAAATATTTTATCTCTTTATAATCCATATCAAAGATTTAAACGCTATTAATAATTATACGTAAATAGAGCATCTAAGCGATGAATTATCTAAATTAGAATAGACATTTATAAGAGTATTTAAAATATTGAAATGACATTCTCAATGCCTCAAACTTATCTTATAGGGTTAACTAGCCTATTGATAATAATCTCCATTTTAGTTGGAAGACAGTTATTCAAAGTAAGAAAAGCTGAGATTGATCTTGTAAAACTAGAAAAAAATGCTTCAAGTGCCTCAAAGAATGCAGAAAATCTATATGAATTAGCCTCCGTGCAATTAAGAAAACGACTTTACCCACAAGCAATAGTATCTCTAAAAGAAGCACTGAAAAATCTCAAAGAAGAGCCAAGTGAAGCTAAAGCAATTATTGAAAATGCCTTAGGATTCTCACTTGCAGCTCAAGATAATTTTAAAGAAGCTATTGAACATTACGAAAAAGCAATTAGAGCAAAAAGTGATTACCCAGTTGCATTAAACAATCTTGCTTTTGCAAAACAAAAATTATTACTAGAAGATGAAGCTTTTGATTTATACACAAAAGTATTAAATTTAGATTCGAAAAATAAAACAGCAAAAAGGCAATTAGGAAAATTGAAAAAACTGAAGCAGAATAATTCTTCTAATATTGTTTACAAGAAAGGATTTTAAATCATATAAATGAATAAATGAGTCTTAACACAATGTCTTTAACAATAGGAACCAAAACATTTACGAGCAGGCTTCTTACAGGAACAGGTAAATACCAAAATATAAATCACATGAGCCAAAGCCTAATTAATTCTAATTGTGAAATTATAACAGTAGCTATAAGAAGAATAAAAAGCCGAGAAAGATCTCATCAAGGGCTTATGGAATCAATAAATTGGGAAAAATATTGGATGTTACCTAATACTGCTGGCTGCGAAAATGCTGATGAATCAATAAGAATTGCTCTACTAGGAAGAGAGTTAGCAAAACTCTCAGGACAAGAAGATAATAATTTCATTAAGTTAGAAGTGATTCCCGATAAGCAATATCTATTACCAGACCCAATTGAAACTTTAAAAGCTGCTGAAAAGTTAATTCAACTAGATTTTGCAGTTCTTCCATATATCAATGCAGACCCTTTACTTGCAAAACGTTTAGAAGAAGTTGGTTGTGCAACCGTCATGCCATTAGGATCACCTATTGGAACTGCTCAAGGTCTAAGAAATCAAGCCAATATTGAAATCATTATAGAAAATGCCCAGATACCAGTCATTGTAGATGCAGGTATAGGAGTTCCAAGTGATGCGGCTAAAGCAATGGAAATAGGAGCAGATGCTGTATTAATAAACAGTGCTATTGCATTAGCTAAAAACCCTCCTCTAATGGCTCAAGCTATGCATCATGCAGTAACAGCAGGTCGAAAAGCATTCATGGCAGGGCGGTTGCAAAAAAAGAATAGAGCAACACCAAGTTCTCCTACTCAAGGAATAATTTCATGAACGAATAAATGAATTTGAGTAAAGATTCAGTAACATCAGCCAATAAAACTCATATTCTCCGCCGAGACGAACAAATTTAATGACAGTTACTGAAGAGAGTGGTGGCAGATTGAATGTATTTGCAAAAGAACCTGCAATTCAGGTAATTGAGCCAAAATCCAGTGCTGAAAGGCTATTTAGGCTATTGATATTTTTAGGAGCAATTATTTTAATTACTATTTTTGGCTGGTATTTGACCAATAAGTGAAACGCTTGTAGTAGCTTTCTTTATTGTGGGTATCTAATCTTTTTTTTCCAGCCGGAGTTTTGGGTGAAAATTTTTGTTCTTGGTGGTGATGGTTTCTGTGGCTGGCCCTGTTCAGTCAACTTAGCCGAAGGTGGTCATGATGTTTTCATCATTGATAACCTTAGTCGCCGCAAAATCGATATTGAGCTTGAAGTAGAGTCTTTAACTCCAATAAGCTCAATTGGCGAGCGTTTAAAGGCATGGCAAGAGGTCGGTGGGCGGCCTATGAAATTTATTAATCTGGATGTCTCAAAAGAATATCAACTATTTCTTGATCTCTTAATTGAAGAAAAACCAGATTCAATTGTCCATTTTGCCGAGCAAAGAGCTGCTCCATATTCAATGAAAAGCAGTTCCACCAAAAGATATACAGTTGATAACAACGTAAATGGAACTCATAATGTTCTAGCAGCAATTGTTGAATCGGGACTAGATATTCATGTTGTTCATTTAGGAACAATGGGGGTATATGGCTATGGATCCCATAGAGGTGCAACTATCCCAGAAGGCTATTTAAAAGTCGAAGTCCCCCAACCTGACGGAACTCGCTTTGAAGAAGAAATTCTTCATCCAGCAAGCCCTGGAAGCGTGTATCACATGACCAAAACACTCGACCAATTACTTTTCCTTTATTACAACAAAAATGACCTTATAAGAATCACAGACTTGCATCAAGGGATTGTATGGGGGACCAATACTGAGGCAACATTAAAAGATCCAAGACTAACTAATAGGTTTGATTATGACGGAGACTATGGAACGGTTCTCAATAGATTTTTAATGCAAGCAGCAATCGAATATCCCCTTACTGTTCATGGCACTGGTGGACAAACTAGAGCATTTATTCATATTCGTGATTCAGTTAAATGTGTTCAACTAGCTTTAGAAAACCCTCCTTTAAAAGGAGAAAGGGTCAAAATTTTCAATCAAATGACAGAAAGTCATCAAGTTGGAGAATTAGCAAAAAAAATTGCTGCGTTAACTGGAGCTAAAATCAATTATTTACCAAATCCAAGAAATGAAGCTGTTGAAAACGATCTGATAGTTGATAATCGTTGTTTTATAGAACTAGGTCTTAAACCTACAACTCTTGACGATGGATTATTAACAGAAGTAGTGGATGTAGCGAAAAAGTGGGCAGACAGGTGTGATAAAAAGCGAATCCCATGTGTATCGGCATGGACTTCAACACAAGCCAAAGCAATTAAAAATTAACTCAAGTGTCTATGATCTAATTGATTACTTAAATGCAGTGAAGATTGCTTTTTTTACCGAAACTTTTCTTCCAAAAGTAGATGGAATAGTTACTCGGCTTACAAAAACAGTAGAAAATCTAACCAAAGCTGGTGACGAAGTTGTTGTTTTTTGTCCAGAAGGTTGCCCAAAAGAATATATGGGCGCAAAGGTAGTTGGTGTGCCAGCAATGCCATTACCTCTTTATCCTGAACTAAAACTAGGTCTTCCAGGTCCAGCTGTTTCAGATACTCTAGAAACATTTAAACCTGATCTCATTCATGTAGTTAACCCAGCAGTTCTTGGACTTGGTGGAATTTGGCTTGCAAAAACAAATAACATTCCTTTAGTAGCTAGTTACCATACTCATTTACCAAAATATCTTGAGCATTATGGTATGGGAATGCTCGAACCACTGCTATGGGAATTACTTAAAGCTGCTCATAATCAAGCAACATTAAATCTGTGTACCTCAACAGCAATGGTGAAAGAGCTTAGTGATAAAGGAATTCAAAATACTGCTTTATGGCAAAGAGGTGTAGATACTGAAAGTTTTAGGCCTGAATTAAAAAAAGATTCAATGAGAAAAAAATTACTAGGAAAATTTGATGACAAAGGAGCACTATTGATATATGTAGGAAGACTTTCTGCAGAAAAACAAATTGAGCGTATTAAACCAGTCCTTGATGCTCTTCCTGATGCAAGGCTTGCTTTGGTTGGAGATGGTCCATATAGACAACAATTAGAAAAAGTCTTTGAACATTCTGCAGCTACTTTTGTCGGATATCTTGCAGGAGAAGATCTAGCAAGTGCCTATGCCTCTGGTGATGCATTTCTCTTTCCATCAAGCACAGAAACCCTTGGTCTTGTCCTGCTAGAAGCAATGGCTGCAGGGTGTCCTGTGGTAGGTGCAAATCGAGGAGGCATTCCAGATATTATTAATGATGGAATTAATGGATGTTTATATGAACCTGATGGAGAGAACGATGGAGCAAATAGTCTTATTGATGCAACTAAAAAAATTCTTGGTAATGAAATTGATCGTCAAATAATGAGAAAAGCAGCGCGAATTGAAGCAGAAAAATGGGGCTGGAATAGTGCAACCGAACAATTAAGAGGTTTTTATAAAAAAATACTAACCAAAAGTTCAACAGAAATTGCAGCCTAAATAACTAAGCAGCGTGTGGTGGTGGTGTAGGAGAACCCACGGGTTGAAATGGTAATACCAAAGTAGCCAATCTTTCAGGGTTCTGAGGTCTTATTCTTCTGGGCTGACGCACTCCAAATGGAACTCTTACAACATTGGTACCATCTACCTGCATCAACTTTCCTTTACTAAGAGCTAAGTCAAGGCTATTTGGAGCAAAAGGAAGAGAGATCTCTTCTTTGCAACGCAATTCTGATGATTGCTTACTTAGAATTTCTTTCACCATCTGTCCCCAAGCGATGTGAAGTACTTGATTAAGAAAAAAAATTTCAATTAATCAATGAAGTTAACGCCAAAAAAAGGCATTCGGTGAAAATTTAACTATTAAATCAGATATAAGCTAGTGGCAAGCAACAACTAATCATCAATATATTGATCAATGGGATCGCATGTGCAAACTAAATTCCTATCTCCAAAAGCATTATCTATCCTAGAAACTGCAGGCCAGAACTTGTCTTTCACCTGATCTTCTAAAGGAAATGCAGCTTGTTTACGAGAATAAGGTCTATCCCAATTATCTGAGGTAACTACTTCTAATGTATGAGGGGCACACTTCAAGACATTTTCATTTCTATCAACTTCATCTAATTCAATAGCTTTTATCTCATGCCATATCGCAATCATTGCATTGCAAAAACGGTCCAATTCTTTAAGACTTTCACTTTCAGTAGGTTCAACCATTAATGTCCCAGCGACAGGCCAACTGACTGTTGGGGCATGAAAGCCATAATCCATAAGTCGTTTAGCAATATCATCTACTTCTATTCCTGTCTTTAGTTTAATTTCTCTTAAATCAAGAATGCACTCATGAGCAATATTGTTATTTAAACCTTTAAACAAAATTGGATAAAAAGGATCCAATCTCTTTGCAATATAATTAGCAGATAAAATTGCAATCTTACTTGCTTTACTCAACCCTTTCAAACCCATCATTCTGATATACATCCAACTAATTGGTAAAATACTTGCACTTCCAAATGGAGCTGCTGCAATTGCAGTTATTTGCTGAGATCCATTTAAATTTTGAAAAACATGACCAGGCAAATAAGGTACTAAATGCTTAGCAACTGCTATAGGGCCCACTCCAGGACCCCCTCCTCCATGAGGGATACAAAATGTCTTATGAAGATTTAAATGACAAACATCAGCTCCATAAATACCTGGTCTACATAGACCAACTTGAGCATTCAAATTTGCACCATCTAAATAAACTTGTCCACCATATTTATGCACTATAGAAATAATCTCACAAATCTTGGTTTCAAAAACACCATGCGTAGACGGATAAGTAATCATTAAAGCTCCTAGACTTTTAGAAAACTTTTCTGCCTTTTCGTTTAAATCATCAATATCAATATTACCCTGATTATCACAATGAATTGGAACAACTTTAAAGCCAGTCATAACTGCGCTAGCAGGATTTGTTCCATGAGCACTTGTGGGGATCAAACATATATTTCTATTACTTTGATCTCTTGCTTTATGCCATGCCCGAATAACTAAAAGGCCTGCATACTCTCCTTGCGAGCCAGCATTAGGTTGTAATGAAACGCCTTTAAAACCTGTTATAGTCGCAAGCCATTTTTCTAAGTCATTAGTTAATTGTTGATATCCCAGTGATTGTTCATTCGGTGAAAAAGGGTGAATTGAAGCAAATTCTTTCCAACTTATTGGGATTAATTCAGCCGAAGAGTTTAATTTCATTGTACAACTTCCCAGGGGAATCATGCCATGTATTAAAGAGAAATCTTTACTAGACAATTTATTAATATATCTAATAAGCTCTGTTTCAGATCTATATTGATTAAATACAGGTTGTGTTAGCCAAGGTTTATTCCTAAGAGGAATATCCCTCAAGGATTTTTTAAATTCAAAATTGAAGTTTGGAGGAATTTTATCTCGCCTATTCTTAGCAGTTGCAAGAATATTATAGAGTTTATTTATTTCATCATCATCAGTTAATTCATCTAATGAAATTCCAAAACCTTTAGAATTATCACGTGAAGAAAATAAAGGTAATATTCTAAGATTAATGCCTACAGATTCTGCAAGTTTATGTACAAGAGGTGCTTCTTCACAAAAAACTTCGATTGTATCGAATCTATTTTCAGAAACTATAAAATAGTCTAAATGTTTCAAATAATACTGAAGCTGAATACAATATTTGTATACTCTTTTTGCTATTAATTCTAATCCATCTGGACCATTATAAACAGCATAAAAAGATGCAAGAATAGCCAATAAAACTTGTGCAGTACATATATTACTAGTAGCCTTATCTCTACGAATATGTTGTTCTCTTGTTTGTAAAGCTAAACGCAATGCATGCTGTCCCTTTTTATCCACTGATTGACCGACTATTCTCCCAGGTACTTGTCTTTGAAAATCTTTTCGAGTGGCAAAGAAAGCTGCATGAGGGCCACCAAATCCCATTGGAACTCCAAAGCGCTGGGCACTTCCGATAGCAATATCAACTCCAAATTCTCCAATTGGAGGAAGTAAAACTTGTGCTAAAGGATCAATTGCTACTGAAACTAATGCTCCCACTTTATGAACAACATCAACTAACTTGGATGGATCAAACAGCCTTCCATTAGAACCTGGAAGTTGAATCAGAAAACCAAAAATATCATCTTGAATATTTGAAAAATTAGAAATATCAACTTGTTCCAATAAGATATTTAAAGGCTCAGCACGAGTTTTGAGAATCTCATATGTTTGGGGGAAAAGTAAGGTATCTACTAAAAAAGTTCTCGCATTCTTATTTTTCCTGACAGCAAAAGACAAGCTCATTGCTTCTGCGGCTGCTGTCGCCTCATCAAGTAATGAAGCATTTGCAATAGGTAAACCAGTCAGTTCTGTGATTAAAGTCTGAAAATTAAATAAAGCCTCTAATCTTCCCTGAGCAATCTCTGCTTGATATGGAGTATAAGCTGTATACCATGCTGGATTTTCTAAAATATTTCTCTTAATAACAGCTGGCGTCGAAGTCCCATAATAGCCAAGTCCTATCAAAGATCGATTTACAACATTTTTTCTAGCAATTTGATTTAATTCCTCCAAAGCTACAATTTCATTTGTTTCCTGAGGCAATGACTGATTTTCTAGATCTTTCTCCAGTATTTGGGAGGGAATAACGGAAGCAATAAATTCATTTAGATCATTATGTTCTAAATACTTAAGAATTGCTTGCTGGTCTGAGCAATTAACACCTATATGTCTATCTACAAAATTTTGTGAATTATTTCCTTTTACTTCCATTGCAATTGAAGAAACCTGTAAAAAATTGATTTTATCTTTTCATGGAGCAAAACGAAAAAATAATGGATACATAGACTAATTTAAATTGCTGCTATTTTTGCTCCATAAGCTTCGGAATCCATTAACTCATCTATTTCAGATTTATCAGAAGGGCGCAGAACTAATAGCCATCCTTTCCCATGAGGGTCATTTTGTAATTCTTCAGGATTAGACAATACCAATTCATTTCTTTCCAAAACTTCACCACTAATAGGCAAAAACATTTCTTCTACTGCTTTTACAGATTCAACTGAACCAAAAGCACTACCTCGATTCAACGAAGTTCCAACTTCTGGAAGATCAACAAAAACTATGTCACCAAGCTGATCAACAGCAAATTCACTAATTCCAATACGAACAACCTCTCCCTCTAAAGAAGCGTATTCGTGGCTATCAGCAAAGCGGAATTGTTTAGGAAAATCAAAGGCCATAGAAAAAATAGACCATACTACTTTTTAGCTATTGTGGGGCAATTGAACGTATCCTGCTTGCATAAGTAACTCAATTGCCTTAGTGACTGCCAGTTTAATATGCGATCGATGGGTTCCACCTTGAATAAAAAGATTATAAGGACTGATTAATGGGGCATCAGCAGAAAATTCGCTAGTACTACCATCTATAAATGTACCTCCAGACATTATTAAGTCATTTTTGTAGCCTGGCATCCCAGAAGGAATAGGTTCTAAATATGAACCTACTGGCGAAGTAAGTTGAAATGCTGAACAAACCATTTTCAAAATTTCAGGATTCCCAAAACACACTGCTTGAATCAAATCACTCCTATCAGTACCGGGTAAAGGATTGACATCAAATCCCAATTTTAAAAAAGCGGAACTTATTATTTCTGCGCCAATTAATGCCTCAGAAACCATTTGAGGAGCTAAAAATAAACCTTGCAAAACTAATCGGTTCAAGTCAAAACCTGACCCACCTTGGCTTCCAATTCCTGGTGAAGTCAGCCTGCAACAAGCTTTTTCCACCAAATCAGCTTTACCAGCTATATATCCTCCAGCAGGAACAATCGTTCCCCCAGGATTTTTAATTAAAGAACCTGCAATTAAATCAGCACCTACTTGAGAAGGTTCTTTCAATTCTACAAACTCTCCATAACAATTATCTACAAAGCAAACAGTTTCTGGGCTTAATTCATGTACCATTTTGCAAATAACTTGAATATCTTTAATAAATAAAGAAGGTCTTAAAGAATATCCACAACTTCGTTGTATAAAAATCATTTTTCTTTTTATTTTCAAAGCATCAAGAAGAATATCAAGATCCAGTTGACCATTTTTAAAGATAGAAATCTCATCATAATTAATACCAAATTCAATCAATGATCCTTGTCCATTGCCTCTTTTTCCTATTACTTCTTCAAGAGTTTCATATGGTTTACCTGTAATAGCCAATAAATTGTCTCCTGGTCTCAAAACACCAAATAAAGCTGCGGTTATAGCATGCGTACCACTAACAAATTGCATTCTTATTGCAGCTTTTTCTGCTCCAAAAATTTCTGCAAAAACTCTATCAATTAAATCTTTTCCTAAATCATTATGACCATAACCATTCACTGAAGCAAAATGATGTGTTCCTAATTTTTCCTTATGAAATGCATCCAAAACTTTTCTAATTCCAACAGTAACATTATTTGTTCTCTTTTCAATAATGGCATGCAACTCTTTTTCAACATCCTCGACAAATTGAAATGCCTGATTCTCTAATAATTTCACCAATCTATAATCATTATTCTCCATTGAATTCTCTTAATTATAAAGATTCAACTTTGTCTAGCTCACTTAGGTGCAATGCTCTAGAGCGTAAGTTTTCTAAAAAATCATCTGCCCTTAATAATTCACAAGAACTAATTTTGCGATGAGTAGCAAATAAATCTAACAACTCTCCGTCTAATTCTTCAGCGGTGTAATCCCTTAAGCCTGCCATAACTGCTGCAAATCTTTCTCTTCTAGGTAATTTTTGAACTGGATAAGCTGCCATAACTTCTTCTCTGCATTGTCTCCAAGACCTTTTATTACATAAGTAATCTGATAGAGCAGCACTTAACATTGCTGCTTCCTGCTCTTCAATAAACCAATCAAAGGATGAAGGTAAAGGTCTCAAACCTATGAAAATTTCAAATAAATCTCCTGCAGAAAGAGGCTTTTCATCATCATCAACTAAAGGAATTGAAGAGTCCAATAACACCTTCAACAAATCGGGGTAATCACTATTGAGATGATCCCTTATTTCAGGAATGCCCTGATAAAGAACATTATTAATCTGAGCAAGTGCAAGAAAAACCTCGGGCCCTGGGGAAGCAAGTTTCCCATTTCGTAAATTTGAAATCTGAGAATTGTGGACTCTACCTAAATCCAAAGAATCTGCTAAAGCCGGCAAAACTTTATGAGACCATCCATTACGCTCGTGCCATACATGAATAAGGTGAGCCATTGCTCGCCTACCTTTTGCCAATCGCTCGCGAAAACCGTTAGTCACAAAATCGTTCAGAAGATCAAACCTGTTGGCTGATATTAATCATTATCAGTTATTATAAGATACCTTCTTGAAGATTAGAGTGGTTTCAAGTGTGATAAGTGCTAATGCTCCATTGCGCAAACCGGTTAATGGAGATAAAGCCCTTGCTGCCTCAAGCAAGTTGCAAGTTTCTACTAACAATAAAAATGATCGGTTTCAGAAAAGATGGGGAACAATTCTTTTTATGTTAGCTATTCATGCTTTAACAATCTTTGCTTTATTACCTAGATTTTGGAGCTGGCAATCTGTAAGTTGCTTACTCATTCTTTATTGGATCACTGCTTGCCTTGGCGTTACACTTGGCTATCACAGACTGCTATCTCATCGTTCCTTTAAAGTTCCACAATGGCTCGAAAGATTCTTTGCGACATGTGGAGCATTAAGCTGCCAACATGGTCCCATTGACTGGGTAGGATTACACAGGCATCATCATACTTTTTCAGATACTGACGCAGATCATCACAATAGTAATAAAGGCTTTTGGTGGAGTCACATGGGCTGGATGTTCGAAGCAGTACCTGCTATGGATGCAGTGCCTAAATTCACAGGTGATTTAGCAAAAGATCCCTATTATCGTTTCTTAAATAATTATTTTTTACTTTTGCAAATACCCCTAGGAGCACTGTTGTTTTGGATAGGGACAATTAATGATGTAGGAGGTTGGTCAATGGTTTTGTGGGGAATACCTTTGAGATTAGTTGTTGTGTATCACGTAACTTGGCTTGTGAACTCTGCTACACACTGCTGGGGATCAGTCGCATTTGAAAGTGGAGATAGTTCAAAAAATAATCCCTGGGTAGCAGCCTTAACCTTTGGTGAAGGTTGGCACAATAATCATCATGCTTATCCAAGTTCAGCAAAACAAGGTCTTCAAGAAGGTCAAATAGATTTAACTTGGCAACATATACGTTTCTTAAGAGCTATAGGTCTAGCAAAAAAAATTAGATTGCCCATTGCGTCCTAAACTGCTAAGAGAAATTAAACGATCAATCTTCATTTAATACAAGATGGCCAAAAGAGTTCAAGTTGTTCTTCAAGAAAATGTTCTTAGCCTTGGCAAGGACGGAGATGTTGTAGAAGTTGCGCCTGGTTATGCAAGGAACTTCCTCCTACCATATGGAAAAGCTGTTCCAGTAACTGCAGCAGTATTAAAGCAAGTTGAGCATAGAAGAGCTAAGCAAAAAGAACATGAAGAAGCTTTAAAGCAACAAGCAATTGATTTTGAAACAGCGCTTAAAACAATTGGAAGGTTTACGGTGAAAAAACAAGTAGGAGAAGATGGGGTTTTATTTGGAACAGTTACAAATGGTGATGTGGCTGAAGCAATAGAGCAAGCTACAAAAAAAGAAATTGATCGCAGGACGATTACTGTTCCAGAAATTCATGGCGTGGGCAAATACAAAGTTGAAATTAAATTGCATGCTGAAGTAACTGCAGAAATCAATGTTGAAGTACTGAGTTATTAATTACTTGTAGGCTTTATTTAACGACCAAAAAAATCTCTCTGTATCTAATGCATATTATCTAAATGGTTAGCATTCCCTTTAAAGACAATGGAGATACTTCTATTGAGAAAGAAAATACAACTCGAAAATACAAAAATTCAGGAGAACCCAATTTTGAAGCCCAGCCTGATCGCATTCCTCCACAAAATCTTGAAGCTGAAGAAGCAGTATTAGGAGGAATCTTATTAGATCCAGATGCAATTAGTCGTATCGCTGACATAGTACAACCAGAAGCTTTCTATCTCAGTGCTCATCGAGAAATATTTCGTACTGCATTAATGCTACATAGCCAGGGCAGACCTACTGATTTAACCTCTATGAGATCTTGGTTGGCAGATAAAGGAAGTTTAGAAAAAATTGGAGGTAATCAGAGACTAGTAGCACTTGTTGAAGGAGTTGCTTCTACAGCGGCGATAGAACAAGTCGCACAATTAATTACTGATAAGTTTATCCGTCGTGAACTAATAAAATCAGGAAATGAAGTAATCAAACTCAGTTTTGATCAAGATATCGCTACTGATGAAGTTTTAGATAAAGCAGAACAAAAAATCTTTGCAATCAGCCAAGAACAACCTTCAAAAGGACTGATCCCGACAGCCGAAATTGTCACAACAACCTTTAAAGAAATTGAAAGTCGATCACTAGGTACTTCAGTTGCTGGCATACCAGTTAATTTCTTTGATCTTGATCAGATGACTCAAGGTCTACAAAAAAGTGACTTGATCATTGTTGCTGGTAGGCCAGCTATGGGGAAAACCTCGATTGTTTTAAATATGGCTAAAAACGTTGCACAACTGCATTCTCTTCCAGTTTGTCTATTTAGTCTAGAAATGAGCAAAGAGCAGTTAACATATAGGTTATTAGCAATGGAAGTAGGTATAGACAGTGGAAGATTAAGAACTGGAAGATTAACTCAAGAAGAATGGCCTCTACTAGGTCAAGGCATTAATACCTTAGGTCAATTACCAATATTTATAGATGACAAACCTAATCTGGGTGTACTGGAAATGAGATCTTTATGTAGAAGATTAATAGCCGAGCAAGGCAAAGAACTAGGAGTAATAGTCATTGATTACCTACAACTGATGGAAGGTTCAACACCAGACAATCGAGTACAAGAACTGTCGCGCATTACAAGAGGTCTAAAAGCAATGGCTAGAGAGCTAAAGGTACCTGTAATCGCTCTTTCGCAACTAAGTAGAGGGGTGGAATCTCGTACAAATAAAAGACCGATGCTCAGTGACCTAAGAGAGTCTGGATCCATAGAACAAGATGCTGACTTAGTACTAATGATTTATCGTGATGAGTACTACAACCCTGAAACACCTGACAGAAACATTACTGAAGTAATAGTTACAAAACATAGAAATGGTCCAATAGGTACTGTGAAATTACTTTTTGAACCTGAATTCACAAGATTTAGAAATCTTGCTACTTAAAAACCTATTGCATTAAAAAGATGTGTTAAAACAACGAGTATGACTACAAGAAACCACTACAACGAAGTTTTTGATGTGATAGTAGTAGGTGGTGGACATGCAGGGTGTGAAGCTGCTATTACTACTGCTCGCTTAGGATTATCAACAGCATTATTTACTTTAAATCTTGATCGTATTGCTTGGCAACCATGTAATCCTGCAGTTGGAGGACCGGCTAAAAGTCAATTAGTACATGAAGTGGATGCTCTTGGGGGTGTAATTGGACGGCTGGCTGATGCAACTGCCTTACAAAAAAGAATATTAAATGCAAGCAGAGGACCTGCTGTTTGGGCATTACGGGCTCAAACAGATAAACGTGAATACTCACGTGAAATGATCCAAATTCTTCAAAGTACGTCTAATTTAAATCTTCGTGAAGCAATGATCACCGATCTTGAGGTAGACATTGAAACTGATACTGAGCCCTCAAAAGAAAGAATTGGACGAATTTGTGGAGTCAAAACTTATTTTGGCAGTACTTATGCAGCTAAAGCAGTAATTCTTACAACAGGTACTTTTCTAAAAGGAAAAATCTGGATTGGAAATCAATCAATGGCTGCAGGGAGAGCAGGAGAACAGCCCGCAGAGGGTCTTACAGAAGCACTTCAAAAACTTGGTTTTCAAACAGGACGATTAAAAACTGGAACTCCTGCTCGCATTGATAGAAGAAGTATTCAACTAAATGCTCTTGAAGAACAAAAAAGTGATGCCAGCAATCGATTCTTTTCCTTTGACCCAACAGCATGGAAAAGTGGGAAACAAATGAGTTGCCATATCACCAGAACAACAAAAGCAACACACCAGTTAATCAAAGAAAATCTTCACCTTACACCCATTTATGGTGGTTTTATTGATAGTAAAGGACCTCGATATTGCCCATCAATTGAAGATAAAATTGTTAGATTTGTTGATAAAGAATCACATCAAATATTTCTTGAACCAGAAGGACTCAATACTCCTGAAATATACGTACAAGGTTTCTCAACTGGATTGCCGGAAAAGCTCCAACTAAAACTACTGCAAACACTACCAGGATTAGAAAAATGTGTAATGCTTCGCCCAGCATATGCAGTTGAATATGACTATATTCCTGCAACACAATTACTACCATCTTTAGAAACAAAAAAAATAAAAGGATTATTTACTGCAGGACAATTAAATGGAACTACTGGATATGAAGAAGCAGCAGCACAAGGACTAGTTGCTGGAATCAATGCTACAAGATTTATTGAAAATAAGGAAGCTATATATTTTTCAAGAGAAGAAAGTTATATAGGTACAATGATTGACGATCTTGTCAATAAAGATTTAAAAGAACCATATCGAGTATTAACAAGTCGTAGCGAATATAGACTTTTGTTAAGAGGAGATAATGCTGATAGGCGTTTAACACCATTAGGATTTGAACTTAATCTTATTGATAAAAGGCGTTGGGAAATATTCCAAGCAAAACAAAAAGCAATTGAATGCGAAAAAGAACGTCTTGAAAAAGAACGTATCAAAGAAAGTAATCCTATTGCATTCATTTTAGAAAAAGAAACTGGATCTCCTATCAAAGGATCTATTACAATTGCAAATATTTTACGAAGACCTGGTGTACATTCTAAAGATCTCATCAAACTCAAAATTATTTCAAGTAACATACCTCAAGATGTAATTGAAGGAGTTGAAATTGATATAAAATATAGTGGGTATTTAAATAGGCAAAAGGCTCAAATTGAACAAATTAAAAAACAAAGTCAAAAGCTTCTTCCTGATAACATTAATTACAAAAGTATCAACACGCTTTCCCAAGAAGCTAGAGAAAAATTAACAGCAAAAAAACCTAAAAACTTTGGAGAGGCTGCGCAAGTGCCAGGTGTTAGCAAGGCAGACCTAACAGCTTTATTAATATGGCTCAAAATCTATACAAGAAATAAACATTTGGATTTATTAGGTACCAAAAAAGAAAAGACTCAAGGAGGTAACCTCCGCTGACAAACAAATTACTTCAATCACCCATAGCTACTTGGGAAGCAACAACAGAATCCGTGTTATCAGGTACAGCACCTCAACAACTCTCAGGTGCATGGAAAATAATGCTACTTGGTGATGGGAGTCCAACCCGACATCTAAGTCTTTTAACAGGAAAACAAGTGAAGATAAAGCTGATAGCAATGGAATCAGAAAATCAACTTGAAGATACAGCTCCTATCGAAGTCAAAGAACTTGAATTACCACTCTTAAGACGACAAGTATGGATTCAATGTGATTCTCATACACTTGCATGGGCAGAAAGTTGGTGGAATAAACAAGAAGCAGAAACTCATTTAAAAAATAAAGAACAGCCTATTTGGGAAAGTTTAACGAAAGGACGATCTGAAATTTTTCGTGAAGTTGATGGATTATCTTTAGTCAATGCTTTATGGCTGGAAAATGAATTTAATTTTATTGGTCCTTTCTGGAGTAGACATTATAGATTTTTTCGTAATAAAAAAGAGCTAACAGTTATACGTGAAGTCTTTAACCCTGCACTAGAGGAGTGGTTAGGAACAACTAGTCGTCAATCAAACCATTAATTCCTTCTTCGACTTGACTTTGGTAGAGAACGTTTGACTCCAGTACTTTGCTTGGATAAATCATTTGCAGAATTTACACGATCATAATTACTCTTACTACGTTGCCATCTATTTATTCGATATGAGGATTCATCAGGCCATTCATCTTCAGCAATCGCTGTTGGATCTGATTGTCCTGAAGGAGCTATTGCTTTAGGGACTCTAAGCGAAATCGCTTGTAGAGGTCTTTTGATGTTACTAATAGGCACCTGAGAATTTGCTTCAGTATCATTTGAATCTAACCAATTATCATCCTCTTCAAAAAACCAGTCCAATTTATCACCCATCCAACGTCCTGCATTTTCAAAGGACTCAAGAGTAGAAGTTCCAAAATTATCTTTTCTTCTTCTACCAGGACGATTTCCAGCTACACCATCAACAAATTGACGACCCGTTTCAAATAATTGATCCATTCTTCTTTCTAGTGGATCTCTCGAACGCTTACGCCGATTCACGGAATAGTATCTATCCATAACAATTATGCCTCTTTTAGAAAAGGTTCATAACATAAAACACATCCTGCATTCCATTTTCCATGATGATTAGCATCACAACATTTTTTGCAAGCTGCTCCTTTTACTATTCTCTTATAAGGAAGACGTAAACCACAAGAAGGACAAATAGCCCACCATTTAGGAGATCTATTCGGTACAGGGTATTGATGACGAACAGTAATTTGAAAGTTTTGTTGTAAAGAGTTTATAGAATTCATCTTTTTCTTAAAAATTGGACCATGACCTTCTTGAATTCCTAAAACCAAGTCTATCCATGCATGAATCATTTCATGACAAAGAGTACTCTCTACCGCGTTGTAAGGAAGATTGATAAGTAATGGGGTGGATAAAACGATTTCTGAATAGTGCTGACCACCTTTTTTAGAACGCCGATAAAAGCCGGCTGTATTCCTCAAGCGACCATCACTCCATCTCACTGCAACTAATGGCTTTAAATCTTGAGAAAGCAAACCATCAAAATATTTTCTGTTAAAACGATGAAATATTGGCAAAAGAGGAATCAGTGGCATTTCTTCATTTATGACAGTTCAAGAGCAAAAGCGATAAGATTCTGTCTAAAACTTAGTGACGAATCAACACTCTGCTTTCTAGAGTTAAAAAGTCCAAGTGTCAAACAAAATTTAAACAATGGATGGGGCATTAGTAAAAGCAATCAGCATCAAAGCTCTTCTAATAGGAGCAAGTGCACTACTCCTTTTTTGGACATTCAATGCAATCAAACTTGTTATTGAGGCAAGAGGAATAAACCCTCTTGTTAAGAAATTCTTTGATCAAATAGCTTCTGGCCAAATAGATGGTGCCTATAGGCTGACTAGTAAAACATATCGTCAGCATGTCAATCGCCAAGATTTCCTGAAATTCCTAGGCAGTCTGAAATTGAACAGATACAGCAATCTCAAGTCTGGTCGTCCTCGAATTGAAGACAATGAAATTATTCTCACTTTAAAACTAAAATCAGAAGACAAAAGTCAGGAATTACCTCTGGACTTTACTTTCAAAAAAATAGATAAGGAATGGCGCATTAATCGAATAGCTAAAGGTAAAAGCTAAAATCCTTGCAAGAGAAAGTGAAGAATCAATCTAAGAAAGACTCTCAACGTGCTTCTGAGCTAAAAAAGGTTCTTAATACAGCAAATTATGAGTATTACGTCCTTGATTCACCATCAATTGAAGATGCTGTATACGACCAGTTATATAGAGAACTTCTTGCATTAGAAAGATCTAACCCTAACTTAATTACTTTAGATAGTCCCTCACAGCGTCTAGGAGGTCTACCAGCCAATAATTTTCAAAGTGTTCAACATAAAATACCTTTACTAAGTTTAGATAATGCTTTTAATTTTGAAGAATTAAAAGATTGGAATTTAAGAATTCAGAAACTTCTTGAAAAAGAATTATCTCAAGAAAAGGATATGGATGAAATGATCTCTGAATTAAAAATAGATGGTAATGCTATTGCATTGAGTTATGTTGACGGTTTACTGATAAGAGCTGCAACTAGGGGGGATGGTCTGAATGGAGAAGATATCACAGCAAATGTAAAAACCATTCCTTCTATCCCTTTAGCACTTCGTTTCAAACAACAACCAGCATGGCTCGAAGTCCGAGGTGAAGCCTTTTTACCTAATAAAAGGTTTGAAGAAATCAATAAAATGAGAACTGCAAACAATGAGCCACTATTTGCAAACCCAAGAAATGCATGTGCAGGTACTCTAAGACAACTTGATCCACGAATAGTTGCTTCCAGGAACCTTGATTTCTTTGCATATTCAATCTATTTACCAGACCATTGGAAATCAAAAGAATTCAATGTTAAAAAACCTGAAAACCAAGCAGAAGCTTTGGAATTACTAAAGATCGCCGGTTTTAAAGTCAATCCGAATACTGAAATTCATAAAAATCTAAATAGTGTCAAGAGATACTTTGATAAATGGGAAACCAAACGTCACCGACTTCCTTATGCAACTGATGGTGTCGTCGTCAAATTAAACGATTTCAAAACACAAGACACTACAGGTTTCACTCAAAAAGCTCCACGATGGGCTATAGCAATGAAATATCCTGCTGAAGAAGCTCCCAGCAAACTACTCAAGCTTTCTTATCAAGTTGGTAGGACAGGAGCAGTGACACCTGTAGCTGAGTTTGAACCTATTACCCTAGCTGGTACAACAGTAAGTCGAGCTACCGTCCATAATGCAAATCGACTCGCAAAACTCGACTTACATTCCGAAGATACAATAATCGTAAAAAAAGCGGGTGAAATCATTCCAGAAGTAGTTCGCGTTTTAACAGAACTAAGAACTAACAATGCAAAACCACTATCACTCCCAAAAAGATGTCCTGAGTGTGATGGAGATCTTGTACAAGAAAATAATGAGGCTATCACTAAATGTATTAATGAGAAGTGTCCAGCACAATTACGAGGTCTATTACGCCACTGGGTTAATAAAAAGTCAATGGATATTGATGGATTTGGGTCAAAACTAATAGAGCAACTGGTTGAAAAAAATTTAGTTACGTCAATAGCTAGCCTTTATAAGCTGGACGAAAAAACTCTAACTAAGCTAAGCAGAATGGGACAAAGGTCAGCAGAAAAATTAATTCTTGCAATCGAAAATTCTAAACAGCAACCTTGGTATAGACAACTTTATGGGCTTGGAATCCTTCATGTAGGTGAAAGCAATGCAAAAGTCCTTGCAAAAGAGTTTAGAAGTGCTTCTAAACTTGCAACTGTAGTTAATGAATCGCCAGAATTAATTAGACAGATTCATGGGATTGGTAATGAAATCATTGATTCTCTCCAAAATTGGTTTACTAGCAAAGAAAACCAACAATTACTTGTAGAATTAATGGACGTGGGTCTGTCTCTTAAAGCAACTGAAAGTGAACATATTATTGCCTACAATCAACACCTTGATAAGAAGAACTTTGTCCTTACTGGAACTATGACATCCCTAAATAGAAATGAAGCTACAAAAATAATCGAAGAAGCAGGCGGAAAAGTGAGTTCAAGTATTAGTTCAAATACTCATTATCTTATCGCTGGAAAAAAAGCAGGAAGCAAATTAAAGAAAGCAAAAGAACTTAAAATTAAAATTTTAACAGAAGAAGACCTCCTAAACTTTCTCAAACAAGAGCCTGACCTTTATGGAAAAACCTAAAATCTTTTTACTTATCAAAACGCCGTGCGGTAGATCTAAGTATTTAAATTTAGTTTCCCAAAAAGGGCTTATTTCTAAAATAAGACTAGGTTGGTTTATTGTAATTGCAATTATTAAAGATTGGAATTTACCTACACCAGATCAAAGCGAAGAATCAAGTTCTTGAAGGGCATTCTTTGCAATTCTGGAAACTAGAATAAAAATTAAAAGAGTTGCAAAAAAGCCCATTAAGCTAAATAAAAAGGATACAAAACTATTTTGATTTGCAATAGTTTCGCTAAATCTTGTGAAATCCCCAGCAAGAGATCCCAAGCTACAATATAAAATTGTTCCTGGCAAAATTGCAAAAAGTCCAACTAAAAAATATTGAAACTTAAGTTGGCTTAAACCAAAAACAAAATTCAATAATCCAAATGGAAAAAGAGGAGATAGTCTTGTTAAAATTACTAGCTTCAAACCTTCTTTACTAACTTTATTTTCGATATATTTTAATTTCGGATAATTCTCTAAACGTTTTTGTATCCATGTCCGTAAAAAAGTGCGTCCAGACCAAAAAGTTAAAATAGCTCCAAGAGAAGCACCAATAAAAACTAAAATGCTACCTAAAACTATTCCATATAAAAGTCCTGCAATCATTGATAACCATGAACCAGGTAATAAAAAAGTAACCCAGAAAATATAAATAATTAAAAAGAGAAAAATCCCAAAAGGATCTACAAAGAACTGAGATTGATCTGTTATAAAAGAACTAAAATCAAACATTTAATAATGCAAACTTACTCTAAGCCTAAGAGTCTTTGTCTAACTAACTCAGATTGAGATTGAGCATCAGCTAATTTCAACTTGCATTCAGATACAACGGCCTCTGGTGCCTTATTTGCAAAATTAGGATTTGATAAACGACCAGAAAGGGTTGAAATTTCTTTCTGAGCTTTAGTGAGGTCTTTTTCTAATCGTGATCGTAATGCATTTATATCTACTAATCCTTCTATTGGTAAAACAACCTCTAATTCCCCTGATACTCCAGCCAAAGCTTTTACAGAAGGTTGTTTCTTTAATTGATCTGGATGGAACACTTCCACACTATTAGCTTTGGTTAATGCCTTAATGTCATGAATTGCTTCGTTTAATAATTTATTTAAATTCTTCTTTTTAGTCACAAATCTCACGGGAATAAATTGAGAAGGCTTTAAACCAGCCACTGCTCGCAAATTTCTCACTAATCTAATTGAGTCATAAAGCTCATCGAAAGAGTCTTCTAAAGCTTGATCCATAAACTGCGCTTCTAATTCTGGCCATCGTTGAAGTGCTAACAATTTTTTTTCAGAAAAGCCAGTAATACCATGCCAAAGTTCCTCCGTTAAATGAGGCATTAATGGATGCAACATCACTAAAACCTGATTCAAAACTTTAAAAAGAACCTGTTGAGTAATTCTTCGATCAATTTGTTGAGCACTATTTTGAGGCTCTCCATTGTTTAAACGACGTTTACTTAGTTCCAAATACCAATCACAAAAGTCATTCCAAACAAATTCATAAAGTCCTTTTGCTGCTTCACCAAGAGAATAGTCTTTATATCTTTTCAAAGTAGTCAAATTTGTACGATTTAATCTAGATAAGATCCATCTGTCAGAAAGTTGCAAAGAAGAAGTATCGATTGTATCAAACAAATCATTAACACTTGTTTGCTCACTATTCATTAACGCAAATCTAGTGGCATTCCACAGTTTATTAGCAAAGTTTCTAGAGGCTTCTACTGTTAGCGAAGTATCATTAGAGCGATTATAGTCAAGTCGCACATCTTGTCCTGCACCTGCGACTTCTTTAACTAAAGCAAAGCGTAAAGCATCTGCTCCATATTTTTCAATTAATAATAGTGGGTCAATACCATTACCAAGACTTTTACTCATTTTACGGTTTTGCTCATCTCTAACTAATCCATGAATATAAACATCTGAAAAAGGCATGCGATCAGTAAAGGCTCCTGCCATCATTGTCATTCTTGCAACCCAGAAAAAAATGATATCGAAACCAGTTACAAGAGTATTTGTGGGATACCAACATTTAAAATCAGGATGATTTTCATCAGGCCACCCCAAGGTAGAAAAAGGCCATAAGCCACTAGAAAACCAAGTATCAAGAACATCATCATCTTGTCGAATCTTCACATCATCTCCATATAGTTGACGTGCTTTCTCAAAAGCTTGATCAATAGAATTAGCTACTATATAAGGTGTTTGATCAGTTACAACATTATTAGTTTCACTAATTATAAACCAAGCAGGAATTCTATGTCCCCACCATAATTGCCTACTAATACACCAATCACGAATGCCATACAACCAATCTTTATATACCTTTTCCCATCTATTTGGAACAAAGTGAGGTTCACCTTGCGTTAAATGAGTCCGACATCTATCTGCAATAGACTCCATTCGAACAAACCATTGAGTCGAGAGCAAAGGTTCTACAGGTACTTTCCCCCTATCCGAATAAGGAATACTATGTCGGTAATTATCAATCTTAGTCAGTAAGCCTTTCTCTTTTAACGCAGCTATCACTGCTTTACGTGCAGTAAACCGATCCATTCCTTGAAATGGTCCAGCCATTTCATTCATGGTTCCATCCTTATTCATGATCGTAATCTGAGGCAAATTATGTCTCTTGCCTATTGCAAAATCATTAGGGTCATGTGCAGGAGTAACTTTGACACAACCGGTTCCAAATGTTTTATCTACATGATCATCTGCAATTAAAGGGATCTTACGCTCAACAAAAGGCAACGTTAATGTCTGGCCAATCAAATGTTTATATCTGTCATCAGAAGGATTAACCGCTATGGCCACATCTCCAAGCATAGTTTCAGGCCTTGTAGTCGCAACCTCAAGATGCGTGATTTCAGAAGATAAATCAGGATGAGTAAATGGATACTGAAAATACCAAAGATGACCATCTACTTCTTTCATTTCCACTTCTAAGTCACTAACTGCTGATCCTGATGCAGGACACCAATTGACAAGATATTCACCTCTATATATCAATCCTTCATTATGCAAGCGTATAAATGCCTCTGAAACGGCTTTGCTTAGTTGTTCATCCAAAGTAAATCTTTCTCTTTTCCAATCCACTGAATATCCCAAACGTCGCAATTGATCAACTATTTTCCCTCCACTTTCTAATTTCCACTCCCATGCCTTCTCTAAAAATGCTTTCCTACCTAATTGATAGCGAGTCAGTCCTTGTGCTTTTAGTTGTTTTTCAAGAATTGTTTGAACTGCAATCGATGCATGATCAGTACCTGGCAAACAAAGAACATTCTTGCCTTGTAAACGCTGAAATCTAACAATTGTGTCAATTAAAGCAGTATTAAAAGCATGTCCCATATGTAAACTCCCCGTGACATTAGGAGGAGGAATGACTATAGAAAATGGCTCACCTGGATCACTTGCATCAGGATGAAAAGCGTCTAAGGCCTGCCATACTCGCTGCCAACGAGCTTCTGTCTCTACTGGGTCGTATGTCTTAGATAAAGAATCTTGTCCTTTAGCAGAGCCTTTATCAACAGAATGATCTTTCACGAAAGAAAAGAAGCTATAGAAAACATGCTTACAAACACTACTAAGATTCTATGTTTTTAAAAAATTAGCTGCATGTTTCTACATTATTCCAAGGAATAGAAATAATCCCATCATGAGTTTCCCAAAGACTTTTATCTTTAAGAACTTTATCGATTAAGCCAGTATTTTTCAAAGCAGCCTCTCCATTAATCAATGTAAGCGATTCTTTAGGGTTAATTGGAAGTAATAAAACGGTTAGGTCAGCTGGATCAGCCATCAAATGTATATTCTGTTCTTCACAGAGTCTTTCAAAAAAAATTCTTCGCATACGTCTAGATAGGTGCGAACCCAACGATTCAATAAACAAAGCAATACTTTCTTTATCTCCTGACAACCCACAATTTAATGCCATCCAGATTAAAAATTTGACCCAACTGTCTACTGTCCATATAGGCAGAAAAGAATTTCTATGACTTCTGACAAGTTCTGAAAAGGCAAATTCAAAAACTTTTGATTGCAAAAGGCTTTTGTCATTGTCTTTCATTTTTTTATTGCATAATCTAAAATTATAAGAAGATTATAAGCATTGATCAATTAATCATCTTTATTGAAACTAAATAAAAATTAAAATATATTAGTTCAAATAATACTTTTTGGAACAAATATTATTTTCCAATAGAGTTGTTAATAAGTATTGTAATACTAACTATGATTTTTTTAAAGATGAATTCAGATTAGAGTTGTAAGCTAAATGAAAGGTTTTTAATCATTATAGATTAACTATTCAAAAATTTTACCTCATATAGAACCTAAACATAATTAGAAAGAATAGCTTTCGAAAAATCAATTAATCAAAGACAATGAGATAATTCCTAAAAATTTTAAGCCCTTCATCAAATTAATAAACATATCGCATTCTTTGGAGAACTCCCTTAAAAAATCCCAATCAATAAAACAAGATCACAACAAAAAGCATATTCTCTCAATAATTTATCTGCAGCTTTTCTTATCATCATGAAGATACAAGCTAATACTGATGAATACAATTGATGGGCGATCCAGGGTTCGAACCAGGGACATCCTGCTTGTAAGGCAGGCGCTCTACCACTGAGCTAATCGCCCCAACAAGACAATTCTGTCTTATTAGTAAAAACAATCATAGTAAATCTGATGGCATCAGGTCAAAAACATGACAAAGCGACAATTTTCTTATCTGTTCCCTTTGGGATTTTCATAGGTCTAATTTGGGGGCTAAACAGTGCATTGATAGCAGGGATCTCTTTTTGTATTGCTGGACTGTGGTTATCGCCAGATTTAGACATTCACTCAAAATCTCTGAAGAGATGGGGAAGATTCCAAATAATTTGGAGACCATATAGAAAATTCATAACTCATCGTTCATTACTCTCACATGGAATATTTATTGGTACTACGGTGCGGATTGGTTATTTGATCTCGATGGTTTTGATGCTCAAAGTACTCTTGAATTTCATGGGCATAGACTTAGAGTACATTTCCATCAATCGTATAAGAAACTTAATTGAAAAATACCCTAAGCAATTTGTAGCCATACTTATAGGTGCAGAAGGAAGTGCTTGGCTTCATTTGATCCTTGATGGAGACCCTCGGCCAAAATGTAAGAAATTTAATTCTTAATTTAATCAATCATTATGAATACAAAAGAAGTCAATTCAAACTCAATTGAAGAACTTAGAAAAGTTGTTGCAAGATTAAGAGATCCCAAGAATGGATGTACATGGGATAAAAAACAAAATCATCAATCATTGATACCTTATGTTTTAGAAGAAGCTCACGAAGTTGCAGAAGCAATTAGAGAAAATGATGATAAGAATCTATGCGAAGAACTTGGTGATTTATTATTACAAGTAGTCTTACACGCTCAAATTGCACATGAGGAAAATCGTTTTACATTAGAGGATATTATTAACGGTTTAACTAATAAGCTTGTCAGAAGAAATCCTACAATTTTTGATAGCCAAAATATATTTTTTCATAAAAAAAAAAGAAAGACTTGGGATGAAATCAAAAGATCAGAAAAAAAGTATCATCATAGTGAAAATAAATTTACCTCTTTTATAAAAGAAAAAATAAAACCACAAAGTGCATTATTTGGTTCAATGTACATATCAAAAAAAGTAGCCAGTATCGGTTTCGAATGGGAATCAATTACAGAAGTATGGAAGAAGTTTGATGAAGAGATTAATGAGTTGAAATTAGCTTTAAACTCTAAAAATCTAGTTCATGCTGAGGAGGAGTTTGGAGATGTAATGTTTACACTTATTAATATTGCAAGATGGTATAAAATAAAGCCTGAAGAAGCATTGTCTAGAACAAATAAAAAGTTTATAAAGAGACTACAATATATAGAGTCAGAAATGAAAGGTAATATAAAAAACCAACCTATTGACAAACTTCATGATTTATGGGAAAAAGCAAAGAAGGTTTTAAAAGAAGAAAATAAATGATTCTTTCTATTATAAAAAACTTTATAAAAAAAAGATTTGATTATTGGTTTGATGAATACCATAATAATTCTAGATTTGGACTTAAAGGTAAATTAATAGTTGAAAAAACCAGTGCAATTCAAAAAATTACGATTATAGAAAGTTTATTATATGGAAAATCACTACTTCTAAATAATTGCTGGATGACTGCAGAATTACAAGAAAAGCAATATCACGAGTGCCTTGTACATCCTGCATTAACAAGTTCAGAAGAAATTGAGAAAATTTTAATTATTGGAGGTGGAGATGGTGGGACAGCTAAACAGTGTCTTTTCTATAAAGAAGTACAGCGTATAGATTTAGTCGAAATTGACAATCTTGTAATTAAATTAAGTAAAAAATATTTACCATCAATAGGAGGTAAAGCATGGTTTGACAAACGACTTCATATAAAAATTGAGGATGGTTGTAAGTGGGTAGAAAATTGTCAAGACAATTCATATGACATTGTAATTATTGATGGATCTGATCCAATAGGAGCTGCTGAAGGGTTGTTTAATAAAATCTTTTTACAGAATTGTTCTCGTATCCTGAAAGATGGTGGAATATTTGCTATGCAAAGTGAATCACCAGAAAGATTTGAAAAAGTTCATATTGAAACTTTAAAACTAATTCGCACAATCTTTAAATATGCAGATCCTTTATATGGCCATGTCTCCATATATCCAAGCGGTTATTGGAGTTGGATTTTTGGTGCAAAAGATACTCGCAGATATAATAAGCCAAAAGAAAAAAGAGTTAAAGAAATTTCCAAATTTTGTGAAGTATGGAGTCCACGTTGGCAAAATGCTGCTTTCAATCTTATAACCGCATCTCTAGAAAAAAAGATTAATCAATGAAGTCATTCAACTCAGATAACTTTAATAATGAAGGCTCTATTTTTATGGCAGCCAATAGAGTTACTAAAAATTGCAATATAGTTCTATATGGTGTCCCTTATGATGGCACAACATCATTTCGTCCAGGAGCGAGGTTTGGACCTGCTGCGATAAGAGAAGTTAGTAATGGAATTGAAACTTTTTGTCCAGAATTTGAGATGGATCTTGAAGATTTAAATTTTGCTGATATTGGTTCTTTAGAAATTAATTATGGAGATCCCCAACCAGTAATTAATAAGGTAGAAAAAGTAACATATCAATTAATTAATCAAGGTAAAAAACCATTAATGCTAGGTGGAGAACATTCAATAACAATAGGTGCTGTTAAAGCTTCCGCTAATCATTTTAATAATCTAATAGTTATTCAACTAGATGCGCATGCTGACCTTAGAGAAAAATGGTTAGGTTCAATGTATAACCATGCATGTACAATGAGAAGATGCTTAGATTTTCTGCCTAATAAAAAAATTTTTCAAATAGGCATTCGTAGCGGGACTAAAAGTGAATTTTTAGAAATGAAAAAATACAATAGATTGATACATTGCGAGAAAAGTGAACCTGCAAAAGAGCTTTCTGACGCTTTAATAAAGTATAAAGATAACCCAATTTATTTAACTATAGATCTTGATTGGTTTGATCCTAGTGTAATGCCTGGCACTGGCACACCTGAACCAGGTGGATATTTTTGGAATGATTTCTCTAAAATAATAAATATTTTGAAAGAATATCAAATAATTGGAGCTGATGTAGTTGAACTTGCGCCTCAATTAGACATTTCAGGTATTAGTAGTATATTTGCTGCAAAAGTAGTTCGAAGTTTAATAATGCTATTAAATAAAGGATAAAAATGAAATGAATTACTCCTTAATAAGACATTAAAGTCTTTAAATAGATGGCTTATGTTATATATCAGAATTGACAAAAGCTTTCCCAAAGTCTAATTGCTTATCAATAGAAATTTCATTTTTTTGAAGAGCTGGCAAAGTTGGTTCACGTTGAGTCCAATGATGACAAAAGGCAAACTGAGCAATATCAGGATGAACTTTGATATTCCTCAATGCACACCATCCATGGGAAGATGATTTGCCAGGAATACAGTGTTTACAATTTTTGCAGCATTCATTAAAAGACATTGGTCTCTCCTCCGACTTACAGGTTAGTTAAGGTTCCTTAATTAGGCCATGGAATTGACCTTCTAAAACTCATCTAGTCACATCCCTTGCATTAACTGAAGTAAATGCCATTACTCCGAACACCTCTTTACAACTCCTGCATAGCAAGCGGAGCACGAATGGTTTCATTCTCAGGATGGGAAATGCCAATTCAATTCTCTGGACTAATCAAAGAACATCAAGCGGTAAGGAGTAATGCAGGCTTATTCGATATTTCCCATATGGGTTCTTTGTTGATAAAAGGTTCTAATGCAAAAGATCAAATGCAATCTTTAGTTCCATCCGATCTTCAGAGAATTGGAGTTGGAGAATCATGTTATACGGTTTTATTAAACAAAAATGGTGGAATTATTGACGATCTCATTATTTATGATCTTGGCTTAGATAATGAAAATCAAGAATCTCTTTTAGCCATAGTTAATGCGGCATGCCTAGATATTGATAAGCAATGGATACAAGAAAATCTAAGCCAAAGTATCTCAATAAAAAATGCTAAAAAAAATCCTATTCTATTAGCCATTCAAGGGCCTAAAGCAAAAGAATACTTAGAAAAATATCTAAAAATATCTTTGAGTTCACTTCCTAAGTTTGGCCATAAAACAATAGAAATAAAAAACCTGCACGAGAAAGCTTGCTCAATTTTTATAGCTCGTACTGGATACACTGGTGAAGATGGGTTTGAAATTCTTTTAGATGAATACCCAGGGAAAGAGTTTTGGAAAGGGCTAATTAGTTTAGGAGTGATCCCTTGTGGGCTAGGGGCTAGAGATACATTAAGACTAGAAGCAGGTCTATCGCTTTATGGAGTGGACCTAAATGTAGAGACGACTCCTTTTGAAGCCGGGTTAGGCTGGCTAGTGAATTTAGAAATGCCAAAAAATTTTATAGGAAGAAAATTTCTTGAAAAACAGTGTAAAGAAGGGATTCAAAAGAAATTAGTTGGTATAGAAATGAAGGGAAGGGCTATTGCTCGTACAGGGTATGAAATGCTCTATAAAAATAAACCAATTGGAAAGATTACAAGTGGAACATGGTCTCCAACTTTAAAAAAAGGCATTGCTTTAGCTTACTTACCACAAGAATTCACTAAAATAGGTACACCAATTAATGTAAAAATAAGAGAAGACATTCATGAAGCCTGCGTTGTAAAAAAACCTTTTTATCGCAGAGTTTCCTGACATAAGCTCTACTAATTAATGCCTACTAAACATTTCTTATGAGAAACTCATCTTTTATATCTAAGTAATTCTTATGCGCAGTAATTACTGTGGAGATCTGCGCAATCAGCACATTGACTCCAAAGTTCAACTCTGTGGCTGGGTAGACCGGTGTAGAGATCACGGTGGGGTGATTTTTATCGATCTGCGCGATAGCAGTGGAACAGTTCAAATAACAGTTGATCCAGATCAAGGAAAAGAACTGTTTACTATTGCTGAAGGGCTTAGAACTGAATCTGTTATACAAATCAAAGGAACTGTAAGGTTACGCCCAAAAGAATCGATAAACAAAAAATTAAAAACTGGAGAAATTGAAATATTGGCAGCTTCACTAAATGTTCTAAACCCTGTTTCTGGAAATTTACCTTTCACTGTTTCTATCCATGACGAAGAACCAATCAAAGAAGAGCTAAGACTTCGTTATAGGTATTTAGACCTAAGGCGAGAACGGATGAATAAAAATCTTCGCTTACGTCATAAGACAATTCAAGCAGCTCGTGATTTTTTAGAAAAAGAAGATTTCATTGAAATAGAAACACCGATTCTTACTAAATCAACACCGGAAGGTGCACGTGATTATCTAGTGCCTTCGAGGGTTTCTGAAGGTAATTGGTTTGCACTCCCGCAATCGCCACAATTATTCAAACAACTTTTAATGGTTGGTGGATTGGAGCGTTATTACCAAATCGCAAGATGTTTTCGTGATGAAGATTTACGTTCAGATAGACAACCTGAATTTACACAATTAGATATGGAAATGAGCTTTATGAGTCAGAATGATATTTTAAGTTTTAATGAAAAATTAATCGCATCAATTTGGAAAAAAATAAAAGGAGTTGAATTAAATCTTCCATTTCCGAGATTATCATGGGAAGAATCTATGGATCGTTTTGGAACAGATAGACCAGACACAAGATATGGTATGGAATTAAAAAATGTAAGTAAAATTGTTAAAGAAATAGGTTTTAAAGTCTTTTCAGGAGCGGTAAAAAGTGGTGGTTCCGTAAAATGTATAAATGTAAAAAATGGTAATAAGTTAATTAGCAATGTAAGAATAAAACCTGGTGGCGATATATTTTCGGAAGCACAAAAAGCTGGTGGGAAAGGTCTTGCATTTATAAGAGTCCGTGAAGGTAATGAAATTGACACCATTGGAGCTATTAAAGACAATCTAAGCACTACTCAAATAATAGATTTACTGCAAACGGTTGAGGCTAAACCAGGGGATCTCATACTTTTCGGTGCAGGAGAAACGAAGATTGTCAACAAAACTCTTGATCGTATTAGACAATATCTTGCAAAAGAATTAAATCTAATTGATTCCAAAAAAACAAAGCTGCCATGGAGTTTTTTATGGGTCGTTGATTTCCCAATGTTTGAATTTAATTCAGAAGAAAATCGGTTAGAAGCCCTTCATCACCCTTTCTGTGCTCCACACCTAAAAGATCTAGGGTCAGAGAAAGCATTATGGTCACAACGCCTAAAAACATCACGCGCACAAGCTTACGATCTTGTGTTAAATGGTCTTGAACTGGGAGGAGGTTCAATCCGTATTCATGATGCTGATCTTCAACAAAAGGTTTTTGCAACCATTGGCCTTCCAAAAGAGCAAGCAACAGAACAATTTGGTTTCCTTTTAAAAGCACTTGAAATGGGAGCTCCCCCACATGGAGGCCTTGCTTTTGGATTGGATAGAATAGTAATGCTTTTATCAGGAGAAGATTCAATTAGAGATACAATTGCTTTCCCTAAAACACAACAAGCAAGTTGCTTGATGACTGATGCCCCTGCCGAAGTATCTAAGGAACAATTAAAAGAACTTCATATAACCAGTACTTTGAGTGATACTGAATAAATTCATATTAGCTTTCAAATCCTCCAGGAAATCTTCAATTTTCTTGGTCTTGCAAAGAATCAAGTTAATTTAAAGAATAATCAGCAAGTAAATGGCAAAATTTGTTTTCGTTACAGGTGGGGTGGTTTCCAGTATTGGAAAAGGCATTGTTGCCGCAAGCCTTGGCCGCCTGTTGAAATCAAGAGGTTATAGCGTATCGATCTTAAAGCTTGACCCATACTTAAATGTTGATCCTGGAACCATGAGTCCCTTTCAACATGGTGAAGTTTTTGTCACCGAAGATGGTGCTGAAACGGATTTAGATTTAGGTCATTATGAAAGATTTACAGATACAGCAATGTCTAGACTGAACAGTGTCACTACTGGTTCGATATATCAATCTGTAATCAATAAAGAAAGAAGAGGAGACTACAATGGAGGAACTGTTCAAGTTATACCGCATATAACACAAGAAATTAGAGATAGGATTCACCGCGTAGCTTCTAATAGCAATGCTGATGTAGTTATCACTGAAATAGGAGGAACAGTAGGTGATATTGAGTCACTTCCATTCCTAGAAGCAATTAGAGAATTTAAAGGTGATGTAGGAAGACATGATATTGCTTATATTCACGTTACTCTTTTACCATTTATTGGTACTTCTGGAGAAATAAAAACTAAGCCTACTCAACACTCAGTAAAAGAATTGAGATCGATTGGAATTCAACCAGATATCTTAGTTTGTAGAAGTGATAGACCTATAAATGAAAGTCTTAAAAATAAAATAGCTGGTTTTTGTGGTGTTAATAATCACGCTGTTATCCCTTCATTAGATGCGGATAGCATCTATTCTGTCCCTATTGCTTTAAAAGAAGAAGGTTTATGTAGAGAAGTCTTGGCCTCTATAGGATTAAATGATCACGAGTGTGATCTAAAGAAATGGAAAGAATTAGTTCATAAACTAAGAAATCCTGGACCATCTGTAAAAGTTGCTCTAGTAGGGAAATATGTTCAACTCAATGATGCCTATCTTTCAGTAGTAGAAGCATTAAAGCATGCATGTATCGCACAAGATGCTTCTTTAGATCTTCATTGGATATGTGCAGAAAAAATAGAAGCAGAAGGAGCAGAAAAGCTTTTAGAAGATATGGATGCAATAGTTGTCCCAGGAGGGTTTGGAAATCGTGGAGTCAATGGAAAAATAAAAGCAATCAAATGGGCACGAGAGCAAAAAATTCCATTTTTAGGACTATGCCTTGGAATGCAATGTGCCGTAATAGAATGGGCTCAAAACCAAGCAGGCTTAAAAGGGGCAACCAGCTCAGAACTAAATCCAGATACACAATATCCAGTGATTCATCTTCTACCAGAACAACAAGATGTTATTGATCTTGGGGGGACAATGCGATTAGGTGTTTATCCATGCAGACTGCAACCACAAACCATGGGACAAAAACTATATAAAGAACAAGTTGTTTATGAACGCCATAGACACCGTTATGAGTTCAACAACTCATACCGCAACCTTTTTCTTGAATCTGGATATTCTATTAGTGGCACTTCCCCTGATGGGCGCTTAGTAGAATTAATTGAATTAAAAGATCATCCATTCTTTACTGCCTGTCAATATCATCCAGAGTTTTTATCACGTCCCGGAAAACCACACCCTCTATTCAAAGGGTTAATAGAAGCTGCTCAATCACTTGTTCCAAAATCATCTAAAGAGACTATAGAAACCTCAAATTTCTCAACCAATTCAAACAATTGATGGAACCTACTCTCCCTATCATGGAGAGTTTTCATTCTCTTCAAGGAGAAGGAGCTCATAATGGAAAAAGCGCCTTTTTTATTAGATTAGCGGGATGCAATGTAGCATGCTCATGGTGTGATACCAAAGAATCTTGGTTAGAACAGCAGCATGCAAAACAAAGTGTACTCACCCTTGCAAAATATACAGCAGAAGCACAAAGAGAAGGTGCATCCTTTGTAGTCATTACAGGAGGAGAGCCCTTACAACATGATCTTAATCCATTATGCAAAGCAATCAAAGATACAACATCTACAATAAACAGTCATTCAATCCCAATTCATCTTGAAACAAGTGGTGTATATAAAATGAGTGGCACTATTAACTGGATAACCCTGTCCCCAAAAATACATTTACCTCCAAGAAAAGAACTCCTAAA
This sequence comes from Prochlorococcus sp. AG-363-N16, assembly GCA_003280135.1. Classification (GTDB taxonomy): domain Bacteria; phylum Cyanobacteriota; class Cyanobacteriia; order PCC-6307; family Cyanobiaceae; genus AG-363-N16. Next base: position 16,966 of record QCFW01000002.1, on the reverse strand, counting down.
AAAATGCCAAGAAATTAAAGTAATTATTCATAACGAAGAAGATCTATTGTTTGCAGAAGAAATGGCCCACCAAGCAAGCGAAAAAGAAAAAAACTCTGGCTCAGATCAGGAACCTATGTTATATCTTCAACCAGGCTGGAAAAGCGAGAAAGGGAAAACACTGGCAATAGACTATGTAAAAAAGAACTCCAAATGGACGCTAAGTATGCAAACACATAAATGGTTAGGAGTAGCTTAAAATAAATTTATTAGTCGCTATTTAAAATGATTCTATAAATGTCCACTTTTCATCAGAAACCAATTATTGCATTGCTTTCTGGCGGTCTTGATTCTGCAACTGCAACTGCAATGGCATTAGAAAAAGGTCATGAAGTCATCGGACTATCCTTTAACTATGGTCAACGTCATAAAAGAGAATTAGAAGCGGCCAAAAAACTAGCTAAGTATTTTAATCTTATTGAACATCAAATTATAGATATAAATCTAGCTAAATGGGGTGGCTCATCTTTAACTGAAATGGACAAGCCAATACCCAATAATGGAGTGATTGCAGGAAATATACCTACAACATATGTGCCTGGGAGAAATACAGTTTTTATCGCCATTGGTCTTAGTCTAGCCGAAGCACGAAATGCCGAAGAGCTGGTTCTAGGAATTAATTCAATGGATTATTCTGGGTATCCAGACTGCAGGCCTGATTATCTAAATGCGTATCAAAAACTTGCAAAACTTGCTAGTAAAGCAGGGCGCGAAGGACATGAACCGAAATTATCCGCACCTCTATTACATTTAAACAAAGTAGAAATAATCAATGAAGCGCTTCGACTACATGTTCCATTACAAGAAACCTGGAGTTGTTATAGTGGTCTTGATAAACCTTGTGGTGTTTGCGATAGCTGTCGAATTAGGGATAAAGCTTTCACAGAAATAGGCCGTAAAGATCTGAGTAGCAATCCATTATCATGATAACTCCGACTAAAGTACTCTTTGAATGGAGAGAACCAAGTATTGTAGCTCAAAAATTAATTCAAGATTTTGGAGAAGCTGGATTTATTTGGCTTGATGGTGATGGAAGAGAAACAGGTGAATGGGTAATTCTGGCAGCAGACCCAATTGAACAAATGTCGGCAAGAGAAATGCCTCATCACCCTACAGGATCTAATCCATTCCAAATTTTAAGAAACCTAAAACCTGGACATTGGACAGGTTGGCTAAGTTATGAAGCAGGAGCATGGATAGAACCAAAAAACCCATGGCAGATAGACAGTTTAGCCATGTTATGGATAGCTCGTCATGACCCAGTTTTCAAATTTAATCTCAAAGAAAAAAAACTTTGGCTAGAGGGTTCTGACATGCAACGTCTCAATTTATTCTCTAAATGGATTAATAGTATTGATATTAATCAATGCTCCTCGGATTCAGAGGAAAAAAGTGATTCTAAAAGAGGAATACCTATTAACACATGGAAATGGGTGACAGAAAGTAAGCAATTTTCAAAGAAAGTAGAAGCAATTAAAAAATTAATCATTGAAGGAGATATCTTTCAAGCCAATCTCTCTGCGTGTTGTATCGGAGAAAAGCCAAAAGAACTTCTAGCAATTGATCTATTTCTACGTCTAAGACAAGAATGCCCTGCTCCCTTTTCAGGAATTGTTATAGGAGATACAGATGCTGTTGGCGAAGCAATAATATCAACGTCTCCCGAACGTTTTTTAAAAGTCATGCCAAGTGGCAATATAGAAACTAGGCCAATTAAGGGTACTCGCCCTAGAGACAAAGACCCTATAAAAGATTCTGAACTAGCAGTAGAGTTAATTTCTAGTCCGAAGGATAGAGCAGAAAATATCATGATTGTCGACTTACTTCGTAATGATTTAGGTAAAGTATGTAGACCAAATACAATAAATGTCAATCAATTAGTAGCTCTTGAAAGCTACCCCAAAGTACATCATTTAACCTCTGTAATCACCGGACAACTCCAAACTAATAAAAACTGGGTAGACCTTCTTGAAGCATCTTGGCCAGGTGGGTCTATTAGTGGTGCTCCTAAACTTAGAGCGTGCCAAAGACTTAGTGAGCTAGAGCCTATTGCAAGAGGTCCATATTGTGGCTCATTTTTGCACATTGATTGGGACGGAAAATTCGATAGCAATATCCTGATTAGATCATTAATTGTTAAAGAGAACAAAGTAAGAGTTCATGCAGGATGTGGCATTGTTGCAGATTCTGATCCAATAAACGAAGCAGAAGAACTAAAATGGAAATTGATACCTTTACTCAAGGCATTAGAGTAAAAAGTAAATGATCAAGCAACTTGGGTGGATCAATGGTTCTTGGTCTTCTTTAGAAAAACTGACAATCCCTATAAATGATCGAAGTTTAAATTTTGGAGATGGAATTTTTGAAACTATTTTAATACTTAACCACAAGCCTCAATTACTTACTGCACACTTCAATCGATGGAAGAGAAATGCAATCATGCTTGGCATGGAATTACCACCTAATGAAAAAATTTTAGAGCCCATAATTGAAGAAGGAATTAGAATTTTAATTTTAAATGATGGCATTGGTTCTATAAGACTAAATTGGAGTCGTGGCAGTAATCTAAACCGTGGTATCAATTATGATAGTCAAGAACAAAAATCTGAATATAATCTTTGGATAGAATTAAGTCCTCTAAGGCTATCATTTTCGAGTATTAAAATTACAATCGATCGCGATGAAAAGAGAAATGCAAACAGTCTTATTAGTAAATGTAAGACCTTTAATTATATGCAATCAATACAAGCAAGGTTAAAAGCAAAAAAGAATAAATTTGATGATGCTTTGCTGTTAAGTACTACTGGAGAACTATGTTGTGGGACTACCTCAAATATTATTGTAAAACGGAATAAAAAACTTGTCACGCCAAGGCTAAACAGTGGTTGCCTACCTGGAATTATGCGAGAACAAGCCATAAAAAAAGGAGTATGTGAAGAAACAGAACTTTCTCCCACACCAGAAGCAAATGACGAATGGCTACTAATAAATAGTCTAAGTTGTCACCCAGTCAAGCAAATTAATAATCAACCAATCAAACCATTTGAAAATGCAGAAAGTTTTTGGCATTCATTGTTAATCAAATAAGTGCTAAAACGAAATAGGCATTGTTACATTTGCTAATTCAGGAGAACAAGATGGAACCTGAAAATCAAGAACATCTCCAATAATTACTATTGAAGGAGAGATGAATTTCTGAATATCTACTTCTGAAACAAGGGTATCCAATCTTGCCTTTATAAAACGTTGCCCCACTATTGTTCCTTGTTGAATCACAGCACTAGGAGTTTTAGGATCTAATCCGCCTTTAAGTAATTCATTAACAATATAAGAAAGATTATGGACACCCATATAAATGACTAACGTGTGCGTTGATTTAGCTAACAACTTCCAATCAACAGCAGGACGACGCTTATCAATATCCTCATGGCCTGTAACCAAGGTAACTGAACTACTCACAAGGCGATGAGTAAGAGGAATCCCTAAATAAGCTGGAACAGTAATACCAGCCGTTAATCCAGGAACAATCTGCACTGAAACATTATGTTTTCGCAAAAATAATATTTCTTCACCACCTCTACCAAACACAAAAGGGTCTCCCCCTTTTAATCGAACCACACAAGAGTATTTTTGCGCTAATGTCAATAGAACAGAATTGGTCTTACTCTGAGGAATAGAATGATGTCCTCGACGTTTGCCAACAAAAATGCATTCGCAATTATTTGCTACCAAATCCAGCATTTCTTTAGGCACTAAAGAGTCATAGACGATTGCATCGCATTGACGCAAAAGCCTATTTGCCTTCAAAGTAAGTAAATCAGGGTCACCAGGACCGGCACCCACTAAATAAACAGTTCCAGGCAAATCATCGTTCATGAATGAAGATTCAAAACAAGAGCGCTTTAAAAACCACTTGCGCAAAATTGCAAGTGGAGAACATACCAGTCGAGCTATGACAAGAGAGGAATCTGCAGAGGCCCTCGAGCTAATTCTTTACGAGATTCCCACACCAGCTCAAATAGGAGCATTCATGATTGCTCATCGAATTAGGAGACCAGAACCTCAAGAACTTGCGGGCATGGTAGATACCTACTTAAAGTTAGGTCCTAAACTGAAACCGAGCAAAAATCTACGTCCTCCTATTTGCTTTGGAATGCCATTAGATGGAAGAAACAAGACTGCTCCTATTTACCCTCTTACCACATTAATACTAATAGATCTTGGACAACCAGTTGTTCTTCATGGAGCTGGTCGAATACCTATTAAATATGGTGTATCGGGAACTGAATTATTCGACTCTTTAGGCTTATCATTAAATGGATTAAAAATGGATGATATTCAAGATTGCTTTTCAAAATATGGATTTGCCTTCATTAATCAAGCTGATCTCTTTCCGCTAGCTCACAATCTTGTCTCATATCGAGATGAAATAGGCAAAAGACCACCCTTAGCAAGTATGGAACTTTTATGGACTGCCCATAATGGGAAACACCTTTTAATTACAAGCTTTGTACATCCACCAACTGAAGCAAGACATCTAAAAGCGGCGGAAATTCTAGGAGAATCTCATGTAGTAACCCTTCGAGGTCTAGAAGGCAGTACAGACATTTCAATAAGTCGTTCTCTTAAATTATCACAATTAAAAAACACTACAATTGAAACTTTTTCTATTTCTCCCATAGAGTACAAATGCAATGGGAAAGATTTAGCCTGGAATACTATTGATTCGTGGCAAGTTGAATGTATGCAAACCTTAAATGGTAAAGGTGCCTTTCAAAAGGCTGTGATTTGGAATGCAGGCATTTACTTATGGTTAGCAGGGTTAGTGAATAGCATCTCAGAAGGAATGGAAAAGGCTAAAAATAGCCTTAAATCAGGTTCAGCTTACTCAACTCTTCAGGAATTAATTAAATGGCGAAAAACAATCAATTAATACCTACTGAATTATGCGCATTTTTTACACTCCTAGATGATCGTTTAGGAGAAAGCTTTGTTTTCCCTTTATTGCCATTTTTACTAGAACAATTTACTGATAGTGGAGCAACACTCGCATTATTATCAACAAGTTATGCGCTTGCACAGTTTTCAGTATCTCCCCTAATAGGTGCACTCAGTGATCGATACGGACGAAAACCTATTTTAAAAATTTGTGTAGCAGGGTCAGTAATAGCTCTCCTTCTGTTTGGAATTACATTAAGTCTTAATTGGTCAACTATATTGCCATCTTGGTCAACCTCATTACCTTTAATACTACTCTTTATAGCTAGAATTATAGACGGTCTAAGTGGAGGTACTGCAACTACGGCTACAGCTGTACTTGCAGATATTTCTACACCTGAAAATCGAGCAAAAACTTTTGGCTTAATAGGCTTAGCATTTGGACTTGGATTTGCAATCGGCCCACCACTTGGTGGGAAATTAGCAGAAATAAATCCAACTCTCACTATATTGCCAGCAACAATATTTGCAGTTATTAACCTTGCGCTCGTGACATGGATACTTCCAGAAACATTGCCTAAGAAATCTCGAGCTTTACTCCCTAAAAAAAGAAATTTAAACCCATTCAGTCAATTAGCAAATCTTTTTTCTAATCCATTAGTAAGAAGACCCTGTCTTGGTTTTTTTCTTGTTTTTATGGCTTTTAATGGTGCAACTACCGTACTTATCCTATATCTAAAAAAATCATTTGAATGGAGTAGCTCACTATCTGGAGGGGTGTTTGCATTAGTTGGATTAATAGCAATGATTGTTCAAGGAGGCTTAATAGGTCCTTTAGTTAAAAGGTTTGGAGAGCTAAAACTAACAATAACTGGTCTTGGATTTCTAATTTTAGGATGTCTACAAATTGCAGTAGCAAATAAGGAAAATTCAATCCAAATTGTATTTCTCGGTTGTTCATTTCTAGCGATTGGGACCGGTCTAGTGACTCCTTGCTTACGCAGTTTAATTTCAAGACGAATAGAAACTTCTAATCAAGGAACTGTTTTAGGAGGTTTACAAGGATTGCAAAGTCTAGGCACTTGTATAGGAGGTGTTTTGGCTGGTATTGCATTTGATTTCTATGAAAGAAGTCCTTTTATAGGAGCTGGTTTAATCTTATTAATAGTTATATTCCTACTTTCAGGAGTTCCATTTTATAAAAAAAAGACAATAAGCAATTCAAAAGTTAGTATGGTGTAATCAAGAAAATTTAATCTCGCTAATTATTAACTCATTAATTCTAGAGTCTAATGACTAAAAATAATTACATTAATAGAGAGTTGAGCTGGATTGATTTTAATCATAGAGTATTAGAGCAAGCATTAAACCCTAGAACCCCTTTACTAGAGCAAGCGAAATTTAGTGCCATTTTTAGCAATAATCTTGATGAATTCTTTATGGTTAGAGTTGCCTCTTTAAAAACACAAATAGAAGCTGGAATAAATAAAAGAAGTCAAGATAATAAAACACCAAAAGAACAATTAAAAAGTATTAGAGATAAATTAAAACCTATTCTAAAAAAACAAGAAAATCATTTTCTAAAAATTTTAAGTCCAAAATTAAAAAAAGAAAATATATTTATTGTTACTTATAAAGAACTAAACGAAAAGCAAAGATTATGGATTAATAATTACTTTCAAAGTGCAATTTTTCCAATATTAACTCCACTTGCTTTCGATCCAGCTCACCCATTTCCTTTTGTGAGTAATTTAAGTCTTAATATCGCTGTTATAATAAGTGATCCTGATAGCAAAAAGAAACAATTTGCTAGAGTAAAAGTTCCACAAAAAACAATAAGTAGATTTATTGAAGTTCCTAATGATTTAATTACAAATCATCCTGAAATACTTTTTTTAGCAGTACCTATTGAAGAAGTAATAGCAAATAATTTAAAGGCGTTATTTCCTGGAATGGAAATTGAAAAATATTCTTTCTTTCGCGTTACAAGAGATGCAGACTTAGAATTAAGAGATCTTGAAGCAGATGACTTAATGCTTGCAATTGAAGAAGGCTTACAAAAACGTCGTATAGGAGGAGAAATAGTCAGACTAGAAGTTTCAAAAGATATTCATAGTGATATATTAAATGTGCTCTTGCAAGGTATGTCCTTAGAGGAAAATGATTTATATCGCAATGAAGCAATTTTAGGACTAGATGAACTCATTTGCTTAAAAAATGTAGATGCTCCATTACTCAAATACGAATATGAAACTGGTCAAACACATACATCATTAAAAAAAAGTCAATTAAACCTTCTAGAAGATTCTTCACAAGGAACTGAAGAGTTTGAAAATATTTTTTCGATTATCAAAAAAAGAGATTTGCTACTGCATCACCCTTTTGATTTATTTAAAACATCTGTAGAAGAATTTATAAATCAAGCAGCTGAAGATCCATTGGTAATGGCCATTAAGATTACGCTTTATAGAGTATCCAAAGACTCTCCTGTTATTAATGCATTAATCCGTGCTGCAGAAAATGGCAAGCAGGTAATGGCATTAGTTGAACTAAAAGCAAGGTTTGATGAGGACAATAATATTCAATGGGCTAAGCAACTTGAAACGGCTGGAGTACATGTTGTTTATGGCATCATTGGTCTAAAAACTCATACAAAAATTGCACTCATTATTCGTAAGGAAAAGTCTAGATTGCGCAGTTATTTTCATATAGGTACTGGTAATTATAATTCCAACACCTCAAAAAATTATACTGATCTAGGATTACTATCTTCCCAGCAAGAATTAGGAGAAGATTTAGTAGAATTATTTAATTTTTTAACAGGATTCTCAAAACAAAAACGGTTTAGAAAACTGCTTGTTGCACCTATGAGCCTTCGAAATGGATTGGTAGATATGATCCAACGAGAAATACAAAACTGTAAAGATGGAAAAGAAGGAAAAATATGTGCAAAAATGAATTCATTAGTGGATCCAGAGATAATTAATTTGCTATATAAAGCATCTCAAGCAGGAGTTCAAATCAAACTCATAGTAAGAGGAATGTGTTGTCTATACCCTAAGAAAAAAAATCTCAGTGAAAACATTACTGTTATTAGTATTATTGGCAGATACCTTGAGCATTCAAGAATCTTTTGGTTTTTCAATAATAATCATGCTCAAATCTATATCGGCAGTTCTGATTGGATGCGAAGAAATCTTGACAGAAGAGTAGAAGCTGTAACTCCCATTGAAAGTCCAGAGCTTAAGCGAGAAATTGAAAAAATACTTGGAATTTACTTAAATGATAATTCTAATGCCTGGGAAATGAATAATGCTGGAGAATTTCAAAAACGAGATCTGAAAGAGAAAAAAATCTGTGCACAATCAAAACTAATGCAAGATAAAAAAAAAGAAAACTTCGTGATATTTTAAGTCTTAATACCTACTCAAATAAGTAAATTAAATAACATTGAGGAAGATATATAAAAAAACTTTTGTTTAATTCGCTCTAAATTGCATTTTAAGTGCTAACTTCATTGCAAATCTAATTTTTAGGAGGCCAGGGTGATGGGGATCCCTCTGGAATCTACAACGGGTAGTTCTATACCACCATCCAATGGTATTGGTGGTGCAAACCGTTCTTTCAACCATGGAAGAAAGAACAAAGATAATGTTCCTATTCCAAGGGGACGTCCTAGCGGAAGATTAACTACAGACTCAATAGGTTTCTATCTCAGCAGTATTGGTCGAGTGCCACTATTAACACCTGCTGAAGAAATTGAACTTGCTCATCATGTGCAAAACATGAAGCATTTATTAGACCTTCCTAAAGAAGGATTATCAGCTCGACAACGCCATCAAATTCGAATGGGTAAGCGAGCAAGAGACAGAATGATGGCTGCAAATCTAAGGTTAGTGGTTAGTGTCGCGAAAAAGTATCAAAACCAAGGACTTGAATTGCTTGATCTTGTACAAGAAGGTGCAATTGGTCTTGAGCGTGCTGTTGACAAATTTGACCCGGCAATGGGCTATAAATTTTCAACCTATGCTTATTGGTGGATTAGACAAGGTATGACCAGAGCAATTGATAATAGTGCTCGAACAATTCGTTTGCCTATACATATAAGCGAAAAATTATCTAAAATGAGACGTTTATCCAGAGAGCTCTCTCATCGTTTTGGACGACAACCTAATAGATTAGAATTGGCCAATGCTATGGGGATTGAAGCAAAAGATTTAGAAGACTTAATTGCACAAAGTGCCCCATGTGCTTCATTAGATTCTCATGCACGTGGAGAAGATGATCGAAGTACGCTAGGAGAACTGATTCCAGACCCCAATAGTGATGAACCTTTAGAGGGGATGGACCGAACAATGTTAAAAGAACATTTAGAAGGATGGTTATCTCAACTCAACGAAAGAGAACAAAGGATTATGACTTTAAGATTTGGCTTAAAAGGAGGAGAAGAACATACACTTGCAGATATAGGGCGATTAATTGGCGTATCTAGGGAAAGAGTCAGACAATTAGAATCAAAAGCACTAGTAAAGATGAGAATGATGACAAATATGTCTAATCAAAAAGTAGCTTAAAGTAGAAAAATTGGTTAACTTATTTTCTCTTGTACTAATTAGTACATGGATAGCAGTAGTAATTTTAAGTGCCGTTTTTCTAAAAATTTTTATCGGAGACAAGAAAGAATTAAGTCGCAAAATTGTTCATATTGGGATCGGACCACTTCTACCTATAGCATGGTGGTTAAATATCAATGCAAATACTGCAATTTCTATTGCAAGCATTATTACTATTGCTCTTATAATTAATTATCGTTTCCAACTCATCCCAATCTTTGAAGATGTAGAAAGAAAAAGTTTTGGTACTATTGCTTACGGCATTAGTATAACTTTTTTAATCATATTATTTTGGTCAACTAGGCCTGACTGTGTTTGTGCAGGGGTACTAGTTATGGCTTTTGGTGATGGATTTGCTGGATTAATAGGCAAGCAAGTCAAATCTCCAAATTGGACAGTCTTAGGACAAAAAAAATCTATCGCAGGAACATCTGCCATGGGTTTAATAACACTAGCAATACTAATTATTCTTAGTACAATTAATGGAAATCTACTCAATCCTCTAGGAATATTCGCTATATCATTATTAGCCACTGGATTAGAACAAATTAGTCCATTGGGTATAGACAATCTGAGCGTTCCAATAGGCGTTGCCATTGGATGGCAATTAATAGTTGGAAAAATCTAAAAATTAACGCACTGATATTGCAAGCTCTTCAAGGAGTAATTCTGTAGTGTGAATGTCAATACAAGCATCTGTAATACTTTGTCCATAAGTTATAGCGCCTGGATCAGAAGACAATTTTTGATTTCCCTCTACAAGATGACTTTCAATCATCACACCCATTAAGCTTGTTGAACCCTCTTTCACTTGCTGAGCAACTGACCTAAGAACATCTTTCTGCCTTCGATAGTCTTTATTTGAATTACCATGACTACAGTCAACCATGACTTTATTCATCAATCCTGCTTCCGATAATTGACGAGAAACATTTAAAACAGATTGAGCATCATAATTCGTACCGCTATTACCTCCTCTTAATACAAGATGGCCATCCGGATTACCTGTAGTACTCACAATAGAAGCTAAACCCTGCTTATTGATCCCTAAAAAATGATGCGATCTTGAAGCTGCTTGCATTGCATTAATAGCTATACCAATAGTGCCATCAGTTCCATTCTTATACCCAATTGGCATTGATAAACCAGATGCCATTTCTCTATGAGTTTGGCTTTCAGTAGTTCTAGCGCCAATTGCCGTCCAACTAATTAAATCTGCAATATATTGTGGAACCACTGGATCCAATAATTCTGTCGCAGAAGGCATTCCAGAACGTGCTAGATCCAAAAGTAAAGATCTAGCACGTCTTAAACCAGTATTGATATCATATGATCCATCTAAATGTGGATCATTAATTAATCCTTTCCATCCAACAGTAGTTCTAGGTTTTTCAAAATATACCCTCATCACTATTTCTAATTCTTGAGCAAACTTTTTACGCAAAACAGAAAGTTTATTAGCATATTCGTGCGCAGAATTAACATCATGAATGGAACAAGGACCGACTATGACCAATATTCTGGAATCATTACCAGAAAGAATAGATTTAATGCTTTTACGGGTATCTGCTACCACTTCTGCGGATTTTAAATCTAATGGAAGCTCACGATGAAGCAAAGATGGTAAGACCAAAGGCCTGGTCTCAACAATATGTAGATCTGAAGTTCTATCGACCATATAGAAATCTGATGAAATAACCATGCGTTCCTCTACAGATATTCATCTTAAAGAAACTACAAAATCAATACATTCCTAACTTGCATTTCCTCATCTAGATACATTCAAAATTAGATTGTAAGGAAACACAATAAATTAAAACACTACAACCCAATACAAGGAACTAAAAGAATGCTAAAAAATTACCTGAAACTAGCAGCCGAAAGACGCGCACTAGGTATTCCTCCATTACCTTTGAATGCTGAGCAAACTGATGAATTAACCTCACTCTTAGAAAATCCTCCCCAAAGTGCAGAGGATTCACTTTTATTCACTTTACTCAGTGAGAGAATACCACCAGGAGTTGATCAAGCATCATATGTAAAAGCAACATGGTTGAGTGCTATAGCTCAAAAGACACGTTTAAGCCCACTTGTAAGCCCGGAACAAGCAACAAAATTATTAGGGACAATGGTTGGGGGTTATAACGTTTCTGCTCTCATAGAAATAATTGAAGATAAAGATGAAATACTTGCAGATATTGCAGCTGACAGTCTAAGCAACACAGTTTTAGTTTATGACGCAATGAATCAGGTCATGGAACTAGCTAATAAAAACCCATATGCAAAAAAAATTATAACCAGTTGGTCAACTGGAGAATGGTTCACTAGAAAGCCAAAGATTGCAGAAAAAATTACCGTCACTGTTTTCAAAGTAGATGGCGAAACCAATACAGATGATCTCTCTCCTGCAATTCATGCAACCACAAGACCGGATATACCTCTTCATGCATTAGCAATGCTTGAAACAAGATATCCTGGTAGCATTGACATAATCTCTAATCTTAAAAGCAAAGGTTTTCCAATCGCATTTGTAGGTGATGTAGTAGGAACAGGAAGTTCTCGAAAATCAGCCATCAACTCTGTTCTCTGGCATATAGGTAACGATATTCCTTATATTCCAAATAAAAGATCAGGCGGAATAATAATAGCTAACAAGATTGCTCCAATATTTTTTAATACAGCAGAAGATTCAGGCGCATTACCTATTGAATGTGATGTAAATCAATTAAAAACAGGAGATCTTATAAGTATCTATCCATATAAAGGAATTATTAAAAAAGCAAGAGACGAAAAAAACTCTCCAGAAATTTTATCTTCTTTCGAATTAAAGCCATCAACAATTTTTGATGAAATCCAAGCAGGTGGCCGAATACCTTTAATGATTGGAAGAGCTTTAACAGATAAAGTTAGAGCCTCATTAGGTTTAAAGCCAACAGACATTTTCATAAGAGCTGGCAAACCTGAAAAAACATCACACGGATTTACACAAGCACAAAAGATCGTAGGTAAAGCTTGTGGAGTCGAAGGAATAGAACCAGGGACAAGTTGTGAACCAATCATAACCACTGTAGGAAGCCAAGACACCACTGGACCAATGACTAGAGATGAAATGAAGGAACTTGCATGCCTTGGCTTCTCTGCAGATTTAGTCATGCAAAGCTTTTGTCATACTGCTGCTTATCCAAAGCCAGTGGACATAGAAACTCACAAGGAACTACCTGACTTTTTTTCGGAAAGAGGAGGTATAGCTTTACGTCCAGGTGATGGCATCATTCATAGTTGGCTAAATAGAATGCTTCTTCCTGATACCGTTGGTACTGGAGGAGATAGTCATACAAGATTTCCTTTAGGGATTTCGTTTCCTGGTGGTTCCGGTATAGTCGCTTTTGGTGCAGCTATTGGTGCAATGCCATTAGATATGCCTGAATCAGTATTAGTAAAATTTAGTGGGTCCTTACAAAAAGGAATCACATTAAGAGATGTAGTTAATGCAATACCTCTTATCGCAATACAAAAAGGGTTGTTAACTATTGAAAAAGAAAACAAAATAAATGTTTTTAATGGAAAGATCATGGAAATTGAAGGACTACCTAACCTCAAACTCGAACAAGCCTTTGAACTAACAGATGCAAGTGCAGAAAGATCATGCTCAGGATGCACTATTCAACTGTCTAAAGAAACTATTGCGGAATATTTACGCAGCAATATTTCATTACTAAAAAATATGATTGCTCGTGGATATCAAGACTCGCGCACAATAAGTAGACGTATTAGCGCTATGGAAGATTGGTTAAAAGAACCAAAGCTAATAAAAGCGGACGAAAATGCAAATTACACAGACACGATTCATATAAATTTAAATGAATTAACTCAACCTGTTTTGGCATGTCCTAATGATCCTGATAATGTCAAAATACTGAAAGAAGTTTCAGGAACACCAATTCAAGAGGTATTTATTGGATCTTGCATGACAAATATTGGTCATTATCGTGCTGCTGCTAAAATTTTAGAAGGATCAGGAATAAATAAAACAAGGCTTTGGGTATGTCCACCAACTCGTATGGATGAAGAGATACTCAAAAAAGAGGGGGTATACAAGATATTTGAAGATGCAGGTAGTCGTATGGAAATGCCAGGTTGTTCACTATGCATGGGTAACCAAGCAAGAGTAGAAGATAATACAACAGTCTTTTCAACAAGTACAAGAAATTTCAATAATAGATTAGGTAAAGGAGCACAAGTATTCTTAGGCAGTGCCGAATTAGCAGCTGTTTGTGCTTTATTAGGTTACATTCCGACTCTCGAAGAATATCAAGAGATCGCAGCTAAAAAAATTAATCCTATTGCTGAGGATTTATATCAATATTTAAATTTCAACGAAATTGAAGGCTTTGAAAAAGAAGGGGCTGTTATCCACTAAAAGTAATAAAAACAATTTTTTAATTTCACCAAAGAAGAATAATGATTAATGAGAGCATTCAAAAACAAAATATTTCTAATAGAAGTATTAAAAAGTTACTACAGCAAAAATTGCTCATAGTTGCAGTTGCGTTATTACTAACCGGGCTCGGGGCAGCATTAACAGGGGTTCTTTTTAAAACGGGTATTCATATAATGGAGAAATGGAGATTAGGACTTCTAGTTAATTTTCCTGCATGGCTAGTCTTACCAATATTAGGTGGTTTAGGAGGATATGTTTCAGGAAATTTGATTCAACACTTTGCTCCTTCGGCTGCTGGCTCAGGTGTTACTCATATCATGGCATTCCTTCGACATAGAGCAGTGCCAATGGGTTTAAGAGTTGGCATAGTAAAACTAGTAGCAGGAATAATAGCTATAGGAACAGGATTTCCTCTGGGCCCTGAAGGTCCAGCTGTGCAAATGGGTGGGTCAGTTGCATGGAAAATGGCAAAATGGTTAAACGCTCCCATATCCTTTAGAAGAGTAATCATTGCTGCAGGTGGTGGTGCTGGTATTGCTGCAATATTTAGTGCACCTATTGGTGGCTTTATTTACGCTATCGAAGAGTTATTAAATTCAGCAAGACCTCTAGTCCTACTATTAGTAGTAATTACCACTTTCTCTGCTGATACTTGGGCAGATGTTATACAAGGAAAAGGGTTATATCATGCTCCTGAATACAAACAAGTAATTGACTTTCTGCCTAGTGATATTGGATATCTCATACTTTTAGGAATAATAATTGGGTTTTTAGCAGAACTATATTGTAAATATGTCATATCTATGCAACTTAAAAGCAATACTTGGTTTAAAGATAAGCTAATTTTTCGTATGTCAATTAGTGGAATAGTACTGGGGATAGTTTACTCATGCTTACCTGAAGCATTCCATCATGTGGGTAAATTGCAAGATTTAATTGCTGTAGGAAATGCCAATAGCTCAATGGCATTAATTACTTTTATAGTTTTGTTTTTTACAACTGGTCTTGCTGCAGCATCAGGCGCTCCTGGAGGACTCTTTTTCCCAATGCTTACACTAGGAGGATGTATTGGCTCAGCATGTGGGTCTTGGATAGAAGTCTTCACTGGCCATATTCCAAGTACATATATCTTTGCGGGAATGGGGGCTTTTGTTTCAGCATGTTCTAGAACTCCCATTACAGCAATGTTTCTAGCATTTGCTCTCACAAAAAATTTACTGATCTTAAAACCTCTTCTAATAGCTTGTATCACAAGTTTTCTAGTAGCCCGTATATTTAATGCAAATTCAATATATGAAAGACAAATTGATATGGAGTCAAGTAAAAGAACCTATTTGCAGAAAGTCGAAATAATAAATGATCAAAACTATTCACCTTAATTCACACTGAACAAAGAAACTCTTCTTTTTAATCCAACTCATCCTAAGGAAAATGCACTTAGGACAACTTTGGTCTTTCCTAATACATATTCTATTGGAATTACCAACCTTGGTTATCAAGTGATATGGGCAACACTTGCTCAAAGAAATGATGTAGATGTCCGTAGACTATTTACAGATCAAAAAGAGACTGCCCATCGTGAATCTGAATTATTTGGAATTTCTTTAAGCTGGGAATTGGATGGACCTAATTTACTAGCCTTACTAGATAAAGAAAATATTCCTATATGGAGTAATGAGCGTAATGAAAATCATCCAATCATTTTTGGGGGAGGACAAGTACTTACAGCAAATCCAGAACCTTTTGCTCCTTTTTTGGATGTTGTGCTATTAGGCGATGGAGAAGAATTATTACCAAAGTTTATTGATTGTATACAGTCCACTCGAACTTTATCCAAAAAAGAGAAGTTAATTGAGTGTGCTCAAATACCTGGTGTATATGTACCTAATTTTTACAGACCAATATATCAATTAAATGGTGACATAAAGGAAATGATGCCTATTAATTCGAAAGTTCCCAACATCTTAACGAAAGAAACATGGAAAGGTAAAACTCTAAGCCATTCAACTGTTATTACACCCGAAGCGGCATGGCCTAGTATTCATATGGTGGAAGTAGTTAGAAGCTGTCCTGAATTATGTAGATTTTGTCTCGCAAGTTATCTAAATCTACCTTTTCGCAGTGCATCACTTGATGATGGTTTAATTCCAGCAGTGGAAAAAGGTTTAACAAAAACAAATCGCATTGGTTTATTAGGAGCATCCATTACTCAACACCCCCAATTTGAAGAACTACTTCATTGGCTAAGTCATAATCAATTTGAAGACGTTCGACTCAGCCTAAGTTCTGTTCGAGCAGCAACAGTTACACCACTAATGACAGAAATATTATCCAAGCGCAATTCTAAATCATTAACTATTGCTATCGAAAGTGGTAGTGAAAGAATGAGAAAAGTTATTAATAAAAAACTTAATGAAGAAGAAATCCTAGCAGCTGCTAATTATGCAAAAGAAGGTGGTCTAACAGGACTCAAATTATATGGCATGGTAGGACTTCCAACTGAAAATGAAGATGATATTGATGCAACCGCTAAGCTATTACTAATGATAAAGCGAAAGGTATCGGGATTACGACTAACACTTGGTGTGAGCACGTTTGTACCAAAAGCTCATACCCCATTTCAGTGGTATGGCGTTAGAAAAGAAGCTGAAAAGCGTTTAAAACTACTAAGTAAAAGCTTAAATTCCAATGGCATACGCATTCGAGCAGAAAGCTATAGATGGAGTTTAATTCAGGCACTTATCGCTAGAAGTGATCGAAGGCTTGCACCTGTTATTGCTAGCCTCAGAGGAAAGCAAAACAGTTTTGGAGAATGGAAAAAAGCCTATAAGACAATTGAAGAGGCAGACAAAATCCAACCTACAATGCCATCATGGGAAACTGTAATTCATAACAATTGGAATCTTACAAAAAAATTACCATGGCAACATCTACA
>QCFW01000001.1 GCA_003280135.1 Prochlorococcus sp. AG-363-N16 | reverse complement strand
AGAAATAAATGCATTCAACTAACAACAGCAAATATTATTGAAGATAACAGTATTTCTAATGTATGGTCAAAAGCATTTAATTATTGCAATGGAGGAGATGGGTCTAATCTAAAATAAAAAGCATAGCGATAACAATTATTAGGTTTTAATTAGTATTTTCTTGATTATATCTATAGCTGGGCTTTTCCTTTACCTTTCTACCCTCTATTAATGAAGCAAATAACATTAGCATTCTTCCAAAGATAGGTACCCACAACTTCTCATAAGATTTTCTTAAGAATGTATTAGACAATTTTTAATTAATTACTAATGTAATTATATAGCTACTAAGTCACTATATGTTATAGTTTTATAAAAGTCTATAATGGATCTAATCCAAAATAGATAGTAAACATTCTAAATTTTTTAAAAACTAATGGCTACAGCTAAAGAAAAGAAGGAAGAAGTGAAAAAATATTTAAAAAAGCTTAGAGCAGAGCTAAGGGTTATCCATCTTGCAGTAACTGACGAGCTGAAACTACCTGAGCCAAACGAAGTTAAGACCTTAATGAGTCAAATGGAGGAACTATTGCTAGTTGTTGATCCAAAAAGTGCAAAAAAATCTAAAAAGTCTGAAATAAAAAAATAAACCTATATACCTTTATAATATATAAAAATTCATTCTTGTTTATGTTTTTAAGAAGAGCATACTTTTTTTTACCATTAATTCTTCTTATATCTGGATGTCCCTTAGAGGACCATTTAAGAAATAAGGTAAGTTACTCTCCAGATAAAGAAAGTAAAAACAAAATTATAGAATCAAGAGAAATATCAATCTCATGTAATAAAGAGAATATTGAAGACTATAAAAAAGAAGGATGGAAAGTAATTAGCTCAACAGAAACTGAAGTTCCTTGCTCTTGGAAGACTGTGAAAGCTACTAAAAGTTGTAATCTTAAAAAAGACAAAGGATGCAAAATAACTGTCCCTGATGTTATGGGTAAGAAAACAACATATAAATTAGAAAAACGAATTAAAACAATTGGAATAAAAGAAAAATAGCCCCTGCTCTTAGTTAATAGTAAAAATCATAGTTAAACCATCAACAAAATAAGCATTTGCATAGATAGCATTTTTTCTTTATTGCATTAATATTGAATTACTTGGAAGACACTTATGAGAGTAATTACAACTGAAACGAGAAGAAGATTGGAAAATATCATTTCAAGATTAAATAACTATGAGCAGGTGAGCCTTACGGAAAGAATAGAATTGTCAAAGTATTCAAAGCATATTCCCTTTATTGCTGTGAAGTTAAATCAAGCATTGAAGAAAAGAAATTGATAATAGATATTCCTTTACGAAATAATGTTGCTTAAAAAGTTTGGAGATCGTTCATTCTATTTTTTTCTTTTTAAATATCAAGTCCTAAATTATTACTAGCATAATGACTAGCTTTGTATCATCTTTTACATCTACATATTAGTTAGGCGCCTAAAGACCTTAAATAAAGCTCAAACATTACATTTTATTGAAAATTCCACTTATTAGAGAGAAACGTCTTAATCTTTTCTATAGATTTGGCTGATTATGAATGTTTCTCTGCTAACCGCCACCGCAGCTGTGGGGCTAATCCTTATGAGTACAACCTTCTTGGTTATGGTTTCTTTTAGCTAATTTGTTTCGAAAACTACGCCAATAAACTATTCAAGTATAAAAAGTTACAAAAAAAATATAATTTATTGCTATAACTAAATTAATACTAAGCAAACAAATGTCTTACGAAGCAGGTAGTAGAGAATGCAGAAGGCTGGTAGAAGCAAAAGAAAATCTCATCAAAACTATGGAATCACTGAAACATTTACAGAATACAGAAGAAATAAACCTTAACCTAAAAGGAATCTATGACAAGCTTGAGTTAATGCATGAACAAAGAAAAAAAATAGAACATGAGGATTAAAAAAACATTTTATTCTTAAACTTATATAAGTTATATAAGATTTTCATTTTGAATTTAGTGTTTTATATTGCCTAAATATAAATGCAATTCCTATTAGCATTAATATAAGGGGTACTATTGCTTTTAGTAAAAAGAAGAATAACATTAATAAGCTTAAAGCTAAAATTATAAGTCTCCAATCTGGTAAAAGCCTTGAAGCATCTTTACCTTCATTACTTGATGGAGGTATTATGTCAGGTTCAATCAACATTTAGTATTCAAACAGATCAAAGGCAATTTAACAAGAAAAAAGTTATAAAGCCAATATTTTTTAAGGAAATAACATTGTATGAAAATAATTCAACTATAAATTAATTCTGCTAAACTTATTAAGATTATATTTAAAATTAATGATTACTATAAAAGTATTATTTATTTTACTAATATTTCCATTTTTTGAATCTCAATTATATGCTATCCAGAAACATAATATAAATTTATCAAATAGTATTTTAATTAGCAATAGTTTAAAAGGATTGAAAGGTATAAAGTCCTGTGCTAGATATCCTTACAGAATTGGAATAGAACTTAAAAAAAGAAGAAGTTCTTTTAATCTGTATTCAACAGCAATAGAGAGTGTGTGGGTTGATGATAAGGACGTAGTTCTGTCATCAATAGAGTTTGCAGAAATAAAAGCAAAGGCAAACTTAACAGAGTTTCTGGAGCTATCACATAATGTAAGCAGTCAAATTTTAGATTCAAAAAAATATCCTATAACTATCAATGGAAGATCAATCATGAATGCTAATCAACTTCGCAAAAAAATAGGTAAAGACTTTCATAGTGAGGCAACACTAAAGGGAGTGAGCCTAATTTCAGCCTGCTATCAAAAGGGAAATCTTGTTAAAGTTACTGTAGAAATGTCAACTAATACAATTAAAGCAGCAGAAAATATAAATAGACTCATTAAGAGAAAATAGTTAGTAATCATGTAAAACTACTTTAAGTAGTATAATTATAAAAATTTTAAAGCCATGAAGAATCTTTCTCTCCCTATATTGTTAGTTGCGGGTTCACTTCTTTCACCACTAAAGGCACAAGCTAGTTGCGCAGACTACCCATACACAGCAGATCAATCCTTAGTTGAGGTTGTACCAGGAGGAGTAAAAATTGTACAAACGGCCAAAGCCAACGTCACAGTTGATGATGAAACTTATGAGGAATTTGCAAGAGAAGAGGCAACCTTAAAAGCTAAAACTGATATAGCTGCTTTTATTAAAACTGAGCTTGCTAAAACAGCTGCATTAGATACTGAGGCAATAGCAAAAAAAGTTGTTAATGAGCAAGGTACTCAATACGATATGAATAATACAAAAGCATTATTAAAATCATATTCAGAGAATGTTCAACAGACTATGAGAGGAGTTATCAAGCTAGGTAGCTGTTATACACCTGGGGAATATGTTCTAGTAACTGTTGGCCTTAAGCCAGAAACAGTTCAAGCTTCTGGGAATATGGAAGCTATGATGGGTCGTCAATACTCAGGTTCCATTAATCAAGGCAAGTCAGGAAGTGCATCGGGTAATAGCGTAGGGGCAGCTGGTTCATCTGGTACCGGGGCAAAAGTTAGAGGCTACTCTCCTTATAAGTCAGTACCAGGTTATTCAGGAGTAAATACTGATTTCTGATAATTAAAATATTGACTATAAATATATTAAAAAAGGATGAATAAATTATATTTGAAATATACATTATATAATTGTAGGGAAAATCTTCATGAAGAAAATACTTAATAGGTTTATTGTTTGTTTTTTTCTAATTCCCTTTATTGGTCTAGATAACATTTCATATAGTGAAAGTAGTCAAAAAAGACAAGTAGATGAATTAATTATAAGTTCATCAAAAGAAATTGGCCAAAAAAAATTAATAACTGTTGTCGTGAATGGTAAAGGTAGAACTATTGATGATGCTATGCAAGATGCTGCTGTTAATGCTCTCACACAAGTTGCAGGGTCATTTATGGATTCAGAAACATTACTAAGAAACAAATCTGAGATAAAAGAAGGAGTACTTAGTAAAAGTAAAGTAATAAATAAGAATATGAGGGATTACTCCCAAGGCTCAATTAAGTCTTTTGAAGTTATTCAGATCAAAAAAGATGGATCCTTTTATGATGTAAAAGCAAAAGTTGATGTTAGAAGAGAGGAATTCGAAACATATGTAAAAAAAGTAGCCTCTGGTTCAAAGAAATTAAAGAAAGGTTTATTTGCTCAACTTGCTACAGAAAATCAAGAATCAGAAAGTAAGGTAGGATTTTTTAAGAAAGTGGTTTCACCAATTAATGAAGCAGAAGTGATAGAAATTGAAGTCGGTAACCTCATCACTTTAAAATCATTTATCTCTCCTCAGAAAAAAGATACAGAGACTATAGAAGCAACAGGTTTTGGGAAAACTATTGATGATGCTGTTCAAGATTCTGCTGTTAATGCCTTAAGTAAGGTTGTTGGCTCATTCATGGATACAGAAACATATCTCAAAAATAGAATAAAAATTACAGATGGGATCATTGATCAATCTAAGATGATTAATAAAAATGTAAAAGAATACTCCAAAGGATCAATTACATACTTTGAAATATTAAATACTAGTAATGATCAAGGTGTTTTTATGGTTAGAGCTAAAGTAACAGTTGGATTAGATGACTTTAGATCATATTTTGACGATTTATTAGCATTTGGTTCTAATGTCTCATCCTATTCTGATAGTTCATGTATGCAAATATTTGGTTATGAAAATGTATGCAATAAGGATTTCAATTTCTTTACAAGTAAAGGTTTATTTCCTAATAATACATTTTTAATTCCATTCAAGATAAAACTTAGAGATGGCTATTTGGCTAATAGCGAAAATATACTTAGAAAAGTTAGTAGTGAGAACCTAAAAATAAATCCTTCTCCTTTTAGTTCATATAATTTTAATGATTTAGATGATTATAGAGATCATATAATATCAATAATAGATCTGAACAGTAATAAAGCTAGTGTTAGAAAATATGTTTTAAAAGGTGTAAAAGAACAAATGCAAAGAGATAAAGGTGGGAAAAATAAAAATAAAAGTCAAGATGAAATACTTTTATACTCCAACTCTTGTGATCCTCTATACAAAGATAGTACCAATACAAAGATTTTCGAAATTCAATTCTTAGATGATAAAAACAATATTGTTAAAAAAATAAATCCAACCTGTGCAAACTCATCTTTAAAGGGAGTATACACATTCCTAGAAGTTCCAACGAAAGGATTATATAACTTAAAAGTATATGACAATCCATGGATGTCTCTTTATACAAGGTCTGATGAATGCAAATCTAAAACTAATTCTGAGGATTTTGCATTATGTGAGACTCAGGTAATTAGTGAGAGATCTTTTTGGGTTGCATTTCAAATTGATTTCGAAGAATTTGAAGACGTTACAGGTATAGAAATTATCTATGTAGATGCAAAACAATAAAAAACCAAGGAGCTAAAATGCCTTGGTTTTTATCTTTGTAGTATTTAGTCAAACTGCAATAAATTCAATGCTTTTGAACGTCTCTCTGCTTCCTTTCTCTCATATTCAGCAAGACAACTTCCTCGTACAACCAGAGTACAATTTACATAATCAGCAGCACTAATCAAAGCAGCTCGAATTGCTTTCGCCTTAGGCGCTTTATTTGTTTGAACAGAAGAGTCCTCAGACTTATATGAACCAGCAACATCAAGAAATGCTCCTGCTTGCTCTGACACCCCTAAATTGTTCTTTACAAAACCAGTTAATTTAGAAAAGTCCCTTTTCTTTGATTTCTGCTGAAAAGTACTTGTTGCCCTTCCTTCAATAGAACGTGAACCAACAATCTCACCGGTTGTAGAATTCACAATCCTTAAATCCAATGCAACATATGCTTTTGATTCTGCAGTGGCTGTTGATCCACCAAAACCCATAAATTCTTGATTTTTCCCAGCGGAGCTACTTTCAACGCCTTCATCATAAGCAGTTATGCCACCAAGAATAATAAATTGTGCTCCTCTCATTTGACCTTTTTGAGCAGTATTGTTATTTCTAGCGTTCTTGCGAACTATCCCTAATTCGGAAAGCTCTTGTTCTGACAATACAGCATTTAAATTGCCTCTTTCTACTACCTTGACTCCAATATTACTAAGTTCATTTGAAAGTACATCTGCAAGCTGTCTACTAGTTTGATCACTCCACCAAGGTAGTCTCCCAGCTTTATTCTTAAAATCAGGTACAGACACTGTCGGTGATGCGATGACAGGTGCTTGTCCTACAATTAAAACTGATCCAAATAATGCAAGCACTGCTGTAAAAGGCTTCATGGATTAGATTTCTAAAAATTTTCATACCACAATACATTATGACGATATTTTGCAAGGTTACAAATTTGCAATCGCCCTATTTACTGTCCAGAATTTTTACACTTTTTGAAAGGAAAGGCTTTCAATTCATGCATAATTGTTTTTACATACTTTACTTATAAATAATTATTTAAAAAATAATATTATCTATTATATTAAAGAAATACAGAATTGAAAGAGTCAATTCAATTTATTCTATAAAGTTAAATAGACAAAATATTTTCAGAAAGAATTCTTTTATTAAAACTTACTATTTTAAAAGAACCTATTAGTATAAATATAAGAGTAAGAGTGTGATTAAAAACACTTTGAATTAACATTTAGAAGGAGAGGTCAGTTATTAATATTAAAATTTTGATTCAAGAATTCTTTTAACATTGCTTGCATGAATAATCTCAACAAATCCTGTATCAATATCTATAACCTGAAAAAGGGTCCATTGGTCTGGATCTTTTGATCCACCGATACATTCGATAACACGCCCTATATATTGCCTAAAAGGTTCTTGATTTTCTATGAAAACAGCATCACCACAGTTGACTTCTAAAAAAGTAGTATCAGGATTATCCAAAACAAAAAATGCTACTTATAAACTTCTAGTCATTGCCTGAAATCCTGTCAAGAAAGCTTATAAATCCAAAGAACTAGCTGAGCGAATCAGTAGAAGATCTAGCAAAAATATTCATTGAAATATGCTTATAAGTAAATTTTAAGAAGTCTTCAAATTGAAGCCTTTGTTCACTAGTTCTTGGTAAAGGTATCTAGCCTGGAAGGTAAATACCTGCTCTTCCTTTTCTCCACGCCTTATATGGAAATAATTGCTATCAAGTTTATTCTTACTAAAAATCACCTCAACTTCGCCTTTTTGCATGATCCATTGATCAAAGTCTGAGTAGGGCTGCAGGGGACCACCGTCCCATGGCACACACTCTGGATATTTAACCTTTTTCATTGGTAAAACATAAGCTCTTTTAAAATACTAACAAAATTCAAAACAAAGTCACCAATCAACTAAAGTTCTTGCAAACAAATAAGTTCACGTATGTCATGAAGAGAAATTTGATTAAATTTAAATTTCTTTTAGTTATAACGCCGATTTTATTATCAGACCCAAGCGCTATCCCCTATCCACAAAATCAACTAAAAGATTGTATTCGTTCTGCAAAATCAAATCAGGCCTTAGCTGGAATTCCAAAGCAATCCATAGAAGGCTTTTGCGACTGTGCTCTAAGAAGAATTCTTGATAAGGGTAAAAATCAAAGTCGATCTGCAAATAAATGTGCCAAAGAGTTCTTGGGGAATACGTCTAATTACTAATTAGTCAAGTAAGTCTAAATACTTATGCAAAGTAGCTAAAAAACTGCCACCTTAAAGAAGGTTATTAGCAAGAACTTGAATCACCAAATACCATTGCCTTTTATATTTGCTTTCATTCTTTGGGTAATTCATAATATAGTTGTATTGAATTACAAAGCTTATAGGGATAGTAAAAAACAAGAAGCCTTACAAAAGGTTAAACAATTAAAAGAGATTTCTCGTCTATACCCAAAAGGTACATTCAGTCATAATTAAAGTTTAGGAAACAGAAGATATCAATCATTCAAAAGATCTTTATTTTGTCGTAGTTGCTTTATTTTAGTTCTACGCCTTTTCAATTGAATTCTCTTTTTCTTTGAAGCAACAGTAGGACTAGTAGCTTTTCTTTCTTTTTGCACTGAGCTAAGAGATAAAAGTATCAGTTTACGTAATCTTAATAAAGCTAATTTACGATTCATGTATTGCGTTCTGCAATCCGAAACAACTACTCTTAAGGAACCATTAATCAAATATTTATTAAGTTTCTTTCTAAGAGTATTTTTTTGTGAAGGCGTAAATATATTTGATTTTTCCAGATCAAAAGACAGTTCTACTCTGCTAGAAACTTTATTTAAGTTTTGCCCTCCTGGTCCAGATGACCTTGAAAAATGCCATTTAAGGTCTTTTGAAGAAATTTTTAAAAATGTATTAACTATTAAATCCATCTAAATTGATTTGTTCTTTGGATACAATCTTGCAATTTTTTCTTCTTGCTTTAACTTTTTAGTTTTATTTCTTTTTTTTTCAGCTAATGAGTCAACATTACTATTTACATTAATAAAAATATAAAATATCATCGTTGTAAATATTACGCCTACAATTAAAATCAAAATTCCCAAAGGCCTACTGGGTGATAGATATTCATATCCTAAAGAGGAAGATAATAAATTCATTAGTTTAGAAAAAGAAAAGAATTATACCTGCGCAGAAACCATAGAAATGACCTGAAAAGCTTATTCCAGGTAAGAGAGACCATAAAAATCCGATCCCAAGAATTACCCATGAGGCCTTTTGAACCTTTGCATCAGGAAGCAAGCCAATATATAAAGCCAAAAATCTATCTTTGCCATAAGAAGATGAAATAAGAATAAAAGCTAATGAGGCATAAACGATTCCACTAAAGCCAATTAAAAAAGAGAAAGGATTAGTAAATATATAAATATCACTAGCCCATTGAAGCGTAATTAATAATGAAGAAGCAAGAATTATAAATAATAAAAAAAATATATTGCTTTTGAGTTTTAATTCTTTCAAAAAATAACGAATAAATATAATACCTCCTAAGTTGGAAAGCAAATGGCTGAAGTCTGCATGTGTAAAATGAGTAGTAAAAATACGATGTGGCTCTTGGAAAAATGCTCCTGAAAAATATGCAAGCTCTGACTTATTAAAAACAGGAAGAATGTGTGTAAATAAAAAGAAACTAAAAATCAAAAGAGCAGGTATAATAAATTGATAATCATTTTTAGAAATTTTATAGAACATTGTTTCGAGTAATAAAGATAAATGTTTAAAAGAGATTAATGAGACAGATAATGGGTAAAGGTGATAATTTCTGAAGAAAATTCCAAATTAATGTTTTGGATAATCAATTCTCACATAATTTCAATCAGCAATGCAAAATGTTTATCATCTTTTAGCAAGCCTTGAACCGAATATACAATTATTCATTCAGGTAATTGCATTATTAGGTCCTGCTAGCATTGTTTTTCTTATAATTCTACTCAAAAGAATAGAAAAGAAAGATCCAAATAAAATAAGATGGCGTTAACTGAATCATTTAGAAATAAAGAAATTTCAAAAGTTTTAGGCAAAGTTAGGTCAAGTTTTTCTCGTCATTTTCGACCGATTTGCAAGAATGTTCAACAATTTGTCCATTTTGAAGTCGTTGGGCAAATCTAGGAGAATTATCATGCAATCCTCTTTTATTGTCTTGATAACTCCATAGCCATTTTTTATCAGTGAAACTGATTTCACCAGACTGGAAAGATATTGGTAGCATAAGATTTATATCCTTCCAATTAAGTACTGCAAAAGCTCCCTGATCTATCTCTTCCAGATTTGCAACAACAGAGAAATCTCCATTCAAATTGTTCCTTATAGTAGCTGATAATAGTTCTCCATCACATATAAAATCACTAGGTGGATTAATAGCAATCAGAATACTTGCTATGAGACCTAAAAAATTCAATTACACTAATGCTTCTACAATTAAATATTAACAATAGAAATAAAAAGTGATTAATCCAAAGAGTATCTAATATTTAAGAATCTAAACAAGAGTGCCTTCATAGATATGAACCACCTTGCCGTGCGACCTCAGAGCATCGACCTGGAAAAGCCAGAAAGGAAGACAAAACTAGGTTCCATTTCCAGTTGCATGACTGGTCTACTTCCCCTTCGCAACAGTCTTCCTAAGTCGAAAAAGAGTCAGATCAGAGCACTTAAGAAGGTCTTCACCAACAAAGTAGTTCTTACTTAATCTAATCGATTTAAGGTACATGAATGGGCCAGATAGCTCGAACCTTTTCTAAAAGTTCTAAGGCTTTAGCTCTTCTAATATTTCTGTCAGTTTCATTTAAAGGAATTGTTATATGGCCTAATTTTCTCCCTGGTGTTTCTTTGTCCTTGGAATACCAATGAAGCACTGCCAAGTCTAATTCTCTTAATTTATCTAAGCGCTCTGCTAAATCATTTCTTTCCTTTGGCAACCCAAGCAAATTAACCATCATTGCTCCTGGAACTTTTAATTCAATAGGCGGTGTTGGTAATCCAGAGGTTATGCAAACTTGTTGATCAAATTGACTACTTGTACATGCCTCAATTGTGAAATGTGCTGAATTATGAGTTCGTGGAGCGATCTCATTTACAAGTAACCCATCCTTGCCATAAAAGAATTCAATAGCAAGAACACCTACATAGTTTAGCTCTTTTAATAGTGATGACCCTACGTTATAAATCATTGTTTTGACTTGATGCGATGCATCTGCAGGTGCTAGTACCCAGTTACAAACTTGTTTATATTGATAAGTCTCTATCAAAGGAAATGAATTGATATGACCATTAAGATCTCTACTAATTACCAATGCAAATTCCTTTTCATAGTCAACCCATTTCTCTAAAAGCCAAAAATTAGGGTCAACTGATTCAAGTAATTCTCTGAGTTCTTTAAAATCTTTTAAAATTCTTGTTCCCTTTCCGTCATATCCTCCACGCCCAGACTTAGCCATTAAAGGGAAATGCCAACCTGGTGGAAGTTTTAAATCGTTTATCTTGAATCTAGAAAGCTCTAGCCATTCTGGACCTGGAATACTTAATCCA
Organism: Prochlorococcus sp. AG-363-N16; assembly: GCA_003280135.1. Lineage (GTDB taxonomy): Bacteria > Cyanobacteriota > Cyanobacteriia > PCC-6307 > Cyanobiaceae > AG-363-N16. The sequence continues at coordinate 191,204 of QCFW01000001.1, read as the reverse complement.
TCCAATAACTTTCTCTGAGAAAGCTTGTCAACCAATGGAGAAATGGACTCTAAGCTAGGAATAAAAGAAGCCCCTGCCTGATTTAAAAGTGTTAAAGACTCAATATCAATCCATTCATTTTCAAAAGTGACGCATTTACATTTTTCAACCAATTTTTTGATTGCGTTAATATCATTGGTATCAGAAATAATTAACTCGCTTGCTTTATTTACAGCAGGATCACTTGTTGAACCAGTTTGTACAATTAAATTAAGGCCTCTTTCTTGTGCAGCTTCTGCAAGCATTAAAGCCAACTGCCCTCCCCCTACGACACCAATTGTTCGATTTAATTTCTTATTAATGGAGAATGCAAAGTGTCTCATGTAATGAGCTTAAACACTCCTATATAACAAACTTAAACGAACTAGCTTCAATTTCATCTCTCATATTGTGAAAAACAATTCTTATACAATCAAAGTTAATTTAAAAAGCAATCCTTACAAGGTTTTAATTGAGAAGGGAAGCATAAAATTAATTGGAAGTGAACTAATCCGCCTAGGAATTAAAAAATCTACAAAAATACTCGTAGTTTCCAATCCTGTTGTAGCAAACCATTATGGAGACTTAGTTTTAGGAAAATTAAAAGAAAGCGGTTTTGAGGCAAATCTACTGATTATTGAAGCAGGAGAGGATAAAAAAAACCAAGCGAGCATTTCTCTTATTCATGATTCTGCATATGAAAACAACTTAGAAAGAACTTCATTAATGATTGCTTTAGGAGGTGGAGTAATAGGAGATATGACTGGTTTTGCTGCATCCACATGGCTAAGAGGCATCTCATTCATACAGATACCAACAACATTATTATCCATGGTTGATGCTTCAGTTGGTGGAAAAACTGGAATAAATCATCCACAAGGCAAAAACTTGATAGGAGCTTTTCACCAGCCAAAATTAGTACTAATAGACACCAAAACACTAAATACATTACCTTCAAGAGAATTTAAAGCTGGAATGGCAGAAGTAATTAAATATGGAGTTATAGTTGACAAAGAATTATTCAAAAAACTAGAGGACGCTGATTGCATAGATAATTTGAAACTTATACCTGATGATCTTTTGTTAGATATTATTTATCATTCAGTACAAGCAAAAGCTTTAATAGTTGAAAAAGATGAATTAGAGGGGGGTTTGCGAGCAATTTTAAATTATGGCCATACATTTGGTCATGCGATAGAAGCGCTCTCAGGTTATGAACAATGGGTTCATGGTGAGGCGGTTGCAATAGGAATGATTGCAATTGGTGAGTTAGCGATTAAAAAAAAATTCTGGACAATAAAAGAAAACACAAGACAACAGGATTTACTACTTAAAGCAGGATTACCAATATCATGGCCTAATCTAGATATAGATAAAGTAATTAATGCTTTAAAAAGTGATAAAAAAGTAAGAGAAGGCAATATTAGATTTGTTATGCCATTATCTATTGGTAATGTTAAAATAGTTGATAGTATTAGCATAAAAGAACTTTATGATTTTCTTTCAGAACTTAATAACTTATAACTAATTTATTTTGGTTCTCTAAGAAAAGAATTACTTGTATTAAAATCTGACTTAATTTTATCTATTCTAAAAAGAATCCACTCGAAAGCTCCTAAGCCAGAGGGGTCTATCAGTCTTAATAAAAACTCTCTTTTTCTTAAAGCAAATGCTATATCTGACTCTTTAATCTTACTTAAAGAAGAAATTCTTTCTGCAAGCCCTAATGAAAGCAATGCAAGTCCTTGCTTTACATTTCCAATAAATCTAAGCCTATTTTTTTCGGCTTCCATAATTAATGTGTCAGTACATAAATGTGCTGTGATATCACATTCTCCTGGCTGATCAAGAATATTGTAGCTAATTTTTTGATTTCGATAAGTAACTATTGTTCCATTACTTCTTAAATTGCTGTAATAAGTTCTAGCAGGCAAAGAATAGTCAATGATCAAAACATTCCCTACATCTAATGATAATGCTATATCTTTAAAAAATAAATTTAGGTGTGTATGAATTTCAGAATTCCATCCTTCAGAACAATTAGCAGGTGGTATCACTACATTAGACTTATTACGATACTCATCAATAGACTTCTTAACAATATCTGTTAATGGAATATCCTGATAGTTCAAATAATATTGAGAACCTACTTCACTCAATATCACTCCTGTTTGAACCAAAGATTTATTTCTAAAAACCACTTTCTCTACTGGCAAGGCATCAAGAACCTCATGCGCAATAACAATACCTTTTACAGGTCTTTCCTTAAGTCTACTGAATGAAGTCCATCTAATATTTACATCAGTAAAAGAAGATAATTTTATTTTCTGTCTTTTTCTCATTCCATCATTTATTTCAACTAAAACAAGCTCGATTCTCTCTAATATCTCTGGAGATATTCTTAATAAGGCTGTCAATAGATCAAAAGCTAGGCTTCCTTCACCTGGACCAATTTCTACTAAAGAAAATATTTGTGTGTTTTCAAAGCATAGGTAAAATTCATTAATCCACTCAATAATTTGAATGGCTAATAGTTCTGCAAAATCATTACTCATTGAAGGAGAAGTTACAAAATCTCCTTCAGTTCCTATTTTAAGTTTTCCTAATGAATATGATCCATTTAAAGGATCATTTAATGCCCAATCCATGAACTGTGAGAATGGAACAAGTCCTCCTCTCTCTATAAAGCGATCAGCCAACCATTTTGGACATTTCGAGAAACTAGACTCCATTAGAAAAATACAATAGGATTACAAAGGTCATGACATTCCAAAAATCAGTACCCAGCTTATTAAGCATTGCAAGTTTGATAATTTTTTTAGTTTTTTGCAATCCAACCTATGCCTACGATAACGCGAACCTTTTACCTAAAGAAGTCACACCAGTATTAGATCTTGCGAAGTCATTAACCAAAGGCCAAGAATTAATTCTCGAACAAGAACTTAATGAATATGAGCAACAATCAGGCTGGAAGATTCGTGTTCTTACTCAATTTGAAGACTCTCCAGGGATAGCAATAAAGGATTTTTGGGACATTGACGAAAGAACTCTCTTAGTAATAGCAGACCCTAGAGGCGGAAACCTAATTAACTTTAACGTAGGAGACTCTTATTTTTCATTATTACCAAGACTGTTCTGGGTGGAATTACAATCTCGTTTTGGTAATCAATTCTACGTAAGAGACTATGGAGAAGACAGTGCAATAATTGAATCAATAAAATCCATTAAGACATGCTTAGACGTTGGAGGCTGTCAAAAAGTACCAGGTCTTACAAAAGAACAAATCTTATGGTCACTAGCGGCCTCAATATTGGGAGGTCTTATAGCTGGTGTTGCTTCATCACCTAGAAAAGAAAATGAATTTCTAGCATGGAAATGGTTATTGCTTGTCTCTCCAATATGGTTCATACCTTTTGGTGTCATCGGTATCGCACAAGTCGTTACAAGAACAACTGATCTTATTCCACTAATTAGAAATATTGTTGCTTTCATTACTTCTGCTATAGCCTCAAATATGTTTGCTAGAAACACCTTAGGAAAAACATTTAATTCAAACCCAGAAAAATAGTTCTCATTATCTTTTTGCCTATTGATTTCTTTACAAGAAGGATTCTTGATATGCAATAGAAGAATCTGAACGATACCAACGATGAGACGCGTGCGTAATTTTTCCATTTGTAAATTCGATCCACGAAAAATGAGAAAGCTTTTCTCCAAATTGATCTTTCCCTTTTCTAGGAACGCACGCGGCATTTAAAAAAATGGTTCCATGGCGATCTTTTAAAAAAGTAGTTCTATTGCCCATGCCTCTTTTTAATTGGTGATGCATATGACCAAACACAACTAAATCAATACCTCTAACCCTTCGAATTTGGTCAATTGCTAATTCCAAATCTTTGTCTCCCCAGTCACATTGAGGTAATTTCCAATCTCTTCCACAAATACTTGATGCCTCAGAACCTAAGCCTGTTGGCCCAGAGTGAGCCAACAAAACCAGTGGAAGAGTTTTAGGAGCACTTATGGAAGATTGAACAATTCTATTAACTGATTCCTCTAAAGAAACAGGACCAAAAACAGCTTTTACTTGCGTGGATAAAAAATACCCACCTCCAGGGCTACATGGCCTACCACCAACAACAGATATTAAAGGATTGTTCCATTTTCTTAAACGCCATGAACAATCCTTTTCGCCTAATAATGACAACTGCTTGCTAAGATTTTCACCATTTTGATCCAGTCCTCGATCATGATTGCCCAGGATTACGGCTGTAGGTATGTCTAGGTTATTAATAAGCTTTGTTAAACGAAGATCTCCTTCACTCAAATCTCCAACAAAAAGAACTGCATCAGGGTTTAGTCCTTTAAGGAGCTCCTTGTCTTCTTCTGACCAATCACCATGAAGGTCTCCAGCAATAGCAAGATGAATAATTGACAGGATTAACAAACACCTCTGACTATATAGTGCCTCAAATTGCTTGAATAAAACTGTTTACTAAGAGCGTCAAACAAAAATGAAGCCTCCTATTCCCAAAAAGAAAGAGGAGCTTATCAAAGAGATTAAGGGTCTTTGTAGAAGTAAAAATGCATTAATTCTTGCTCACTACTATCAAGATGATGAAATTCAAGAAATCGCTCACTTCATTGGCGATTCACTTGAACTTTCAAGAAAAGCCGCAAATACAGATGCCGAGATAATTGTTTTTTGTGGAGTTCATTTTATGGCGGAAACAGCAAAAATTTTAAGTCCTGAAAAAACAGTTCTAATACCTGACTTAGAAGCAGGTTGCTCTTTAGCTGACGAATGCCAAGAAGATGATTTTAAACATTTTATTGATTCAAATCCAGATCACTATGTTATTAGTTATATAAATTGTACAGCTGCAGTTAAAGCCCAAAGTGATTTAATTTGTACAAGTAGTAATGCAGTTGACCTTGTAAAGAAAATCCCTAAAGATCAAAAAATAATATTTGCTCCTGATAAAAATCTGGGCAAGTGGGTAGAAAATCAAAGTGGTAGAAAAATGAAACTATGGGAAGGTTCATGTATTGTCCATGAATCTTTTAGTGAGGAAGCAGTAGTTAAGTTGAAATTAAAGTATCCAAATGCGAAAGTAATTGCTCATCCAGAATGTCAACAAGTTCTTCTTGAGCATGCAGACTATATTGGATCAACTAGTAAATTATTAAATTATGCTCAAGAGAGTAATTCAGATCAGTTCATAGTGCTAACTGAGCCAGGAATTCTTTTTCAGATGAAAAAAAATCTCCCTAAAAAGATCTTTATTGAAGTACCAAATATTGAAGGATGTAGCTGTAACAAGTGTCCCTATATGCGGTTAAATACTCTAGATAAAGTAATTAGTTGTTTGAGGAATATGAAACCACAAATACACATGGAAGAGAGTACAAGAATGAAAGCCTTAAGTCCTATTAAAAAGATGCTAGAAATGAGTAAGTGATTTACAATTATTTTTAGATTATAAAAATTAAATGATAGAGGAAGAAATATCTGAATCATTATTTCTTATATACATTGGAGGAAAATATAAGAATTCAAATATAGAATTACATGATGTAAGGTGGGTAGTTGCTAAAACAATTGAAGAAACATTCCCTTTGCTAAAAAAGGAATGGTTTGGTGATAGCAAAGGGTTACATATAGATTGTTATTTAAGAATAAAGTATATTGATGGTTATGAGGTAAAAATAAGAAAATTAACAAAAGCTAAATGTAAAATTGATTCCACTGAGAACAAACTATGGTTTGTAAATCTAGGTGGCTATGATCCAAGTGAATTTACAGAAAAGCATTTTATAGACTTATTAATTGCAAATTCCTCAGTCAAAGCAAAAGAAATTGCAAAAAGTAAATGGAAAAAAAAATTAAGTATGGTCCATAAAGATGATATATATTCCTTAGGTAATTTTGGGACTGTTGAAAATTGCAAGCTTATAAAAAAACTTGGTAAGTGGGAGATTAGTTTACAGAAAGATCCTCTTAACAGGTCTCAGGATCTTTCTCCAGAATGGTTTGGCTTTCTTAGTATTGACAGTTCAAAGTTATAAAGTAAAGGTATCCTTTTTAATCCTCCCGAAAAAGGAAATTTTATTATAATTCTTATGTATATCTCTTATTAATAATGTCTCTGCAAAAATATATTGACTATCTCGACTAGTTCCTAAATCAACAGCAGTTATTTTTTTTCCTTTATATGGTTTTAAGGCAGCCTCATAGTCAGGATTTATTCCAAATTTATTAATATCAGTTCCTTTTGGAGTGAGGTATTTTGCAACGGTTACTGTCAAGCCTGAGCCATCTACCAAAGGTCTTACAGATTGAACAAGACCTTTCCCAAAGGTTTTCTTACCAACAAGAATTCCTCTCTTATTATCTTGAATTGCCCCAGCTAAAATTTCACTAGCACTGGCAGATCCCTGATCAACTAAAACTACAACAGGTTTTTCTGTTAAGGCTCTGCCATTGGCTTTTCTAACGTCATCAACTCCTTCTCCAGTTCTTGTCGTAACGATTGTTCCTTTATCAATCCACTGTCTAGCTATAAGAATACTTGATTCAAGTAAACCTCCAGGATTGCCCCTTAAATCAAGAATATACCCTGAAGGATTCTCACTTTCTAACTTAACTATTGCCTTTTGCATATCTTTAGGAGCGTTGGAGTTAAATTGCTTCAGTCTTAAATAAGCAACCTTTAATTCATATTTAGTATTGTTTATACGGCTAACTACAGAACTAATTTCTATACGGGCTCTAACCAAAGTTACATTAAATGAAAGTTTTTCTCGACTAATTCCTAATGTAACTGAAGTCCCTTCTTTTCCTCTTATTAAAGAGACTGCTTCTGCAATATCCATACCATTAGTAGATTTTCCATCTATTGAAAAGATAATATCATTAGCCTGAATACCCGCTTCAATCGCTGGGCTTCCTTCAATAGGAGATATAACTTTTAAATCTTTAGTATCATTATCCATTGATATTTGGATACCAATACCCGAAAGTCTTCCTGTTGTATCTATACGCATTTCAGCAAATTCTTTAGGGTCTAAAAATCTAGTATATGGATCTTCTAAGGTGGAGAGCATTCCCTTAATTGCCTCATATGCATCTGTTGATTCATAATATGTATTGGACAATAATTTTTTTCTAAGTTTTAACCATTGCTCTGAGTCGTAGTTTCCTGTAGAAGCTAAATAGTCACGGTAAACAATCTGCCATACTTGATCTATAACTTCTTTAGGACTATCCTTTATTAAACTTGATGCACTTTTAGGAAAAGAAAGTACCGGAGAAATAGAGATAAATACAACTGGTAATACCCTTGAAAAACTTATAATATTAGTAATTAAAGATTTCATTTATTTATAAAGTAGAATTTTCATAAAGTTAAAGAGATTAATAGTTAAGGATCAACCCACTTCCCATCCTCCTTAATTAAATCCACTAAAGCTTTAACTCCTTCTTCCTCTGGTACTTTCCTTATTTCATCTCTACCTCTATAAAGTGAGATTGTCCCTTTACCCTTTCCTACATAGCCATAATCTGCATCAGCCATTTCTCCTGGTCCATTTACTATACAACCCATTATGGCTATATCTAAACCTGTTAAATGTTGAGTAGCTTCCCTTACTTTTGCCACTACTTCTTCTAAATTAAATAATGTTCTTCCGCAACTTGGGCAACTAATATATTCAACCATTGTTTTTCTTAATCCAACAGTTTGAAGTATTGAGTAAGCAACTGGTATTTCTTTTTCAGGAGCTTCTGTTAGAGATACTCTGATAGTGTCCCCAATTCCTTCTGTCAAAAGTGTGCCTATCCCAACAGTACTTTTTATTCGGCCATAATCGCCATCACCTGCCTCTGTCACTCCTAGATGTAAAGGGTAATTAAATCCTTCTTTATCCATAACATCTGCCATCATTCTATAAGCAGCCAACATTACTGGAGGCCTAGATGCTTTCATAGAAATAACAATATTATGAAAATCAAGAGAATCACAAATACGTACAAATTCCATAGCTGATTCAACCATTCCCAAAGGAGTATCCCCATAAGAAAACAACATTCTTTCAGCCAAAGAACCATGGTTAACTCCTATTCTCAATGCCTTGTTCTGAGCCTTTAAAGTATTAACAATAGGTGCGAAGTTTTTTATGATTTTATCTTTTATTGCATGTATCTCATCTTTTGAAAATTCTGTCCTGTTAGGATCTGGTGTTTCAAAAACAAATAAACCTGGGTTAATACGTACCTTGTCTACATGATTAGCAACTTCTAGAGCTATTCTCATTCCATTGTGATGAACATCAGCAACCAAAGGTACCTTCTGATAAGTCTCCTTAAGCCTTTTTTTTATCTCGCCAACTGCCTTTGCATGTGAAAGAGAAGGAACAGTTAAACGAACAATCTCACAACCTATCTCATGTAATCTACGTATTGCATTTGTAGAAGCTTCTATATCAATGGTGTCTTCATTAATCATTGACTGAACCCTCACAGGGTGATCACTTCCTATTGGTATATCACCTACATATACAGTTCTTGTCTTCCTGCGAAGGATCTGAGTGCTATACCTTCGAGCTGTCTTGTTATCATTGGATACTTCGGCTAATGTCATGGTTGACTAGTCCTTTTTTTCTGCTGTAAGTGGTACGTCAGTGATTAATTTAAGGCTATCAAGCCTTTTTTTGACATTATATAAATCTAACCTTGTTAGAGAGAAGGGACTTCCACAAGCTTTTGAGGGATTTCTTAATAAGTAAGAGGGATGAAAGATTGGCATCGCATCAATACTATTAAATTTATACCAAGTTCCTCTAGCTTGGCTGATCTTTAATTTAATACTTAGTAGTGAATCCAATGCCGTAGCACCAACAATTACAATTATATAGGGATTTATTGATCTTATCTGCTGGTATAACCAAGGTAAATGTCTATTAATTTCTACCTTAGTAGGCCTCCTGTTATTGGGTGGTCTGCATTTAACTAAATTAGTAATATAAAGGTCTTTATTTACATCAAAGCCAATAGTTTCTAATAAATTATTTAAAAGATTACCAGATCTTCCCATAAAAGGTCTCCCTAATTTTTCTTCTGTTGCCCCTGGAGCTTCTCCAACCAACATCAATCTTGCAGTTCGAGGACCTCTGCCAACTACCAATTTGTTCTGGGAACCTATTGGAGCGCAATCACCAAAACTATTTGTATTAATCATAGAAGTTCATTATCAATTAGTTGGTTAAAACAAGTAAAGGTACTAACAGCAAAAAACTATTCCCCTCTGGATCTTGCATCCAAGCTTCTGCTCCAAAAAATTCATTTTTTGGCTCCATTAGAACTTCTGCACCCAAAGCGAGGGTCTCCTTGTACCATTCTTTTAATTTCAACAAAGGGTCTAATGAGGATTCTTTCTGAAAGCAAAGAGCCGACGAAGAAGGTCCTTCACATAAACTTTGGTGTTTCATAGAAGGTTTATAGAAATGTATTTTAAGATTTTCCCTGTAAATTATTAAATAATGGTTAGAGTTAAGACCATTAGAAACATTCCCATTACAAACCAATGCATAGAACTCAGAAAGTTTTTTTGGATTGGTCGACGCAATTAAAAAGCTAGTAGCTATTTCTTCCATCACTAAAAGTTAAAAAAGTTTTTACAATTTTGTTTGTAAAAAGTACACCAAATCTATTAAACAAGAAAAAATTCAAAAGAGGAAATGAATCACTAATGAAAAAGTCCAATTCAATATCCCAAAGAGCCGCTGCATTACAACCTTCTTTAACGCTAGAAATTAGTGCTCTTGCAAATACTCTTAAAAAAGAAGGGAAGAATATTTGTAGTCTCAGTGCCGGTGAACCTGATTTTAATACTCCAGAGTATATTGTTGAGGCTGCTGTTAAAGCCTTAAAAGATGGACTGACTCGTTATGGACCAGCCGCAGGAGACGATGAGCTAAGGGAAGCAGTAGCTAACAAAATAACTAGCATTAACAATATGCCTACTCAGCGAGAAAATGTAGTCATAACAAATGGTGGAAAGCAAGCAATATTCAATCTCTTTCAAGTAATCCTAAACCCAGGAGATGAAGTAATTATACCTTCACCTTATTGGCTTAGTTATCCAGAGATGACAAGGCTAGCTGGTGCGGTCCCAATCTTTATAAGCTCAGCTCCAGAGAATGGATTTAAGCTAAACATAAAAGAATTGGAAAGCAAGATAACAAACAAGACTAAATTGTTAATAATTAATTCTCCAAGCAACCCAACAGGAAGAGTTATAGAAAAAAGTGAACTTATATCTATTGCGGAACTAATGAGGAAACACTCTCAAATTTCTATAATGAGTGATGAAATTTATGAATTTCTAATCTCTCCAAAAGCAAAGCATATAAGTATTGGAGAAGTAGCGCCTGACTTAATAGATCGAATTTTTATAGTTAATGGTTTTGCTAAAGCCTGGGCTATGACAGGATGGAGAGTGGGGTATCTATCAGGCAATGTTGAAGTAATAAAAAAAGCAATTGCATTACAAAGTCAAAGCACTAGCAATGTTTGTACGTTTGCCCAACGAGGTGCTCTTGCCGCAGTGAATGGACCTAAAGAAACAGTTCTTGAAATGGCTAAAAGCTATAATTTAAGAAGGTCGCTTCTAACAGATGGCTTAAATAGTATTAAAAATATTTCTATGTCTACTCAGGAAGGTGCATTTTACGCATTTCCTAAACTTCCACTACAAGCAAAAGACTCTATAAGTTTTTGTAAAGAAGCTTTAGAGAAATATGGCCTTGCAATAGTACCAGGGTTGGCTTTTGGGGAAGACCAATGTGTTCGGCTATCATGCGCTGTCTCCATAGATACTATTAACGACGGCATAAGTCGTTTAAAAAAATTATTGAACTCAATTTAATGACAAAAACATATATCAAAGCAATCATAGGTAGCTTGGTTGTAGCTTCCTTTTTTTTAATTAGAGGTATAAATAATAATTGGAAGGCTCCCTCTGTAGAAATATTAAAAATTAGCGCTATACCAGATCAAAATCCAGAAAGGTTAAATCGAATGTACAAGACTTTAGCGAGTGAGCTAAGGAAAGAACTGAAAGTAGATATAAAATACATTCCTGTAACCAATTATCCTGCTGCCGTTACGGCCTTTAAAACTAAAAATCTTGATTTGGTTTGGTTTGGAGGTTTAACAGGAGTGCAAGCAAGGCTTCAAACACCTGGTGCCAAAGCATTGGTGCAAAGAGACATTGATTCTAGGTTTCATAGTGTTTTTATAGCAAATAAAAAAAGTAATCTGCCAGTCATCAAAGATAAGTCTGGCCTTAAACTTCTGAAAGGAAAACGTTTTACATTTGGCTCAGAAAGTTCGACGTCAGGAAGACTAATGCCTCAACATTTTCTTAAAGAGGCTGGGGTTTTAATTACAGATTTCAAAGGAGGCATGCCTGGATTTAGTGGAAGTCATGATGCAACATTGGCACTTGTAGAAAGTGGCTCATATGAAGTGGGTGCACTTAATGAGCAGGTATGGCTTTCAAACCTCACGGCAGGGAAAGTCGACCTAACAAAAGTAAAGGTTATATGGAGAACACCACCTTATTTTGATTACCATTGGGTAGTCCAGTCAAATCTTGATAGCCGCTTTGGAGATGGTTTTACGAAAAAGTTAAAAAACACCTTTATAAGTTTTAATAAAAAGTCAGATACTCAAAAGAAAATCTTAGAAATGTTTGGAGCCGAGAAATTCATTCCTTCTTATGACTATCAATATAATGATATTGAAAAAATTGGCAGAGAGATCGGAAAGATAAGGTGACTTCAATTATTGAGCTAAATAATGTAACTGTTCAAACGAAATCACGTTTAAGACTTCAAGGTATAAGTATTACTATTAAACCAAATGAAAGAATTGCAGTAATAGGAAAAAGTGGAGCTGGGAAAAGCACATTAATTGAAGTGTTAAATGGAAGCATAAAGCCCAATAGTGGTTATTTCAAATGGAAAGGAGTTGAATCTAAAAGATTGAAAAGAGAAGATCAAAAAAGTATAGGCACAATATGGCAAGATCTAAGATTAATAGATGAGTTAACTGTCGGTCAAAATATCAATACTGGAGCACTTGGGAGACATAATACGATATGGGCAATAAGAAATTTAATCACTTCAATCAATAGCGATCTATGTCATAGGTGTCTCAATGCCGTTGACCTTAGTCCTCAACTTATTAACTTAAAGGTTGGGGATCTTTCAGGTGGGCAAAAACAAAGAGTTGCGATAGCCCGTCTTATAATGCAAAATCCTAAGTTAATTTTAGCCGACGAACCCTTAGCAAACTTAGATCCTGAACTTATAAGACAAACTCTATTACTAATTTTAGGTTATAAGAAGATTCATGGATTTAAACTTCCATCAACGTCTATTATTACTCTTCACAGAGCTGATCTTTTAAGTAACTTTAATAGAGTAATTGGATTAAAAGATGGTCGAATACAGTTTGATAAGCCAGCTAAAGAAGTCAACAAGTTTCAATTAGAACAGATTTACATATAGTGCTAAGCAAACTAAATCTCAACTCACCGATTGCATGCTTTGTGCCATTAGTGGCAGTTGTGCCAATAATAAAAAATGTAAGTACAGATCTCCATCCTGGCGGACTAAGTACACTTTATAACTTTTTCTCAGCTGCTTTATTTCCTTCGTTAAATGAAGTTGTTCTAAAGAATGCAATAAGTGGTATGCAAACCACTATTTGTATAGCTTTTGTTGGATGGATCATAAGCATAATAAATGGTCTATTTCTTGGGATAATCTGCTCTAATACATTCATTAAAACTTTTGAGAATCCTAAGATAATTCAAAAGATCTTAAAAGGATTATTAGCTATCCCAAGAGGTATTCATGAACTAATATGGGGATTTTTTTTATTGCAGATCTATGGCTTAACACCTTGGGTTGCCGTCTTGGCAATATCAATCCCATATTCATCCTTAATGGCAAGAGTAATCTCAGATCAGGTTGACTCTTTAAATCTAAAAGCAATACATGCAATGAAAATTAGTGGCATTGACTCTTTGAAAGTTTTCATAACAGTTTTATACCCAAAACTTATACCAATAATAATTACATTCGGAGGTTATCGACTTGAATGTGCCTTAAGAGGAGCAACCTTGCTTGGAGTATTTGGCCTTGGTGGCATTGGTACGGAGCTACTATTGTCTATACAATCACTTCAATTCAGGGAAGTATGGACATCACTTTGGATCTTAGGGATTGTCGTATTTAGTCTAGAAAAATTAATTAACCAATTTCAAAAACGAGTAGCACAAGTACGTAGTTCAAGATCTTATTCAATAAGCTTTATCTTTGCAATCACACTTTCATCAATAATTAGCATCTCATGCCTAAATAGCATAGACATATACTCCTCTATAAAAACTATCCCCTTAATCTTGCCTCCCATTACTGAATTTATTGCTGCAATAACCAGTCTGTCCTTAATAAAACTAATTTACGAAACCATAGTGATGACAATACTTGCCGCAGGTTTAGCAATAGGAGTACCCCCTCTGATGGCTATTTTGTTTCCTTCCAAAATGGGCTCTAATGTAATTTCAATTATATGGTTAATTCTCAGAATAATCCCGGCTCCTTTAATAGCTCTTCTCCTTTTATTGAGTATAAATCCTAGCGTTTCAGTAGCGGCACTTGCTCTAGGGCTAAACAATATGGGGGTTATGGGAAAAATTCTCAAAGAAAATATAGAAAGAGCCGACCATTCAACATATGCTGCTATAAAAAAAATAGGTTGTAATGAAAGTATTGCATGGTTATATGGGAAATTAAGTTTTCAAACAGCGTCTTATCTGGCGTATTCATTCTACAGAGTGGATGTAATCCTTAGGGAAACTGCTGTTATTGGAATTGTTGGGGGTATTGGTTTAGGTTGGCAATTACAAGAATCATTGAGCTCTTTTGCTTGGGCAGAGGTTTTAGTTGTAGTGACAAGTTTTGTCCTGTTGACTGTAATTGGCGAATTGATTAGTGAGAAGTTAAAATCAAATTTAATCAAACATTCATTAAGCGCGAACATCTCATACCAGTAAATCCACCCATTTTTTAATTAATGGCCTTACCTCTAAAACAACTAATAATTATAGGAGATAGTTCAGTTTATGGATGGGGCGACACTGAAGGAGGAGGGTGGTCAGAAAGACTTCGCAAAAGTTGGATGAACTATAAGAACTATCCAATAATATATTCCCTCGGCATCAGAGGTGATGGTTTAGAGAAAGTTGCCAAGAGATGGCATCAAGAATGGGAATGCAGAGGTGAACTCAGAAGAAAAACTCCAGATGCACTATTACTTTCGATTGGGCTTAACGATACAGCTAAAATAGGTAGGCAAGACGGAAGGCCACAGCTTTCTCCAGAAGCATTTAGATTTGGAATGGAAAGACTTCTTCGGGAAATAAAAAGTAAAACCAAGGTGCTAGTAATGGGGTTAACACCTGTTAACGAAAAAAAAATGCCATTTGCTGATTGTCTTTGGTACTCAAACTTGGCATGCGCAACCTATGAAAGACAAATTGAAGAAAGTTGTCTTGAACTGGATATACCTTTTTTACCAATTTTTCAGGCCATGGCAAATGAACCTTATTTAGAAAGCATGATTGAGAATGATGGGATTCACCTGACGCCTGAAGGGCACGAATGGTTATATACAAGAGTTGACAATTGGAAATCTTTAAAAAAATGGATTTAAAGAACTATTCTTATGTAATATTTGATTAAGATTAAATTAAAAATAAAGTAAGTATTATTGCAATAAAGGCTGATATTGTTGTCTGTATACAATTAACAATTTCATTGGTTAACCAATCTATTTGATCCTGGAAAATGGCTCCAATAAAACTTTCAAGTAAAGTAGCACATAACCCTGCAAAGACAACTATTAGGAATGTAGGCAATGTAGTAATAAATAGGCATTGAAACATTACTAATGTCATCAATAAGCTCCCAAATAGGCTTGCCAACGTTCCTTCAAAACTAATTGCTCCTTCAGTACCAGGAGGAACAGGTTTTAACGATGAAATCAAAAAAGTATTTTTCCCCCATCTTTTACCTACTTCACTTCCAAAAGTATCCGCTAATTTTGCTGCGAAGCTAGCAGCAAAACCTACAAAAATAAGCTCTTCCCAAGAGTTATCTAATAGTTGATAACTTATTGCAAAAAATGCACCTGTTGCTGCTGCTCCCCAAACATTCTCAGGCCCACGTAGTCCTCCTCTTCCTTCAGCAATTCCTTTGGATTCCTTATAAGAAAACCCAATTTTAGTAACTATATAGCCAAGGCAAAGATAAACGACTACAGAAATCCAACCCAAGTAACCTAAGCATCCCCACAAAATAGTTCCTAAGATTCCAGCATTACACCAGCCTGATTTAGTAAGTATGGGGTATCGTTGGAAAATTGATATCAATACAAAATTTAGACAAAAGGCCCATACCCAGTGACCATCTTCAAGAAAAAAAGAAAGTGACAATTTAAAAATTTAGATTTATCTAATAGATAATTAATTGAAATTTATTTGTAAATCAAGCGAATTTAACTTACTTAATCTTTCTCTTCCAAGAAGACATTAGTTGTGAAGCAGATACAGCTGCAGTAGAAGTTCTCATTATGTTCTCCCCAAAAGTAACTCCTTTAAAAAAATTATCAAAAGCCAAATTCAATTCATCTTCTGTCCAACCACCTTCTGGACCAATGGTCATCCACACTTCATTTACCTGGATTGGCAAGCTTTGTAACCAGCATTCAAAGCGCTCATAATTATTCTGCCTAGTAACTCCTATAGAATATGAATTCTCAGTAGAAATATTTTTAACCCAATTATTGTATATCATTGTTTTTCTTATCTCTGGTTTCCATAGACGCTCAGACTGCTCAATAGCTTCGTTTATTATTGATTCCCAACGGAGAGAAGGCTCTTCAAGCATAGCTTTACTTACACTTCTTTTAGACAACAAAGGTTGAAAAATATTAACTCCTATTTCAGTGCTCATCCTCAAAATTTCATCAAATCCATTTTTAGGTATAACAACTGCCAAACCTATAAGAGGTTTTGTTAAGGAGGTCTTTTGTATTGGATCCTTAAGAGATGTATTTAATCGAATTTTGTTATTGCCATCTAGAGTTGCCTCCCATAGACTACCTAATCCATTTGTAATATAAATTGAATCTCTTTGTTTTAAGCGAAGAACTCTAGTTAAGTAATGAATCTCTTTCGGTAACAACTGAACAGAAGAGTCATTACTTATTGATGGTAGACGGTTTTGATTAATAAAAAGTCTTCTGAGTTCTGCCACTACTCTATTCCTTAATCTTGAAAGAGAGCATCCGGATGAACCTCTACAGGCCAGTCGTCATTTATACCTCCAATCAATAGTTGAGTGAGGTTGACAACTTCTCCATTTATCTGACGTAACGAGTTAATTAGGACGTCAATAGCTATTCCATCTGTTGTACCCAAGTCAACCCAGCAACGAGCCCAATCTCCTTGGTATTCTAGATGCCCAAGGTTATGCATTACAGCAGGCAAAACAGACTCGGCTTCATTATTGTCATAAGCCATCCAACTCAAATCTGATGAGTTTTGATGAGCCTGAAGGTTCTCAGCATTAAATCCTCCTAATCGGCCAATTACATACCAACTATCAAAAATCCCATCTATATAACTCTTTTCTCCATCACTAGGTATTTCAGCAAAGCGAAGCCAAATCCAACAATTAAAAGGATCTATTTCACGAAAACAAATTTCCATAACCATTAATGCCTATTTAAAACATTTAATTAAAACCAAGATACTATTTTTAAAGGACATAATCTTTTAATCGAGAAAAACCTAACTATAAAAGTATTTAAATTAAAAATGCTTGAGCTAAAATCTATTTACTATCACCCTGCCACTTCTGAGAAGCCTATCTTACAAAATATTAGTTTAACTGTTTACAAAGGTGTTCCGGCAGTCATTACAGGTCTAAGTGGAAGTGGGAAAACAAGTTTGCTAGAGATTGTGGGTGGTCTTTCTAGACCTCAAAAAGGAGAGATATCGTTAGACGGGAAAAAAATTAATCCAAGGCAAAGGAGATCACTCTCAGGTGTGGTTTTTCAATTCCCGGAAAGGCACTTTATCGGTTTAACTATTTTGCAGGAAATGCGATTAGGTAATCGCAAATTAAGCTATGAAATTATTCAAGAAATACTAACAAAAGTGGGCTTATCAAAAATAAATTTAAGACAATCCCCTGAATACTTAAGTGGCGGGCAACAACGTAGGCTTTCTATTGCTGTTCAATTAACTAGAAAGCCTAAGCTTCTTTTGCTGGATGAGCCAACAGCTGGTTTGGACTGGTCAGTAAAAGACGAAATATTGCAACTAATTCAAAGGATTTCTAACGAAATGATTTTGATAATAGTTACACATGAAGCAAAAATGTTTGAAAGTTTTCAAACCTCTTCCTTTCAACTTTCTCAGGGAAGACTTAACCAATTAAGTCTTCATAAAAACTTTTAAGAGACCTATGAATGACAAAATAATTAGAGCCATAGCCGCTGAAGGCGGAGTAAAGCTCACAGCCGTCTTTACAACCAATGCAACCAAAGTCGCTCAAAAAAAACATAAGCTTTCTTATTTAACTTCAGTTTTGCTTGGGCGAGCAATGAGCACTGGTTTATTACTAGCAAGCTCTATGAAAGTTTCTCACGGAAGAGTTACGTTAAAAATACAATCTGATGGACCTCTAGGTGGCCTTGTTGTTGATGCTGGTAGAGATGGAACAGTTAGAGGATATGTTGGCAACCCTTCATTAGAGCTTGATTTAAGAAAAAATGATATAGGGGAATATTCTTTTGATTTATCAACTGCTACAGGTACAGGTTACTTACATATAATTAGAGACGAAGGAACAGGGGAACCATTCAGCAGCACTGTAGAATTAGTAGGTGGAGGGATCGGTGAAGATATAGCATCATACTTATTACACTCAGAGCAAACGCAATCAGCAGTTTTTGTTGGAGAGAAGATACATGAAAAAGGTCTTATATGTACTGGCGGGTTAATAGCTCAAATTTTACCTAACGCCTCAGGAGACATCTCGTTGATAAATATTCTAGAAGAAAAATGTATTGAGATTCAATCTTTTAGTAAGAAGCTTTTAGAAACCAAGGATAATCCTGAGAAGATATTTGATGCTATGTTTCCGGACTTGAATCCTAAGCTCATCAAGACAAAAGATGAGTCCAATTCTGTACAATTTAAATGTAGATGCTCTAGAAACAGAAGTATTTCGGCCCTGAAGTTACTTGGGAAGAAAGAATTAGAGAAAATCCAAACAGAAGATGGGAAGGCTGAACTAAACTGTCATTTTTGTAATAATTTTTATGTGATAGAAGAAGAGGAATTAAAAGAAATTATAAAACATTTTTAAATCATATTTTAAAGTTAATTTCTAAAAGAGTGACCCTATCCAAATAAATAGTATTGCAACTAATGCCTGGATTTTATTAGGGGTAAAAGCATGAAATTGAGAGGTGACATTTGACATTCCGCTTACAATAATTCCACCGATAATTAAACCAATAGACAAAAAAACAACACTCCAACCAAGCGACCTAAATATACCCCTTCCACCCTTTACATAACTAATTAAAAGTATAATTGTTGATAATGAAAGTATGATCTGAGTGCTCTCATCAGGTGATATTAAAATCAAAGTTATACCCAGCAAACCTAGAGCTATGCGAGTAATTAAGTCTTGACCTTGAGGTATATTTACTGCTGGGAAAAGATTTTGATCTTTTTTATCTGAACTTGAAAAGTCCAAACTGCTTAAGCGAGTAAGGATGTTTCCTCCTCCTATTTGTGTTTTATTTAGGTTTTCTCTTTTGGAAGCATTAAAAGCTTCGTTACTAATTTTGCCCAATTGTCTTGCCTTAAGGCTATTCATCAAAAGAGAGTCAAAAGAGGCTTCTATTCTTGCTTTTAAAATAGGGTCATCTTCTCCAATTTCCTCAAGACGCTTATCTCTTGCTCTCTGAGCATCCTCAAAGCTTGCGCCAGGGTTTAACCCGAGCATCGAATAAGGGTCTTGAGACCCATCATCAGAATTAGATTTTCTTTCCGTCACAGTTTTAAATTCACTAAATCTAACCTGAGCTTATCCTTCAAGGCCAAATCTTAAAGAATTAATTTCTAAAGAGTAATCGGGTCAACTCCACTTACAACAGGAGCTACTGAACTTAACTCCAATTCAGGATGGTCTTCGAAAAGTTGGTTTAGATTCCAAGAGTTTTTAAATAACAAAACAGGCCGGTGCCATGAATCACGAACTGTTTTGCAGTTAAAAATCCTACCCAACTCTTCCAAAGCAGGCCAACCGCCTGGAACCCATCGGGCAACTTGAAAGCCCATCGATTCAAGCCTAGTCTCTACACCATATTCATTTTCCAACCTATGTTGAACAACATCTAGTTGTAATTGACCAACTGCCGCTAAAATTGGATCTCTCTTCGCTTGGTCAATGTCATAAAGGATTTGTACTGCCCCTTCTTCCCTTAATTCATTCACACCTTTTCTAAAGTTTTTAAATGCAGATGGATTTGGATTTCGCAACCAACTAAAAATCTCAGGGCTAAAGCAAGGTATACCTTCATATTCAATACGCTTACCTGTGTATAAAGTATCACCTATTGAAAACATTCCTGGGTTATTTAAACCAATGACATCTCCTGGGAAGGCATCTTCTACAACTTCTCTATCTTGAGCAAATATTTTCTGAGGTCTTGAAAGTCGAATGCTTTTGCCTGTACGTGCATGTCGAACAGTCATATCTTTTTGGAATCTACCACTACAAACCCTAATAAAAGCAACCCTATCTCTATGTCGAGGATCCATATTTGCTTGAAGTTTAAATACAAAACCACTAAAGGTTTCTCTCATAGGATCAACCGGTCCTTCATTGCTATTACGTGCTACTGGGCCTTGGGCCATTTGCAAGAAAGTATCAAGAAAAGGTTTAACCCCAAAGTTAGTCATTGCCGAACCAAAGAAAACTGGAGTTAATTCACCTGCTTTAATTTGTTCTAAATCCATCTCTGCTCCAGCTTCATTTAGCAACTCAATCTCCTCTAATGCCTTTTCAAGAAGATCCTCTTCTACTAATTCCTTAACTTCCGGGTCACCAAGATTCAAACGTTTTTCAACAGACTGCTTCCCTCTTTCTGCTCTAGTAAATAGAACTATCTCCTTAGTATTGCGATCAATTAAACCTCTAAAAAGATCTCCACTACCTATTGGCCAATTAACCGCCCATGTAGCTAAATTCAATTCAGCTTCTATTTCGTCCAAAAGGGCTAAAGGTTCCTGTCCAGGTCTATCCATCTTATTGATAAAAGTAAAAATTGGTATATTCCTTAATCTGCACACTTCAAACAATTTTCTTGTTTGAGGTTCAAGACCTTTTGCAGCATCTTCAAGCATGACTGCATTATCTGCAGCTGCAAGCGTTCTATATGTATCTTCAGAAAAATCCTGATGCCCAGGGGTATCCAACAAGTTAATAGTTATATCTTTATAATCAAATTGCAGAACAGTAGAAGTTATAGAGATTCCCCGTTGCTTCTCTAATTCCATCCAATCTGATGTTACTTTTCTCTGCTCACCCCTTGCTTTTACAGCTCCAGCCTGTTGAATTGCACCACCATACAAAAGAAGCTTTTCTGTAAGAGTTGTTTTCCCAGCATCTGGATGAGAAATAATTGCAAAATTTCTTCTTCTCTCAACTGCTCTAGCTAAGTCTTTTCTTGATATATCTTCTTGATTAGTTTTAGAAGAATTTGTTTCAGAAGAATTAGTACTCATCTAATCACTCAAGTTCTTTTAGAAAAAAATAATCTTCAAAAAATTCCTACAACTTCAAGATAGCGCTCTCCAACTTCAAAAACCTTGAATCTTTTTAATCCTGCAAAATGCAGTTGAGATTTAATTTCATCAATATCAAAAGCAGCATGTAATGAAGCAATATAATCATCAATAAGAATTTTGGGTGCTTGAGGTAGATATTTCTTTTGAATGCAAATTACTTCTTCTGGAGAATTTGGGCGTTTTAAATCTCGATGATAATGAACTGTTCCTTTACATGAAATATTTTTCAGTGCATTCCAAAAATCATTAGGATCATGAATGTGATGTAAAAGACTATTACTTACGACAACCTGTGCCGAAGGAATCATGTTTTTTTGTTTTTGAGAGTACAAAGCAATATTTGAATGTAAATAATTCAGATTGTGCAATCCAAATTTTTGCTTTAGTTTTTCCGCTCTATTCTCTGCAATAGAAAGCATCTCTTCAGAGCCGTCAATTCCTAATACATGAGCTGATCTCCATTTCATGGCAATCCTTTCAGCAATATTCCCAGGACCACAACCAAGATCAACAAATAATGTTTTTCCGTCAATTTTCGTTCTAACCTCCTTAAGGAGAAGCTCTAAGTTAAGAACAATTTGATTATCCGTTTCAGAAAAGTCAGCACTAGCATAGGCTTCCGCTTGAAAACGGTTGTTCATGAGCTCAGGTTCTGTTACACGTTTCACCAAGAAGTTAAAGAAGTATCTATATTCTGACGTATACACTGTGAATGGTGTTAAAAAAAGTTGCCGACGCTATTAGTGGCGTTAGTCTGCTGTTACTAACCGGACAAAAAACTTGAGCATTACAACCAGCAATAGTTCAGCTAAATCAGTTGAAACCTCTAAAAAGGATGATTTTCCTGCTACTGCTCCTGCAGCCAATCCAGTCTTTTATAGGACTTACAGTAGAAAAAACACTTCAGGTAGAGAGAGCTGGTCTGAAGTCAGTTCAAGAAATCTAGAAGGATTAAAACAATTAGGAAGTCTTACTTCTGAAGAGCTTGAATTAATGGCTCGAATGCAAACAGAGAAGAAAGCACTCCCTTCAGGGAGGTGGCTATGGATAGGCGGTACAGACTGGATTAATAAAGAGAAGAATTTCTCTGGTTCATATAACTGTACCTCTACAAATCTTGTTGATTGGGAAGCATTTGGCTTAATGATGGATCTAGCCATGATGGGATGCGGAACAGGAGCAATAATCGAACCTCATTTCATTGAAAAACTTCCAACTATACTTAATCCAATAAAAATCTCCTCGGTATCAGATATTGGAATAACAAAAGCCGAAGAAAGAAGCGAAACAACAACCTCTAAAATTGAAGGCAACAATGTATTGATAAAAGTTGGAGACAGTCGTAGAGGCTGGGTAGACAGTTATCAACTTCTACTTGAATTAAGTAGTAATCCCAAATTCAAAGGCAGAACAGTTCATGTAAAAATTGATCTGACTGATGTAAGGCCTGCTGGAGAATCACTCAAAGGATTTGGGGGGATGGCAAATCCTGTAAAACTAAAAGATTTATATCCACGTGTGGTAAATATTCTTTCCAGAGCACTAGGTAAAAGATCTAAGTGGGATTTTCTTGGCTTATTTAGGCAAAAAGGACGTAAATTAAATTCTATTGAATGCTGTCTTCTTATTGATGAAGCAGCTGTAACGATTGTTGCAGGTAACATTCGAAGAAGTGCAGGAATGCGACAGTTCTCCTCACAGGATTCAATTGCTGCTGGAGCTAAAGAGAATTTATGGAAACAAGATTCTGAAGGTAATTGGTGTATTGATCCAGAAAAAGATGCCCTTAGAATGGCTAACCATACACGGGTCTACCACTCACGTCCTAGCCTAGAAGTATTAAAAGAAGCTGTAACTAAGCAATTTCATTCAGGAGAAGGTGCGATTCAGTTTGCACCAGAGGCTCTTGCTCGCTCAAATTCAGACCTCCTGACTAGCAAAGAACAACATGAACAATTTATAGATATTTATTCCTCGCAAGGAAGCGATAAAGCTGCTGAATGGTTACAAAACAAGTTTGGTCCGATAGATGAATATGAATTAAATCATCGTCTTAGCAGATATGGCCTTAATCCCTGTGGAGAAATCATAGGAACTGATTTCCACTGCAATCTTGCTGAAGTTCATTTAAATCAAATTCATCCCTCCGATAAAAAATCGCAATTTGATGCATTCAAAGCTGCTGGCTTATCTGTAGCATGCCTACTTAATCATTCATTTGAGGTTGATCGTTATAGAAAAAGTCGCTCATTAGATCCAATAGTTGGAGTTAGCTTCACCGGTTTATTTGACTTTTTTGTACATGCATTTGGAACCCCTTGGTTAAAATGGTGGGAAGAAGGAAGACCAAATACCGAGGAAGGAAAGAGATATAAAAAACTAGAATCAGATTATTTAAAGCGTTGGAAAAAAACCGTAGATGAGACTGTATGGGAATATTGCGACAAACATAATTTAAGGCGCCCAAATAGATGCACAACAGTCCAACCAGCTGGAACAAAAAGTTTATTAACCGGAGCAGCTCCAGGGTGGCATCCACCCAAAGCCCAAAGATTTATAAGAAGAATTACTTTTAGGAAAAATGATCCTGTTGCAATGGCCTGCATGGATTATGGCTACACAATAGTGCCATCTCAATCAGACAAAGACGATACAGGACGTCTTCTAGATGATCCATTTGATCCTAGATGTACTGAATGGCTAGTTGAGATACCCACTGAAGTTAGCTGGGCAAATATACCTGGAGCAGATGAAATTGAAATAAACAATTTTTCAGCTCTTGCACAGTTTGACTTCTATATGCAAGTCCAAACTCATTACACATCACACAACACTTCAGCAACCATTGAATTTCGAGAAAATGAAATTGAACCTTTATCTCAAGCTATTTATAAAGCTATAGAAAATAATGAAGGATATATCTCTGCAGCACTCCTTGCAAGGTTTGATGCTAATGCAACATTCCCAAGGCTTCCCTTTGAACCAATAGACGAAAAAAAATATCAAGCCTTACAGGCAGAAGTCCTCAAAAGAAGAGTCAGTGATAATTTCTTTGAAGCTCTTAGTAGATACGACCTTGGGGAACTAACAGAAGCAGGTCCAGCCGGCTGTGATTCAGATAAATGCTTACTTCCTCTGGCAAAGCCTAATTAGAAATAAATATTAAAGACCGCTTCAAGCTAATAAGTAACGAGAAACTGAAAGATTGATAGGTTAAAAAATTTCAAGAAATAAGTATGGGATCAGAAAATCTATTGGCATTTTGACCAATTAGAGCTAATTGTTAATTAAGAGTTAATCCTGCTCTATAAAAATAATGACCACAGCCCCAAGAAGCTTTAGCGTCATGAGTAGAAATGCCCATGATGCAATAATTGATCAACTAAGGTCATGTAAAACTCAAGAAGAAATACTTGAATTTGAGGAATGGTTTAATTCTAAGGTGAAAGATCTGCCTCTTTATTCAGTGATATCAGAACTATTACGAAACAGATCAATTTCTAGAGCAACAGCATCAAAATGGTTTGAAACTCTTATAAAAGATAGAGATAATAAACTAAGCAGCAAATAAGTATTTAAAGACTAATTCTTAAACAATATATTTGGTTGAGGCAGCAAGGTCAGCTTATCTAGAAAGGAAATGGACCAGAAGCACCTGTTGATGAGGTGAATCCAGAAAGCGCCCAGATGCCAAAAGAGAACAAAGCACATCCAATGAAAAACATTAAATGTGAGATATAACGAATTTTCTCTTTTTCAGATATCTTTCCTTCCATAGGAAGATCGCCTAGGAATCTTGACTGGTCGCTTTTAGCCATGAAACAAATAATCTGATTGATGAAATTATGGCATAAAATTCACTGATCTAATGGTTTTACTAATTGCCTGAAACCTTTTTCTTTAAATTCCAAAACAAGGTTTCAATTTCTCAAAAGCTATAACACTCATTAAAATTGCTACTATAAGAAGTGCAGCTCTTGGCTGTAAGTTTGGAGGGGTGGTCGAGTGGTTGATGGCTCTGGTCTTGAAAACCAGCGATGTGAGAGCATCCGTGGGTTCGAATCCCACCCCCTCCGTTCCTAAATTGCAATAAGTTCCTTCTACTTAAAGCTTTCTTAGAAGAAAGGCAATAATTGCAAAAAGATTAAACACGCTTGATGCAAACAAAATTCTGGAGATCAAGCAATTAATAAAAATTTCTAAATTCCTCGAAACAGGATCAAAACCCAGACACTAATTTTGCAAAGCAGGCAAATCTCGCTAACTGATTTAGTACCAGGTTAAGTAAATCATGAGTTAAAAAATACCAAATTCTTCTAATGCTGCTTGAAAATCCCTACTTGCATACTTATTTACAAATATGATCTTAGAAGTTGATACTTTCAAATTCATATCTTTATAAGTTATGTGATAAATATATTTTTTTGAGCCAAATAATCCAACTTTAGACTTCACCTCCCTGAAAACTTCCAGTATTTGATCTTTAATTATAGGAATTCCCTTGTCTACTTGCAAGGTTGGAGAATTATTTTCATTATCAAAATCAAATACAATAGTACAATTTTCCCCCTTCTCTTCCCACCAAGCATGAAAAGTATATTTGTTGTTAGTCTCTTCATAATGAGACTGGTGAGCATTAACAACTGTAGGATTGAAAGTTAGGAGAAATCCTATTGATGAAATAAGAACAAGTTTTTTCATAGTAAAAGAAATAATGATTTTTAATCAAGGAAAGCATCTACATCTATTCCTGTTATGCCTTTATCTTTTATGCCCACATTTTTAGGGAGCTTTAGAATATCTGATATTACAACACTATTACTATCTTCATCATAACTCCAGTCTCTCATATAGATATCTTTTCTTGCTTCTTTACCTTCTTGTTTAAATTTAGAATATACATCTTTTTTATTGTCCAATTCATCTTTAAGTGCTTTTGCTCTTTTTTCATGGCTTGGGTGGGTCCTAAGTAATTCCATGATATCTTCTGGTACTTGTTTTTCTTTTCTATTGGATCCTCGATTGCTATAGGGTTCGCAATCTTCTTCATATGGATCACAAAAATTCTTTTTTCTTTTACATTTTATCTTTTCCTTGCCTTTTAAACCAACACAAGAACTTCTAGATAGATTTTCTTCTTTTTTCTCTTTATTTATGAAAATAGAAACTTCTTCTTTCCCAGGATCCTTAGTTCCATCAGGCAAAAGCCTAGCGATTATTTCGTCTTGATCATGTGGCATGGTTTGCGTCCAAAGCTTTAAACAA
The DNA here is from genome assembly GCA_003280135.1 of Prochlorococcus sp. AG-363-N16. Taxonomy (GTDB): domain Bacteria; phylum Cyanobacteriota; class Cyanobacteriia; order PCC-6307; family Cyanobiaceae; genus AG-363-N16. The sequence goes on along the minus strand of QCFW01000001.1, from coordinate 164,916 downwards.
GCTTGTGGGCTAAAACCAGCTTTGGTTATATATCTAAGGCCTAGCAAGTCTGCTTCATATTCCTGTCCTCTATTAAATGCTTTTAACTTTAAAGTGGCATCCCTTAAGTAAATATCTGTACTAGCCATAGCGGACTTTACATATGATGGTGAAAGTCCTTTCATTTGATTAATAGCTTCTCCAATTACAGGAGTATTATTTAAAGCTACTTTACCTATTTCAGGAGCTGCCATTTGGGCAGCAATTCTATCAAATTGAATTTGAGTTGAAATTGTATTGAGAGAAGAATTGTCTCCTGAATATGCAGCAGACATTCCACCAAGAATTGCTAAAGCCATATAACCAGTATTTTGATTAGCGTGTAGTTGCTTAACTCTTGATGAAATCCTTTGAGCTGCTTCCATGTCATATTTCAAACGTTCTTTTTGCTCAGCCTCTGAATGATTTTGAGTAATATGAGCCAGTTCATGAGCTATTACACATGACAATTGAGTGGGCTTGCCCATTAGTTCTTTAAGCATTGGCACATTGACAAACAAAGTACCGCTTGTGCTTGTTGCACCTGCATTAGGATTGCCAACCATTGTATTAACAACTTGTGACGCCCAGATATCAAAATTAGTAGATTTATCAATATCTGGAAGCACCTGTGATGCAGCACAAGCAGGATTACTTTGATCACAAAAACTACCTTTCCTGACAGCAACTCTTATTGGTCGTTTAATCTGATTTGCTTCTAATATCCTGTCTGTCAGCCTATACAAAAGATATAAATTAGGGTCAAATAATTTTTTTGCCCTTTTATAAGCAACTGATTTTTGCGGGTTTAATATTTGAGTATAAAAATAGCCAAAAGAACCTCCACCTACAAGTAAAAAAAGTGATAGGTAAGCTAAAACCCTTTTCTTAAGCATTTTCTCAAATAAGCTTGTTTAAGCCTAATAAGAAAATTCCTTGAATTAAATCTCTTGACAAAATTCAACATAACAATAATTTTTTTTGTGTTAATTAATTTCTAAAAAGTTTCTCAAGTTCCTCTTTGAAACCAGACAAATTTCTAAACTCTTGATCATTTTGTGATTTTATAGTCTGGGTAATCAAATAAACCTGAAGGCTAACAGAAATAAAAGAAAATATAAAAATTTCTAAAGCATCTTTTTGCATAGAGTCTTTCTATAAAAAGATTTTAACAATGATATCTATATTAAGCTAATGACTTTTGTTTAAGCCAAGTTGAAAAAGATGTCATCGAAATATCAATTTCCTTAGCCAGTTTTTTTAGATAGGTTACATTTGCACCATAGCCAGATCTCTCTATCCAGCTAGCCATAATAGCTATATCATGTTCTATCATTCTTATTAAAAAGCGAGGAAGCTTGGAATAAGTAACCTTCTTTTGATTAGAGAATTTTAATGATTCTAAGGTCTTAGCCATTTGGTTACCTGTCAACTCTTCTCCCGCTAGGTTAATAGCCTGACCAATAAACTTTTCGGGCTGCTTTAATACTGCATTTGCCCAAATTCCAACATCTTCTACAGCAATAGTTTGCCATTTCTTGTCTGGATGAACTACTCCAGGGAAGTACTGGTTAGCAATACTAATTAAAGGTAATGTAGTGTAAAAATTTTCAAAGTAACTTGCTGGTCTTAGGATAGTTGTAAGCTCTTGCAATTCATTGTATTTAATATATTCTTCTATATCCCATTTACTAGAGAAATGCCCTGGAGCTGGATTTGTAAGAAGAGGGTCTTTACACTTGCAAATTGAACTAAAGACAAAATGCTTTAGGCTTCCCTTGTCTCTCATCTTTTTTATACTTTGAACTAAATTTCTCCCTTGTGACATTTCATAATCCCTGACCATGCTGCCACGAAAAAGTCTCCAACCTTTAGTAGGTGTTGTATTACCAAAAACTGCATAAGCTCCATCAAAGGCATTAATTAAACTATCCAAATGCAACAAGTCAGCTTTAATAATTTCCACATTTGGTAAGCCCAATAATTCAATAGACTTTTGACTCTGAGGATTCCTAACAAGTGCTCTTACAGAAAAGAGGCCAGAATTAGCTAAATGTTTAACCACTCCCCTGCCTTGCTTTCCATTTGCCATGGTTACAGCTACCACTGGCTTACTTATATCAAAAGCAAGAGAACGTAAACCCATCTCTAAAAACAAAAAGCCAAATACAAAGAAAATATAAAATATATCTTTGTAAATCGTGAGTATAAAAACCTAGAAAGGCCGATCTAAAGCATATTTAGAAATTGCGTTAAGCTCAGAATTGCTCAAAAAACCTAAGCGATTAAAACTTTCTCAACCAATTCTTGAAACCAGACACAAAAATAATGTAGATCTAGAATCTATGCAGAGTGGGTAGACAATCTATACAGATTGAATTAGTATATAAATACTTAATTTCAGTCATGAAAAAGAGCTGGGGTGAAGCCAGGGACGAGTGGCTAAGAAAGACTTCCTTCAAGGAAGAAATCTCTTTATGGGCAATAGATTCAATAAGAGGCTCTGAGAAAGAGATTTATGAATTAGAAACCCAGTTCAATTCAAGAACTTCAACTCCCCAAAGCAATAATCTGAAAGACCTCAAACGAAATATTAAAGATCAAATAAGTATTAAAGAAAATAGTCTCGACGATTTATCGCTAAACACACCAAACACCTACAAGCTTCAAGTATCAGTTCCCTCAAGTCTCAATTACCTGATGAAAGCTTGGGCTGCTGCTGAAGGAAGAGACCTATCAAGTGTTGCCTTGCAATGCTTAGAAATTGGTCTTAGAGAAATGAAAAGCAATGGATCAATCCCTCCAGTAGCTGTAGAAAGGTATGACCTCGTATGTAAAAAAAGAGTTGCTCTTGCAGAGGTTTATAACACTTGGGAAGCTTACGAGCTCTCTTTAACTAAATAAATATTTGAATACTTATGAATTACCAGTTATTTGAAAAAACTTTAGTTAAACCAATAAAAAAAACCAATTTATTACTTACATTCCATAAGCAAGCTAACGCATCTCTTTCTTCTGGCATTATTTATACTCTATATAATAAAAATGATGAAATAATTAAAATAGGTTATGCCAAAAACCGCAATGAATTTCTTTCTTGTATCTATAAAAAAGGTTATAATCTTGTTGATAAAAGGTTTGGAACTGAGCGCGAATATAAGCTATTGTCAATTACTCTTAAAGAGATTGGATACATATCAAATCCTAAGCAATCTAAATTTGATTACTCAAGTGAACTTATCAATCACTTATCTTTACTAGGTTGGCCAATAGGTTATTTTTCTAAATCCAGAAAGAAGAAATATAGTATCCTTAAAAAATGTTTCTAGAGGCAATCTAAAGTTTCTTTTGTCTGTCTATTACTTATTGGATTAATACCATCTGCAATAGAGCATAAATAATTAGATTCTTCGTTATTTAGTAAAACATTTGTAAAGTCTGAACCATCTATAATTACATTTATAAACTTAGTATTAAATGCAAAGGAATCTGCTAAATATGCGTTTGTCAAATTCGCTCCATCGAAAATTGCTGAATCAAGTGTAGTGTTTTCGAGATTAGCATTGCTTAGATTTGTTCCTTTTAGCTTGGCATCAAAAAAGCTCGCACCTTTTAAATTACTCCCTGAGAGATCTGCATCCTGTAAATTAGTCAAATAAAAAGTTGCGCCTTCTAAATTAGTATTAGAGAAGTCCGCTCCAACCAATGTTTGTTTACCATAATCTGCAGCTGCATAGACCGGTGAAATGAAAAAAATAAGAAAAATACATATAGAAGAAAATATCAATTTGATAATCAATTTGAATCTATTAATTTGACATATTTGCTTCATTTGTTCAATTAAGTAAATAAAACCAATTAATTCTATCAAAAGTACTAGCAAGATTATAATTTTGTTTCTTAACCTTTCTAATGTATTGCACAAACACTAAAAAGATAGCTACAAATACGGAAAAGTCAGATAAAACATGCTTTCACCATCTTCACGAGATCAAATAAAAGCTATCTTGCTAAGAATAGCAAGTGGTCAATCTGTAACCTTAAAGGAAAGAGTTTTTGTCCATCAAATTGCAGATAAAGATCAATCTATAGAAACATGGCTAAAGAGAGCCAGAAGAAAGCAGCAGTTTGAGACTTCTAAAGACTCTATAGATGATTTGCTAATAAACCTAGACTTAGGATCAATGGAGCCAAATGATTCTTATAATCCCAAAAATGGAGACCTAGGAGATTGGTTCACAGGCGCACCTTCTTGGCTATGTAGAAGCTAGAGATTAAGATTAATTTCTACTAAGATAATTTTTTTTATTATTTTAGAATTTGTAGTTTTTTACTAATATATATATTTATATAAGATTATATGTAGCATATAAATAATAGCTAATGATAAATCAATTAATGAGGACTGAATATGATGCAATAGTAGTAGGTTCAGGTGCAACTGGTGGTATTGCCACACTTACTCTTGCTCAAGCAGGTTTAAAGGTTTTAGTTGTTGAAGCAGGTCCAGAATTAACTTCAGAAGAAGTGATAGGTAAAGAGCCCATAAATACTTTTAAACGGTTAATCGGTTTGATTAACGGACAAAAAAAGATTCAATCGCAGCATCCTGGATTTTGGAAAACAAATCCTTCTCTTTATGTAAATGAAAAAGAAAATCAATACAACTTTTCCAAAGGAAATCCATTTATATGGACTCAGGGCAGGCAGGTAGGAGGCAGGAGCCATACATGGGGAGGTATAACATTACGATTATCTGACTTAGATTTTAAAGCGCCTAGAAAAGATGGTTTTGGACAAGAATGGCCTATATCTTATGCAGATCTAGAACCTCATTACGATGCTATTGAAAAACTTTTAAAGGTTCATGGCGTCCGAGATGGTCTCAATCAATTGCCAGATGGAAATTATTTAAGTCCTCTTCCTTTTACAAAAAGTGAACATTGCTTTATTGAAAAGATAAAAAAACATCTTGATTTTCCTGTAATTCACTCAAGAGGTTTTGGACCACATTTTGGAAATGATTTTCCTTTATTTAGTAGTCAAGGAAGTACACTTAAAATTGCAAGAAGAACTGGTAATGTTAGTCTACTTACTCAACATATAGTTGAGAAAATAGTTATTAATAAAAGTAGAGAAAAAGCACAAGGTGTTATAGCTGTTAATAAATTGAGTAGAGAAAGAATTACATTAAAAAGTGATCTAGTTGTTTTATGTGCATCAACAATACAAACAATAAAAATTTTACTTAATTCGGAAGAGAAGGTTAACGAAAATGGATTAATAGAACCATCTGAAACTTTAGGAAAAAACCTAATGGATCATATATCTACATGTAGATTTTTTTCGATTAAAGATGAGAACAATCTTAATGAAATTAATAATTTGAATGATAGCGAAAAGCTTTCAGGAGCAGGCAGTTTCTTTATTCCATTTGGTAATAAGATGCAAGAAGATAAAGATCTAAGTTTTATTCGAGGTTATGGAATATGGGGCGCAATAGGAAGATTTGATCCTCCTGATTGTTTTAAAATAGATCCATTATCTAAACTTGGATTTCTAATAGGACATGGTGAAGTCCTACCTTACAAAGATAACAAAGTTACACTTTCAAACAAATCTGATCAGTGGGGTATACCAATACCGAATATTAATTGCAAGTGGAATAGAAATGAACTTGAAATGGTAAAACATATGAACAAAAAAATAAACAAATGTATACAAGTTACAGGTGGACGTATTGCTCCAATACATAAGCTTATAAATATTCCATTCCTAAATATAATTGCCAGCAAATCAATAGCAATGAATGAGAAAGTTCCACCACCAGGGTATTACATACATGAAGTAGGGGGAGCACCTATGGGATACAAAAGTGAAAATAGTGTCTTAGATAAATGGAATCGATTATGGCAATGCCAAAATGTATTAGTTGTTGATGGAGCTTGCTGGACAACTTCTGCTTGGCAGAGTCCAACTCTAACAATGATGGCAATATCAAGAAGAGCCTGTCTAAAAGCAATTAAGACTCTGAAAGCTTAAAAATATCATTTAAATATCTCTCTGTTACGCATCTTTCTGTAGAACCATTTTGATATAAAAAATTGACCAAAGCTGAACTCATTACTTGGTATTGGTCCCAACATGGATTATTAACTACAAAATTATTCATTTCTTTATAGAGAGCTTCAGGCATTTCAGTTTCTAGGCTGATGCAATCCTCCATCTGGTTAGACAAAAAAGGTTTTTCTGAGACTTCATTAAAAGTTTCAATCTTAGTTAAATCCATTAAATTTGGTGTTCGTTGAAAAAACTCATATATCAAGGATCTACAAAGTTCTCCAAAGAGTCAAAGATAAAATAAATATAAAAGGGTTTCACGAGACAGTACAAGACTCATTTATTAGCAAGTGTTTTGGGGTAGTTGAAAAAAATTGTCTTATCAATTAAAAAATATAATTAAGATCTAACTCGACTTTATAAAAATCTTTCAAAACCCACAGAATCATGAACAACCTTAGATAAAAAAAGGACTCTGTAATTAAGTATCAGTGGAAAAAGCTTCTTTTTTTGTGGAAAGAACCTGGGGAAAACCAATAAAATAAATCTATTAGTTTTGCTTATACATCATAAGTCCCCTGAGTCCCACTCTAGAAAGAGACGGGTGAGTCAGGTGTTTATACCTATTTATTTCATATTTGACGGAAATTTGAAGAGCGAAGCGTGACAGGACCAAAAGGATGATCATGGTGAGGGTATTTATTTCCACCATGCCCATGACCATGATCATGGTCATGGGCATGGTGGTTCTTCATTCCAAGAAGAGTCTCACACTCACTTGTACAAAGGTCATCACAAAGAGTACAAGTTTCTATTCCCTCTACATGATGATGATGGCTCACTTGAGGAGTGCCAACCTCCTCCTCAAAACCTAATAAAGGAGATCTGTACTTACAAAGAGAACAATTCATCAAATTCTCTCCTCCTGGAGCTTCTGCAATTCTTTCCAGCAATGTTTTAATTACCAATGGGTGGTTTCCTAAATATTTCGCATTTACAAATTGAATGTCTGGATTTTCGTTTGCAACTATTTGGGTTTGCTTTCTAATACGGCTAATTAAAACTCCAGAAAAAAGAAAATATGGGAAAACAATAATTCTATGGAATCCTAATTTAACTAAATGTCTTAAGCCCGGCTCCACTAAAGGAAAGGTTACTCCTGAGTAGACGGTTTCTCCCCATCCAAAGCCAAATCCCTCAACAAGCATTCTGGTTATCTTTGAAACATTTGAATTTGCATCAGGGTCTGAGGAACCTCGACCCACTACAACTAAAAGTGTCTTTGAAAGGGGATAAATAGGTAAATTGATTATTGATTCCTTGATTCTCTGACCTGCAGCAGAAATCATTGAACTATTGATTCCTAGTTCCTTTCCGTAAATTATTTCTAAACCTTTCTCCTTTGCTAAAGAATTAAGTAAAGCAGGAATATCATTTTTTGCATGGCCTGCAGCAAAGAGCATTGTTGGTATTGCAATAATCTTCTTTACAGATTTTTTCTTTAAACGCTCTAAAGCTGTTGAAATAATTGGTTTGGCAAATTCAAGATAACCGTATTCAACAGGAATATCCGTGAATGATGCTTTTAAGGAATTAACAAGAGCTTCAAATTCTTCTAAGGCAAGTGGGTTCCGACTCCCATGACCAATAATCAGGATTCCTAATGAAGATTCAAAATTACTTAGAGATGAAAAAGTCAAAATCTAATTACACTTATAGAGAACATATCGTGATTAAAGATCAAAATCTATTCTCAAATCATAGCTATTCTTATTTTTAGACATGGAGAAAGCTATTAAAAAACTCGAAGTACCAAATACACAATGTCAAGATTTCCCTTTAGCTGGTGTATTAAATGAAATAAATCCTGAGCTTATAAAACTTTTACAACAAGATAGGATTTTCCCAAAACCTCTTTTGGTTTGCTCGGGCGGTACTTCCAGTAGATGTACCGCAAAAGGTCATTGGACTTTGGATTTAAGAGATAAATATAGATCAATAATATGCTATCCAAAAAAAAATGAAGTTCAAATTGAAGCAGGGGTGAAAATGGAAAGTCTAATCAATTTATTAACAAGTAAAAACAAGAGCTTCCCGATAGGTTTATCAGGTAATACAGGAGTTGGTTATATTCTAAGTGGCGGTATTAGTCCTTTAAGTAGAAAGTATGGATTAGCAATAGATAATCTTCTTGAAATAAAAGGTGTATGGGCAAATGGGGAAAGATTTCAATTAGCGAAACCTATAAATACAGTAATTAGAAAAGAGCAGCTTGAATGGAAGGGGCTTTGCGGAGCTGCTAGCTTCTTAGCAATTATTACCAGCCTAAAGCTAAGGGTTCAAGAAAGAAATCCTATATTAATTTGGGAAGAAACATTAAATCCATATAACTTAGCAGAAGTAATTATGAGTGCAGAAGGCTGGCCAAATTTTGGAAGTCTATATTGGAGTTGGGAAGAAAAAATAAAAGTATTTGGTGTATTTGAAATTGAAGATGAATCGACATTAAATAAAATTAATCTAATCCTTAATAGTTTACCATTTGCATCTAGTAATAAGACTTACATTATTAATAATATCGGGATGATTCCACCAATAAAATCCGAAAATCAAATTAATCAAGAATTAAAAAAATATTCAGAAGTTGTTGGTCTTTTAGGTAAAGGATGGGGGGAGCAGGCGCATCAAATAATATATAAGTTGGAAAAGCTAATTAAACAAAGACCTGATAAAAATTGCTCTATCTCATCTCAGCAACTTGGTGGGCACACAGCTCAAATCCCTAAAAATGAAACTTCTTTTATTCATCGTGAATCTGTTTGGAAACCTTGGATAACCGCATCTTGGACACCTGGGGACATTAAAGGAAAAGAAAAAAGTCTTAAATGGCTTGAAAATGTTTGGGAATTCCTTGAGGAAGTATGTCCAGGGGTTCATCTAGCGCAAACTCACCCTCATTTGCCATGGCATAGAAAGGAGATGGATGCTGCTTTCGGTAATTGGATATACAAGTTGAAAGAATTAAAATCAAGTTGTGATCCAAAGGGTATTTTGCCCCCTGTGTAAGTTACTCTCGGCAAAGAGATAAAAAATCGGATGTCTAATACAGCGCAATCAAATTTGCTTAATCAATGGTTTTCAAATCCTAGAAAAGATATTCTTTCAGGCTTGGTTGTTGCATTTGCAATGATCCCTGAAGCTATCGCATTCTCAGGAATAGCAGGCGTGGATCCACAAGTTGGTCTTTTCGGAGCTTTTTGTCTTTCAATATCAATCGCCCTGGTAGGGGGGCGAATGGGAATGATCACATCAGCTACTGGTTCTACCGCTCTTCTTATGACTGGACTTGTATTGGCTGGGAATATGAAAGGTCAGGGGCTTGGACTCTCATACCTTTTAGCCGCAGGTTTACTTACGGGGGTATTTCAAATTTTATGGGGCTACCTAAGACTTGCTTATCAAATGCGCTTCGTTCCCACTGCTGTTTTAAGCGGTTTTGTAAATGCATTAGCTCTGTTAATTTTCCAAGCTCAATTACCTCAAATGGGGGTCAATCTTCATCATGGAGAGAAAATAGTTTCTAGTCATAGTCAACAAATCTTGCCGACAGGAGGGCAAATTCCTATAGTCTGGTTATTAATAATTGTTGGGTTAGTCATCATTTATGGACTACCTAAAATTACAAGAATTATTCCTTCTCAATTAATAGCGATACTTCTATTAACTATAATATCTATCAATTTTTTCCCAAACATTCCAACTGTTAGTGACTTGGCTCAAGGGGGTGGAGGATTGCCAGAAGGATTGCCTAGATTCTTTAATCCATTTGGCTCCATTGAGCAAGGGAAAGTACCATTTAACTTAGAAACTCTTGGAATTATTCTTCCAACTGCACTTGCAATTTCTCTTGTAGGTTTAATGGAAACATTTTTAACTCAAGATATTCTTGATGACATGACTGATACTAACTCAAATAAAAATATTGAGGCCAGAGGACAAGGTATTGCAAATATAGTCTCATCATTGTTTGGTGGAATGGCAGGCTGCGCTTTGGTTGGACAATCTGTTATGAATACTGAGAATGGAGGGAAAACAAGGCTTTCAACTTTTTCATCTGGCATTAGTTTATTAGTAATAGTCGTACTATGTAAACCATGGTTAAAACAAATACCAATGGCAGCATTAGTTGCAGTAATGATATCAATTGCTATTAGCACAGCAGACATAAAAGGTCTAAAAAGTATTCTAAAAATTCCCAAAAGTGATACTGCTGTAATGGTTATGACCTTTTCGGTAACGATGTTAACAACACCTCATAATTTAGCTCTTGGAGTAATAGCTGGTGTTGGTCTGGCTGGTATTTTATTTAGCAGAAAAGTTGCAAAAGTAATCAAAGTTAGTTCTCGAGAAATAAACAATGAAGGAATGGTTTATGAAGTTACTGGGCAGTTGTTTTTTGTAAGCAAAGTTTATTTTCTCCAGGGATTTGACACTCATAATCATCCCAAGAAAATAATTATTGACATGAACAATGCCCATATATGGGATCAAAGTGGAGTAGCTGCTTTAGACCAAATAATAAGAAAGTTAAAATCAGGTGGTTCTGAAGTGATCGTTGAAGGCCTAAATAAAGAAAGTCTGAACCTTTTTGACAGGCTAGGTGGATTGGAGACATCACATTAGGATTAAATCTATAGTTATTGGGAGAAGTATTTTTGATTTACTCAAGCCAAGAAAAGACAAATTATAAACATATTAAATTCAACATACTTTTTTAGATATAATCTAATTTAGTTACTCAGGATGACATGGCTTACAGTCAAGCTCTAGTTATAGCTGGTGGAATTGCTCATGTACCAATTGTTATCTCAGTACTTAAATTCTTAGATACAAAGACTAAAGGAATACATAATGCAAGAGAAGCTGCAGCCAATCAGGCTAAAGCTATAGAAGAGGCAGCTATCGCAAAAGAAAAAGCTGCTGCTCAAGCAGCAGCAGCAAAAGCAAAGGCTGATGCAGCAGCAGCCAAGCAAGCAGAGGTAAATTCATCAACTAATGATTCCAAAACCTAGGCCAAGATTTTTTAATTAAATTGAGATACTAATTAGGTTCATTTTATTTAGAAGTAATATCTAAAAGTTAAGTTAATTCTACTTAGCCTATTTTTCTTTCTACAAGGTAGTGAATGGATCCAATATTTTTGACAATCAGGATGCATAACCAAAAGATCACCATTTCCAAGTGGTAAACTTTTTTGTAAATTTGTTATTTTATTCTTTAAGATAAAATCTCTAGAAGAACCAAAAGAAACAGAAGCTATTGGTTTTGTTGAGTCAATTTCTTTTTCGTTATCAGCATGCCAACCCATTCGATCATTACCATTTCGATAAAGATTAAGAAGGCAGCCATTAAAAGCTACATTACAATTTAACTGAATTTTATTTAATAGTGGTAAAAACCATTTTGGCCAACCATTTCCTACATGCTCTATTCCACTATATTTATAAGAAATACCTTTATCACCCAAAAAATAAGTTAACCGTGGAGTACTATAAATTTTCGAATACACTTTTAACTTAGGTTGATACCATTTTATGTCATTAATCAGAATTGCCATCCAATATGTAGATTCTGATGATGATATAAAAGATGGTTTAAATGTCCAAGGGTAATTATTAAGTATTTCCACATATATCCTTGATAAAATACTTTTTCAAGTTCCCAAACTAACTCTTTGGTAACAAAACCATAGCCATTGTTGAAATAATAAGTTTCTATGTGATCGCCAAGAGGTATTAGGTTTTGAAGAGTCAAAATTTTCTGGAGGAGGCACATCTCCTCTTTCTTTATCTCTTTCCATTTCTGACAATAATCTTGCAACATTATATTCAGGATGCCCTAAGTGCATTAACTGTCTTTGATCTGTAGTCTCAAAGATTGTATATCCAACCTTTTCGCCATAAGCGAGTAAATTAATTTTTCCTTTTTTTTGAGCTTCTTCCATCTCTTGATCTGGAAGACCAGCATGTCTACTTTGAGGACAAATAAAGCTATCGTCTTGTGTACCCATAATAGAATGAGCTGGAACAAGACTCTTTAACGGATAAATTCCAAAAAGCTTTTTGTTAAATATTATCTTCTTAACTCCTTCAAGATATGCAAGAGCAAATCCTGCCCAACATAACCCTAATGTACTTGCACATTTACTTCTAGCCTCTTCTATAATTTCAACCAATTCACTCCAATAAGTTACTTCTTCAAAAGGTAAATGTTCAACTGGTGCTCCAGTTATAATAAGTCCATCTAATGCTCTAGGAGACATTGCTTCATCCCAAGAAATATATAATTTTGAAAGATGAGATAAATCCCATGTTTTATAATTATGTGATTTGAGACGAAGCCAAATTGGTTCTATCTGAAGTGGAGACAAACCTAATGGATGAAGAAGGTTAAACTCATATTGTTTACCTAAAGGCATAATATTTAATATTCCAATTCTTAAAGGTCGAATATCTTGCCTTTCAGCAAGTTCAGGCTCAATCCATGAAATATGGTTTTTCTCCACAGAAGGAATCTTGTGATAACTGCGTGGAAGTATTAGAGCCATATCAATATTTAATCTTAAGTAATTTTCTTGAGAGCTTGATCAAAGTCTTCTTTTAAATCATCAATATGCTCTATCCCTACTGATACTCTAACCATAGTAGGTGTTACACCTGCAGACTCTTGTTCATCTGGAGATAGCTGTTGATGAGTAGTAGATGCAGGATGTATAACTAACGTTTTTGCGTCACCAACATTTGCTAAATGACTAGCAAGTTTTAATGAATTAATAAAACCAACTGCATCGTCAAAACCTCCCTTTAGAGAAAACATCAACATGCAACCCATTCCTCTACCTGAAAGATATTGCTTTGCTCTCTGATAATACGGGTCTGAGGTTAACCCTGGATAACTAACACCTGCAATTTTAGGGTGCGAATTAAGCCATTGAGCTAATGCCATTGCATTAGAACAGTGTCTTTCTATTCTCAAACTTAAAGTTTCTAAACCCTGCAAAAGAAGAAAAGAATTAAATGGGCTTAGTGCTGGGCCCCAATCACGTAGGCATTCAAGTCTTGCTCTTAATGCAAATGCAATATTACGATCAGCAGGAACACCAAGCATCGAACAAATTTCACTCCCAAAACCAAAGGCATCCCAGTGAACTAAACCATGATATGCAGCACTAGGTTGGCTCATTAAAGGAAATTTTCCATTCCCCCAGTCAAAGGTTCCTCCATCAACGATTACTCCTCCCAAGCTTGTACCATGTCCACCTATCCATTTTGTTGCACTTTCAACGACAACATTTGCTCCATGATCCAATGGCCTAATAAGAGCGCCTGCACCACCCAATGTATTATCAACAATCAAGGGAATGTTCTTTTCTTTAGCCAAATTAGATAAAGCAGAAAAATCTGGAATATTGAACCTAGGGTTCCCCATCGACTCAACATATATAGCCTTTGTTTTTTCATCAATTTGTTTAGCAAAACTATCAATATCATCACCGTCAGCAAATTTCACTTTTATTCCTAATCTTGGGAATTGAACTTTGAACTGGTTATAGGTACCTCCATATAAAAAAGAAGTAGAGACAAAATTATCTCCTGCCTGCATACAATTTGTAATTGCTAAGAATTGTGCGGCCTGCCCTGAAGCTGTTGCAAGAGCGGCAACACCTCCTTCAAGAGCTGCAACTCTCTTTTCAAACACGTCAGTAGTAGGGTTCATTAAACGTGTATAAATATTCCCAAATTCCTTTAGACCAAAAAGATTAGCTCCATGTTCAGCATCATTGAAAACATATGAGCTTGTCTGATAGATAGGAACAGCCCGTGCATTTGTTGTCGGATCTGGTTCTTGTCCAGCATGAAGCTGAAGTGTTTCGAAACGTTGTGATGTCAAAAATTTATTAACTATCTACTTCTATTTCTAGCTCAAGAATCCAATTCTGGAATCCAATCATCAGGAGGATCGGGTTTATCAGTATCTGATAATGATGGGAAAGTACTTTTGATCATAAGAATAGTCTTTGATCTAACTTCTTTTCTAAAGGCAGTAACATATTCCTTTTTTATCATTGGGTAATCATCATGAGAGTCGTAGTCAATCTCTCTTAGAGGCTTCCAATTTTTATCTACCTTTGGATTTGTAGAAGCTAATAAAGAAGAGAAGTTAAATTTAATATTAGATATGCTTTCCTTATAATCATTTAAAGCTGACAAAATAATTTCCTCTCTAATTGCAGTAAAAGCCTTTGACTTCAAGGTATCCGGCAATCCAAGAACTGGTTGAAAATAACTAAGTGTTCTAAGCTCCTCTTCAAGAAGAATTGGCCATATACCTCTATCTCCTTCTGAAGATGCAAATTCTGATTCAGCTAGATTCATTGTCTCCAAAAAACTAGCAATCCTCCTGAAATAAGACTTTTCAGTAATAGGTTTTTTTATCGAAGGTTTGCCAACTTTAATTACGGGTAAAGCTGATTCGGCTTTTCTTAAGAATTGCCTATCTTCTCTCTCTAAATTAATAGCTCCCCACCTCTGCCTATAGTCCCATAAATCTATATAGCGGTTAATATCACTTACAGACCATCCCAAATCCTTGAGTTCTGCTGCACGATGAGTTAATTCTTTTGCCACTTAATTAATTGATTAATTCCTAAATGTTAATGCCAAACGAAATCATTTGGAGATTTTAAAGGTTTTTTCTTAAAGATAATTCTGAGTAATTATTTAGTAAGGTTTCTAAGAATAGATGAAATCGCCTCTGATTTATCCCGTATATCATCAAGAAGTTTTAATTGTATAATAGATCTGTAAAGATTACCCAATAAATTATCTACGTGAAAATATTTATTTCCACATAAGAAATCAGTTGCGAATCTAATGGAAAGTTCATATGTAACAAGCTCCAAAAATTTAGGTAAATAATAGAGATCCTTTTCTCTAAGAAGATTTGGTTTTGCAGAATAATATCCTTTAAGAACTTTTTCGAAGGTTGCAATATCAAATTGTACCAAATTAAATTCAATCGAATCCTCTCCTAAAGAATTACATGCAGATCTGAGACAATCCGATATATCATAAAGAATACTATCATAACGAATAGTATCTAAATCAATGATAGATTTAACAGATAAGGATAGATCGTCAAAAAGAAAGTTTGATATCTTTGGGTCAGCATGTATCAAACTTTTTGTAAGTTGAAGAGAATTAACTGATCTGTAAAAATTAGAGTAATATTCTTTATTAGTTTCAACCTTATTTACAATATTTACTATATATTGTTTGACAATAGTACTATTTTTTTCAAAATTGTATGATTTTTTGGCTTCATCAAAAAGAGATAAATAGTAATCAAGATCATGGAAGAAAGGGATGGATGTAGTAAAATTTATTCTGTTAAAGTTTTTGAAAGAATTGTGAAAGTCTGCTAATCCTTTCCCTAAGCTTTTAGCCAATTTAAATGAAAATGAATTGGTATTAGGCTCTAAGTTACGAATATATTCAAAAGCTCTCCAGAACTCTCCATCATAAATCGTATATTTATTATTATTTTTTGCATTAATTAAGAGTTTTGGTATGAAAGTACTGGGTAGAAATTTAAATTTAGATCCCCTAGCATAGTTAAAATATTCTTCAATTGCAATATAATTCGAAATAAGCTTTTCTGGTTTTTCGAAAATTTTATTATTTATCGACTGTAGTATTATGCTGGATTCTTCTCCGTTTAATTTAAAAGTTACTCTATAAGTTCTATTTATATTACCTGAGGTCAATAGAGAAATCTTAAAACTCGATGCATCTGGCATATAATAAGATGATATTTTTTGAACAACCTTAATATTGAAATGATTAGTATTTGCCAAAATATTTAAATATTATAGTCAAACTCTGATTGTATTAAAGAAATAACACTTTTAACTTTTTGATCATCTAAAGGCAACTTAATATTATTTAGATTCTTATCTAAACTAGATCTTTTGAAATTATGATTCCTCCTTAAAATTAAATTAGTTATAATTTCTAAAGACTGTTTGTTTCTATAATTAGCGAGCAATGTAGTAAATTCTCCACTTGCAGCAGGCTTGACTGACTCTTTACAGTAACAAGTCATTTTTCTACTACTAGTCAAAACCTCATAAGCTAACTCTTTAGCTTGATTATTACCAAAAATACTCATATATAAAAGGTCAATCATTGAAGAGTCTTGAAAATTAATTGAATACATTTTTACTATATTTGGCCAATACTTTAAAGATTTGATTCCTTCAAGGGCTCCTCTTTTTAAACCAGATTCTTCACACCATTCGATTAATTCATACAGGTTCTTAGGGCATCTCCCTAAAGATTTCATGTGGTCGGCCAATATATTGCCAACTTGAAAGTTTCTTGTAGGTTTACCTGATTGAGGTTGCATCATACTTCCTTTTACATCTGCAATAATTGCTGTCAATTGAGAGAAGGTATGATCTCTGACTTGCTTCATATTTCCCTCTAACGAAAGAGCTGCTTCAATTCTTTGCACTCCATAACCAAGCTCTGTAATAGGTATAGATTGAGTAGAATAAAGTCTTTGCCTATCTGTTCTAGACATAGAGACTGTGGCTGCTTGATTAACACATTGTTCTAGAAGCAATGTAAGTAAAGTAGGAAGTATTCCGGGATTATCTTTATAGAAAGCATGCGCAAAGCCAGCAAATATAGATGAGATATTTTTGGTTGCCTTAATATATTGAGCCTCTACATTATGAACACCTGGAGTCACTTGGATATTAGGAGATAACTTGTCTAACAATCGAGCACCTAGCAAAGCAGTTAGTGCATCTGGATGACAAAAATTTGCTGTAAAGCTATCTGAAGGATTCCTAAGAGAACCATGCCTATGGAATCCCGAAAAAAAAGCAAGATCGTTTTCCTTCTGACATAAAACGTAGGCTTCATTGGTATCATGATCAAAACAGAATGAGCCAACAAGGCAAGCTATAACGACATTTTTTCTATTAAGCTCCTCTCTGATCCTGCAAGCCTTGAGAAGGTCGCCCTCTATGTAATTACTATTCGAACTTAAAATTACCAACTCGCAGCTTAGAATTAAGTCAGAGAGTGTATTAATGTGTGTTCTGCCTTCAGAGTCTTTTCCGAGCGACATACTTCTAATCTTGTCAATATATTTCTTATTCATTTCAGCTAATGTTTTGTTATCAAATGCTCCTAACAGATCTCTACCTTCTCTAGGAGCTAGCAACAGATCATCACCTGAAGTTTGCATAGCACAGTTATAAGCAAGAGAGGCTGGGTATAGTCCAACACTATAGAAGCCTATTTTTGCTCTTTCCAATTGATCTAATCTTAGCGATATAGCTTTTTTGTCCTTTGCTTCAGAAAAAAAATTGTTGTCCATATTTTACTGAATAGGTTTTCGAAAAGGCTAAGGAACTATATAAAACTTTAGAGTTATTATAATATCTAAATTATAGGTTAGAAAGCATGGATATATTGAGAGCAAAATAATTTCTATACATAGATTTAGAAAGTTGTTATAATAAAATGTTAATAGTAATTCTTATATAGAAATCATTGCTATCATGGATAATGCTATTAATTATCGGAAGACAATAAATGAGTTGTCTAGTATAGATAACCTATTAATTATTCAAGATATTGATGGAGTCTGCCTTCCCCTAGTCAATGACCCGCTGACAAGAAAAATTGATAAATCATATGTAATGACCGCCTCTCAGCTGAAAGATGAGTTTATGGTACTTACTTGTGGAGAGCATGAGGGGAAAAGAGGAGTAAATAGAATTATAGAAAGAGCAGTTTCATCAAAAGAAGAAGTTAAGAAAAAAGGACTCTATTTGCCTGGACTTGCAGCTTGTGGAATTGAATATCAAGATAGATATGGGAACATTTCTTGCCCTGGACTAACAGATGCAGAAAAAGATTTTCTTTTAAAAGTACCAGTAAAAATGAAAAGTCTATTAATTGAAAGAATAAGTATTTTGTTTCCAAATATTTCATCTGAAAATATAGCAAAGGAGGCTGATCAAGCTATTTGTGATACACGTTACTCTCCAACAATTAACTTAAATAGCTTGTTTCTGAGGGCTAGGAATAATTTAGAGCTAAAGAGAGATTTGCAGAAAATGTTAGAGGAAATCATGAATGAAGTAATAGATTATTCCAATTCTTGTGGTCTTAAAAATTCATTCTATCTTCACAAATCACCAAATCTTGGCAAAAAGAATGGAATAGAAGTTATTAAATACGCTCAAAAAAATGACATTGGGACTACCGATATACAAATGATAATTAATGGATGTTTAAAAGAAATTGGTTTAATTGTCTTGATCAACAAATATCTTGGCAAAAAAACAGGAAGTTATCCATTAGGAGAAGATTTCAACGTCAAAGTGGCGCCTAGAGAGATTAAGGAACTTATTCTTCTATGTAAAGAGAAAATAAATCAGAATGATATGCCAACTATTATTGGAGTCGGTGATACTGTTACTTCAGTTAGAGACTCTTCTAATACTCACTGGATGAGAGGAGGAAGTGACAGAAATTTTTTAACACTTATTCAGTTCCTAGGTCTGGAGTTTAGAAAGAATAATACAGTAATATTTGTAGATAGTAGTGACGGTGAAGTTAATAGGCCATCTACTAAACTAAGTGGCCTTAAAGGCATAACTGATAAAGAAGATCCTTTAAATCTGAATCTTGTTTTAAGTAATGGTCACAAAGAATATATTGCTTTTTTAAAAGAATTTATGGAGTCAAGATCTAAGCATAGTTAATAATATTAAGTACTTGAATTCAATAGATTAGATTGCTATGTTAAAATTAAGATTAAACCTTTCTATAAAATTAGGTTGAACACATATAGTTTTCCAAGGATATTTAGAAGCTATCCCAAAATTCTGCAGGTAAACCTCGGTTACAAATGTAATCAAGCTTGTGTTCATTGTCATGTGGATGCAAGTCCCTTAAGAAAAGAAATAATGAGCGATGAGATCATCTCATTAATTCCAAAAGCAATAAGGATGTACGATTTAAAAGTCCTTGATATTACTGGAGGTGCACCAGAAATGCATCCAAAGTTTAAGGAGCTAGTAGTTAAGGCAAAATCACAAAATGTGGAAATTATTGACCGGTGTAATCTAACGATTCTAAGAGAGAAAGGTTATGAAGATATGTCGGATTTCCTAGCATTAAATAAAGTAAGGGTTGTTGCTTCTCTTCCATGTTATCTCGAAGAAAATGTAGATTCTCAAAGAGGAAAAGGTGTTTTCAAGAAAAGCATTGAAGCTCTTATTTTATTAAACAAATTAGGTTATGCAAAAAGTGATACTAATTTAATTATTGATTTAGTCTATAACCCAACAGCTGCGATATTGCCCCCATCTCAGCAGGAGTTGGAAGAAGGCTTTCGTAAACATTTATACTCGAATTATGGAGTAAAGTTTAATAAACTTTTAGTCCTTGCAAATATGCCAATAAAAAGATTCTCAGAATATTTAAAACATACGAACCAATTAGAAAGCTATTTAGATCTACTAAAAGAAAATCATAACGAAAAGAATCTTCCCTTGGTCATGTGCAAGGATACCTTAAGTATTGACTGGAAAGGTAATATATATGATTGTGACTTTAATCAACAATTAGAAATTAATAACTTCCTTAAACCACTAACTCTTGTGGAATTGGTTTCGCAAAATTTTAAACTTGAAGGACAGGAGATAACAGTAGCTGATCATTGTTTTGGATGTACTGCTGGCAGTGGATCCAGTTGCGGAGGGTCACTTACTTGAAAAAGAATTAACTACAATCTGGACAAAGTGCTCTTACATTTAATGTTGACTCTATTAACTTAAATCCTTTTTTTTCAGCTGCTTGCTTTCCTATCAATACCACTTGATCACTTTCAAACTCCTCTGTTCTCCCACAATTTAAACAAATTAAATGATGGTGATCAGGATGGTCATGACTTAATAATTCGTATCTATGACCACCTTCATTTAATTCTAATTCATGCAAATATCCCATTTTTACCAGTAATCGCAAAGTTCTATATATAGTTGCTAGAGAAACCTTAGATTTAGAGTTAATCAAATTACTATGTACCTCTTCAGCACTTAAGTGATTCCCAGTACCAATACGCTGAAATAAGTCAAGAACCTTTTGCCTTTGGGGAGTTAGTCTTCTTCCTTCATGGTGTAACTCCAACTCAAGTGGAGATGTTACCTGTTTATAGGAATTTTTAAGCTGCAACTCAAAGCCTCCTTTTGTTTCTCAATAGTAACAGCTAATGAGAGTAGTGAAACCGATTATGCATAGGTAGAAAAACTTAATAAAATAGCTAAGAGTAACTTTCTTTCAAGAATTATGTCTGGCTATAATGATGATTATTCATCTTATGTTAGATAATGAATAGCCTTTTAGGCAGTTTAAAGAAAATTGCTTTTAAATCCTTAAAAAGAATAGTGAAGGATAAAAATCAAAGACTCTTAGGCAAAGATTCAATTCTATTAGTCTTAGATATGCAGGAAAAAATCATAAATCCAATAGCAAATAAAAATTTGATAATCTTTAATATAAAAAAAATAATTGATACTTGTAAAATACTAAAATATAATGTGTATGTAACTGAACAATATCCAGAGAAGCTGGGAAAGACTATAGAATTTGATACCAGGTATAACTTATTTAGCAAAAGATCATTTAGTTGTTATAAATCCAGTCAATTGATAAGTGAGTTTAGAATGAAAAACATTAAAAAAGTAATGCTTTGTGGAGTCGAAACACATATTTGTATACTTCAAAGCTGTTTAGATTTAATAGATGCAGGTTTTGAGATTCATCTTTTGACAGATGCAATCGGAAGCAGGAATAATATTGATCATGAAATGGCTTTAATCAGAATGCAAGAAGAAGGGGTTAAAATCTCAACAGTCGAAGCCACTATTTTCCAAATGTGCGAGACATCTGAAAACGTACACTTTAAAGAGATTAGTGGAATAGTAAAAAGGAAGTTGAAATTTATAGAATAAAAGAGAACCCTAAATTAGTTTAGATAATCAATAAGTTTTATTTGTAGAATTAATACCAAAGATCTAGCTATTAGCGAGATCTTTGGTAAAACATAAGAAATAGTAAATACATTAATGAATGAGATTTATCTGAAGCTATTAATTGCTTTATGCTTATTTCTGATTGGCTTGGTATCTACTCTAGTATCAACTAGAATAACAAAAAAATACCTCCTTAAAATAGTTTCTAGAACACAAAGCTCTACTGATGATTTTCTTATAAAGATATTAGTTGAAACTATTAAACCTCTTGGTTTAATTCTAAGTATATCTATTGCTTGGCAAGCTCTAGAAATTCAAGGAAGCATAGATAGCGCCTTTAATGCATTTACTAATTTTATAATATTAATACTACTTGTAAGGTTACTAAATAGAGGTTTAATAAAAATCATTCAAAGTTGGTCAGAAAAAATAAGTGATCCTGCGCTAGGTACAATGTTGAGATCAATAAGTCCCATGATAGGAGCTCTGATTTGGAGTATAGGAATTGTATTTTATTTGCAAAATATGGGAGTGCAAATGGCAGCTTTGTGGGCAATATTAAGTGCTGGAGGAATAGGAGCTGGTCTTGCACTTAAAGAGCCTGTACAAGAATTTTTTGAATATATAACGATACTTCTAGATAAACCATTTCAGGATGGGCAATTTATTCATATAAATGGAGTATGGGCAAAGGTTGAAAGAGTAGGAGTAAGATCTACTAGATTGAGAAGTATTAATGGAGAAGTTATAGTAATGAGCAATAGTACATTAACAAATGGAGTAATTTCTAATTATGCAGAAATGAAAAATAGAAGAATAGTTCATAAGCTAGGAGTTGTATATGGAACATCGTATTCAATAATGAAGACAATACCAAGCCTAATTGAGGATATAGTTTCAAAAACAGAAAATGCAATTTTTGACAGGTGTCATTTTATTGAATTCGGAAATAGCAGCCTTGACTTTGAGCTTGTTTACTATATACCAACAAACGATTATTTATTGGCAATGGAAGCTCAACAAAAGATTAATCTTGAAATCATGAGAAAATTTGAAGAGCAAAAAATAGACTTTGCTTTCCCAACTCAAACAATAAATATAGCAAGCTCAAAAATACCTTCGTTATAAAGAGTAGAATTTAGATTGAATTAATTTCAACATAATGATTAATTAGCTTATTAGATAACTCCCAAAGTTCTTTTGCCTTATTGGAATCATTAGATTCTAAGCTTGAATTGTCTTCTTTTAACTTATGCTTGTTTAAACCGATCAACTTGTTACTTAAATATTTAAAGGATACATTATTATTCTCATTAGTTTCCTCAATTGTCTTTAAAACTTTGCCAGCTCCTTCTGGAGACTCAGTAATTCGTAAAATATCTCTGGCAATTAAAGCAAAAAGTCTTTGTCCTATTTCATTATTTTTTCTACTATGTCGAAAAAAACCATTTTCTGAACGAGGGATAACAAGACCAGGAGCCCAACATATTACTGGAATCTTATTATTAATTAACTCTAATCTTCTTGATAATTCTTTGCCGAAAAGAATATTGCATAATTTACTATCTTTGTATGCCTTATCTGCATTAAAAGCTAATCTTCCATCTACCATTTTGAAACCAGGGCCTGATTTCAAACCTTTTAATTCTCCTAGAGTTGCTGGTAAACCAACCTTACCACCTGGGAGCAAAGGGTTATGAACTTCTGAGGTTGTAATTATAATTTTTGGTGATTTAGAAAGAAATAACAATTTGATTAATCTATTTGTTAAGTAATGGTGACTTAAATGATTTACAGCAAATGTTAGTTCAATATTTTGACACGAATATCTTATTAGTTCTGAACCTGTATATTGAAGTCCTGCATTTAAAATCAGTGAATCTATAATAGTTTTGTCTTTTATAAGTTTTGACGTAAACTTTTCAATACTTTTCAAATCACTAAGGTCAACTATTGGTAATTCAATCTGAGATTCTAATGTCTTAGAGTTGGTTAAATTACTCTTAAGGTTTAAAAGAATTTCTTTCTGTCTTGACTTATTTCTACATAAAATAATAATTTTGTGTCTCTGGTTAATAATTCTTAAAATAAATTGGTAGCCAATACCAGATGTCGCACCAGTAATTAAAATAGTTTTTTTCATCAAATTTTATACAAATGATCCTTTTAAGGTCCTAATAAATTAATATTAATTCAATGAACTTGCTAAATCGATAAAAATTCATATTCTTTTCTTTATCTTATATTAATTAATAGCTTGATATATTTTTACTATATAAAGAAATAAACATATCTGGTAACTAAAAGTTATTTACTCAAATAGAAAGACCCTAGGAAGCTAGTCTCGTTGTAGTTAAAATAGGGTTAAGAAAAGATGATGCGAAGAAATAATTTACTTTCTACAAGTAGATTTGATATTGAACCAAGAATGTTTCAGGTATCCTTATGAGTACTAATGTAGATGCATTAGTGCTGGGTTCAGGCCCAGGAGGATTGGCAATTGCTTCAGCACTTTGCAAAGAGAAATTACGTGTAGGTATTCTTTCTGCAACGGAGCCAAGAGAAGAATGGCCATATACTTATGGAATCTGGGGGAAGGAAGTAGATGAATTAGGTTTAGAAAAGCTTCTTAAATATAGATGGGACAACACAGTTAGTTACTTTGGAGAAGGATCTAAAGAAAAGTCTTCCAAGAAAAACCAAGCAACGATTCATTCTCAAGACTATGGCTTATTCGATAAACAAAAATTGCAAGAGTATTGGTTAAAGCAATGTGAGGAGTCTTTAGTTGAATGGCACATAGGTACTGCCTCAGGTCTTGATGTCAATGATTCCATAAGTACCGTTACTACTAATGATGGCAAAATTATTAACTCAAGATTAGTAATTGATGCAACTGGATATCAACCTGCTTTTCTCAAAGTTCCTAATGAAGGAGATATAGCTGTTCAGACTTGCTATGGAATAGTTGGTAAGTTTAATTCTCCACCTATCGAGAGAAATCAATTCATTTTAATGGATTACAGATGTGATCATTTAAATGAAGAAGAAAAACATGCTCCGCCAACTTTCCTTTATGCAATGGATATGGGGAATGACTACTTCTTTCTGGAAGAGACATCACTAGGACTCTTCCCTCCATTAACAATAAAAGAACTCAAAGAAAGATTGCACAGAAGACTTGAAAACAAAGGCATTTCAATTACCCATATTGAACATGAAGAGCACGGTTTATTTCTGCCTATGAATATTCCAATACCAGATCTTAATCAGCCTATACTTGGGTTTGGTGGTGCTGCAGGAATGGTACATCCTGCATCTGGTTATTTGGTAGGAAGTTTATTAAGAAGAGCACCAAATGTTGCAGGCGCTGTAGCAAACGTGATGAAAGATAAAACAAAAACACCTAAAGAAATAGCTCAAATAGGTTGGCAGGCACTCTGGCCAAAGGAATTAAGGAGAAAACAAGCTTTATATCAATTTGGACTAGAGAAATTAATGCGGTTTAAAGAGGAACAACTGCGTTCATTTTTTAAAAGTTTCTTTGCACTATCAAAAGATGAATGGTATGGCTTTCTAACCAACTCTTTGACTCTTAAAGAGTTGGTTAGAGCTATGTGGTCAATGTTTACAATATCTGCATTAAATGTGAAATGGGGATTATTTGAAATGAAAGGTCGAGAACTTAAACTATTACTAAAATTTCTTAATCCTGGTATTTAAAATTTGAGAAGGATCTTAATTACGGGAGCAAGTCGAGGAATTGGTAAGTCAATTGCGGAAAGATTATTAATAGAAGGAAATAAATTAAGTCTTGGTATTAGAGATATTAATTGCTTTGACAATACCGGACTAGATCCTAAGAATAATGATAATATTTTAGTTAGCCAATATGATGCTAGAAATAAAGAAAGTATGTCAAGATGGGTAAACTATACAATCAATAAATTTGGTTCAATTGATACCTTAATACATTGTGCTGGTATTTTTCACAGAACAAATCTTTTATTTTCCGATGAGGAAGAATACCAAATTAAAGAATTATGGGAAACAAATTTATTAGGCCCATGGTATTTAACTAGAGAGGTTTGGAAAGAGTTAAAAAAAAATAAGGAGTCTAGAGTAATTACTTTAATTTCAATGAGTGGTAAAAGATCTAAGAGTAATCTTGCAGGTTATACAGCATCAAAGTTTGCGCTAATGGGATTATGTCAAACCATGAGAAATGAAGGATGGGATTCGGGAATTAGAGTAACTACCATTTCACCAGGATGGGTAAATACAGATATGGCAAAAGATATAGATATAATTGATAAGAGCCTAATGACTCAGCCTAAGGATATTGCCTCTATAGTTGCCTCTATATTAAAACTACCCAACAGTTGCATACCTTTTGATATATCAATAAATTGCAATCTAGAGAAATGAAGGTTATTTAATTCTTCTTTTCCCTGGAAATAGATATAAAACACTATATAATATATATCTAACATATTTATGGAAATAATTTCTATAAATAAATCCTATGGATTTTCCTAAGGAATAAATCCTATAAATTAAACCAAAAATAAAATTGATAAGCCATAGTATTGCTATAAAAGTAATAACAAGGGTTGCGGTTGAATAAAAACCTGATAATTGGTCTTGAAGAGGAGATAAAAATTTAAAATAATTTGTTATGTCCATAAACTATGTAGATTTATATATTTTATAAGATGTCTTTTAAAGCATTTCAAGTATTAATAGATTAATTTTTATTACTAGAAATAGCATTACATAGCTCTTTGTTGATTAATCAATAAATATAAAAAAATACAAAGGATAAGGATGAAATAAAAGCAGCCACAAAGAAGGCTTTCGTTCTATTTCCCCAAGAAGCAAACAAGGGAAGATCCTCGGAGTCATATCCTCCAAAGCTACCAAATAAAAAAAGTAACCAAAAAGAGCTAGATGATAATAATAATGCTATTGGAATAGAGTTTATAAGTCCAAAATTAAAAAAGCGTAAAAGAAACAGAGATAATAATAATATTAATAATGATGCGGTGGCAGATATGGAGAATTCCTTGCCAATATCCTTGGACAGGTAACTATTTTCATCGATCTGTTTTTTGCAATCATTTACTTCCTTATCTGTTAATTTGAAATAGTCAGTTTCAGGTAATCGTGATTTTTTATATCTTCTGAATAACCTGGCTTCAAAAATATTTGGTTTATCAATCAATATTTTTTTCAGCACCTCATCAGGTTTTATTTTATTAATTTCTTTATCAAAATTTTTGGTATGACCAATTTTGTAAAGATCTCCTTTTCTTATTAAATAAAGAAACGATTTCATAGTTTTATAATAAAATAAGTTAGTAGAATTAGAAGGACCTTAGGAATAATATATATTCTATTTATTAAAATAGAAATGCATCTTTTGAGTATACAGACTTATATAATTAAAGTGAAATGCACTTTGACATAATGGAAAATAGCATACTTTATTCATTTAGAAGGTGCCCATATGCAATGAGGGCTAGGTGGGCACTTCTCTCGTGTGGCATAAAAGTATATATTAGAGAAGTAAATTTAAAGAGCAAGCCAGCTGAGCTCTTAACTGTTTCAGGTAAAGCGACTGTACCTGTTTTAATTACTAATAAGGGACAGATTATCGATCAAAGCATCGAAATCATGAAGTGGTGTCTACAAAATTCAAATATAGCTAAAGGAAAAGTTGAATCTCAGAAGATTCTTAGTGGTTACTCTCAAAAATTAATTAATGAAAATGACATTAAATTTAAATATCATTTAGACAGATATAAGTATCCCAACAGATATCCAAATGACGTAATTTTTAATCATGAAGAAGCGGCACTAAAAATACTAAGAAAGTGGAATGAGATTATAAGAACTTCAGCTCTAGATAACAACTCTCTTGGGTGGCTTTCTGGAGGAAGTGAAGGTTTCTCAGATTGGGCAATATGGCCTTTCGTTCGCCAATTTAGCAAAGTAAATATAGAAAAATTTGAAAGTGACGAAACCCTTTCAGCTATAAATTTATGGCTAAATTTTTATACTGGCCAAGATTTATTTCTAAAGCTTATGGAAAAGTATGAATTCTGGAATCCATCTCAGGAAGATGTTATCTACCCATAAACATTATTAACTTCAACTCTCCAATCTTCTTTTGTCAATTATGCGTGCTAATTCTAGAAAATATCCAGCAGTGCAAAATTTTCCAAGATTTCTTTCTCTGTTACCAATGTCACTTCTCAGTTCTGCAGTTTCTGCCATTAATAAATCCAACTCTTGTTGAGGTAATTCATAAAGCTCTTTAAGCTCTATTTCTCTATCTAAGAGATGACTTTTAAACCATTTCTCCCTTGATTCTTGAGGAGGTACATCTTGATAATTTTTTTGATTCATTTATTAAAACTCTAAAATCATCTTTTATTGGTATATATTTATTATCTCAATAAAGCTTTAGTCATAAATGTTCTCGTTGAAAAAAGGTAGTTTCTGTAATAACAAAGCAATCAAAATAAATAATACAGTTAAAACTCCTGTTATTTCTGTCCATGATAATAACCCAAAACTCATAATTGCTAAGGGAGCAATTACAGTAATAACACCCCCAGATAAAATAGGCTGTAAAAACAATTGTTTTATAGAAAATATTGGCAATGTATTTGTATTATCTGCAGGATCAGCTAATCGCAAAAGTAACAACCCACTTGCAGCAACACCAGTCGCATTGCCAAATTCAATGATTGATCTTTCAAACCATTTTTCTTTAAAGCATATTCTCGCGAACAAGAACATTCCTATTAAATTCCAACATAGTCCTCCAAAAGAAAGAATTAAAAGTGGTACCCAATCCTTAAACAAAAGAGGCAAGTCTAGACCGGCCATAGCAGTAATTATAAGAAGATCAGTGGAAATAATTCCTATTTCTCTCTGGAGAATCTCAACAACAAAATCAGCTTGGTTTGATCTCTCTAAAAAATATCTAACTATTAACGAGCCAAGTAATGCTAACGGAAAAACTGGAAATGTAGAAGTAACTTCTTGAATTATTCCTCCCGAGAAAGAGCCTACGAATCTTATTGATAAAAGCAAAGAAATGCCCAACAATACTGCTAGACCTATTAATCCAATATTCACAATTAATAGCTTTAGTCGGCTAATAAGATTTGCAGGAGTTGCCGATTCAGTATCTATTTTTTCATCAGAAGAAAAAGGAACAATCCAACCAAAGTAACGACCAATAAAAATTAAGGCACTTCCAATTAAAGTTGAGGAAAGAAGGCCTATGGTTGCCATTGCTAGACCAAGGTCAAGTCCATCTGAAAAACCAATTTTATTAAAACTCTCCCCCATAACAGCTGCTGCTCCATGCCCGCCTTCAAATCCAACTTCAATTAGGCAGCCCATTAACGGATCAACTCCTAGATAAGGAATTAGAATAAATAAAACAATAATTCCGCCTACAAGATATTGCCCGAAACCTAGTAATAAAGCCAAGAGTGCTTGATTAGTTACTTGTTTAAAAACTTGATTAACCTTAGGTAAAGGTCTGCCAATCATTAAGCTGGCAAAAATCAGGGTTAATAAAGGTGTGGGAAGACTGCGCCAAACATGAGTGACATCTTCAGGTAACAGTTTGATTATTCCGTAAGGTCCAACAAAAAGCCCCCCTGCTCCTATTACAAGAGAAATTGGTATGCCTAATTTTTCTAAAGCGAGAGCGGATTCAAATCTTCTGCTAATGAATAGTAAAAAAGTAAGTATGCAAAGTAATCCAACCGAAATAAATACATAAGGAAAATGTGCAAAATTAAAATTTGCAAATATTTCGTGAAAGACAGAATCCATGTATCAATAAAAACATTCTTAAAAAACAACTAATGCTTTTTAAATACAATTAAAGAGTAAAAAAAAACCCCACATTTTATTGTGAGGTTTTTTTTAATTGTGCAATTTCAAATAGAAAATACCTTCAATTGCTACAAGATAATTTCTCTAATCGTTAAGAGTAACACTTGCTTCACCAACATTACTTACAGCATCAGCTACGCGCTTGAAATCAAATCCCATTGCGCGTAAAGCATGCCATAAATGGCCTTGGATATAGAAAAATCCAAGATAATAGTGAACATTAGTTAGCCATGCCCTAGAGGTATGAGCTCCATTTGCAAGATCAACAGTATCTACCCAATAAGGAGATATACCAAACTTCAGTTGAAGAGTTTCACCGAAGTATTCAATTGGATAAACAGTTGTATTGGTTGCACACCAGAATGCTGCAATTATTGCCATCCAACCAATGCCTGCTAAAGACCAAGAAAGGATTGCTTCTGCAGATAAAAGCCCAGAGCCTTTGAATTTGGTGTACTCACCAACTTGTTTAGTTGCAATGTGAAAAGCACCTCCTGTAATCATGAGGAAAGCTAAAAATGCATGTCCTCCCATTACATCTTCCAAGCTATTGATAGAAAGGAAGTCGAATTGATGATTCCAAATTGAACCTAGGTTCAGATTGTATTCAACCTGTCTTACTGCACCTGCAGCAGAGTCCCAAATTCCATGAATTCTTGCCCATTCAACAAATTGAATGTTTGCAACACCTAAGAAAATAAGGTGATGTCCCAAAATAAAGGTTTGGTTGTCTGGGTTATCCCATTCCAACTTGAATTTTCTGGCTTGGGCAACTTGAGAATCTTGCATGTCACCAGTAAAAAATAGTGAATGAAGAAGTCCGCCTGCTCCATAAACCATAGAAGCAATGAGGTGAACGATTGCTACAGAAACAATGGTGCTTCCTCCAACAAAAGTTCCTGTCTCGTCAAAACCAATTCCTAATGTTGCTAAATGAGGAAGAGCAATTAAAGGTTGATGACCCATTGGGATAGATGGATCAAAACGAGCTAGTTCAAATAACGTGAATGCACCAGCCCAGAATGCTATCAAGCCAGTATGAGCGGCATGAGCAGCAATAAATTTTCCTGAACGATTGGTGACCCCAGAATTACCAGCCCACCACCCGTAGGTGACGTCTGGGTTTCCATATGTCTGCATTAAAAGCGCAAGGTGCTAAACAGAAGTGAGATTAACGAAAAAAAGAACCATAAAGTTAATTCAGAAGAGACCTTTTACATTGTGTTAGCTCTTTGAACTTCTTAACGATCTCTAAAAAGTCAACTCATTTCAATTTCTAAGGTGAAAAATTATAATGTCTGGACAAAGGAAGCCTAGTAATTGCAAGTGATTAAAAGGGATTCTAAACACTTAAGAAATATCTAAACAACTGTTTTTTTTAGTCCAAAAAGAATGAGATTGAATTAAAATGAATTAATTAAAAAAAACTAAAAGTAATGTTTTTGAAATTTTGGGAATTTGTACTCCCTCTTGTAAAAGATATGAGAATAAGGTTTGCCTTGGCAATGATTGGAAATATCGTTATCCTCTGGTTCTTCATTTTCTACTTCAAAAAATTCTTACCAGAAATTCCTGAAAACTTTATTAGTTAGTAGATTTTTGATATAACCATGACTTCAGAGATGTCATGTGTGTGTTTTAGTTCTCACTGAGACAATATAAAAATCATCTGGAAAGGATAAATCCAGTTATAAGCTTTACTTATAGATTACCTTATGTTAAAATAATTAAGAATTGACTGGCTTTCAGGTATAGGCCGAAAAATGGAATGAAAAGATCAAAGGCACATCAGAAGCTGATAAAGCTTTCAATAAAAGCTCAAGAATGCAAAGACAGAGATTCAGCTAAGAAGCTAATTAAAAAAGCAGATAAGCTCAATTCAAAGCTTTCATCTTGAAAATTTAATCTCGAATAAGCTTAGAGATTATTTTCTTCCTAAGCAAAAATGCTTACTTGCTCTTTAGGTTTCTTTTTGCTAACAAAATTTTATCAAATTATTTAATAAATATAAAACTAGAGTTAGTTGTCTTTTCTTTTAACTATTAGAAGGGTATGTATTTTAACTCTAATTAATGGATGATTTAGAAGATGTTAAACATGAGAGTCATCTAAAGATGGCTACAGAAGATTTTTACAGAAATCAAGAAAAGTCCTATCGAAATTCTGAAGCTTATGGAAGAATGACGAAATTATACCCTGTACTTCTAACATCAATAAAACAATGCGAAAGAGAAAAATTGGTTAATGACTGAATAGTTTATCTCTCTCTAACTATCTTTAAAAGACATATTTAATTAAGCAGCAATATTTTCCAAAGCAGAATCTTTATTTCTCCAATACTCAATAACTTCTTTACACCATCTTAAATGGTAAATAACACTTGGTTGCCAAGGAATAGATTCTTCATAAGGTGAACTCCTCCAATGAGTACCAGGCTTGAGATAACCAACTTCTCTCCAAAGTCTTAATTTTGATTGAGTGACACCCAATCTATTGCTAGCTTCCTTTTCAGAAAACCATTGAGATTCCTTCATTATTTTTTAAGAAGATACCCCTTATTAACGCAGTCAATGAAATTAAGAAAGTGAGGATCCTAAAATTAGGTAGAAATACATTATGGATTCAACAGATATATTATTTTTCAGGGAACCAAGGTCTATATTCCAATGAGTCAAAAGGAATTGATAATCCAGCATCGCTTGAAAGATTAAATCTTAAAAGTCGAGAACCAATGATTTTTTCTTTTGCTTGAGTAATATTCTCTTTAACGTCAGTCCAACCTGGTAGCCACATAGATAAATCATTTAATTCTTTATATATTACTCTCAAAAAGATTTCTCCATCAATAATAGAAACCATATCTACCCATTTTTCATTATCTTCCAAGCAAAGACTGTAGTTAACTGCTACAAAATATTTTTCACCTTTGTAAGGGAATAAGCTTGTCCATGCCATAACAGGGGGCCACTGCATAACTACATTCTTCTTTGGTTTGTATTTTTATAATTAATATATTCATTACGAATATCCTTCAATAAGCTTTTCTTCCTTTTCATTGTTTTTAGGCGTAATTCATCATCTAATCTCTTTCGTTCATTTGCCGAAAATAACATCCACTCATTGATACTATAACGTTTGATTGGTATATTTTCTTTAGATTTCACTCTCTTCTTAGTCTTATAACCTAGGAATAAAGAGATTGAAATTATAAAAAAAATGGATAATAGAATTAATTTCATTAATGTTTTGGGAAACTAATATGATTTTAAAATAGATATAAGTTTAGATATTTCAATTTTAGATATATTCCTCTCTTTAAAATCTTCTCCATCAAATTTCAGTTTTTTAATTCTAACCTCGCCTGCAGAAAATTCTTCTTCTCCAATAATTAGAGCCCATTTTGCATTTGATTTATTTGCTTTTTTAAATTGTTTAGAAAATGATGAAGCTGAGCTATCCAATTCAACATTTAACCCTGCTGTTCTAAGTTTCCTTGTTAAAGACAAAGCTTCTGGCTCTGCACTTATACCTTGATTAATGAAATAAACATCAGGTGAATCTTTTTTTTGATATAAATTTTGTTCATTTAAAAGGATCATTAGCCTTTCCATTCCAACCGCCCAACCAACAGAGGGAGTACTTGATCCTCCTAATTCCTGAACTAGTCCATCATATCTACCACCTCCACAAATTGTTTTTTGGGACCCTAATTGATCAGTAGTAATTTCAAATGCTGTTTGACAATAATAATCGAGTCCCCTTACCAATCTTTTATTAATTTGAAAAGGAATTTCTAGTGTATTTAATATCTTTTGCAAATCTAAAAACCTGTTTTTACTAGACTCACTTAATGAATCGTATAGGCAAGGAGCGTCATTTAACAATTGTTGAGTTTTAGAATCTTTAGAATCTAATATACGCAATGGATTTTTATATACTCTTTCTTGTGAGTCTTTATCTAAGAAATCATACTTCTTCTCTAGCCATTTTATCAGTTCTGAGCGATACCTTTCTCGATCTTCAGAAGTCCCAAGTGTATTTAGTTCAAGGTTTAAGTCCTTTAATTTAAGAGCGCTAAAAATATCCCATGCTAAAGCTATTAATTCTGCATCATCCCTAGCAGTGGGAAGTCCAAAAAATTCAACTCCTATTTGATGAAACTGTCTTAAGCGTCCTGCCTGTGGCCTCTCATATCTAAACATTGGTCCACCATACCAAAAACGTTTTGGTCCTTGAGAAAGTAATCCATTTTGAAGCACTGATCGAACCACAGCAGCAGTCCCTTCTGGCCTAAGAGTGCAAGACCTATTGCCTCTGTCAAAAAAGGTATACATCTCTTTCCCTACAACATCTGTTAATTCTCCAATCCCTCGGAAAAATAAATCTGTTGTTTCCATTAGAGGTGTTCTTATCTCTCCTATTCCAGCCCTTGAAAAATGATGCCTAAATAAATCTTCTACTTCTTGCCAATGAGCTGTTTGCTCTGGCAATAAATCATTCATTCCACGAAGAGTTTTAAGCTTAGTCAAAGGGCTTTTCTTTAGAAATATTCTATTGAACAGTAATAATAAGATAAAAGATAAGATAAAAAAAACTTGCTATCAGATTAGGATATGAGCATTTATATAAAAAATCTAGGCAAAAATATCAGTATTTAGTTGTTGTAAATATATCTCTTAAATCGTGAGTCTTGTTGCAACAGAATACTTACTCAACCATAAATTCACTCTCCTTCTAGATGAAGGGGGCACTTCTTTTAAGAGTTGAGTCAATTCAATAGCTCCTAACCTCTTTAATGGTTTTGCATCAACCTGCCAAAGATTTTCAGCTTCTCGTATCAAGCGAGCCCAACTTCGCGCTTGTTGCCAGTGCCGCAAACGCATTTTTATTTTTCTACGCTTGCCTAGATTGTTATGGTGAATAACGAATTTAGAATTAAAGCTACCCATATCTACAGACTGGCAAAAGAATTTAATTTGGGCTGCAAAAAACCACAATTAACTTCAAATTATTTAAAAAAAGGCATTAGAAGAATAGGAACAGGAAAACTTTTGAAAAGTTAGTCCACTTGTTCAACTGGGAAATCTAATTCTAAAACCTGACTCTTACTCAAGCGTCTAGTCCAAGCACCACGAATAGGTTCGTTCCAAATAAATCCTGCCTTTTTAGCTAAATGCCTTTCTTCATAAGAGACCCGAGCTCGCATTAGCATTCGAGGTTCAAGTGCCTTAACCAATAATTCTTCTAATCCATTACACCTTTTAAAGACTTCACCAAGATAAATGCAGTCTGTCAAAGCTCTATGAGCGCTCCATACTGGAACTTCATAAGCAAGAGCCAAGTCTCGGACAGATGGTCTACTCTTTAAATTTAGATTTTTTGGCCAATTTATATCCTCCATTGAACAGATCCAAGTTTTATTAATTTCTGGAAGAAGCCCTATTCCAAACCATTTTTTATCAAAAGCTGCATTATGAGCAATTATTACATCAGCACTTTTAACAAGGGTTTTAAAATATTCCAATGCCTCTAAATACGGTTGAGGAATTCGCGTTATTTCAGCAGGAATATTATTAATAGATTCAGCCTGGTTCTCCATTACTGGTAACAAAAAGGAGACTTGCGAGAGAACAGAGCGTCTTTTAACGTTAAAAAGAATTGCTCCAACCTCCAAGCAGAAATGATTATCAGGTTCAAGTCCAGTTGTTTCAGTATCTAATATCAATAAGGTTTCTGGGTGAGAGCTCAGTTCACTCTGTAATCCGTTGTCTAAAAAGACTAATTCCTTTTGCATTAAATAAGTTTAAAGAAGATTAGTTTAGTTGCTGATATAATAGAAAGGTTTTGTTTAAATAAAAGCCATTATTATTAAGAATTTTTGATATTTATCAAATGTTCTGAAATGCTTCAAATTTTTAAATTCTAACATTTATGAATCGTTGGAGACTACTTGAAAATACTTGGTGTATTTGGCCTTCAAAACCAAAAGGAATTGTCGAAATGATTGGCGGAAGTTACTTAGCCTCTTCTCCACAAATTAGTTACAAAACACTTCTTGAAGGCTTATTCGAGAAAAACCTTGCTGTTCATACCTGGAGATATTTACCTGGCTTTGATCATCAATTGCATGCTAATGAAGCTTGGAAAGATTTTAGAAAATCCAGGCATAAACTTACATCAAGGATTGGAAAGTCACTTGAAACCATAAGAATAGGTCATAGTCTTGGTTGTAAATTACATTTACTATCCCCTGACCTAGGAAGGAAGAGTAAAGGATTTATTTCTTTAAGCTTTAATAATTTTAAAGCTGATAAGTCCATACCTTTTCTAGGTAAATTTAAAAAGAAGCTAAATATACGTAGTGAATTTAGTCCTAGTCCTGAAGAAACAATGAAACTAATCAAAACAAAGTATATTCAAGCCAATAATTTATTAATTAAATTTAAAAATGATGATCTAGATCAAACAATTTCACTTTATAATTCACTTAAACAAAGAGCACTTGATAAATCGAAAGTTATAGAACTAGATGGTAATCATCTAACCCCTGCTAGTATAGGTGTTAGAAAAGCAGTTTTTGGCACTCTGCCAACAAGTGACCAAAAAACAAACAATATCAATTTATTAATAAACACTATTAACAACTATTTTCTCAGGCATCACAATGAATAGATCTCAAACACTATGGACCGATAAATCAAAGTCCTTAATAAAAGAACTTCACTCAGAATTATGCTTAAACAATAAAAACTGGCATTTGCTTAGAAAGAATCCAGATAGAAGGGCAGCAGAACTTCTTATTTCTGCTATATCTCAAATTTCTCAAGGAGGTAACAAAAACGATGTCATTTCTTTAATGGAGCAAGCAATTAAATGGATAAAAAATGAAGTTCAAGATCCAGGGTGCGGGTCACATTAGTTGATTAATGTCTTCGAGTCGCAACTTGTATTCTGTTGCCCTTATTACTCCAACGAACATCATCAAAACATTCATGAATTAAGAATAAGCCTCTGCCACTTTCTACATCTAACTGGGAAGGTAAAGATGACACTCTAGACTTAAAAGGTATACCCTTTCCTTGATCCTGAATCTGCCAAACAATCCAATTGGGAGTAAGAATTCTTCGAATTCTTAACCTTTTTTCCGAGTCTCCCCCATTACCATGAAGAACAGCATTTACAAGAGCTTCATGAAGCCCCAACTCCATTCGGCTTAAATTTTTTCCTCTAGAGTCTACTGAGTCAAGAAGATTCTTAACAAAGCCAGCAAGCTTTAGCGTTGAAGGGAAATCAAATTCTGACCATAGAAATGACTTCACTAGAAAAAGCGAGCAAAGGTGAAAAGAAAAAGGTAATTAGAAATTTTTAAAAAAGTTGTCTTTGGAGTTACACAAATTCTATCTTTAAAACATAAGTCTTTATTTTTTATTTCTTGCTATTTCTTCTAGCGTTTAATCCTTGATGATTTAATAAAGCATCCATAAGTCTTACACCTCTAAGCTGGTTTACCAAAGGCATATGTCCCTCAGGTGCTTCTATGGACCATGTGAATGAATTTGGGTATCTAGTCCAAACACCCTCAACTTTCCAACCTATTCGAGGCCATAGCTTTTCATATCTTCCATTAAGTGAATCCAAAATACGACCTTGTATTGAAAATCCGAACTTACCTTGAGAATATGCAACCCACAATCTATCAAGGGTCTCTAAATCAGTCGCTGGAATTAATTCAACCTCACTGAAATAAACATACCCTCGCCTAGTAGCATCGGATCCTGCAAGTTCTCTAAGGATAGAGCTTGTATTTCTGTCAGCATCTTCAAATCTTTCTTCGAGAAGAGCTTTCTGTAATTCAGAGAAGTCTGTTGTTTTTTGAGATGGTGTCTCAAACCAACCATTTGGTTTAGAAGCGAGAAATTTTTGAAGAAATTCAGGTTGCTTTCTATTACAAACTTGTAAAATCCAACCCGCGGACCAACTATCACTTCCAGAATCAAAATCATCTAAAAGAGAAGTACCAAGATTAGATAATTCGTCAGATCTTTCCTCCACTAATGGTATTAGTCGTCTACGTTGCCTTAAAGAACCCATTGAGAATTGACCAATGAGCTCTTTAATAGAAGGGGTGTTTGATTCTGATTTTTCTAGAGGCATAGCTTGCAACAGTTCTCTATAAGAATGCTTTGATCCACAATGTCAGAGATTGGTATTCCACAATCGTTTTCCTTAGAAAGTTTTCGAAAAGAAAACGGACCTTTAATTGACGTTAGAAGTCCAGGAGAATTTAAGCAAGGTCACTGGCCTGGAGCATTGAATTTGCCATTGTTCAGTGATAAAGAAAGAGCTTTGGTAGGCACCTGCTATAAAAAAGAAGGCAAGAACAACGCTATTGTATTAGGACTTAAGCTCACAAAAAATAAACTCCCAGAATTAAAAAGATCTTTAGAGGAAAAGGCTGAAGGTTTTAATCACTCAAAATTAAAGATTTATTGTTGGAGAGGAGGACTTCGATCCTCAAGCATGGCATGGCTAGCAAATTTCTTGAGTCTCAAAGCAATTGTTCTTTCAGGAGGATATAAAACATATCGGCGATGGTCTCTGAGCCAATTTAGTTATAACTGGCCATTACATATACTTGGAGGAAAAACTGGTTCAGGGAAAACAGAATTGCTTTTATCACTAGAAGAACAAGGTATATCAATTATAGATTTAGAGGGCATAGCTAAACATAGAGGAAGCAGTTTTGGGGGTCTTGGTTTCCAGGAACAACCATCCACAGAGCAATTTGAAAACTTGATTGCAGAAAGATTAAATTCATTTAAAAACAATGATTCAAAAGAAATTTGGCTTGAAGATGAAAGTATCAATTTAGGCAAATGTAGGATTCCAAAAAGCCTTTTCATTCAAATGAAAAACGCCCCTCTTCTTGAAATTGTTAAAGGCAAGACAGAGCGCGTAGAAACACTGGTAAAAGAGTATGGGAAACATTCGATCAAAGAACTTGAAGAAGCAACTCATCGAATAAGTAAACGTCTAGGTCCCCAAAGAACAAAAAAAGCTCTGGAATCAATAAGAGCCAAAAGGTTCGATGAAGCCTGTAAGGAAATGCTTGATTATTACGATAAATGCTATGAATTTTCTCTTGAAAAAATTACGAATAAAACAACAATAAATATTTCTGGCCTTAATGTTCAATCAGCTGCAAAAAAACTAATTAGTATTGGTCAAGTTTATTAAAATAGATTTTGTTATTCTTTACTCAATAAGGTCTAATTCAGCTAAATAAGCCATGAACCAATCAACTAATCAAGCCTCAATCCAATTTTTTGAAGGAACAAATGAACCTACAGTTCCAGAAATCCGCCTCACAAGGAGTAGAGATGGGAAAACTGGGCAGGCAAACTTCAACTTTGAAGAGCCTCAAGCATTATCTCTTGAAAAAATGGGAGAAATAACAGGAATGACAATGATTGATCATGAAGGTACTTTGAAAACTAGAGATGTAAAGGCTCGTTTTTTAAATGGAGTTCCCAGTGGCTTAGAAGTTACATATACTTGGAAAACTGAAGATGATTTTCAAAGATTTATGCGATTCGCAGAAAGATATGCTCAATTAAATGGTCTTGGTTACTCCGAAAAATAATTTCATTGAAATTCTCTCATTGGCTAATACTTATTGTTCTTGCGACTTCAGCAATTCTCCTTTGGAATTTAAGAAGTGTAATTATAATAATTTTTGCAGGCGTTATACTTGCAATGGCAATATGTACACTTGTAGGAAAGATAAAAAATATTTTTAAAATCCCTAGATCCATAGCATTAATAATTTCACTTGCAAGTGTACTTCTTTTACTAATATTTTCACTAATAACTGTTATTCCTCAATTTAGTAAAGAATTTCAAGAACTAATAATTAGTCTCCCGACTGCTGCTAGAGCATTATTAAATATAACCATTGAAAATATAAATAAATTATCTGAAATTCTGTATGGAGAAAGTGGTAAGTACAATTTAAAAGAAAATTTACTTCAAACTGATATAAGCTCTTTACCTGACGGCGTTTCATTAGCTAATGGAATTACTGATAGTTTTAAGAAAATTGTTAATTTAGCAGGGAATGTTGGGATAGGAATTGTTCAATTTATTTTTGTATTCTCTATAGGAATAATGATTTCCGTTCAACCTGAATCCTATAAAGAAGCTCTTATTTTAATAATACCTTCATTTTACAGAAGAAGGTTTAGATCAATACTTTTAAAGTGTGGAGAATCATTAAGCAATTGGATGACAGGAGTATTAATTAGTTCTTCTTTTGTGGCAATTCTGGCAGGTCTATGTCTTTACTTACTAGGAGTAAAGCTGGTTTTCGCAAATGCATTATTAGCTGGGATGCTAAACATAATTCCAAATGTTGGCCCTACAATTAGTACTATTTTCCCCATGTCTGTAGCGTTACTTGATACACCATGGAAATCTATAGCTGTATTAATTAGTTATGTATTTATTCAGAATATTGAAAGTTATATAATAACTCCATCAATCATGCAACATCAAGTCAAACTTCTTCCAGCATTTACTCTTACTTCGCAATTTATCTTTACAGTTTTTTTTGGTCCAATTGGATTAATACTTTCATTGCCATTAACTGTAATTTTCCAAATACTGATAAAGGAAGTCTTAATTCATGATTTCTTAGATCAAAGAAAGCAGTTTTATAATTAATTTGTTTTCTTCTTTATTTCTTTTTCTTAATTGAATTCATTTGATTAAACAAAAT
This sequence comes from Prochlorococcus sp. AG-363-N16, assembly GCA_003280135.1. GTDB lineage: Bacteria > Cyanobacteriota > Cyanobacteriia > PCC-6307 > Cyanobiaceae > AG-363-N16. Next base: position 125,017 of record QCFW01000001.1, on the reverse strand, counting down.
AATAGGTGTCAAAATTAAACAAATAAATGAAAATGGGTGATCACTCAATGCATAGAACAAAGACATAATTGTTAAATGGTCTAAAATTAGTCTTATTTCTACTCTCAGATTCCATAATGCATAGAAAAAAATAATTATAGCAATTAGGTAATTAATTACATTAGTATTCGATTGATACATTTTAAAATCCAGTAATCTAAAGCCAATCAATTAATTTCTTTTCAAGCTAAGCAAAGAAGGTGCTAAAGCTATACTTGACCAGCTACCAACTATAACTCCTATTCCTAAGGCAATAGCAAACCAATAAAGTGTATCTCCACCAAAGAAAATTAATGATAATAAAGGTAACAACGTAGTTCCACTGGTATACAAAGTTCTTGATAAAGTTGCCGAAACAGCAACATCAATCATTTGGTTAAAAGAAAGTGAAGGTTCTAGTTTACTGATTTCTCGAATTCTATCAAAAACGACAACAGTATCATTAACTGAATATCCAGCTATTGTTAACAACGCTACTGCGAAAAGACTATTAACCTCTAAACCAATTAAGACTCCAAGCCATGCAAAAACACCAGAGACAATGATCAGATCATGTAACAAAGCTATTATTGCTAGCAGTGAGAATTGACGATCAAATCTATAACTTATGTATAAAGCAATTCCTGAAAATGCTACTAATAAAGATATCAAGCTGCTTCGTAGTAATCGAGAACCCAAAGAAGGTCCAATAGTATCTATTGATTGACTACCAGGTTCAAAAGGCCCTACATACGAGGCTAATGATTTCAATACCTCCTCAGACTGAGCCGCCGAAAGAAAAGGAAGTCTAATAACTAATGTTTTTGAAGAATCTAAAGACTGAACTCTTGCAGAGGTTAGGTTTACATCATTAAATAATTTTTTTGTGGCTAATGAATTGTTTTTTAAAAAAGTACCAATATCACTAGAACTAATTTCATTGCATTGATTAAAACATACGCGTTCAACTTTTATTTGAGTCCCTCCGGTAAAGTCAAGCCCAGGTCTAAGAGGGTATCCAATAGAAGGATTTATCCAAGAAACTATTAAGCCAGAGAGGCTCAAAATTACTGCCAAGCTGGAGGCGATCCAAACTCTATATCTATTGCGACATAGATTTAAAAATAAATTTGTTTGAATTTGCTTTGAGGAGTAACTCACAAAATACTCTTAAGAAGATGAAGTGGGGAGTTGAGAAATAGGCAAGAAATTAGCCGGTGTTCTTAAAGACTTATAGCTCATAAGAAACTTCAAGAGAACTCGTGTACACGAAAGTGCAGTAAACAGACTTATCACTACTCCTATACCAAGTGTTGCTGCAAAACCTTTAACAAAACCTGTGCCAAGATAAAATAGTGCAGTACAACTAATGAGCGTTGTAATATGGCCATCAATTATTGAGGAAAAGGCTTGTGAAAAGCCATTTTCAATAGATCGAATCAATGTATTCCCTCTTCGCAATTCATCCTTAATTCTTTGAAAGATCAAAACATTAGCATCTACAGCCATTCCAATACTCAAAATAAAACCTGCTATGCCAGGCAAGGTCAAAGTAACTGGTATTAGAGCATAAATAGCAAAATTAAATAATGAATACGCACTTAAAGCAACAACAGCTACAAAGCCTGGCAAACGGTAAAACACAAGCATAAAAAGTGCCACTAAAGCTAATCCAGAAAGAGCCGCAAAAAGACTACGTTGAATATTTTCCACTCCTAAAGTGGGTCCAATAGTTTTTACTTGAATAACTTCTACAGGCATTGGAAGAGCACCTCCTCTTAATTGGACCTCGAGTTCCCTCGCTGAATCTGAGGAGAAATTTCCACTAATTGTGGCAGCACCGCCTGTAATGCCAGCTACCTTAAATTGTTCTCCAACGTTTGCTTCACTAATAGACTCTCCATCTAGAACAATACCTAGTAAACGATCAGTCCCAGCTATGGATTTCGTTAATTCGGCAAATCTATCCCCACCTAATTGATTAAAAGTAAGAGTCACCTCCCAACTAGCGAGATTCTGTTCTTGGCGTCTCCCTGCACTAACTAAATCTTTTCCAGTAAGAGTTGCAGGTTCAAAAAGGCTCACTATTCCATTATTGATTGTTTTAATTATTTCCTCAAGTTGATCCTTCTCTGTTCCTTTAAGATCTGATAAGTTCAGTGCAGATTTTAAAGATTGCAATTGTTCCTTGTTTATGGACGACTTGGCTTGATTAGTAGTTTCACTATTATTCTTTAAAGCATTTCTGGCTTGTAACCGAAGTCCTTGGAGTGTTCGCATTAATTCTTTCGTTCCAGACTTCTGCGCTCTAAATTCCAAAAGTGCTGTTTTACCTAAAACTCTGGCGGCCTTTGAAGGCTCTTGTTCCCCAGGAAGTTCCAGAATTAATTGGCTAGTCCCTATTGTTTGAAGGGTCGACTCTGAAACTCCTAAACTATTAACTCTCCGATCTAGAACAGCTTTAACAGCTTCAACCTGCTCTGACCCAATTTCTTGGATGTCATCTGTTGGTTGAACCTCAAGAGTAAGTTGACTACCTCCTTGAAGGTCAAGACCAAGTTGAAAATTCAAATTTATACAAACAGATAAAGCAGCAATAACTAATGCCAAAAGAAGTGCTAACCATCCCTGTTGTCGAAACATATATTTAAAGACCTTGTGTGATCATTTGCTCTGCTGTTTCTACTATCTGATGAGGCTGGATAATAGTTAGATTCTCAAGCTTCCCATTATAAGGCGTAGGAATATCTTGACTGGAAAGCCTTACAGGTCTTGAATCCAATTCATCAAAACAGTTCTCATTAATTAATGCAATAAGCTCAGCGCCAATACCACCTGTTTTCATGCATTCCTCAACAATAATAACCTTATGAGTTTTCTTTATTGATTTAGAAATAGTTTCTAAATCAAAAGGTTTAAGGCTAATCAAATCAATTAACTCAGCATCAATTCCTTTACTGTCTAATTGCTCTAAAGCCTTTAAACAATGATGTCTCATTCTTGAATATGTAAGAATTGTTATATCCTTGCCTTCTTTTACTATATCTGCCTGGTCTAAAGCACAAATATAATCACCTTTCGGCAATTCCTCACTTAAATTATAAAGAAGTACATGCTCAAAAAATAATACTGGATTATTATCTCGAATTGCCGCTTTCATTAATCCCTTGGCATTTGTAGGAGTACTGCAGGCAACAATCTTTATCCCAGGGACAGCATGAAAATATGCCTCCAATCTTTGACTATGTTCGGCACCCAGCTGGCGGCCTACACCTCCTGGTCCTCTAACAACAGTAGGAATAGTAAAATTTCCGCCACTTGTATATCTCAGCATTCCCATATTGTTAGATATTTGATTAAAAGCCAGCAAAAGAAAACCCATATTCATTCCCTCTACAATGGGCCTTAGTCCAGTCATGGCTGCTCCCACAGCCATTCCTGTAAAACTATTTTCTGCTATAGGAGTATCAAGGACCCTTAGTTCACCATATTTCTCATAGAGATCTTTAGTAACCTTGTAAGAACCTCCATATTGACCGACATCCTCCCCCATAACGCAAACATGAGGATCTTTAGCCATTTCCTCATCAATAGCGTCTCGAAGTGCATTAAAAAGAAGTGTTCCTGCCACAGTTTTAACTTGAGGATGCAGATAAAGCCTGCTTTGTTTATGCCAAGCTATAACAAAACCGTGCCAATTTAACCGCCTTCAGCAAATGTAGAAAGAATTAAAACTGATAAAAGCATTCCAGGGCTGAGCAAAAGAACTAGTAATCCAAGATCATGAACTGTCATGATTTCTCCTCTTTTAAGCTGATGAAAAGGAATGTATAAAGGCTAATCAACTTCAACTTCCTTGACAGCAAGCAAGCTACGAACAAATACAATTAACAGTCCTATACCAATAAAAAAGAACGTAAATGTTGCCAGGAAGGAGATTCCAATAACTAATGTTTTAAAGCCTGATGCAATGCTGTTAGCAATTGCAGACGAATAATCTGAAGAATGCGTACTGAAATAAATTACAAGCTTTTCACTCAAAAGAAAGCAGACCCATCCTAAAAGGAGACTGGTCAGAGAACCTGACAAAAAACTTAAAGGCCCTTTTTTAACATTCTCTTTTTCGTTATCGGTAGTTTTCATGAAGTGTTTTTTACAGACTGAGAAAACCGGAAATTTTCTAAAAATATATTCTCCTTGATCTCTGTTAATACTTCAAATAAGATTTTTAGATTGAAAGGTGCAGCACCACGCTTTTAATCCATATTCATCAAGAGTCCTATTCTTTTCATCTAAAGAATTCTTAGCAGTTTTGTAATCTTCAAAAAGGCCGAAGCAACTTGGTCCAGAACCACTCATTGCTATTGATTGCACACCTTTTAAAGAAGAAAGAAACTTTAATCCGTTCTGAACTTCAGGGATAACCGGTGCAACAACATCTTGCAAATCATTCCTTAAAGGAGGTGCACTTAATGCCTTTATAGGATTCAACCAATGTGAATTTCTAAGCAATTCTCGTCTATTTTCAAATTCCATCTCATTCTCTAAATAATTTTTCGAATTTATCTCTTTATATCTTGAATAAGCCCATGGAGTTGATACTTCTTTTGATGGATCCTTGACAAGCACAATTGCAAAATCCTCTAATGAATTATTTAAAGGTTCTAAAATTTCTCCTCTGCCAAAACATAATTGAAGACCACCTGAGACACAAAACGGAACATCTGATCCAAGCTCAGCAGACATTCTTTCCAAAGATTCAATTGGAAAGTTAATTCCCCACAACAAATTCAACCCTCGCAATGTTGCGGCGCCATCACTAGAACCACCCGCCAAACCTGCTCCAATAGGAATATTTTTAACCAAATGAATTGAAGCTCCCAAATCTGATTTACCAGATTCCCTACGAAGTAATTTGGCCGCTCTCATTATCAAGTTGTCATCTCCCATACTTAAGTTTCGATCAGTCGAAGTAATAACTATTTCCGAATCACTTCTGTCCTGAATGGTTATGCAATCAAAAAGGTCAATAGTTTGCATAACCATTGCCAACTCATGAAATCCATCAGGTCGGAGGCCAAGAACTTCCAAATGCAAGTTGATTTTTGCAGGTGCGATTACTTGAAAAGAATCTTCTGATTTCATAGTGGACTGTTTCATAAAATATTTGCAAAAGAAAGTAACGTAATCAAAGTTATTCCAAGGCCTTAGCAAACTTGACCCACATAGTTGGAGACAATTCTTGAGGCCTCTGATCCAGACTAATACCAAGGCTATCTGCTACAGATTGAAGCTTGGAGTGTGTACTAATGCCAACCAAAGTATTTTTCAGTTTTTTTCTTCTCGCTAAAAAGGCTTTTTTTAGCAACGTATCCACCTTGCGCTCAATACTAAAATCTTGACGTTTATCTTGTGGCAATGGTTCTAAAACAACTACTTTAGAGTCTACTTTCGGCATTGGCTTGAAACACTTAGGAGGAACATCACATATAGCAAAAGCATGTGCTAACAACTGTATTCTGACACTCATTGCACTAAATTGATGCTTGCCAGGGACTGCAATAATCCGATCAGCCACCTCTTTTTGCATTAAAAGAACCAACTTTGTAAAAGTTGATTCTGGAGCACTACCAAGTTTTCCTAAGAGCTTATCCAGTAATGGACTAGTAATGTTATATGGAATGTTTGCAACAACTTTATTTAAACTCCTACCATTGCCTTGATTAATATTACTAGAGAGAAAGTCCCCTTCTTGTAAATAGAATCGTTCCTGACTAGAAAAACGTTTTTTTAAACCAAGCACCAAATCACGATCCAATTCAATTGCATGGATCAACTCTGCTTGTGAGCCAAGCAATCTCTCAGTAAGGGCACCTCGCCCTGGGCCAATCTCTAAAATACGATCTCCTGCTTGTATGTCAGCTGCTCTAACAATTCTAGTTAAAATAGATTCATCAATTAACCAATGTTGCCCAAAACGCTTTCTAGGAATTTGTTTAAAAAAAACCATCTTTTAAATGCTACTTGAGAATGAACCAATCGATATCCTTAAGGCCATCTTTTTAAAAGTAACGTGTTAGCGTATCTTATTCCTTAATTGAATTCCTTTACAAATGGCATTGGATTCTAAGAACCTTGAAAAACTAAGTAGCTATAGTGAGAAAATTTCCAAGAATTCAAGCAAACCTAATAATTCGTTAAAGAAAAAAAATAATGATAAAACGAAACTTCACCCTATAGAAACAGAAAAAGATCCAATTAAACTTTTTCAAGAACTTATTAAAGCAAGTAGAAGCGGAGAGGTGCCTGACCACCTAATCAAACGTCTTAAAGAACTTGAGAGAAAGGAACAATTGAAGGATTCTAATCTTGATCAAAATGATATTAATAATCAAGATTTAAGTTCCGTAAATAAAAATAAGCAAGCTTCAACAGAGTCAGAGCTATATACTTCTTTCAAAATGTTGCTACTTGAAGAAGATTAACTTAATTCTTATAATGGTTACTCCTTCTCGTTGGCGGATAATTGCAATAGGCAAAGTTCGTAAAAAATGGATACAAAACGGCTTAAATCTTTATCTCAAAAGGCTTCCTGGATTGACTATTACTGAACTACGCGACTCAAGCATTGCCAAAGAGTCTCAGGAACTACTCAAATCTATTACAAGGAATGAACTGCCTATAGTTCTTAGCGAAGAAGGAACACTAATGACATCCTTATCTTTTTCTCAACAGCTCGAAACACTTAATTCCAAACGTATTGCCTTTCTAATAGGTGGCGCTGATGGCCTAAGTTCCGAGATAAAAAATATGGCCTACTGGAATATCAGTCTTTCGCGTTTAACATTTCCTCATGATATAGCTCGTCTTTTGTTAGTCGAACAGCTTTATCGAGCAAAAGCTATTAGGCAAGGAAGTCCTTATCACCGAGAGTAAAACTCATACCAATAACCTATAGTGGTACATTAGTACCACTATAGGTTATTGGTATGAGTTTCTTGGGCCCTATTTTTCCGCCAGAGTCGGTCTCCTCAAAATCCTCGCTTCCTCTCGCGCATAAATTATCCTCATCTGGTTTTCCCTCTCCTGCCAATGATTACGTTGAAGAAAGAATCAATCTTAATAAGCAATTAATTCAGCACCCAGCGAGCACCTTCTTTGCAAGAGTAAAAGGCAATTCAATGTTCAGCTTAGGTATACAGCAAGAAGACTTGCTAATTATTGACCGTAGCATCAATCCTCAACCTGGCTATATAGTTGTTGCTGTGTTAGATGGTGTTTTCACCTTAAGAAAATTAACTCAACACAAAGGAAATCTATACCTAGAAGCGGAAACGCCTACCCAACAAAAAATCGACTTGCACAATTCTGACCACACCTATATATGGGGTGTAGCTATCTACGCCATCCACGCCTTGCATTAAAAATAATTCTAATTATGCCTATAGCATTAATAGACGGCAATAATTTCTATGCATCATGCGAAGAAGTAATGAACCCTTCTCTCAAAGGGAAGCCTCTTGTCATTTTATCCAATAACGATGGATGTGTTATAGCTCGCAATGCAAAAGCCAAGACGCTTGGAATTAAAATGGGGCAACCCTTTTTTAAACTACATACTCAGTTAAATGCGCTTGGCGTCGAAGTACGCAGCTCAAATTATGCACTTTACGGTGACATGAGCCAACGATTTATGAATCTTCTCAATAATTACTGTGAAGATATAGAGATTTATTCAATTGACGAGGCCTTTTTAAAAATTCAACGTCCCATAAATAAGGACTTAGGGCCTTGGGCAAAGAATTTGCGTGCATTTATATATCAGAACCTAGGGATCTCTACCGCAATAGGAATTGGAATAAACAAAAGTCAAGCAAAACTGGCTAATTACTTAGCAAAGAATTTTGCTCAACATGCCGGAGTATTTGACTTTGAAATTAGTAAATATAAAGAGTATTGGCTTGAATCAGTAGCTATCGAAAATGTCTGGGGTATTGGGCGTAAGTTGGCATACTGGTGTCAACTTGAAGGGATTCAGAATGCCCGCCAACTAAGGGACATGCCAAGCAATAAATTAAAAAAAAAATATGGTATCAAAGGTATACGTCTACAGGCTGAATTGAGGGGAGAGTGTTGTTTTCCTATTTTGACTCAGCGAAAATCAAAAAAGGAGACTTGCGTAAGTCGAAGCTTTAGTCGTCCTATCTGCTCTCTTAATGATTTAAAGCAAGCAATAGCAACCTATAGTGTTCTTGCAAGTGAGAAACTAAGAAAACAAAAGCAATGTGCAGGGTCTATAACCATATTTGTACGTACAAGTATGTATACATCTAGTTATTACAGTGAATCTGCCACAAAACGTCTAGAGTATCATAGCAATGATACTTTCATCCTTTTAGAAGCCTCTCTTGAGCTGATACCAAAACTTTTTCAACCCAACCGATTACTCAGCAAAGCAGGTGTCATCATGAAAGACCTTGTAAATAGTGACCACTGTCAATTAAAGTTGTTTGAAGATCTGACTGATAAAAAAAGATCTCAACGAGAGGAACTCATGCAAATAATTGATAGACTGAATCAGCGCTATGGGCGTAATATAGTGACATGGGCAGCATGTGGGGTGAATCCTAAATGGTCAATGCAAAGAAAATACCTCAGCAATGCTTCTACAACACAATTCACACAAATTCCTATAATAAACGCATAATATTCCATACCTTTCTAACTAATGTACAAACCAAGAACAAAAATAAATTTTTAAAAGATAGAAAAAGAACTTACTATCTAGAATCAATTATCAATCTAAATTCATAATGGAATTCCTTTTATTTTTGAATTCACAGGAAAAAGAAATTCTTCAATTAGTCAATAGAGCAGGTTATACCGTAGAAGAGAATACACCTTTATGCCTTATCAATAAAAAATTCTTTGGTTTTCTCAAGAAAAGACAAAAAAAAGTAGTTATATGCACAAAGAATGCAATGGAGTTTGGTGGATACAATTTTCAACGGAATCATGAAGATAATTTTCAAACAGGATTAATGATAAGGCGTGCCCTAAGGCATGAAGCTGTTCATGTTGCACAAGAGTGTAATAACGGCAACCTTTTAAATTTAACCAAGAATAAAAGAAAGAAGATAAGTGAGCAAAAGATCAATGCCTATAAGGGCTCATCCCTTTTAACAGGCAATGAAGAAAAAGAGTATGAAGCTTATTTAATAGAAGATCAAGCTCGTCAAGTTATATCAGTATTAAAGAAGTACTGCTTTTAAGCATATAGAAGGAGTCAAAAATTAGCTTATTTATTGATTATGAGATGTGCTGCAGCGTTGTTGATCTAAAAATAAAATATGTTTACGTTCGCTATAATACAACTCCTGAAACTTCAGAGCATCAGTATTCAATTCCTCAAACATATCCTCTATCTTTTTCTCCATCTCGTATAACTCTTCAGGTTTTTGTTGCTCTTGTTCAATTAACGAGGCAATACAACTTTCTAATGTTTCAAGTCTTTGACCGCTCCATGCTTCTATCAAATGGTTGCAACGTTTAATAGACTTTTGCCGTTCCAATACTGCTAATGACCCACGTAATTGAAAAATTGGTTTTGCCATTGATACCATTTGCACTTCTCCTGGCTTTAGAAGAGTACTTAGGAGAGTAGAAAGTGGTCTATTGTCTTCAATAAGGAATTTCTCCAGAAGCAATCCAGAAATATCTATCTCAGATAACTCGTCTCCAGGCTCATTACCCCGACAAATTGCTTCTAACAATTTAGTGCCCACAATCGATGTTTCTAATTCATTAATAGCGGCCCAAAGAAGACGATGAGGGTGCAAGGCAAAGTCATCCAATTCTCTCTGTCTTAATTCACTACGAATAGTCGCTCGGTAGGAAGGGCAATGAAAATAAAGTCGGAGTACATCTGCTTCACTACGTTCTCTTGATGTTACTTCAATAGGTTTTTTAAGCTTTTCAGAGCGGCCATGCCAACGCTGCCCTTTAACTTGATTACGGAGATCATCTTCAAGTTGAAGTGCTAATCGGGCTTGGCCGCCGCTTAAGCGTTCAGCTACTTTTTGGAGATAATGAGTTCTTAAAGCAGATTGAGGTAACTTACTTAATAATTGAACCAATCCACTAACAGCTAATTGAAAATCATCTGCTTTACTAAGATCTAGACCATTAAAAATCTGATCAATTTGCCAATCAATCCAAAGAGGTGCATCAACTATCAATGCTTTATATTCAACTGAGGAAAAAGACTTAAGATATTCATCAGGGTCTTTCCCTGAGGGCAAATGAAGAACTCTTAATTCCAACTGACCCTGCATTGCAAGATGTTCAACCTCTCCTATAGCTCTTGTTGCAGCACGGATTCCAGCATTATCAGCATCAAAATTTAGAACTATTCTTTTACTCTCGCTACATCGACATAACTGTGTGATTTGATGGCTACTGAGTGCTGTGCCTAGAGCCGCCACAGCATTAGTTATTCCTGCTGCATGAAGGGATATCACATCAAAGTATCCTTCAACAATTACAGCCCTATCTTCTTTGCGAATTGAAGTTGAGGCTCTATCCAAAGCGAACAGATTCTTACCCTTCTCAAAAATTTCTGTTTCTGGAGAATTTAAATATTTAGGCTCAGCTCCATCAAGAGTGCGCCCACCAAAGCCAATAACTCTACCTTGTCTGTCATTTATAGGGATAACTAGTCGATTTCGAAATCTATCGTAAAAACCTATACCTCCCTTCCTGGCAATAATTAAACCAGCTTCCTTAAGTAAATCGATAGGAACTCTCTGAACTTTAGTAAGGTATGTAAGAAGTTCATCCCATGCATTAGGAGCAAAACCTAACTCAAACTCCTCAATCAGAGTTTTGTTAAAGCCACGGTCCTTTATTAAATAATCACAAGCATCCTTACCTTTATTTTCTTTTAATTGATCACAGAACCATTCTTTAGCTAACTTCATAACTTGATAAAGACTTTCTCTATGTGAAAGCTTCTGACGTAGACGTTCTTGTTGTGGTCCTTCAAGTGTCTCAACAGGAACCTGATATTTTCTCGCAAGATCTAAAACTACATCAACAAAATTCTGCTTCTCAAACTCCATAAGAAATTTGATAGCATTACCACCAGCACCACACGAAAAACAATAATAAAATTGCTTGGTAGGAGAGACCGCCATAGAAGGTCTACTGTCATCATGAAAAGGACAGATTCCAACAAACTCCTTGCCTTTCTTCTTTAAAACAACGTGTTCACCAACGACATCAACAATATCTGCCCTTTCCTTGACAGCTTCGATTGTGCGTGGATGTATTCGTTGGTTTACCATTTAATTATTTTGATGCCCTTCAAGAAATTTGTGTAATTAATTAACTAATCTCGAACATAAAAACAGACTAAAGTATGAGCCCTAAATTGACAGTACCCAGTCATAAAGATGAAATTAATGGTCTAAAAAGTTTAATTGCCAGCACCCTAGCTTTTAGTCTTATGACAGTTTGCGTCAAGAAACTAGACGGTAGTATTCCAATCGCAGAGTTAATAATAGCTAGAGCAGTTATCAGCCTTATTATTACATGGGTAAATCTAAAAAGAATAGGAATTTCTCCATGGGGGAACAATAAAAAACTTCTTATACTCAGGGGCTTTGTAGGAACAGGTGCATTGTTTTGTTTTTTTAGCTCATTAAATTTTTTACCTTTATCAACAGCCACAGTTATTCAATACACTTATCCAACATTCACTGCTCTTATAGCTTTTGTCATATTGAGGGAAAAACTCAAAAAAAGAGTAATCCTCTCTGTCATCCTTGGATGGATAGGGGTAAATCTTGTAATAAAACCAACCAACATAAGTGGATCCGAATTACATATCCCAATAAAAGCAGTAAGCATTGCATTAATTGGTGCCATTCTTACTGCATTGGCTTATGTAATCGTACGTAAACTTTCAGAAACTGAACATCCTTTAGTAATTATTCACTATTTTCCTCTTTTAGCATTGCCTACAAGTATACCTTTTTGTATAAACAATGCTGTGATACCAAGGGGGGGGGAATGGATCTTGATTTTAGGAGTTGGCATATTTACTCAACTAGGTCAACTATATATAACTAAGGGTTTAAGTCTATTGCCAGCAGCAAGAGCTACTTCAATTAATTATACGCAAGTTCTATTTGGGACTATATGGGGTGTTCTGTTTTTTTCAGAAAAACTCAATATTTTTATCTTTTCAGGGGCTATTTGTGTACTTGGAGCAACATTGATTAGCTTAAGTGCAAGATCAGATCTAAATTAATAAAAGAGATAAGGTTAGCTGTTTGCGATGAAACTCTTCCTTTCTTTGGTTTTGTTCTTTAGTTTAGGGTCTTTAGCAAAAAGCAATGAATATCAAAGAGGGTTTAGTAGGTCTAGAACCTGTACTAGAAATGAATATAGAGAAGAGTATATACCTGGGACGAGAGAGTCTCCAGGTTATGTTCATCATTGGACAGAAGTAATTGAAGTCCCTTGTGATTCCATAAACCACTCAAGAAAAATTTCTGGTTCTTCCAACTCAAATATCAATAACCAAGTTGACAACAATGATTGTAAAGAAGGTTCATTTATTGGTGCTCTCCTAGGAGCAGGACTAACACTTTCTGGGACTAGAGGTAAAGACAGATGGTGGGCAGTCCCTGCAGGAGGTGCCGCAGGCGCAATGATTGGTTGCCAACTTGACGGAGGCTGATTTAGCTCTTTAGCTTAGGGAAAAAATTTAGGCTCCGAATGATTGGCTGGCTTCAAGGAGAGAGAATACAGCTCTGGGAACAAGGTTCTCATGTTTTATTACTACTTAGTTGTTCAGGTGTTGGTTATGAAGTACAGGTTTTGCCAAGGGAAATAAGCAATCTGAAATCTTCAAAAGAGATAACCCTATGGGTCCACCAAGTGATTAGAGATGATGGATATTCTCTTTTTGGTTTCCTTAGTAAGTCAGAAAGAGAATTATTTAGAATTTTGATTGCCATTAGTGGAATAGGGCCACAAATGGCAATCTCACTTCTTGAGGCAAATAATGCAAATTCTTTAATTTCGGCAATTTCAGACAAAGACATCAAAAAATTAACCGAGTCCCAAGGGGTAGGAAAAAAAACAGCCGAAAGGATTGTTCTTGAATTACGAAACAAACTCTCAGGTATAAGTGGTATTGAGTTTTCTAAAGCAAAATTTCATTCAACAGATATTTCCAATGAAATCACAAGCACCCTCAGGAATCTCGAATACAAAGATCACGAAATAAATCAGGTAATAACTAGGCTTTCAGAGATTCATAGTACAAAAATACATCCATCAGAAAATGAAGTTCAAAAGGATTTTGACTTCCTCTTAAAAGAGGCTCTGATGTTATTAAGTCAAAAAAATGGATAGAAGTGTACTTTTCGAGTTAGATTAGGAAGCTACTAAAGTGGTTTTCTAGTTTCAATCATCAACAAAAATGACGCTCAATACCCAAGAAAAGCAAGAGCTTCTCAATGACCATCAGATCCATCCAACAGATACTGGTTCTGCCGAAGTTCAAGTAGCGATGTTGACAAAAAGAATCTCAAAGTTAAGCATTCATCTACAAAACAATATTCATGATTTCTCTTCCAGACAAGGCTTACTTAAAATGATTGGTCAAAGGAAAAGACTTCTGAACTATATAAAAGATAAAAGTCAAAAGAGTTACAATGAATTAATTGGAAAGTTAAACATCAGAGGGTAAAGTTTTTAAATAAATTTATAGGCCATTAAAGATTTAAATAAAGAAAAGGTTACAAGATTAATTTCTGTTTATAAGAGACTAAGCGTAGGGGTAATATATAAACTATGACAAAGAAAAAGAAGTCCCGGAGGGATCCTTACATTCCTCAAGAAGTTTCAAATAGAATGATTAGAAGAGTTGTTTTTACTACTGGTCTGCCAACTTTATCGGGCATGGGTGTATTTGTAGGAAGTTATTTGCTTATTACAAAAGGAATTTTAGATGTTCCACCAGCTTTTACTCTTAGCGCTTCAGCATTATGTTTCTTTGTTGGGCTAGTAGGTTTAAGCTATGGAATTCTCTCAGCAAGTTGGGATAAACAAGCAGGAAGTATTCTTGGTATAGAAAATATCAAGCCAAATATTGAAAGAATGCGTAATGCCTTTAAGTCCAAATCACCAAGTAAAGTGGTTAAAGAAAATTAATTAACAAGGCTATCACTGCAGCTGGCTTTAAAAGAAAGACCTTTCAAAGATTCAACAGCCTTAGAAGCATCTTTAACACAGAATTGATGCCCAAGTCGAACATATCTGACATTTTCACCTTCTCTGATAGCAGCTACAACAGGCACTTTTATGCCAAGCTGTTCTCTTGAAGGTCTATTGCTATATAAACATTCTCGAAGACGATACTGAACATCTATGTTATTAAGCTGATCTGGCACTAAGTCAACCAAAACAAACCTTAACTCATCGATCAATCTACAATCTTCAACAATCAATTGAACATGATCATCCCTACAATCTACTGATGCCCAAAAAAGAAGGCGTGCCTCAGTAACTATATGATCAGTTAATCTTTCAAAACTCTTCGGGAAAACTACTGCTTCACATGAACTTGTTAAATCTTCTATTTGCAGTATTGCCATTTTATCTCCTTTGCGAGTTGTCACTGGTTTAATGCTATTTATCATGGCAATTACACTTACTTTATCTTTATCCCTCTGATCATCTAAAGATGCTAAGCCTATAGGGGCAATCAACTTAGCGGGTTTAGAAAGTTGCTTAAGTGGATGATCAGATAAATAAAAGCCTAAAAGTTCTTTTTCAAGACGTAGTTTTTGTATTGGTGGGTAATCATTAACTTTGGCTGCATGAGGAGCAGATGTTATTTGATTTTGATTATTAATCTCTGAACTATTTAAAGAAATAGAATCAAAAAGGTTTCCTTGTCCCGTAATTCGATCTTTCGCTCTAGAAGCTGCCCATTCAATGGTGAGTTCTAGGTCAGCAAACAATTGTGCTCTATTTGCATCTTCATTAAATGTATCAAGAGCTCCACAGTGGATTAAAGATTCAAGACCTCTTCTATTCAGAATATTAGTAGGTATACGGTCACAAAGTTCTGCTAGAGATTGAAAAGGACCATCTTGTTCTCGACTATTAATTAACTGATTAATAGCACCTTCACCAAGGTTTCTAATAGCAGATAAGCCAAATAATATCTTATTTTCACTAGGAGTAAAATCTAATCCTGATGAGTTAATATTTGGAGGTATTACTTCAATGCCCATAGAATTACAATTAGCTATATAGCGCTGAACCTTATCGCTTGATCCAGAGTTTACCGTCAATAATGATGCCATATATGCAACAGGATAGTGAGCTTTTAAGTATGCTGTTTGGTAAGTAACAGCTCCATAAGCTGTTGAATGACTCTTGTTAAAACAATACTCAGCAAAAAGAACCATTTGTTCAAACAATTCGCTTGCAATTTCAGAATTAACCCCTTTTTTTGTAGCGCCATCTATAAATAAATTTCTATGTTTCTGCATTTCTGATACTTTCTTTTTACCCATTGCTCTCCTCAACAAATCTGCCTGGCCTAATGAGTAGCCTGCTAAGTCCTGAGCAATCCTCATAATTTGCTCTTGATAAATCATTATCCCATAGGTTTCACTTAGAATCGGAGCCAAAGAAGAATGTGGGAAATCAATTTTTTCACGCCCATGCTTTCGCTTAATAAACTTTGGAATAAGTCCTGCATCTAATGGACCCGGTCTATACAAAGCAAGTATAGAAGAAATATCTTCCAAAGAAGATGGTCGCAAGTCTTTAACTATTTGTCTCATTCCACTTGATTCGAGTTGAAATATTCCTTCTAAATCTCCTCTAGACAAAAGTTCAAATGTTTTTTCATCATCCAAAGATAGGTTATCTATATCAACCTTAGTCCCTATAGATTCTTCAACAAGGTTAACTGTTTTTTCTATCATTGTTAAGTTCTTAAGACCTAAAAAGTCCATCTTTAATAAACCTAACGATTCAATATCTTCCATAAAGTATTGAGTAATTATCTGACCTTCATTATTTCTTTGAAGAGGAACTAAGTCATCTAAAGAGTCTGCAGAAATAACAACTCCTGCAGCATGAACACCAAATGTCTTATTAGTACCTTCAATCCTTATAGCCATATCAACCCATTTTTTTATCAATGGTTCTTTCTGATATTTTTCTCTGAAATCACTACTAGGTGAATCTTTTGCTATCATTTTTGATAATTTTGCAGGTTTACCTCTAACAACAGGGATTAATTTTGCCAATCTATCTGCTTCTCCATATGGAATATCAAGCACTCTTGCTACATCCTTAAGAACAGCCTTCGATGTCATTCTATTAAAAGTTATTATTTGAGCGACTTTATCTTGGCCATATCTTCGTGTGACATAGTCAATAACTTCACCTCTCCTCTCAATGCAAAAATCCGTATCAATATCAGGCATAGATTTTCTCTCTGGATTTAAAAATCGTTCAAACAAAAGTCCATTTTCAACAGGATCAATATTGGTTATTCCTAAAGAAAATGCAACCAATGAGCCTGCTGCAGAACCTCTTCCCGGACCAACTGTAATGCCATTTTCCTTAGCAAAACGAATATAGTCCCATACAACTAAAAAATATGTAGGAAATCCCATTTTATTAATTATTTCTATCTCTGTATTTAACCTTTCAATATAATTCTTATTTAACAAATCTTCAGCATCTAAGCCTAATTTATCCAATAAGCCTTTTTTAGATACTGTGTATAAGTAATTAATTGAAGTAGTATTTTCTGGTATAGGAAACTGAGGCATTTTATAAGTTCCTAAAATGTCATATTCCTTGACTTTTTCTGCCACTTTAACAGTATTTTCAATGGCTTTATCAACAATATCTTTAGGCAAGTGATCTTGAAATAGCTTTTTCATTTCTTCCTCAGACTTTAAATATTCAGTTCCGGTATATCTCAATCTTTTTTCTTCACTTATCAGCTTTCCTGTTAAAACACATAACAATGCATCATGCGCTTCAACATCATCTTTAGTAAGATAATGTGCATCATTTGTTGCTATCAAATTAATACTTAACTCTTCTGAAATTTTTAAAATTTCAGTATTCACTATTCGATCTTCTACCGACCCATGATCTTGGATTTCCAAGTAAAAATCTTCTCCAAAAATCTTCTTATACCAATTGGCTACATCTCTTGCTATATCAGCTCGACCTCGCAGAATTGCTTGTGGGATTTCACCTCCAAGACAAGCAGTAGATATTATCAACCCTTCGCTATATCTCTCTAGCAAATTCTTATCTATACATGCCCTAGAAAAAATACCTCTTCCTCGCATTCCTTTTAGATGACTAATAGAAGTTAATTTGACAAGATTCTGATATCCAATCTTATTTTTAGCCAAAACAACTAAATGATACCTACGTTCTTTTTTTGGTTGCGGTTCATCAATCGAACCATTTATCACGTACATCTCATTGCCAATTATCGGTTTTATTCCAGATGCTTTGCACAGCTTAAGCAGCTCTATGGCTCCATACATAACACCATGATCAGTAAGCGCTAAAGCTGGAAAGCCAAGCTCCTTAGATCTAGCAACCATGCGATCAAGCTGGCTGGCACCATCTAATAGGCTGTAATCACTGTGATTGTGTAATGGAACAAAAGCCATTCAATAATATTAATGCCTAACACAATATAAAGAGTGCCTCCGGATAGAAAACACAACATATAGTGTTGAAATTAACCAGGAATAAAATCTCCTTTTGGACGGTTTTTCATTACATTTGAAATTTGCTCATATTGATGAGCGACCTGTAAAAGTCGTTCTTCTTCTAAAACATTGCCAATAAGTTGCAAGCCTATAGGGAGTTCAGAGTGGTCAAAACCACAAGGCAGTGAAATAGCAGGAAGACCAGCCAAGTTAGCTGGAATGGTTAATAAGTCAGATAAATACATAGACAAAGGGTTGTTTTCGTGAGCACCTGCTTTAAAAGCAGTTGTTGGAGAGGTGGGCGTCAAAAGGACATCAACTTTTTTAAAAGCATTTTCGAAATCTCTACAAATAAGGGTTCTAACCTGTTGAGCTTTTTTGTAATAAGCATCAAAATAACCTGCTGACAAAGCATATGTACCAATAAGGATTCTTCTTTGAACTTCCTGACCAAACGACATAGCTCTTGTTGAAGAAGTCATTGCTACTAAGTTATCTTCCTCTTCAGAACGAGATCCATATTTAACTCCGTCATATCTAGCCAAATTAGCTGAAGCTTCTGAAGGAGCAATTACGTAATAAGTTGCTATTCCATCGTTAAAACGAGGACAAGAAACTTCTATTAATTCAACTCCAAGTTCTTCCAATTGATGAGCAGCTCTCAATACAGATTTTTTAACTTCTTGATCTAAACCTTCTTGATCAAAACATTCCTTAATCAGTCCTACCTTCAAGCCTCTTATAGGCTTTTCAAATGAACCCGCAAAATTTGGAACAGGTAAATCCAAGCAAGTTGAATCCTTCGTATCATTGCCTGCGATAACTTGCAAAACATCTGCTGCATCAGCAACAGATCTAGCAAAAGGACCAACCTGATCTAAAGAGCTTGCGAAAGCAACCAACCCCCATCTACTAACTCGACCATAAGTAGGCTTAAGTCCTACGACACCACAAAAAGAAGCAGGTTGTCTTATAGAACCACCAGTGTCAGAACCTAGTGATGCAACACAAAGACCAGCCGCTACTGCTGCAGCACTGCCTCCTGAGCTCCCTCCTGGAACACGTTCTATATCCCATGGGTTCAAAGTTGTCCCAAATGCAGAAGTTTCAGTAGAACTTCCCATAGCAAACTCATCAAGGTTCGTTTTACCAACAAGTAATGCTCCTGCGTCCCAAAGCCTTTGAGTAACAGTCGATTCGTAAGGTGAAACAAAATTGCTAAGCATATTGCTTGAGCAAGTTGTTTTTATTCCTTTCGTACAAAGATTGTCTTTTATTGCAATAGGTATACCTGCAAGAGGTGGAAGCGATTTGCCAGCAGACCTTTCTTCATCAATTTGTTTTGCTCGTGCTTTAGCCTTTTCTTCATTAACAAACAAAAAGGAATTTAATTTTTGATCTACTGATTTTATTCTTAACAGATACTCCTCAACTAACTCCAAAGAAGATACCTCACCTAGAACCAACTTTTTACGCCATTCAGAAATAGACATTATAAATAAGGGTGTTTAATAAGAAACTATCAGTTGAATAACTAAAAAGTTAAGTAGTTAGAGGTTCAACTTTACGTGTTCGTATAAGTCTGTGGTCAATGTACTTAGAACCTTCTTCTGTTAAATCGTCAAGGAATAGAGGAAGTCTGACATAAAGAGTCCTTTTTGTTAAAAAAGGTCCAAACCAATAAATTACTGATGGTTCTTTCGTCTCAACCCTTACCCACCAAGCAAGGCCTAAGCTGTTGAAAAAAACTCGAAATGCCCTCGCTGGGCTCATAGGAAAAATAATAATTGTTTTTATTCTAGTAATAAAAAAAATAATTTTCAAATCTAGATGTTTTCAAATTTATTCGATTAAATCTTTACATATAAATTAATTTATAGAAAATCTTAGTTTTAATTCTGATAAAAATATCTCTGTAATCAAAATCCACCTAGGATAAGCTCTCTTTCTTATGATTAGCCTAAATAACATATATAAAAAGATATATTTGAATTAAAATGATTAGTCTAGATTCTTTGAAAGTTGAGCACGCATCAGTTTTGGTGAAGGTGCATTTCCAGAGATCTTGCTCATCCAAGTTCTCCTGGCGACTTCATACAAAAATATAGAAGTGGCAACAGATGCATTTAAACTTGCAGTAACACCTCTAAGAGGTATACGAATTAATTGATCGCAATACCTTCTGGTGACAAGAGATAGTCCTTTACTTTCAGATCCTATAACGATAACTAAAGGTCCTTCGATATTATATTTATTTGATGACTCATTTCCTTCTTCAGCAAGACCAATAATTGAATATCCAACTTTCTTCAAAGTTTCTAATGACCTATTTAAGTTAACCACTCTAGCTACAGGCAAATGTTCTAAGGCTCCAGCGGCAACCTTTGCTACTGAACCAGTCAACCCAGCACTCCTTCTTTGAGGCAAGACTATTCCATGGGCCCCCAAAGCTTCTGCCGATCTAACAATAGCTCCTAAATTATGAGGATCTGTAATGCCATCTAATGCAATTAAAATGGGGTATTCGTCTAACTTCTCACATCCCTTAATAAGAGTCGTTAAATCAAAAGTCTCAGATGCTGCAGTTTGCAGAGCAATCCCTTGATGCACGCCTCCATTTGTAAGATAACCAAGCCTGGCCCAAGACACCTCTTCCACTAAAACGCCTATAGATTTAGCATCTTTAAGAAGCTGAAGGAATCGCTGAGAAGTTCTTAGGTCAGATGTGCACCAAATGCGATGGAGAGGCCTTCCAGACTCAAGAATTGATTGAGTTACATGTCTTCCCCAAAAAATATCCCTTTCATTACTTTCCCCAGAAAAGACTTCACCTTGACTAATACGATTATATTGACCATCTTTTATAAAAGAATTATTTTTTTCAGATGCAAATTTTCCTTTAGAGAGTGGCTTATTTGTATTGTTGTCTTTCTCTCTTTTTGAATAATTATTGTCAAATCTTGGATATTGTCTATCAGTATTAGAGCTTTTCTCAAAATTTCTTGTATCTCGTCTTGCTCGAGAAGAGTTTTTGTTTCTTCTTAAAACATCTGAAGAAGATTCATTGGCATAATTTTCCTGCTTTTGACTTCTAGTTTTAAATGGAGCATTTTTCTCTCTAATATCACTTGCATCTCTTTTGCGACGACCAAAGTTATTTTCATTGGCTTTATACCTTCTTTTTCTATCCCGCGAATATGAGGAACGGAAGGAATCATTTTTATTTTGTCCTCTAGGTCTCATTTTTTAATATTAACAATTAGAAGATGTTTCTAAAAAATCTAATATCTGCGCTAAGCGCTTTGGATTTCTTAAAAACAACCATCCAACCAGTGTCTCAAATCCAGTTGCCTTTGCATATATAGCTGCATCAATTTTACGCGAACCACGACCAACTCTATTTCTGCCTCTTTTCACTAGCTGTTTCTCTTCATCTGTTAAATCTAAATCTAACTTCTTTAAAGCATTGGCTTGAGCTTCGGCCTTTACTTTTAAAACAACAGAGCTATGAATATCTTTCAATCTTCCTGGTTTCTTGCATAACAGCAATCTCTGATGAACTTCCCAAACCGCATCCCCTAGCCAAGCTAGTTGCAAAGGTGTTAACTCATCAGGTTTTCCTGAAGGAGATAGTTTTTTAAGCCAATCAGTCAAGCTGCGAGCTCATTTAATGCTGTATCCAGATCAGGTACTAAATGCAAAAATTTCTCAAGTCTAACCAACTTAATAGTTTGAATAACCCTTGGATTACCAACAACCACAAAAGACCTTTTAGATTTTTTGCATTTCTTTGCTGTGTGAACCATTGCTCCTAGACCTGAGGAGTCTATAAAGTCAATCATTGAGAGGTCAAGAACCATAGGCAATTCATTAGCACTAAAAACATCATTGATAAAATCTGTGAATTGCTTTTCTGAATAAGCATCTAGTTGTCCTGTGAACGAGAAAATCAAGCAACCTTTACGTCGCTCAAATCCTCCCCTCAGAGAAACTGTCAATCGCTGAAAATCTTTTATGGGTTTAAGCCTCCTTGTACTTCTCCAAGAAAGTGTAGTTATCAAAAAGCAACTCAACCATTCTTCAATGGTCTATCTGACATTAGTGCAACAAAACGCGAAAAATGATAATCGGCATCATGTGGACCAGGACTAGCTTCCGGGTGATATTGGACTCCAAAAACTGATCTATCAATCATTTCAATTCCAGCAACTGTTCTGTCATTCAAATTTAAATGGGTTATTTCAACAAGCTTGGGATCCAAAGACGACGAATCTAATGCAAATCCATGATTTTGACTCGTGATTTCTATTTTACCAGTATTGCCACATGGATGGTTTAAACCTCTATGGCCATAGGGAAGCTTAAATGTGGTTCCACCTAGCGCTAACCCCAAGATTTGATGACCTAAACAAATTCCAAATAATGGAAGATCAGTTTCATTAATCAGTTTTTTAGCTAAAGAAATACCATGCTTAACAGCCGCAGGATCACCTGGCCCATTAGAAAGGAAAACTCCATCAGGAGATGACTTTATTATTTCTTCAAACTGAACATTGGAAGGCAACACCTCTACCTCACATCCATAAGATACAAGTCTATTGAGAATCGATCTTTTTATACCAAAGTCTATTGCCGCAACCTTTAAGGGGTTATTCCCAGCATGATTTAATCTTTGATCAAACTCAACTTCAGTTGGCATTAACCAACTATATCGAATATTGGTAGAAACTTGGCTTGCTAAATCAAGTCCTTCCATAGAAGGAAAGTCTTTTAATTTCTCATGAATTTGTTGGGGAGTATATTTTCTATCACTACAAATAGCAGCATTCATTGTTCCAAATTCTCTTATATGCCTTACAAGCGCTCTTGTATCTATGTCATAAATGCCAACAACTTTTTCTTTGCTCAACCAATTGTTCAAATTATTTGTCAAGCGCCAATTGCTTGGTTTGTTTGTAATGTTTCTAGCAATAACCCCTTTAACATATGGATTATCAGCTTCTTTATCATGGTTATTTACACCTGTATTGCCTAGCTCTGGATAAGTAAATACAACCAACTGACCATGATAACTTGGATCGGTCATTACTTCCTGGTAACCAGTAATCCCAGTATTGAAAACTATCTCTCCATAAACCGTATTTCTAAAGCCAAAAGATTTACCTTCAAAAAAAGTTCCGTCCGATAAAACTAATATCGCGTAATCATTCAATGAGTCAGTCATAATTGAGTGGATTCAATTGGTATTCTCTTTAGATAAAACTTGCTTTAATTCATTTAATTTATTCCATGCATCTTCATTATCCAAGCAAGCAAGTGCTTTATTAACTCCTTTTTTTATATCACTCTCTATTCCAAATGCCCATAAAACCAAAGCAGTGTTAAGTGCTACGACTTCTCTTTGAGGTTTTGTCCCTTTACCTCTAAGTAATGAAGTTAAGATTTGCTTGTTTTTCTCCAGGTCTCCTCCCTTAAGTTCATCATTAGAAGCAACTGAAAGCCCTAAATCAGTAACATTTATCTGAGCAGAAATAATTTCCTTGTTTTCAATAAAACGTGCCTGATTAATTCCCTCAAGTGAAGCTTCATCTAAACCACCTGCACCAAATACAACCACAGCCCTCTTTAAACCAATTTTGAGGAGAGCCTCTGCCATGGGATCTAACAAACTAGGTTTCGCTACTCCTAAAACTTGAAAATTTGGCCTAAAAGGGTTGACTAATGGACCTAACTGATTAAAGACAGTTCTCACTCCCAAGTTTTTCCTTAAAGGAGCCAAATTAACCAATGAAGAGTGCCAAACTGGTGCAAATAAAAATGTGACATTTTTTTGATTTAATGCTTCAAGAACCAACTCAATAGGAGAATTTAAATTAACTCCAAGTCCTTCAAGTACATCCGCAGAACCAACCTTGCCACTTGCACTTCGGTTCCCGTGCTTAGCGACTTTTGCTCCCAAAGACGCTGAAACAAAAGCCACAGCAGTTGAAATATTGAAGGTATCAGCTCCATCTCCCCCTGTTCCGCAAGTATCAACTAAATCCATTTCAGGAACTGAAAAAGGAAATTTGCATGCTTCTCTAAGAACTTTTGCCATAGAAGCAAGTTCTGATCCATTAACTCCTTTTGCCCTTAAAGCTGCCAAAAAGGCCCCTGTTTGGACAGGTTGCAAGTCTTCACTAAGCCATGCCTCCATAAGAGATTCAGCTTCAAGATTGTTTAGGTCAATCCCCTCTAGAAGATTATCGAGAGTTTTTGGCCAAGAGAGAAATAAATTAGACATAGCATCAGAAAAACCCCGGGAGCTCTGCACCCGGGGAAAGATGATGGGAACTTATCTAATATCACCTAAAATAGGCTTTATGACGACCTACCTTAAAATTATTTTCTAATTTTATGTATTTTCACTTTCAGTAGTATCAAATCCAGATCCAACAACCTCATCAAGATTATCTCCAGGACGATATCCTTTGCTCCAAATTTCTTTCACACGAGAATTCAAGTCCTCTCTAGACATATTCCATAGTCTTAAAATTTTCATGAAATCTTCTTGTAGGTCATATGCTCCTGGAAAATCTTGATATCTAATAAACAAACGAGCCAAGTCAACAAAATCTGAACCTGATGGCTCTGATTTTGCTATTAAGCGATTAACTATTTCTCGATCATTAATATATAAAGGGTGATTCTGATCTTTCATAAAATTCAGAAACCAATCAAAAAGTTCAAATTAATCACATCTGTAGGCTCCAGCCACTAAGTTTAATAACAGCTTACATAAGTCATGACAGGCATTCGATTTGACCTGATAAAAAAATATTTGAAGCCCCATCGCAAATCCTTAGCGATTGGAGCGATAAGTCTTGTAATAGTTAATATTCTAAGTGTACTCATACCAATGGAAGTTAGCAGAATCATTGATTCGTTAAAAATTGGTTTTACATTTAACGAAGTTATAAAACAATCAAGCTGGATAATTATTCTTGCCTCCACAATGGGGGTCGCGAGACTAATTTCAAGACAGTTAGTTTTTGGAGTAGGTCGTCAAGTAGAAGTTGAGATAAGGCAGCGTTTGTTTGATCATATGCTTATACAAGATCCTGGATGGGTTCAACAAATAGGTAGTGGTGAAGTTATCAGTAGATCCACAAGTGATATAGAAAATATCAGAAGGCTTTTGGGCTTTGCAGTACTTAGCCTCACAAATACATTGCTTGCATATTCCTTAACCATTCCTGCAATGGTTTCAATAGATCCTTTGCTTACTCTTGTTTCTATATCTCTTTATCCAGTAATGCTAGGGACAGTTGGATTGTTTGGTAAAAGAATGGTGCGACAAAGAAAAAGACAGCAAGAAGCCCTTTCTCGTTTAAGCGAACTCATTCAAGAAGACCTCTCTGGAATAAGTGCAATCAAGATATATGGTCAAGAACAATCAGAAAAAAATGCTTTCTTAAACTTAAATAATACTTATAGAGATTCTGCTATTAATCTTGCCAGAACAACTAGTACTCTATTCCCTCTTTTACAAGGAATTTCTTCAATTTCCTTGCTTCTATTAATAGCACTAGGCAGTGGATTGCTAGAAAGCGGTTCCCTTACTATTGGTGGTTTGATCGCATTAATTCTCTATGTAGAAAGACTAGTTTTCCCAACGGCTCTTTTAGGATTTACCTTAAACACATTTCAAATTGGACAAGTAAGTCTTGAAAGGGTGGAAGAATTACTATCACATAAACCCACAGTAACAAACTCTCCAAATAGCAAAGAAATCAAAACCCCTGTGCTTGGAAAACTAGAGGCCAAAAGTCTTACTATCTCTTATGAAAAAAATGGTAGAAAAGTTCTTAGAGATCTAAGTTTTGTTATAAATCCTGGAGAAATTGTTGCAATTGTTGGTCCTGTTGGTTGTGGCAAAACAACTCTTGCTAGGGCCATTGGAAGAATGGTTGATGTTCAAAAAGGTCAACTTTTTCTTGATGATTTTGATGTAGTAGAGATTCGATTAGAAGATTTAAGAAAAAGTATTGCTTTAGTCCCTCAAGAGGGCTACTTGTTTACAAACACACTCGCTGAAAATATTAAATATGGCGATCCACTTGCAACAACAAAACAAGTTACAAATTCAGCTACTCAGGCAAGGTTAATCGATGACATAAAAGGCTTTCCTGATGGCTTTAATACACTTGTTGGCGAAAGAGGAATAACTTTAAGTGGAGGACAACGGCAAAGAACTGCTTTAGGAAGAGCTTTATTAGTAAATTCAAAAGTTATTGTTCTGGATGATGCATTAGCAAGTGTGGACAATAAAACCGCCTCATCAATACTCGATGCTATTAGAAGTCAAACCAATAGAACAATATTAATGATTAGCCACCAACTCTCAGCTGCTGCTGCTTGCGACAGGATCATGGTCCTTGACGAAGGTTATTTAGTTCAAGAAGGAAAGCACGAAGATTTAATTAAAACAAATGGTATTTATAAAAACTTATGGGACAGAGAAAAGGCCGTTGAAAATCTAACCTGATTAGTTTGATTGTCCTAAAGCTTGCTTCTAGGTATTTCCAATTAATCGCTGGCCATGAAAACATTGAAACAAAGGCCAAACATTAAACTTCATCACTGAAATTGACATAATTAATTACCAAGCAAGAAGAATTCTTTTAATTTATAGATAACAAAGGTCAAATGAACTGATGAGCACTCCTATTAAATACACAGTAAAATGCAACCTTACTTTTGGAGACATTTATATTCAGATTCTAGCCTGGATGGCAGTTATATTCATTAGTCTGGCCGGAGGACTGGGCTTAATGGGATCATCAAGACCAATATTCGCCTTGATAGGGGTTGGTTTGATCTTAGTCCTAAGTCTGCCATTCTTATTATTTGCCTTTGTTACTACATTGCTAAATAATATACAAATCTGTCCTGAAGTAGTGAATTCTTCTTTATAAGAATTGATCATCCATGTTAAATAATTTATTATCTAGACTCATACAGAATGAAAAGTCTTCAAAGCCAAAATTCTTGAAACATTTTATTCTTGAAACTACTCTTAATGAGCCTCTTCAAGCGACTGAAGAAGAAATTCTTTTTGGATGCGGGTGTTTTTGGGGAGCTGAAAAATCCTTCTGGAAATTACCAGGGGTTAAAACTACCTCAGTGGGATATGCAGGAGGGGAAAATATTAATCCAACTTATCAACAAGTATGCGGTGGCAGAACAAACCATGCAGAAGTTGTAAGGGTTACATGGGATACAAAAAAAATAGACTTAAGTGATCTTTTAAAAATGTTTTGGGAATGCCATGATCCTACCCAAGGAAACCGTCAAGGCAACGATAGAGGGTCCCAATATCGTTCTGTAATTTACACTTACAAATCACGACATACTGATATGGCATTTGCAAGTAAAAATGAATATCAAAAACTTCTTAGGGACAAGGGCTTTGGAGACATAACAACAGAGATACAAGAAAACATTAACTTCTACTTTGCTGAAGAATATCATCAACAATATCTAGCAAAACCTGGAAGCAGGCCTTACTGTTCAGCAATGCCATCAAAGGTTCTTCTTGGTAATTTCAAAGGTGCAAACTATAAGCTTAATAAAAAAGTGTGGCTTAACTTTGATTGGAATATTAGTCATTGCGTCCTAAGAAGTAACAACGATCCAATTATTTTAGACTAACAAATGAATGATAATCTACCAGATCGAACAATAATACTAATAATATTATGTACATTGCTTATTGTCTTTAGCTTTATTTTCTCCTTTAAACCTTCAGGATATGAAATTGAGCCTTCAATACAATGGAAAGATGCTACAAATATTAATTATGAACAATTACAATCATAATTTAGACAAAATAACATTATAAATGATAACCAAATAAACAGCCAAGTGACTAAAAATAGTGAAAGTGAAAAGCAAGAATTAGCACTTGAGATCAAATCCGTCTCAAAGCAATTAATGAGATTATATGCATTTCTTGCAATTATTATTGTTGTCATTCCGGAGTTTATTGCAGAGACAGTGATTGGTTTTTTTAATATAAACGAAAGCAAACAAATTAGAAGTTTAAGTTCAGACTGGAAGCAGAATCCTGAATTATGGCTTTCTAATTTAACATTTCAAGAGCTTAGGATGCTTGCAAAAGAATTAGGGTACAAAGAATACACAAGAGATACAAAAGAAATCTTATATAGAAAATTACTTAGAAAGTTAAGCAAATAATTAAATGTGGTGAT
Source organism: Prochlorococcus sp. AG-363-N16 (assembly GCA_003280135.1). Classification (GTDB taxonomy): domain Bacteria; phylum Cyanobacteriota; class Cyanobacteriia; order PCC-6307; family Cyanobiaceae; genus AG-363-N16. The sequence continues at coordinate 96,963 of QCFW01000001.1, read as the reverse complement.
CAGAAAAGTTTTTCATGCATAACTATGTTAATTTCTTAATAACGGGGCGTAGCGCAGTTTGGTAGCGCACCACTTTGGGGTAGTGGGGGTCGTGGGTTCAAATCCCGCCGTTCCGATTAAAACTCATAATAAAGTTGTAAAGAAAGTGAGTATAATTAAAGAATAATGATTCCAACAAAACAAAAATAATCCAAATAAAACTAATTAATTTTTAATATAAGCTTAAGATAATTGATTAAGGTTTTTATATAAAAAGTAGTTTAATATCATCTATTTAACTCACAGAAAAAATGAGAATCTAGTGATTTATTTTGAAGTATGCATAATGACTTGAGGATCCTAAGTAACCTCTTGCCTAAACTAATTATGATAAATAAAAAATATTTTTCATGCTGGTTAGATTTTTTATTTACCAATGCGGAACACTGCCTCACGTGCAGCAGAAAGATTCTTGCCGATTAAAGGGATAAATCCTAAATCATAGGCTTTTTCTTGATATTCATCACTCAAAAGAGTACTTAATGTATCACGCATAGCCTGTGTTTTTCTACCGTTACCTGTTTCATAGGCCAATACCCAGGTAAGGGTTGCTATTGGATAGGCCCCTTCTGCAATTGGGTTCGCATTCGTACCAGCCAAATTCGAATCTAATTTAATATTATTTAGCGCTTTTGCTCCACTTTCTAAATTCGGCTGAAGAAATTCACCAGATAGATTCTGTAGATAAGCTGCTTTAATATTTCCTTTCACATAAGACTGACTTAAATAACCTATTGCCCCAGGAGTATTTCTAATTACACCAGCTACGCCTGCATTTCCCTTTCCACCTACACCCGCGGGCCAATTAACAGATTTACCTATTCCTATAGTCCATGTTTTAGAAAATGACTGCATTGAATTAGTAAAAGCTTTTGTCGTGCCAGAGCCATCTGAGCGATGTACCCAAGTCAGCTTGCCTGGAGGACATCCAAGTTCTTTCCAATCTTTTATCATCCCCATTGCAACTTGAACTGCTTTTTCTTGAGAAAGTTTTAAATCACAATCGTACTTATATCCAAAGGCTATTGTCCCTCCCACGATAGGAATTTGAACAAGGCCTCGTTTAACTTTTTTTATGTCATTGCTTTTCATCGGATCATCAGATGCTCCAAAATCTACAGTCTCATCAAGAAAAGCTTTCCTACCCGCACCTGAGCCAATAGCCTGATAATTAACTCTAGGGCCACCCGACTGAGCCAAATCAGCAAACCATCTTGTATAAAGTTTTGCAGGAAAAGTCGCTCCTGCACCACTAATTCTTAGCCCTGAAGATGTATTTGATACACACGCAGTCAATAATGGAGACAAAAAAACTATAGAGAATGCAGTGACAGCCCTCTTCTTAAAGACCATAACAAAGGATTATATTTGTATATATAGTATTTATAGCATTTTCCAATCTTCTTATGAGCTAGAAAGAGAAGAAAAATTAATCAAATAAGTTTTTTATTTTCACATTTTTCCTAGTCTATTCACATATTCTTATATAAAAATATTTAATGGTTTTGAGAAATTGTTTGAAAAAATTTTTTAAGTGCGAATTTAGAAAAAGTGGTGAATAATGAAACTATTACTCTTCATTATTTTGTAATGCGGCTTCAATCAGTTTAATTGAACTTATAGCAACACCTAGAAAAACAAGGGAGCTAATACCTATAAGAATATAAACCGTGGAATAAGATAAATCTAATTCCCCAAATTTAACTCCAAAAACAAGTGTAAGTGACAATAAACAAATCATGTATGAGGAAAGAAATACCACCAACCTAACACCATAAATCCAAATATAATCCGATATAAAACAAAAATATTTGTTGTATTAGTTTTTAGAAACCGTATCATAAAATGAATAGAAACCCAAGAAGAAATAGTTGCAGAAAAGACTCCTATAATCAAAGGCAAGAAGCCAGCTGAATAGTCAGAAATAAAAGCAGATTTCAGCTGTGCCAATGCACCAAGTGTTATTGCTGGAATTCCAAGAAGAAAGCAAAACCTAGTTGCAGAAGCTCTTTCCCATCCATTTAATAATGCTGCTGTAATTGTAATACCAGACCGGGAGACTCCAGGTATAAGAGCAAAAGCTTGAGCGAGACCAATTTTAATTGCATCAAATAAAGTTAGATCTTTAAAAGATTTAGTCCTTGATCCTTTCTGTTCGGCAAAGCCAAGCAATAATCCCATAAATATAGAAATTAAAGCAATTGTGGGTATTGACCTAAAAAAAGAGTCGTCATAATCAAACCAAAAAACTTTTAATAGTGCGCCGGCAATCAGAATAGGTATAGTGCCTAAAATTATTGAACTTGATAAAATTCTTTTTGGGTTTAAAACTTCTCCCTCAAACATTACTTTTATAGATCCTTTAAATACTTTTTTAAGATCACTCCAAAAGTAAGAAATAACTGCAAAGGCACTTCCCAATTGAATAAATGCTGAGACTGATGATCCTGGATCTCCCCATCCAAAAGCGACTGATACTACTTTAAGGTGAGCCGTACTACTTATTGGTAAAAATTCAGTTATTCCTTGTATTAAGCCTAAAAACAAAAATCTCAAACATTGCTCAAGATCAAAATAAGGTAAGTGTAAAAAGGTGTAAAAAGTAAAATTCATATAAAAGCACAAGTCATTAGTGTTTGTTCAGGATTAACTGTAGGCTTACATGATATTAAGTATTAAAGAGACCATTTTATATGAAAGGAAAAATTAAAAGGTGCTTTTTTTTATTAGCAACACCTTTATTGGCTGTGCTGTCGACAACTGTTGACGCCAAAGCAAGTTATTGGCTTGTTATTGGGAGTTATCGCCAAGCTCCTGGTTCTAGACCGGAAGTAAGTGGTATAACTAGTCCCTCCTTATATGCCATTCCTATGAATTCATTAGAAGTATGTCAACGGGCGGGAGAAAAGATTTTGAAGGATATTTATAAACCAGTATGGCAATTTGATAGTCGTTGGACATGTATATATAATGGCAAAAATTAGTTTAAAATAATATTCTTCTGTGTAATGAGATTAAATATTTATTAAGTAATTAAGTAATTAACGCTTAACATCATGAGCGCAACCATCACCATCATACTTTTCACTATCGTAGTAACCATTCCTAGTTCCAAAATAAGCTGTAATGATTACAAAGGGTATTGCAACCCAGAACAATAAATTTGCTAAACTCATGATTTTAAATAAATGTCAATTAAATAATTAATGATTTTAATAAGCTTAAGCTAAAATTGATCAAGTGCAAATAAATTATAAATTAAACTTTTCGAAGATAGGGTCTATTCCAAAATTTATTATCAAAAATGAGATTAAAACCCAGCTTAAAAGAATTGTTATAAAAAGTGTTATTCCTCTAAAAAAAGGCTGAAAGTAATCCTTTCCTCCAACTTCTTGCAACATAAGCTTACAATCTAAAACTTGTGGCTTTGATAACCTGAAATAATCCGACTGAGGTATCCTTGTTTCTGAATATCTTAGATAAAGCTTCTTGCAAATAGTATCAGGATCATCTGTCTTTAAGTAAGCTAGAAGTTCTCCTGGAGTTAACTTTTTTTTTGCATTTTCCAAATTATTCGAAAATCCAATATTAAAGATATCTTTGTTCTGAAAAAGGTAAACATAATATTTCATTCGTGCTTATTCAAAGATTACTTTTAATTATCCTAATAAAGCAATTAGAGAAGTCCAATAAAATTTACTCTAATTATCACTGCTTATTGCTTAAGAGTTAAATCTTAAATAACTGTTAATAGATTTAAAGAAAGTCAAGAAGCAATTGGTAAATCTTCCTTTTCAGGACTCACCCTTATCCTTTCCTCAAGCCTAGGTCCATAAAGCTCATTGCCCCATACCTCAACTTTAGATTCTTCAGGTGCTTCAAAAAGAATTGACTCTAAAGGGAATAAAACTCTTTCAAGGTAAAAACCTTTTGAACCAATACATCTAAGAACAACCATACTGTCACTTTGATTTTGATATGAAAAATCAGCCATAAAAAGTGGTTCAATAAATCTATTTAATCTTCTGCTTAACAAATTAACTGTATAAAAAACAACTAAATCGAAATCACGAAATATCTGACAATGAAATCTTTATAAAGAACGGGTCTCTGGTCTTTCTAAAGGTTCATCCTCTTTTCTTCCAGTCCAAAGGACTTGACGTGATTGGCTAATCTTTACAAGAGCATCACATTGAATATTCATTAAAGACTCTTGAGGAATTGCAGCTTGTATCATCCTTAAAAAAGAAGATAGAGCTTTACCTCTTAAAGAACTTCCTCTGCTTTTATACATTTCATTTTCTTGACCTATTTTCCATTCTCCAGTGTTAGAAAATTTATCAGGTTTTATATGCCATACTCTTTCAAATTGTTGCCATATAGAAGTATATTCTTCTAATAGTTGTTGCACCCTTTCCCTATAATTTACTTCTTGAATAGAAAGAATAGGGTTTAATTTCTCTATCGAAAAATCTCCTTTTTGAGATGTATTAAGTGACTTGCATCCCAAAAACCATCCTTCAATTATTAGAACTTTTGGGTTGGCGGTGATCCATCCTGAGCGATCTCCTCTCCCCCCCCTTAGGGCCTTATCAAATTGAGGTGCTTTAAGATTTCCTGTGGTTTTCCATATATCAATAGTTTCATTTAATAGTTCAATTGAATGGCTACCAGGTAGTCCTCTAGGTACACCCCAAGGGTTATCTGACATTTCCTTATCCAACAATCTTCCTGGAAGATAAAAATCATCTAAAGAAACAACTTTTATTGGCCAATTCAATTCACTGGATGCGGCCTCCAACCATTTCCCTAACGTAGATTTCCCACATCCAGGTAAAGCAGAAATACCTAATAAGAACTTTTCATTGGTTTTGTCAAAAGCATTTTTAATTTCTGTTAATAAAGGAAATGCTAACCCCCAAATCCAATCTGGCCTTATCCCATTTGACCAATAATTAAAAGCCAGTTTTTCACCTCCTCTAGCCTTCCAATAATTGATCCAATCATTACATTCAAAATTTAAGTCTTTCAATAGTAATTTAAAACTATTTGATGAAAAGGTACTTTCATTATCACCAAAATTGCTTGAAAAAAAATAGCTTTCATTTACTACTTGTTTACTTTCAGAAAAGGGACTCATACGGAAAAATTCTATTTAATTAAACTATTTACAATTGAAGCCCAACCCTCTGCGTGAGGGTATGGAGCCAATAAATAGTCTCCTTTTTTTATTCCTTCCAAGAAACATGGGTTTGGACCACTTACTCCTGGAACAACAACTGCTATATCAGCAACTTTTAGTAAAGGTATATCATTTGGTGAATCTCCTAAAGCAATAACATTTGCATTAGGTTGATTCAAGAAAGCCTTAAGCTCATTTACAGCATTTCCTTTATGGCTTCCATTACCAAGGAGATGGCTCATTCTATTGCCTTGATAAACATTGACATCATATTTTTTTGCGATTTGATTAATTTTTTCGACACAAGATTCTGGCGGTGTTAAGAAAGGGACACTCCATTCTCTAGCAATTGCCTTTAGTATTGAATCGCCTTTAAGACCAGTTAATTCCTCTATCTGTTTATGATTAAGATCATTTAAGGCAGTTAATGGATAATCAATATCTTTTGAAATAACGTCTAGCTTTAATCTCAAGTCATTGAAAGATTTCCCTAAAATAATTTTCCATTCTTCTTCAATATTTGTTTTATCTCCATAAATTGCACCACCATTCTCGACTATGAAAGGATCATTTATACTTATTTGATTCCTCAAGTGTCTAACTTCCGCTGCAGTCTTACTTGTACAAGGTATAAGTGGTATTTTCTTCTTTTTTAAAAAAGAAATTGTCTCTAGAGCAGGACTTAAATCATAGTTATGATCCATCAAAGTTCCATCTATATCAGTAACTACCCATATTGGATTTTTATTATTCATTGTTTTAATTTAGTTATCCAATAAACTGAATAAGGGGGTAGGTAAATTCTACTATTGGAGATCTCTAAGTTACTAAGGCATTCTTTCCATAAAAAGTTCTTTTCTCTCTCTAAATTTAAATCATCAAAAAGTGAAATGCATAATTTTGAGTTTGTCATATTATGCAAAGCCCATAGTACATTTTTTCCTTGACCTCTTTGAATAATAACAATATCACTTCTGTTTTTACTTAAGCAAGACATTGGTTGATCAGGGTGAAATGCATCTATTTTTTTTCTTACATCAATTGCATGTTTTATTGCTTTTAAACTTTTACTAGCAATTGAATTTGGGTCTTGTAATGCAAGATTCAAAGTTTTTGCGTCAAACTTTTCTCTATTCAAGTCTCTTCTTTGACCAGTTAAAGAGAAGGTTTTTATATCATTTTCAGATCCCATTAATGCTTGAAAATAAAATGCTGGAATACCTTTTAATGACATTACAAAAATCTGACTTAAAAGGAAACGTTCCATTTGATAAAGAGAAGGGTCTCTACCAATATCAGCCATAGCGCTCCACCAACTAATGTTCAATTCATAAGGTTGATCCTCTCCATTAGGCATTCTCCTATGGCTAATCAAACCACCTCGCCTCTCGCAAGAAACAAGCAATTGCCTAATTCTTTTAGTACCCATTAATCCTTCTAAAGCTCTAAGGCCTATCCCATCATGAGAAGCAGTAAAATTTATAAACCCTGAATTAATAGTCATTTCTGGCCAATCAAGTAACCATTGATTAACTAAGTCAGCTTTGTTAGAAAATAAACACTCAAGCAAAAGAGGTGGTAAAGGAAAATTATATGCAAGATGCGCCTGATCTCCAGATTGAAGATATGAAAGATTTTCTTTTTGAGGAACATTTGTTTCTGTTATAAGAATCCCTGATTGGTTAAGTTTCATCAAAAGTATCCTTAATACCCTGACAATCTTATGAGCTGAATCTAAGTGTAAGCATGTTGTTTTAGATTCTTTCCAAATAAAACCAACAGCGTCCAATCTTAACCAAGTAATTCCATAACTCATATAAATTTTTATTATCTTGAGAAACTCATATAATATTCCTGGTTCTTTCCAATTAAGGTCTATTTGGTCTGGACCAAATGTTGTCCAAACATCTTTCTTGCCATTAACAGTTAGCAAACTTGTAAATAAAGAACTATTCCTAGGCCTTGTTACATTTGACCAGTTTTCATCTATGTTTGGAGACAGTATATAATTAGCCTCAGGATACTTATCTTGTCTATATTTTTGAACCCAGGGGTGAGAGGAAGATACATGATTTAAGACCAAGTCAGCCATTAAAATACAATCTTTAGAAATAGCATGCAAATCTTCCCAAGTTCCAAATCTAGGTTCTAATTCTTTGTAGTTAGATACTGCAAAACCGCCATCACTTGTTGACATCAAAAAAGGTAAGATATGAATAATTGAAAAAGAATCTCCAAAGTAATTATCAATCAGTTTTTTTAATGTTATCAATGAAGGTTCATTTCTTTTCCTAATCCCATCAGCGTAGGTTATTAAAATTACACTAGAAGAGCTCCAATTATTCTTAGATAAAGTTTCTTTCGAAATTCCTATATCATGATTGGTTCTTAAAATCTGCATTAATTGAGACCACAGAGAATCTATTTCTTCTGCAGAGTGCTCAATGTAGATTTCTTTAAGAAGCGACCTCAGTTTCTCCAACTGTGGATCAATCCCTGTCAATTTGTACTTTTATATACTACGCACAGGTTCTTCTACTTACTCACTTAATTCTGTTGCACTTATAACCGAATGGACTTTCAGCAGGGGTTGATAACGACAATTCATGAATATGGCTTTGGAGGAGATTCTCTAGGCCAATTAAGCAAAGCTCTTGTCAAGCGTCCCACTTCTTTATTGATCCCTTGTCTTTATGAAGAGTTTAAGAGACCTGCTTTAACATTGATCAAAGACGTCCTAAAGGAGGTCAAAGGTCTTAATCAACTTGTTATAGCTCTTGCTGCCAATTCGAAGAATGAAGCTTTAGAAGCAGAAAAATTCTTCTCCTCAATGCCTTTCCCAGTTCATGTGCAATGGACCAATAGCCCATCGGTTCTAGAGGTTTTAAAAAGTCAAGAAAAAAATGGACTTCAACTTTTAGGAAATCCTGGTAAAGGATGGGCAGTTTGGCAAGGAATTGGAGTCGCCATGAAAAGCTCAGAGGTTGTTGCTCTTTTTGATGCAGATATAAAAACATTCAGCCCTTCGTACCCTTCAAGAATGCTGCAACCCCTTCTAGACCCCTCTAATGGAATTTCATACGTCAAAGCTTTTTATAGTCGCCTTTCCTTAGAAAACCATGCCCTTCAAGGTAGGGCTACAAGATTATTTGTAGGGCCGTTGTTAACTTCTCTTGAACAACTTGTTGGTACAGGACCTTTTCTACAATATTTAAGAGCCTTCAGATATCCACTGGCAGGGGAATTTGCTTTCACAAAAGACCTAGGAATGAATCTTAGAATTCCTTGCGATTGGGGCTTGGAAATTGGATTGTTATCCGAGGTCTATAAAAATGTAAGAATTTCTAGAGTTGCACAAGTAGATCTTGGCATTTTTGACCATAAACATAAAACCATAGGTCAATCTCCAAGTGAAGGACTACAAAAAATGTGTACCGAAATTCTTTCTAGTGTTTTAAGGGGCTTAATGGAGCATCAGGCAGAAACACTTACGCCACCACAAATAGCTAACCTTGAAGTTCTATATCGACGCGTAGGGCAAGATCGTGTGAAGCAATTTGGATTGGATTCATTAGTGAATCAAATTCCCTATGACCGTCATGAAGAAGAGCTTTCTGTTCAAAAATTCGCATCAATTATCAAACCAGCTGTAATCAATTTCCTTGATTCTCCAGTAACTCAACAATTGCCTTCCTGGGCAAGAGTTCTAGCTTGCGAAGAGAATCTTCAAGAAGATTTAGCAAATGCAGGTATTGCTGAAACATCTCTCACAAAAACATAGTTATTAAGCAATACAACAAGAGGGGAAATATTCATTTTCCCTAAATTTTTCTTGAACAAACCTGATGATTACTAACCTTGACTTGATTGATCTAACCAAATGTAAATAAAGGGACACTAAAAATGATGTTTTTGTTGTATTAATAGCACTGTTTACTAATAGCCATGATTTCTTTAACCTTTGCTTCTCTTCTAGGCACTCCAGCTCCTTCAGCAGCTTTCGTTGGAATAGGGGCAATTGCCCTTTTAGCCGTAATGGGTGTTCTAGTTGGGCCAGACTATGATCAGATGAATTATCCAGCGAAGAAAGACTAGTTAGGACCCTTTTATTAAAAAAGGTAAGGCATTTAAATGCCTTACCTTTTTTAATACCAAAAATTAAGCACATCTTTTCTTCAAAGAAATTTTATTGCTTTTTTAAGCACAGTTCATAATCAACAAGAAGAGTTTTGTACTCATGCTGCTTCTCTTCTTTTTAAATCACATTGTCGCTTTTCCAAAGCCTCTATAAGAGCCTTTGTAATAGCCTCATTACCTTTTCCCTTTACTTCTTCTATGGCTTTTCTGATAAAAGTGCTTTTTGCATCGTCCATAAACTCAAAGGTTTTAACTAATGCCTTAAAAACATATTTTTTATAAAGACAAAGAATTTACTTTACAAGTTCGGTTGCCAACACCACATAAAAACAAATTGATTAAGGAAAGAATTCTCTCAAAAAATTACGCACATCTCATAGGTTCAGAATGAAAAAAATTTTTCTCAGAAGGCGTTATAATTAAAAGGTCCCAAAAAAATCGTCCCATTCGCAAACCTGCATTGACAATATTTGATAGCTATATTAATAGAAATTAGCTATTAATATTATTAGCGGTTTAATTTAACTGGATGAAGGTAGTAAAACAAAAAAAAAGAATCCTCTTTTTATAGATTTATTTGAATATATAAAAAAGTTCGTTTTCAATCATATCAAGCCAGATAGCAAGATAAAAAGGACTACTTCTAAACTTTCGAATGCAGACTTTCTCTCACTTGTAGGTAAGGGAGGTTTTTGGCTTTCATAAAGCTCATAAATAAGAGCGCTTTTGGAAAGTTTTAATAGTTTATTTGAAAAGTCTTATTAAAATTAAAATTTAGAATAAAAGTTTAAAGAATCTTCCATGCAATTTTATGTAGTCACTTGTGTTGTTCCATCAGAAACTCAGGATGAAGGCTATACCGCTTTTATCAAATACATGGAAGATGGGGCTCTAATGGATAAATTTGATGGCTTTGAATTAATTGCAAGGCTTCACATGCCTGAGTCAGGAGAACTTTGTATAATTTGCAAAGCCTCCAACACTAAGGCACTTTTTAAGCATTTTATGTTTTGGCGTTCAGCATTTGGTTGCGAATTTCTTTACCGCCCTGCCATGACATGCTCAGAAATGGTTGAGATGCAAAAGTCGCATAATAAAGAACTTGAGATAAAAGGATTTTAATAACAACCATTAAGTAGTTATTTGTATCTTTATAAATACTTTCTCCTAAAATGCCAATTAATTCAAGAAGCTAATGAGATTTAAAATTTAACTAAAGGCCGATTGGGAAATGAAAAGACTCAAAAAAAGATAGATCGTCCCAATAGATTGTTATTAGTAGTTTTTTGAAGCTTTCTTTGCTATAAAAAACAATTCCATATAGATTTGGCATTATTTGAATTAAACGAGAAGATTCTAAATAAAGCAATAGATTAGTAAAAGATAAATTAACCACTATGGATAAGCTGAGTCAAATGGATTTAGGTTCAACGATTCTCTCAATTGCCTTATCTGCAGGATTTGTAGCCTTTGGGGCACTTGTTTTTCGACTTTTAATCCTGGGCGTATCAACACTACTTAAAAAGCTAAAAAAAGGTCAACCTATAAAAAATGAAAGCGAAGATAGCAATGACAAAGGTTTTAAGATTATTAAATGAGCAAATTATTTTGCATAGCTGTAAAAGCAATGAGCAATCCAAGTCTCTAATGAGTACCAGTTAGGGTAAAATTTGTTTTTATTACATTCGAGTTGTGCAGGAAATAAAAAGTACTGGTGATCTTCTTGAGATTGGATCAAGTGTAAGTATTGATATCAACAGAATTGAAGATAGGCTTTCTGAAAGCTTAAAGCTCAAGCTTACTGAGAATTCAAGTGCACGAATCCTAGATTATAAGCTGACAGACGGTACTGGGATAGGATTTCTCTTAGAATTAAATGATGGTACTAAAAACTGGTTTTTCAGTCATGAAATCACTTCGGCAAAAGGAGATGCAATAGTTAAATTCAAAAAACCACAAAGTATCAATAACCAATCCCAACAAAATCTTTATTTTGGCGATAAAATTTCTTATGTTGCCAACCCAATTAATTTTATTAACTGGCTAATCTCTGTGACTAGTGATATTTTCTAAAGCTTATTTTTAAGAGTGTTTCCAATTCAGACATATTACTTCCCAAGATATAAATCCTTGCTATCAATAGGCATAAGAGTCAAAGTTAAAATGTCTTCTAACTACTTAATCATTCCAATATTAGGAGTTATTTTATGCCCTTATACAATTATATATATATGGAAAAGCTATAAGGAGAAGACTTTAAGAAGAGTCTCCTAGTATGCTTTTATAAATAGTTCTAAGATTAACTTATAAAGCGATAGGATTAAAAGTTACTATCTAAAGTAAAGGACAAAATCGCTAACATTCATTCCTTCTAATTATTGTTACTTAAATAAGTAAATGTATCTCAATGAACTGAGCTTGATTTTTCTTTTAACTTTGATAGCAGTTTGTGCAAATTTTTTGTCTGCATTTTCAGGAGGTGGAGCAGGGCTAGTTCAACTTCCCGCATTAATCTTATTAGGTCTTCCTTTTTCTAAAGCACTTGCAACTCATAAATTAGCAAGTATTGCCTTAGGCATAGGAGCTAGCATTCGACATTTTCAAGAAAAAGACTTCTCTAAGCTCCATACAACATTGATACTTGGCTGCGGATTACCTGGAGTTCTAATTGGTTCTAATATAATTTTTCTAATCCCAAATGAAGTTTCTACATTCGCATTAGGTCTATTTACTTTGCTGATTGGTTTTTTCTCAAGTAAAAGAGCGTCAAATCAAAAAAAACAATCTCCAAAGAATCTAAATGCTATTGAAATCTTATTTGGAGGATTTGTAATTTTCATAATTGGAATTATCAATGGGTCTATAACTTCAGGGACTGGCTTATTTGTAACGCTATGGTTGGTCAATTGGTTTGGATTTTCATATACAAAAGCAATCGGTTATACACTTGTATTAGTAGGTATTTTCTGGAATGGAACAGGAGCTCTAATTCTCGTAACCAATGGAGAAGTTCAATGGAATTGGTTACCTACTCTAATATTTGGTTCTCTTATTGGCGGTTATCTAGGGGCGCATTTTTCATTAATTAAAAGTGAAAGTGTAGTAAAAAAGGCTTTTGAGATAATTGCAATCTCAATGGGTATCTCTTTAATTGCCAAAGCATTCCTGTAAACAGTAAGAAATGATCTCCTCTCTGAGAACAACCAATCTTCCAATATCGTTGAAAAACACAAAAAAAGCAATGGGCATTAAAACTGATTGCATTTCACTCAAAAAAGAGCAAACATAAAAACATCTAACTCGGAGGCACCAAATGGTAGACACTCCACCTGAGTATTAATTTGAAGCTAACTGGCTTCTGGCTCCTGCTCCAACATTCTCAAGCAAAAGCAGGCAATTCGTCTGATATAACAAGGATCAATGATTAAGGTGCGTTATATCAGTCGTAGCTTCTATGCATCGTCCTAGGTGCCCTTAAAGAAGTAATGCCTATCACCTGGAAAAATGGCCCCAGGTGCCTGAACACAGAAGCTTCATAATTCCATAAAAGAAGGAGCCTTAAGGCTCCTTCTTTTATGGAATTCCATTTATAACTCTCTGATCAGAAAAGAGTTAGGCTTAATTAACATCAATAGTTTTTTAGGAACGTGTTTTCCAAAAATCCAAACAAAAGTTATTCAATTCAAAAATCAAGGTCCTATAATCAAACCCAATACATTCAAAATTTAACTGAAGAGCTAAATCATATTAATAGGCAGATCGAAATAACTAATAAAGCCATCATAGATGCTCAAGCTGTAAAAGTTAGATCTTTCTTTTCATCAAACAATAATGTTTTCTTAGCCCTACAAAAAAGAATGATCGAATCCAATATAAAAAAATCGATGGAGTGGCATTTTATTAAGCTAAAAGATTTAAGAAATGAAAGAAGACAACTGCAACGCGCAATAGATGCTTGTACTGGAAAGGTCTGGTCTAGAAGAATTGAAAACTTCTCTAATCTCCTTTTATTAATCTCTATATCTCTCATTGCTACAGCAATTTTAATAATGGCAATAATTGCATCTCTATCTATTATCCCTATATTAATAATAACTATGATCGCAATAGTTTCTTTTCAAAGCTTTAGAAAAAGTTAATTTAACTAAAACAATCAAATTACATTGCATGAAAGGTTAATGACTGTGTTTATTCATGTGAATGTTTTTATGTACGTTATTTGTTTCATTCTGTAGGTTGGGAGAATGACTAGCAGCTAATTTTTTAAGCGATTGTGAGCCGCAAAGTGCTGTTCCAGCAATTATTACCAAAGAAAGCGTGCTTAATAATTGAAGAACTATAGGAAGGTGAGCATTAACTCTTTCTCTAAATGATGACATTGGATTAATGATTAAGGTTAATTCGTAAGGACAAGAGAAGCTTCTAAAGGGGCTTTCCTGAGATGATTTGATGGACAGCCGGAACTGTTCTATACAAAAAATACAGTACTAATACCAATAGGTTTCCACCTACAACCAAGGCTCCTGTGATAAGGTTCTGCCTACTTGAGGTGTAATCCCATTTAGGCTCATTATTGTCGGGTTGAGAGTTTGTCATTTTTTTTAGTCGCTCTATAGAATTAGCATTGATCAAAAGAATATGCACTAAATAAACAAAAAAAATGTTTTTTGTGACAAGTCGACTTTTTGGTTATTCTTATGTAAGCTTCTAATGTAAGCCAGAAGGATGAAGAGTAAAAACACTGTCTCTACTAAAGCTAAAAAGTTTAATCTTCAAACATTAATTGGAATAATTATATCTATAAGCTCTCTAGCTTTACTAGCTTGGGTTATGAAAACAAAGATTATTAATATAATTTAGAAGTTCCTTAGCATATAATTCCTAGCAATTATATCTGTATCAAAAATCACCCAAAATAGAAAAGATAATAACCACATATTCTTACAAAAATTAGCAGCTATGAAAGGCTTTAAGTATTACTGCATGAAACGCAAAAAAGGTAACAGCATGAAATGGGATGAAGAAATTCAAATGATGTTAACAAACTCTTGAAAAAAGGAAAAATTAAGACACCTTATAATAGAAGATATCCTACCAATTAAATGATTGTTTTTATTTCCTTTATTTTTCTTGTAGCAATAGGTTCAGGCATTTTTCTCGTAACCAATAAAAGTAAAGAAGCAGAAGAAATAAAATCGATTCTTCAAGATATTTTTGTGAATCTAAAAAAGCTATTTGTAAATATAAAAAACTTGATTATTTTATTAAAGAATTTAATTCAAGATAAAATACAAGAAAAATCTGCCGAAACTTACTCAGCACAAGAAACCAGGCAAGTAGTTGAGCAAGAGCACGCTAATCAATTAAAAAATGACCCTACTACAACTCCAGCTGGGGGGATTGATGGAGAGAATCAAGAACCTGAAGCTGCAAAAGCAAATGAAGTAGTTGACAAAGAGAGTGAAGTTGAAGTTAATTCACCTAAAAATCTAGATATGCCATCCGAAAGCGAGATCGATGAAAGTATTGGCTCATCATTAGAAGGAGAGAGTCTGCATGAGAAAATTGAAAAAGATCATCAAGATTCAGATGTTTTTACAGAAGTTATTGAAAAAAAAGAAGATATTGCTTCTTGACTTGCAAAAAATTTAAGCACTAACTTAATTTAAAAATATTATATCTATGAATGAGAATCTAAAGAAAGAGATACTTGCCTCTTCATCCGGTTGGGTATCTGCCTTATTAAATTTCTTCCCTGGATTAGGTGTAGGTTACATCTACCAAAGACGATGGCGGGCATACTGGATTACCACCCTTACTTCAATAATATGGCTGATTTACACTTTTTATAATGACCTTACTATAGATCATTTAGATCCTCTTGAAACTAGCAATGATTCAATTTCATTTCTGGGTTTATTTCTAATTGCTGTAATTACTTCTTTTGAAGCATGGATTGCAGTTAAGCACGCCAAAAAAATATCAGAGTAAATTGCTGGCAAGTAATAAATACCTGAGTAATTTCTCCGGTAGACAAATAATCAATATTCAATTAGAACTTTAATGGAGCCTAAAGGTTTGTTAGTAAAAGCCTTAAGGCTTAAGGGGGCATAAGAAGTTTAAATAATTGCCCCCTTTAATTTTCATCAGGAGGTTATCATGAGAAACATTGATCAAATAATACCTATCGTTATAGGCGGTGGTTTAGGCTGGTTTGTATTAGTTGGCCTTAGAGAATTATTCAAGGAGACATCGGTAGCCTTTAATAAGAAATCTACTGCTTAATTAACTAAAGTTTAATCCAACTCACTATCTATAATTTGTTTATTTATTTGTTCTAATCAAAAATAAATAAAAGGTTTTATAAATAACCATAATTTTTACTGATTTAGGCTTGTTCCATTAATTCAGATAAAACAACTTCAAGGTCTTGTTCGTTTTCAAAGCCAAGGACCTCAAATGGTTCATCACCTAAAGAATCAATTAGTATTTCTGTGGAGTTAATCATTTTAGTTTTTCTAAAATTTACATAATTCTTCCTTGTTTTTGTATGATTAATCTGGAAATTAAAACATATAGAATTTATGCTTAAACTTGGTTATTTAAATATTCATGAAAATCAATCTAGGAATCATAATTTAAGCATGCAACTCTATGAGGCTTAAGGGAGCACTCCTTTGTCCAAAAGTCATTAATTGAAGGATTTATTGTTTTTTTCAAATGTTTTTGGCCGAGAGCTATAGGTGCTAGGCCTATTGAGTCTCCATAGAACTTTGAAGAAACTTCTAGCATTCCCCAAAAGAGTGGTCGAAGCATTTTTAGAACTTAATTAATTCTATAAAAAGCGTATTCATTGAGATACTTCAATCCGAATGAATACTCAATTTTCTCAGGTTAAGCATATATAAATCTAAAATCTAATTTTAGTAATTATTAAGTATGTGCACTATGGCTTGATTAATTAAAAAATATTCGCTGAGCTTCTCGCAGTAACGTATAAAATTAGTTAAATTATATACATACTTATCGTTAAATTAAAATGGCTACTGGAGAAACTGAGGGAGGTATGGTTCAAGGTCTATTGGCAATTGCAATTTCAGTTGTCTTTGCTGCTGGAGTCGGCTTGCTTATACTTCATTTTATTCCAAGTACTCCTTTTTAGAGTAATGAATAGAATCAAAGACATTTATAAGTTTCCCACAAAGTTTCTAATTATATAGAGGTGTATTCAAAGTTAAAATTGTGTATTCTAAAGATAATCTAAGTTTTCTTAAAGTTATTTTTAAATGATTAAAGATTCCTCAAAGCTTAAAAAAGGGCAATCATTGAAAGTAGACCTTGAAAAAGTTAATGATCGTCTCCCCAAATCACTTTGGATGGATCTGAAAAATTGCCCAAAAGGCAAATTAATTGGCTATAAAATGGTTGATGGCAATCAATTTGGCTTAGTATTAAAACTTGATATAGGACCTGTACAATGGTTTTTTGAAGAAGAGCTTTCCCTGATATCAGAAGGTTCTTTATAATCACTGCTGAATCAATAACAAATGTCTAAGTGAAAAGTAAATCTTAGTAGGTACTTACTTCTTTCAATATCCATTTAGGTATGTCTTTCTTTTGCTTTTTCCAGAGCAATGAAAGCACTGCTTTTATTGCTTCAGTTCTACGTGGAAGTTTACAAAATAATGGTTTGTTAGCAGAAATAGATTCCATGGCTAATCCTCTTATAATCCATTTCTAGCAATTATGAAGAATTTTTGTAATTAGCATAAATTCCTAAATTCCAGCAAATTAATAATCGGCACTGGTAGAAGAACTTAAAATTCATCTTTTTAGTCTTTAAAAAACATGAAAATAGTTATCAATCAAAAGTTGCTGGTACTCTTAAAGAATCGCCAAGTTCTTCGGCTATTGGGACCTTTATATAAAGGTAATGAAAAATGCAAAAGAATATAAGTAAAAGAAATGGACTCGGATAAATGATTAAGAGCTTATGATTTGAGAAATTCTGGCTTGAAAGCATTTGTTTTTAACGTGCTAGTTAGAAGAAGAGTGCATTAAAAAAGAAAGTTGAAATCAAAAGAAAAAATTTAAATTGTTCCTTCTCCCTCTCAGATAAAAAAAATTTTAATTATTATCGTATTTTCTTCTGAGAGTTCAAGTTCTAATGGGTCAACGCATTTCCGTTGCATTAAATCAAATTCCAATAGGGAGCAGAGAACTATTAGAGTTTATATTTTTCTGTGGGATAGGTTTTACAGCAGGTTCACTAGGGTTGATTTAATGAGCCACAAAGTGAATTTTCATCAATACGTCAATTAATACGAAGATTTAATTGAAATCCATTAACACTGAGCCTTTAGTTTGTAGGCTCTGCATGTTATTAACATGAAGTCTGGCTAATTCCATGGGTTTTCATTCGCTCTCAACTTTTGCTATTGGCTCTGCTCCTTCAGCAGCTTTTCTGGGTGTAGCAGCTTTAATCCTATTTGCAGTTGTAGGTGTCATCGCAGGACCAAACCTTGAAAAGTTTGACGTAGAAAACAAAAGTTAAGTCAGGTTTTTTCTTTTTTACTATTGATAGATAAGAGTAATTGCGATCTATTCTCAGTTACTTGTTAGATTTTTTATGCGAAAATTATTTTACTAATTACACATAAAAATATCTTTAATGGAATTCATATTCAATATGATTTATCTCTATATAGTTAATAATGTGCAATTAAATTAAGATAATTTTATTATTAAACTTTGATCTTAGAAATATGGCGAGCCAAAATTCTCCATGCTTTTACTTTAAGATCATTAGTTAAAATCAAGCGTAATGAACAATTCATTAGACTTATTCAATTGTGAGCCGGCAAACTATTTATGGTCAGACTTAATTAAGTCATTTGGCATTGAAAAAGCAACTCAACTAGTGAGACAAGCTTTAGATTTGCAAAACATGCAATCTAAAGATGGCATTTTACCCGTTTTATTTGTAAAAACTGGGGGTGTAGCTCTCACATCCTTTGAATTATTAGAGTTCCAAACTGGACTAAAACTTAATGGAAAAGACAAAGTCCTTCTTTACTCACAAAAAGATAAAGTTTTTCAAATGCTACATGAAGTAAAAAAAATGCCTCATTGATTAACCAATTTTTGAAGTTTAAACTGAACATCAGAACTTTTATAGAAAATTATTAACCTAGCCATAGGAGTAATTCAGGTGTATTCCTTGACTCAAGTTTTTAAGGTCTTTATCATAGAGCTCTTCTAAAACTAATCAAATGTATGCACATGTTCTAAAAGCAATTTATTAGCTTGTTATTTAGTTAGAAATCCATTACTACCGCTAATCTCTTACTAGTTACTAGAAATGATAATCACCTCTATATTTCATGCTATTCTCAACTTCTCTTAAAAAGTCTGCCGGATGCAACATTTTTGTCATACTAATATTCATTGCCGACAAATCAAAGATGTAAATTATCAAATACTTGAAAAAGATCTTTTTTATATTTAGGCAGATATGACTTAGAAAAACGATTAGCATAGGTAAAATTACTTGCTTAAGCTCATGGGAAGGAGCTTTGAAATATAAACACTATTTCTCTAACTGATTAAGAACGTAAATCTTTAAAAAGATTTCTTTTCTTCAAGACTTATTTAAGTTAAATCTATTACTAGAACTTAATCTAATTGTTATGCCTGTAGCAAAAAAACAAGATAACAAATCATTCGCAAAGCAATCTGCATTTGCTTCGAATAAGATGATACAAAATTTAGGTTCAAATTTTGAACAATATAAGTTTTTTGGAAACTTAAGAGATGTCCATGGAAGAGATTAAAACTTTTTAAGATTCCCAACTATTACCAGAGTCATTAAAGAGGAAGGCTATAAAAAACTTCTATCTGGAAGTTTTCAATCGCTACTCTAGAGTTCCCGTTATTGATATTAGAGTAATTGATTACTATAAGCTATTTACTGCACTTTCATAGTCGTGACAATTTTCTTGCTTCTATAAGTTAGTAAGTTAAAAAAGGCATGACCATTAGAATGAATTCTCAAAGGTTTTCAAACGAATGCATCAAATTAACTGCCCAGAATGCGGGAAGATTTTCAAAATTGACGAGACAGGCTACTTAGAACTGTTAAAGCAAGTCAAGGATTCGGAATTCAATAAAGAAATAAAAGAAAGGCTTGAACTGGCTGAGAAAGACAAATTTAAGTCTATTGAAATTGCCAAGCAAGACTTACAGATTGCAATGCAAAAGTCATCTCTTGAAAAAGAAGCATTAATACAAGCATTACAAGCAAAGCTTGAGAAGGCTCAATTAGAAAAGAATCTAGCAATTACAGAGATTAAAAAATCTATCGAGAAAGAGCGTGATGACATTGCAAATAAACTGCAGCAATTTAAAGAAAATATTGAAATCACTCAGAAACTCGCAATTACAGAAGCAATGATCGATTCTCAGAAAGAAAATAGTGCTTTAAAGGCGAGGCTTGAAAAAGCTGAACTGGAAAACAAATTGGCTGAAACCTCACTGAAAGAAAAATATGAGATACAAATTCAGGATAGAGATAATGCGATTGAACGCCTTAGAGACATGAAGCTTAAGTTGTCAACAAAGATGGTTGGCGAAAGTTTAGAAAAGCACTGTGAAAATGAGTTCAATCGCATTCGTTCTTCAGCGTTCCCATATGCATATTTTGAAAAAGATAATGAAGTAATAGGTGGTAGTAAGGGAGATTATATTTTCCGTGAATCGGATGAAGAGGGAACTGAGATTATATCGATTATGTTTGAAATGAAAAACGAATCTGAGACAACAGCTACCAAGAAAAAGAACGAAGACTTCCTGAAGGAATTACACAAAGATCGTCAAACAAAGCATTGTGAATACGCCATTTTGGTTTCGTTACTCGAGCCAGATAGTGATTTATTTAATTCAGGAATTGTAGACGTATCTCATCGATATCCAAAAATGTACGTAGTTCGTCCCCAATGTTTCCTTCCTATGATTACTCTCCTACGCAATGCTGCTTTTCAGTCAACTAAGTACAAATCAGAGCTTGCTGCTATTAAATCTCAAAACATTGATATAACTAATTTCGAAGAAAATCTTGAAACATTCAAAAATGGATTCAATAAAAATTATGCTCTTGCATCAAGAAGGTTTGAAGCAGCCATACAAGAAATTGATAAATCCATTGACCATCTACAAAAAACTAAAGATGCATTACTTGGCGCCGATCGCAATCTTAGACTTGCCAATGATAAGGCCCAAGATATTACGGTAAAGAGACTCACTCGCAATAACCCCACCATGTCTGAAAAATTTAAATCATTAAAGAAAAACAAAGTTGCCTGATATTTTTCTCAAAGTAAACTATCAATTCTAAGATATATAATGTAGGCAGCATAAATATAGAATTCTCATGAGAGACGATTATAAAAAAACCTCGTGGAAAGATTTTTTAGCTTACTTGTATATAGCCTCAGTTATTGTTACAGCTTTAATTTGGCTAAAAGGTTTTCTGTTTACTTAGATTAATGAGATGGCCTCAAAGTGAACCTTAGAGATAAAGACTCTTAAAAAAGGTACAGGCATATTTAGGAGTCTTTAAGGTACTTCTTGTCTAGAAAACTCAAGTGATATTTTTAGATTAATGTCTTAATTCTAGAAATTTATTGCTATTAGCACTAGAGATGTAATTATGAATATAAAAATAACTTCAAAATGGATGTACTTCTCAAAACATGGGGAAACCTTAGCAAAGAAAATCAATTATTACTTAAGAAAACTCTTCTCGGTGGTTTTATTCTATATGTAATTTTATTGGCATTACATGATCTAATGCCATATGTCTTGATTGGCTTCGGAACATACTATTTATACCATTTGGTCAATAAAAATCATTCTTTAATAAGTCTTTCAAACAAGTCCCATAACTCTGATTCCATAAACAAGTAAGCCACAACCTACTAAAGATAGATTCACTATCCCCATACCTACTGCAGATATAGTTATTGCACCCATAGAAACACAACCTATCGAAACAACACCCATAGGTACAATCCCAATAGCTACTATCGCTCTAGGAGCAATGCCAATAGCAATCAATTTGAAAGTTCCTTGCGCCTCCTCTTTTTGGAAAGATTTAGTATTCATACTTTTTATCGTTGGTTACTTGGCTAACTAAAACAATTTCTTATTGCTTTCCCCTATCATATTATAGACATATCAGATAGAAGCGCCTGAAGGGAATGAAGTTAATTAGGTCTTGTCCATATCTTTTTTTCTTTTATTTTCTTCTTCGGTCTTAAAATTAGAAAAATAAGTAAAGGAGATAGCCCTACTAAAGGGACTGCAATATTCATTAAAAAATTATTCTCCATGGGAGAAAAAGCCGCTACTTTATGTCTAGCAAATGATCTCTATCAAGGAATCAGTATTTGATACTAGAACAGTTTATAACGCAGAAAGGTAAAAATTTTCCCTAGAAAATTCGACCTTTAAAATAAATAAGCTATACGTGGAAATGCTTCTATAGCAGCCTGCTTCTTCACAATCGTTTTAATGATAGGTAAAATAGGAACATCAGCTCAACACTCAGGCAATAAGAATGGGTCAATTTACAGATGAGCAAATGATGTCGGTAGTTAGCCAAAATCCAATAGTGAGAGAATCATATGAAAGGATAAGAACTGCTTGCCGGGAATTACAAAACGAAACCGGTTGTCCTGATGAAGATATAGATACTTTATTGAGCTTTCTTATTGGGAGATGGCAAGAATCCACAATGTCATAATAAGATTTAATTTTTAACTGATTCTAACGCCTATAAGTATTGGCAAGAAATTTTCAATACTATAAATTAAAAAGTCATTAGATAGATATCACCACTAGAATTTTGTTTTTTTCACAGAGGTTGTTTTGGAAAGATTTGAGCAGAAAGCAGTCCTTGGGAAACAATTATTAGAATCTTTTCAACACATTGTAAAATACTTGATTCCGTCTTCTATTTGCTTAGATTAAAAGCATGTAAAAAGATGAGATCTAAAATGAAAAAACAATTTCAATTTCAAAAAAATCAATCTAGAGATTTCTTGCTTAAAAGCTTTCGCAAAATTGGTTTTACACTTTTATCAGTAGCACTATTTCCTTGCATCCTTTTTACAAGTTTTTCTAGTGTCCATGCTCTTTCTCCTGAGGCGAATGGAGACAATCCCCTGGAAATAGTAATCGAACCATCTGAAAGCAATGAAAAAAACTCCTCTCAGGAATTAGCAGCTCCAAACAGTCAAAATCAAACTACTCCGTATCCTGATCTAGGAGATGACCAAGTTTTTCCTTTTGCAGCAGGTTTAGACTCTTATTAAATGATTAACCTAATAAGTTGAAACCCAAATTCATTTCCCAAATATTGTTCTAGTAAGATCAATTCAACAATCTCCTAAGCCTTTCAAAGTTAAATAAATGAATAGCATTACTAAATTGACAATTATTAGCTTCCCAACTCTTATTGGAATTAGTGCCACCTTATTAGGTCTAAAGCTAATTCACAATGAAAAGAAAATTCAAAATAGAAAACTTGAGCTAGAAGAACAGTTGAAATCGAGTTAAGGTAACCTCTAGTAATGATCCTTTTATAAGAATAGGACCATCCAAAGTAATCAAGTATGGTCTATCAATAAACATTTTCAATTAACTAATAAGTCATTAACATGAATGTTTCTTTCTCAAATATTTTTTCGTTAAATGGTTCAAATTCCACAACTTTATACATTTTATGGACAATGATTGCTTTTCTGGTAATCCTTATTGGAGGTATTGGAATCGCTTTCTTCAAGCAATTCCGTCTTCTTGCATCTAAAGAAAATAAACCCATTAGTCCTAGCAGTAAAAAACCTCAAGGCTTTTATTAAAAGTTATTCAGATGACTATTTTACAAACTCAAATATTTTTTTTAGGGAGCTTACAGGCTATCTCTACTACTGACACAATCAAAGCCCTGGGTTTACTTTTTACGGCAGCATTCTTGGGCCCAATAACTATTGGCATATTAGTTTTTGCTCTTAAGAGAAGCAATTCTCGCTGAAAAGGATACATTGAAAGATTATGCTTTATATTTATTTAAAAAGTTGTAAATAAACATCATAATGTAGGTTTAGAGTATGGACCTGTTTTTTTCTTACGTTCAATATTCGCAAGCAGAGCTTCAGTGGTCTTGGCAATATGCGACTATTTCTCTCATAGGTTGCATGACATGCATTGGATTGTGGATTGGCTATAGAAACAACAAAATTAACGATGATAAAAGAAGAATGGAGAAACAGGCTCATCTTCAAGAGAATCAAGACCGACTAAAAAGGATTGCTTCTCTATATCCCAAAAAAGCTAAAAATTAAGCAAAAGAGTGCAGGTTTCGAAAGAGAAATATAAGCAGCGAATGCAAAGTAAATTCTAGAAAATATTTTAATTAATCATAGTGTAGTCATTAAAATAAGATCACATAACAAATTACAAGGATTATTATGTTATAAAGTTTATTGATTATCTCTGCTCCCACAAATGAATACTGAAGTGGTATGGTCAGTAAATATATTGATTTTAATCCTGATATCAGGAGTCATATGGTGCCTTTACTACATTTTTACTTACGACTAAATAAATATATAAAAATTTTTCAATGATTTTTAATGAGCTATATTATAATTTTATTCCTAGCACTCAATAGAAAAAGCCCAATTAGGACATAAGCTGTTCTCACCCAACTGTTTTTGAAGTTTCCTTGAATTGACTTTTAATACAATGCCATTTGCTGGATAACTCTCAAATAATTTACCTTCCTTCCATAAGTTTACGTATAAATCTACTTGATTTATAAAAATAGTAAAATGTGTTTCCGGAATCTCAAAGCCTAATTGTTTTAGGCCTAAAAGTACTTGATATTGATTCTGGTTTGAATTGCATATTTGATAAGGACAAAAAGAAAGATTCTCTAGTTGCAAAAGCTCCTGACTTCTTTGAGGTTTAATAGTACTGTTTATTTGTAACTTTAATTTTGGATTATATAAATTACCTCTAATAGCAATATCTTTATCTATTGCAAGTTTATTAGGTATAATCTTTATTCTTTTAAAATCATTAGCATTAAAAATACTTTCTTGAATAATGATATTTCGTAAGATACCCTCCTTATAAAAAAGAACGGCTGGCAATCCAGCTATTTTAGGCTCAATAATTAACCTAGTATTTGGAAGCAAGTTTTCCTTTAACCATTGTTTATGAGTACCATGATTTAAAGTTAATAACTTAAGCTTGAGTTTATAGCTACTATTTCTTGTGTTAATTCTATATAAATTTGATTCTAGCTTCTTGATTGCCTTATTGCACACTGAAATATTACATTGGACTTTTATTATCAGGCGTGGCAACAGTTAAATATGCATAAATTTAACTAATTACACAAATCTAGCCCTTGCTTTGTATTTAGACGCGAAGTTAAAAAGCCCTTACCGAATCTACTAGGCCTTTTAATTAACTTTAGAAACTAAAGAAAGTTTCTACGACTACACCTTTGAAGTCGTTCCCAGATGCTTACTATTCAACAAAGATACCGGGTTGTATAGAGTGTCCATCAGCTATTGGATAGGAGGCACCATTAATGCAAAAAACCATCTTTAATGTTAAGTCGTTCGATTCTTGTAAAATCTGTCTCCTCGAATTGACTCTTTTGAGGCTGTTATAATGTTTTTATAAAGTTCAAAAAGTTTTTCTAAGCGCTCACTATTACTTTGAAAGCGGCGGCCAATAAATATATTTTCAACAGTTTCATCATTGTATTCATGAGCATCACGAAGCCTAGAAGGCATTCTCTGAGGATCGTAAAGGTCCCCAAGTGTTCTAGGAGCAAAAGATCTCCTAACTAAAAGAATCTTTTCTGCAGATCTGGTCAAGTCATCCTTATTAGCCTCCGTAAGCTTAGGGATTGGGAAAGTATTCCAACCTAAAGTATTTGAGTAAGAGAAATCAGACCTCATTCGAACACATACTGTACTTATCCAAATCATATGTAATCTTGATACAACTAACGAAAAATTCCAAAGAGGAGCATCGTAAAGAGCAAAACATTTATTTGAAGAAATACTATTATCACTGAAATAATCTGCAGGCAAATATTCTCGTTTCTTGGAGCTAACACCAGCTACTAAAATTACATTTTCTTTGGCGACTCCTCCAATTTGAACAAAGCGATATGGACGATCAGCAAAATCCCTTGTCGACTTAGCCTTTGAATCTCTTCGACTTTTTGCAACAAGACGTAATTTCTCTGATATTAAGGGATGCCTCATTGCCTGGTCTACATTCTTATAATCTATCCACAAGCAATATCGTTTCCTACCATTTATAAGCTCACTTGCTCCCACAAAGGGTCGTACAAAACTACATGCTTTTATATCTTTACTTATTTCAGTGACCTCATCTGGTGAAAGAACTAAGTGACCACCATCCCTGGGCATATTCCCAAAAAACATTCTCCCATGCTGACCAAGTGGTACGTTTGATTTGACAACAACGTCAGTAGAGTCTGGCACAAGATAAGGTCCTATTGCTGAGCATATACGTCTCTGGTCTTTTTCGAAAAGAGTTTTACTGGCAGAAGATTTTTTTCCTAATCCAACAATAATAACTGTTACACCTGCATTATTAGCCGCTGAATTACTCCATACAAATGGCTTGTAGGCAAAGGTAATTTCTTGTCCATATTTATAAATAACAGGCCAAATCTCTGAGGCTTGCTGCCCTTGACAAAGGCTGCTTGTAGTCACAAAAGCCGCAGTAACCTTAGTAACTTTCTGCGAAAACTGCAGATATTTAGCAATCCAACCAGAAGCTAAATCAGTAGTCTTAGCTAAGTTGGGATGATTGAGCCAAGCATTTGCTAGAGCAGATTTCTGACCTTTTGTTTGCCATTTACTGCCTTTATAAGGAGGGTTTCCACAAATATATACATCCCCTACATCCTTGCTATTGAAATCATGGTTAATCTCAACCGAGTCTTGGAAATCAGTTCCTAATGGAGGGCAGATAGTAACCCAATCAAAGATTAAGGCATTACCACAAACTATCCAATTGCTTGTATTGAGAGTGAAAAAGTCATCCAGGGCTTGAATTTTTCCAAAATAAAGAACATCACATTGATACTTGGCAATAATTAATGCGAGCCTTGCAATTTCAGATGAAAAGCTTCTAATTTCAATGCCACGGAAATTTGTTAGAGGGATTAATGTTTTACCTGCCACTACATTCAGTCGACGATTGATTTGATTTTCAATTAAACGAATTTCTTTATATGAAGTTATAAGGAAATTACCTGAACCACATGCTGGATCAAAGATTCTTATTTTGGCCAATTTATTTTTTAGATTTAAAAGCTTTTGATGATTAGTCCCAGCCTCTTTAAGTTGCTGGAGCAGGTCATCAATAAAAAGAGGTCGGATTACCTTTAAAATATTTGGAACACTTGTGTAATGCATTCCCAAAGAAGACCTTTCCTCATCTCCAGCAATCAACTGAATCATAATCCCGAAGACATCAGGGTTAATTTGTTTCCAATCAAGATTGCCTACATTAAGTAGGGATGCACGTGCACTTTTATTGAATTCAGGGACTTTAATATTTTCAGCAAAAAGGTTTCCATAAGCATATGGAACTAGATCTAGCCATTTAGGCAAATTAAGCTTAAAGCGTTGCTCCTTAGGTGTATTCATTGCCCTGAAAATTTTAGTAATAATCTCATTAGTGCTTGATGCGTCTTTATCTGTCATCTCTTTAATAGTGCTAGTAAAGAATGACTTAATTCCTAAAATTCCTGTATCTTCAGCAAAGAAACAAAAAATTAACCTCATCATTAAGTAATTCATATCCTCTCTACTTTTTTGAACTCCCCATTCAGGATTGATCTTTATTAAATCGAAATAAAGCTGACTAAGAAGTCGAATAGCATTCATATCAAATGCATTCCCAGTAACGTTCTTTACAATTGGCGAATCAGCAATTGAGAGGAAGAACCATACATAAAAAGGTAGCTCGCAAAAATCGCATGAAATTTTCTCATCTAAATGCAAGTTTTCTGCTTTTAAAGTAAAACCGTCTGTAGCCAAGATATATTTCGCATGAAACTTAGAGGTAGCTGAACTCTCTTTCAACTCTTCAAAAGTTTCTTTTACCTGTCCCAGGTTGCATACAGCTATATGAATTTGATTTTTCAGCAGAACTCCTCCCATGTCGGATTTATTCGTATCACCTAAACGCAAACTTTTTATAATTGAACGCTCGATTCCAAAAGTTTCTAAAAAATTATATGGAAAGTTAAGACTATCAAACGTTTTACTCGATAAAGAAATAACTTTTTGCTCTGTCCCAAAAGCATTCATTATGCATTTTTCCTTGATAAATAAAATTTATCAATAAATCAAACAAAAGTCATAAGGATGTTATTAGTGAGTTGCTATATTTAAGAGATTATCTACTCATAAAAAAAGCTAGTGAAAAATAGCCTAAAAAGAATCTCATTTGCATATTAACAAAAATACTCATCCAGTTGAATTGAGTCTTATCCAATCAATAATAAGGTAGATAGCAAAAATAATTCCTACATAAAGGGGGAGCCTCGGATACTTAACCAATATATTTTGTCGCTTTACAGTTGAATCTGATTTCTTTGGACCTTTAGGAGCTAACCCTTGCTCTTTTCGCCTTCTAGCTTCTCCCATAAGAATTCTTTCAAAACAACCTTTTCTTTATAGGACTTCAAGGTTCATAAAAAAAAATACAAGGGATTAGCTTTTAAAAAATTAACGAAAATAACGAGAATAACGAGAATAACGAAAATAACGGTTTATACAATTATAGTTTGAATAAAGACAATGGTATATGAACAAGGTCAATAGGTTAACGGCTTATCTTCTAGGTATAGATCTTATTTTTATTACAAATGCCATAATTAAAGGCCTGTTGATTGGAAAAATTGAAATTGACTTTGGAGAAGGAAGCTTAATAACAATTCTTAGTGTTCTAAAGCTTATTATAATATCAATTGGTTGTTTATGGGTTTACAGAATAAAGTCAAGTAATAAGTTCATTTTAGGAAATATATTCCAACCTGGTTATAGTTTCTGGCTAATACTTTCATTAGGTTTTCTCTTTTTAGCATTAGATGACTTATTGGGAATACATGAAAAGGTTGATTACCTAATTCATTCAGTCTTATTTAATTGGCATGGGTTCAAAGAAAATGGTTTTAGTGACAGAATAGATGATATATTAGTTTTAATGTATTTATTTATAGGCATTTATTTCATAATAAAATCAAAAAGAGAAGTCTCTAAATTCTACCTATCAAAAGGATATGTCATCATAGGTCTTTATTTAACTGCTTTTATGGTTGGTCTAGATATAATCTCAAATCGTTCAGATCTCTTGAATTTAATATTACCATATTCGTTAGCAAAAATATTCACTAAAATATTATTAATAATTGAAGAGTCTTTCAAGATTTTTGCTTCAACATTCTTCCTATCCGCAACTTATAAATGCACAATTATTGCTAAGAACTTAAAATAGATACCATTCTTCGCATCAAGACAAATAGATCTTAATTAATAGCATGCATATATCTTGATTACTAACAAAAGTATATAAATAAGAAAGGTGGCTAAACAGAAAATAGGTTTTTCTAGCCACTCTCCAGAGTTGTGTCTATAGAGTCAATTTATTGTTAAAGGCGATATTATAGAATTAAATTCTTAAAATTAGTAGAGTTAATAAAAAAATCAAGTACATTCGGATAAATTTTTACTATGCGGGTGTAGTTCAGTGGTAGAACGTCAGCTTCCCAAGCTGAATGTCGCCAGTTCGAATCTGGTCATCCGCTTCTTGCTTTTAGTTCATCTGGAATAATCTAAAGAAAAAATATGAAATTTTTTCTTTTAAGTCTGCTAGGCAGAGGCAACGTCATAAGGCGATCTAAAGGGACATCGAAGGCGAATATAAATACTTGCACTGAAAAGTTATAGCTTTAGATTTCAAGACTCAATGAGCCCTTAAAGCCCAAGCCCCAATTAAAAGTCGGTCAAAAACCCAAAATATATGGTTTGTATGTCTATTATCTTAACAAATATAGTTCTAGCAACCAAACTACAAGTGTCTATCTTTATATTTTTATATCGCTTTTAAGATTCTTTAAAATCAATAACTAGTCTCTAAGAAACACTTTATTTCTAATGGAGCAACTCAATCTCAAGGTATTTAACTTTGTATTACTTTTTACTCTAGCCCTGGGAACCACATATTTCGCCTTACAGAATACGGCGTCGACAACTATAACCTTACTCCCAGGAGCAAGTGGTTCAGTCCCTACTGCCGTTTTGGTAATCATTTCTGCTGGTGTTGGTTCCTTTGGAGCATGGTTTTTTTCAAGCTGGAATGAGAAGTTAAGAGTTGATGAAATCAAAGAATTAAAAAAAACAAAGAGTGAGCTAGAAGAAACAAAAGATCGACTTAAATTACTTGAGTCAGACCTCGTAAAATTGCAATCAAACAGGTTTTCCCCATTCAAAGCATTAGCTGAATCAAAAGGATCATCTTCTTCAATTGAAAAAGTATAAAAATCATTCAATCTATAGTTATTCGGCTTGGGCAAATAAAAGCAGACTTATCCATCGAATTACCACTAACCAGCACCTGCTAATAACAATGCAAAATAGTGATGCTGTTTTTTCTGACATATCATTTGATTACGGCAAAATAAGTAAAAATTTCAGATAGGCCAAAGTCATATGAAATATTTTCTATTATCAGTCATTGATACGTACCAAAATCAAATGGAATCGAAGTATCAAGAACAATCTATTTTGACTGATTTATTTACTCAAAACAAGTTCTGGGGATGGATGGGGCTAACTGCAATAGCCATTTGCATCGCAATCATTATTTGGAGTTTTTATCCTCAAGATGAAGGCTAATTACTGATTATTTCCCAAGAAACCAATATAAATGTATTTCATAAGCCAAGATGCAGCACGATAATTGGGCAAACTTCAAAAATTGATTTTTGATTCTGGAACAATTTCTTTTAATTCACCAGATTCAACTTCTCTCAAGAAAGCAATAACTACTTTCCACATTGGAGCGCCTGTTGCAAAGGCTAATAAGAATGATGCAATTAATGAGTGAAAAAATGAAAAAGTAAAGATCTCTAAAGCAGCTGTGAACATAATCGTAAATCCTGCAAGCACTGAACAATAGCTTCCAACTGTCAAGATCCCCTCAAGTGGTAAAGGTGAAATCTTTTCTTGTTTAAAATTATTTATTCTAACTTGAATTAGATATATAAAAACAAACGCAAAAAAAGTAATCACTGAGCCCCCAATCCAGGCTACTGTTTTGATTTCAATCATTTTGAGAAAACAAATTAAGTAAACTTCTATTCTCTAAAAGTCATAGGCCTTGAAGGTAAAAAAAAGGGGGTAGCGATATCCCCCTTTAAACATTTCCATAAAAGCTGAAACTACTTAGCAGTGGCTGTAGCTCTTTTAGCTCTCCTGGCTCGTCTTGGCTTAGTAGCTACAGTTGGAGCTACTTTCTTCACTAAAACCTTCTTGGCAGTTGTCTTCTTTCCAGCAATTTTTTTAGAAGTCACTTTCTTAGGAGCCACCTTCGTTGCAGTTGTTTTCTTCTTTACTACACGCTTTTTATGTGCAGCCTTCTTTACAGCCGCCCCCTTACGCGTACGATAAGCAACAATTAATGCCCATTCTTCAGCGGAAACATTGGCTGGCTTAGTGCCATGTACTTCTGATTGCTTAGCTGCTTTCTCTATATCCTTGATTAGGTTTTTCCAAGAAGCTGCATAGCGCTTATCAGATTGAGATTTTGCACCAGATTCAACAAGAGTTTCAACTACACCTTGTGCAGTAACTTTTTTACGACGGCGATTAAAAATCTCTTTCTGCAGAGTGGCAATCATAGCCTCAGCCTTTGCTGAAACTTTTATAGATAGTTGTCCCATGTGAGTAGTTAAGTCCAATATCTACCTCTAACACATATAAGGCGTAAAATACAACATACAAACCGTGTCTAAGACATATAAGAGGTTAAAACGATACGCAATATAGACTTGATACGGCTCCCACCTCCTCAATTGATAGATCTAAGAGAAATTCGATAAACAGTTATAAATATTGGGATGTTGCCAAAAAGAAATTAAGCTTATGCAGTGATTCTATGGATTAGCAAGGGGGCTCAATGCTAGTGAACCTTTAGTCATAGTGTTAAGAAATTTCAGGAGACAAGTTAAAATTATCGCCATAACTCAGATGCCATTGAGAGAAAAGACTTGTTAGACGATTGGCTTGAGGGATTAACAATAGGTGCTTATGGCATTAAAGAAGAGCCTCAGAATGATTATCGAGTAAATAGCAAAAATGAACGCACGTCATGCAAACGCAAGCTGAACATGCTTTTTAAAGCACTCTTTTTTCGAGATATTGCTAGTTTTTTTCTTTTGAGAAGTTTTTCTTTGATAATATTTTGTGGGTTTTACCCTTATACATTGACCAATTCCAATAGGAGAGGAGACTGGATAACTCCAGTCAGAAGCCTTGAAGACAACATAAGGCGAAGAAGCCGAGGCCATAGATTCCACAGTAGTACATCTATACTAATAGAAAGATGGTCTGAATGTCAACATCTTTAAGAGGAGGCTAGATCTTTAAGCTAAAAAAGTACTGCATTCAAGTCATCTATAAGCTTGGCTTCATGCAATGAAAATTTGAAATTACTTCTATGCTAAAGCTCCTATTCCATTTATCAGTTATCTCTCAGTGAGAATTCTTCAGCTTGTTTTTTCAATCCATGGATCTGGTATACCTGAAAATATGCCGTCAATTGCATCTATCCTTCTTTTACTAGCAAGTTCTTTCCATTCACACCACATATCATTAAGCAACAATGCCTGACTTTGACTTCTTGCGCCTTCATTAAGCAATTTAATTTGAAACGGCTTTAGATTAGATTTCCATTCCTTCAGCTCTTGCTTCCAGTTTTCATCATTCATAACTTTACTTACCTTTTCTTCACCAATAATCGTGCAGATATTAACTAAAGCAAGTGATAATTCATTCTTAATGATTTCAAAAAATTTAAAAGATTAATTAATTTCAACCAAAGCCTGTATTAAAAGAAAGGATGGCCTGATTCAACTATCTCCATTACATCTTTGAACGGCAACCATATTGGCTTCTGAGTGATTGTTTTCTATCCTCCATACTTTATTAGACATTTGAGCAATACAAGCAACCTGAGCCGTACTCTTAATTGCTCCTGGAATTTGAGTGATCGTTATGGCAATCAAAGCTAATGCGGTTAGTGCTCCATTCTTATTTAATTTAGAGGTCTTACGCAAAAGTTTTTTAAACCGCATGAATAATTTCTTAACATTCCTATACTCCCATGATGTATAAGCGATAAGTCTATATTGGTTTATTTTTAAATTATTTGTAGTTGATTTTTGCAGGTTTTAGGCTTAGAAAGTCTTTAGGATGACTTGTTCTATTACTTTTTCTTCTCCTACGTTTATCAACTGTAGGTGAGTAATATTCCCTTCCTTCATAAAATCACTTGCAAGCTTCTTGGTTTCACAAAGTTCAAGATATATCTTTTAAAGTCATTCATGCTGCGTATGGGTCTTGTTTTTCATCGTCCCACATTTGATTAATTATTCTGGACGAAAATTGTCTGTGCAGATTCTTAGAAATCTTATTGGCATGTTTTTTGGCTCGAACTCTGGCAGCACCATGAAAGAGGCTATCCATAGCCATTTGAATCTCTTCGTTTGTCATCTAAGATTTGCGAGGATACCAAACCTAACTTTTTAGGTTTGGTAACATAATCCGTCAAAACACCTAATTAACTGTCATAGGCAAAAGCGCTACTGATAGTGTTTGCTAGCTTGCATATCATCCCTTCTCTGCTATATATGCTTAAGTTGCTTTGGTTTTCTTCAGGTTAAATCCTAGCAATCAAGCTCTCCTTCGTGGAGAATTAAGCTTCCAAAAACAGATATAAAGCTGTTGCTTAGAAGCTGAAAAAGTGCAATGTTGTCCTTCTTTGCTTTATGTCTTTCTGTAAACAAAAAAACAACCGTCTTAATCAACCGCAAAGTGTCACATCTATCCCCTTAGCACCTGAGGTTAAAGCAACTTCATTAAATATTAAGCAAAACTTCGATTGTCCTCCCAAAGCAAGAGAAGCCCTCCAAGGAGAATGGGTGCGATTGGTCGAAGATCAGTTTGTTATAGAGGTAAAAAAAGGGAAAGAATCAGCCCATTGAACTTAAAAAATAATTACAAGAAAGAAAAAAGACGAAACGTTAATTGCTTTTCAATAGAATTTATGAAACAAAAAGAGTGATTGCATAAATGAAAATCCTTAAAAACTTAGTACCTTTACTTCTCCTGGTCTGGATTCTGATCTTATTTACTCCTTCAACAAGGGCTTATGAGCAAGATCAACTTGCAGAATGCATGCTTAGTGCAAAGGAGAATGCATTAATAAAAGGTGTTTCAGAGAAGTCTATAGAAAAATACTGTGATTGCGCTCTTAACCTAATCTTTGATCAGAAAAAAGACATAAGAGAATCGGGCTATGAATGCGCTAACAAGAGTTTTGGGTAAGGCGAACCAATCCTCTTTAAAAAAGATTAGAACTTGAACTAATAGCCTCTCTACAAAATAGTTTTTACAAGGTGTCTTCAAAAACTATTTTTCCAAACTTAATTGCTCATAAGATTCATAGCATTTTATTTGACTATCAAGAGAATCCAAATACTTCTCAACGGCTACTAGCTGATTTCTCAAATAAAATCGCTGCGATTGCAAAGATTTGAACCTCCTATACATCTCCATTAGTCGCCTACTCCGGTTATCTTCTACAACTAAATTTTTAGATAATTTTTTTTCTGGTGGCTCACTGAACTGATTACTCATAGCCATGCTCCTGGTGAAATTAACTGAAGATCCCCTAAGTAGAAAAACCTTCTTAAGACCCTGAGTTAATAACCCCAAAAATTTTCCCAAGAGTCTTCTCTCGGTCTATCTAAATAGAACCAATAAGTAAATCCGTCTTAACGCTCGAGCAATTACACCTCAGTGTAATGACCTAGAAAGCTATAGCGTAGTCACTGAGCCCCAATCCAGGCTACTGTTTTGATTTCAATCATTTTGAGAAAACAAATTAAGTAAACTTCTATTCTCTAAAAGTCATAGGCCTTGAAGGTAAAAAAAAGGGGGTAGCGATATCCCCCTTTAAACATTTCCATAAAAGCTGAAACTACTTAGCAGTGGCTGTAGCTCTTTTAGCTCTCCTGGCTCGTCTTGGCTTAGTAGCTACAGTTGGAGCTACTTTCTTCACTAAAACCTTCTTGGCAGTTGTCTTCTTTCCAGCAATTTTTTTAGAAGTCACTTTCTTAGGAGCCACCTTCGTTGCAGTTGTTTTCTTCTTTACTACACGCTTTTTATGTGCAGCCTTCTTTACAGCCGCCCCCTTACGCGTACGATAAGCAACAATTAATGCCCATTCTTCAGCGGAAACATTGGCTGGCTTAGTGCCATGTACTTCTGATTGCTTAGCTGCTTTCTCTATATCCTTGATTAGGTTTTTCCAAGAAGCTGCATAGCGCTTATCAGATTGAGATTTTGCACCAGATTCAACAAGAGTTTCAACTACACCTTGTGCAGTAACTTTTTTACGACGGCGATTAAAAATCTCTTTCTGCAGAGTGGCAATCATAGCCTCAGCCTTTGCTGAAACTTTTATAGATAGTTGTCCCATGTGAGTAGTTAAGTCCAATATCTACCTCTAACACATATAAGGCGTAAAATACAACATACAAACCGTGTCTAAGACATATAAAACCTATATTACGTGAAAATATGGTCTTAAAATTTTACATGTCTCCATCCATTACCAATTAGCTCTGTCCATGTTTCGATTGCTGCTTGAAGGTCAACTTTCCTGCTATTTTTAAAACTGGCAGGAGTGCCTTGAGACGTAGAATCCCATTTGTCCATAAGGATTTGAGGTACACAATTTACACTAAATTGCTCCCTATGAAACAACAAAAGATATTTAGTTTTGGGATCGATCAGCCAACCGCTTGGAATCATCTGTCTTCAAAGAAAATCGTTGAGAGTAAGAAAACCAAGCATGATTAGCGGATCGCCTTCTGACTATGCGGGGAAGTGAAAATACCCTCTTAACCTGCATAGAACATCTGCGTGAAAGCATCTTCGCAACACGAACCAACTCGGTTTACTTAATAGTACATATATACTATATTCTTTTTTAGTGCCTGTCAACGCATCAGCTAATCAATTTCTGACTTTTAATAATTGAGAAAGTTATTTTAATTGCTCAGCTGCAAGAGGAATATTCGAAGACTTTGAATGAAGCCGCAATAGCTTCAAGTAGAAGAGCAAAGATCAGCTTATGTACAACAGTTAGACTCATAAAGAAAGAGCTTCAAGCAAAGAGAATCAGATGAGCACTAAAAAATTGATTTAATTTACAAAACATCTTATGGCTATGAAGTTGCTTCGCAAAAGGGGCGATTTTTACCAATGCCGAATTTTTTAATAATTACTTAACTCTTTAAAGCCACATATTGCGCATTAAATATGAAAAAATGATCCTCGGTATCAATCTAATTAACGGTGTCTACAAGTGGGATCAACGACAAAAACAAAACCGCAAAAGAAAATTAACCAAAAAACATTCAAGGTTAATCTCACTGAGGCAGAGATTATAAGTCGAAAATTTGCCGAGGAAGCTAGAAAAAACTGGCTCTAAATCATAACTTTGGTTAAGAGGTCTAATTGCGATGGGATCAATCAAAAAAATTCAATGTCAACTTTGCAAAAAAGTTCAACTGAATACCTATTGGAACAAAAAAGGGTTACTTATTTGCACTACCTGCAAAAGAAAACTAGAAAACTCAGTTAAAGAGCTCAAGGCTAGCTGAAATTTTAGTTATCTCTTCTAATTAAGCAAATGAATGATTCGACAATCAGTTCTCTAGCTGATCTAACCAAAATTAGATCAGCTCCAGTACTTAATAAAGAGCAAAAGCAAAAACTGTTGAACCAGCTTGATTCTTATATTACTGATGCTGATTGGTTTACTGTTGGAATAATGGCGTCATCCTCGAGTCAAGCAATTGATGTTTTAAGAGAATTAGAAAAATTCTTTAATTGGTCGGCAATGAAAATAGACAAAGAAACACAAGCAGATGGTCCTGTTTTTCTAAAAGCTAATCAAAAAACAGGGTCTGTTCATATTCGGATTGAATATGGTTTAGGAGAAGGAGTACTTTTGGGCTGTCAATATAACGATGAAAGAAAGGATGCAGATACTTTTGGCCCTTTTCCTCTAAATCTCTTCAAAGCAAACGATATAAGCAACAACAAATAAAAAACTTTTAAGAAATCTTCACTCACCATTTTTGCAACTAATCCCAAAAGGAATCACAAAGCATCATATGCCAGAGTTTTCATGAATAAAAAAGCAAGACTAAACCCTGTTCAGTTTGATGAAATTCTTTTTGTTCTCGACTTAGATCAACAGAAACCTCCACACCTTCCTTAACAGCTTCTTCAAATGGAGGCTTAATACTTAAGTCATTTGTTTTGCATAAAGCTGCTATACCTATTGGAGTAGCAAGCCATATGAAACTTTTCGTTTGACCTATAGGATCTTGTTTTATCAAGTCTATAAGTAGATGATTAATGTCTTGCAAAGTAGTAAATATGGTATTTGAACCTATTTAATTTCAAACTATTTGGAGAGCAAAGTGTTCTCATCCACATGTAAATCACTTAAGAGGTTGTCCAAGTTGGCAACAGATTAGCCTCATTCAGCACTAAAACAGGCTCATTTGAGAGATTGATGGACTATTAATTTTTTCTTTTTTCCATTCATCTGGACACCAACCATTCAAGATTGGTTCAAGCGCCTTTAATTCAGATTGATCTTTAACTGAAGCTATCCACTCTTCCTCAAATCCATTTGGAATAATTACTGGCATTCGATTATGTAATGGTTTGAGCAAGTCATTTGGTTCAGTAGTTAAGACACAACAACTGTCAAGCTCACTTCCTTCTGTAGACATCCATCTATTCCAGACACCTCCCAACCAAAAAGGTTTTTCATCTTTTCGACTAATGCGAAAACCCTTTTCAAAAAAACCACTTGCTGGCATTAAACATCGCTTGTGTCTCCAACTACCTTGAAATAATTTCTTCTCTCCTATTGTTTCAGCTCTAGCATTGAATGGTCTTAAGCTTTCTCTAGCAAAAGGATCTTTAGACCATTCAGAGATAAATCCCCAAAGCATTATTGAAGTAGATATTTTACCTTCATTTTTTAGTACTATTACAGGATCAGTCGGCCTAATTAATTTTTGTCCTACATACTTCTGTGCAAACCCTCTTGGTAAATCTTTCTTTAATAGAAGTGGAAGTTCTTCAAATTTATTTTTCAGCTCATATCTTCCGCACATAAAAAATTCTTATGTTAATTTTCTACAAAGCATAAAAGCATATATTTCAATCATACTCAAACTAAAGTAGATAATAGACGGCTATCAAAAAAGGAAGCGAAACGCTTTTTTAGTGTAATGTTTTCAATCAAAAATTGAGTTTTTCTTGGATAATGCTTGAAAAAAAGATTGTTCAAAAACTGCGACACCTAATCGCTACTTTTTCAGGAATCTTCTAAAGCCCAGGCTTAGATTTTTTTGCGGCAACTTTCTTAGTCACTTTAAATCGTTATTAGAAAAAACAAATGTTCCAATTTTTTAACCCTGACGATTTTGGTTTTGTAGCGGCTGCCTTGACCACAATTGCCTTTTTGCCTCAAGTTATAAAGATCTGGAGAACCAAGAAGGCAGAAGATGTTTCGATAATAATGCTCATGATGTTTATTACTGGGCTTTTCTTCTGGATCGTCTATGCGATTCAAGTAAATGCTCTTCCAGTTTTAATTGCAAATATAATTACCTTTGTTTTGAATATGACCATACTTATTTTGAAGTTGACCTATAGCAAGTAAAAGTGCCATAAGAAAGAGGCCTGTTAGGGCCCTTTCCTTAGATCTAAAGTGACATTTTCAGAACCCAGGTCCTGAAAGGTCACTATTATTTAATATTGCTTTTCTCAATTTTTTTCACAGAGAGTTAGTTTAGTGTCTTCGGCAAGAGAAAGAGCTTTGAGCTCTTCTTGAAGTTCATTCTCTCTTTCATCAATGTGCTTGATGCGAGACTGGTAAGCTTTTTCAAGTCTCTTTCGAGAATCCTCAAGATTGTCGAGTTCTTCTTGTCGTTGTTTACGAACTCCTAAATCATAGTATTTGAAGAATATTTAAGTTACAAAGGGATATCATCCTAGCTTGTCTTAAGCCATAGACCTACTTTTGCACCACCAAGTTCTTCTGAATTCTCAAACTTAATCTTTCCACCGTTATCATCTACAACTCGACGAACAATCATTAGCCCTAGCCCCATTCCTTTTGTATGAGACTTAAACCTTTTCTTACCATCAGGCATGGATAAAGGGTCAAACCCTGATCCAGTATCTTCTATCTCGCACACAACATAACCCAATTTAAATCCAGCATTTACTCGAATAACTCCATGATCTCCTGCAGCTTTACTCGCATTAGAAAGTAAATTCCTTATAGCTGCCTGTAACTGGATTTGCCCAGAACTAACTTTAGGTAATTCTTTTTTGATTAAGACCGAAAGATCTTGATCAAGTCGATCAAAATCTGATCGAAGTTGAGCAGATGCCATTGCAACCGCATCTGCTAAATCAGCCGCATTAGTATCGCGGATTCCAGCCAATGTTAGGTCTTGAATTGATCTAGTATTAACTACTACAGCATTTAATTCTTTAAGACTTTTTTCTGCCTCATTCGTTATTTCTTTATTAAAGGGAAAATCTTTATTTTCAATATTTGAGTTTTTTTTATGCCATTTAACAATATTTTCAAGCCTTAATCTTAATCGAATTAATGGCTGTCCAATTTCATGGATCACTGCTCCTGCTGCATCTCCCGCTAATCGAGAGCGAGTCAAAAGTTTTTCTTGCTCTAGATATTTGCCAGAGATTTGTAAAATCAATCCCAAAACACCAAGAGCAACAATAATCCAAGCAAAGGTAGATAAAAGTCTTAAGTCTTGAATGGGCTCTAACATCTGAGGTGTCATATTAATGCGCTCTAATAGGATTCTTTCTATGAATGACCCCGTAATCAGCAATACAATCATTGCTAAAAGTGGTCTAAGTAGATAAGTTCGTCGCTCTAGCCATATGGGTCTTTTGAATGGCAATAGCACAAAAAGCAAAGGTACTAACAGCAAGGAGCCAATTGAGTCTCCAAGCCACCAGAAGAACGCGCCATTAACGTAACTTGAATCAAGTAATTCGAAATTAGTTACGCTCAACTTCCCTGCATTAGCAACTCGATAGAACAAAAATGTTGCTGCTGCTGGCCAATTCCCTAAAGGCCCAATAATTAAGAGAAAGGTTATTAGTCTAGAAATTCGCGTTAAAGGGTCATCTAAAAGATTCTTACGGATTAGCATCCATCGAACAAACCCTGCTTGGGCTGAAGCTGCAATAGCCACCGGGATCATAAATGGTTGAAAAGAAAAACCTACATTGGGATCAAAAGCTGTTCCAAGAAAATTGCCAATTGCTAAACCAGGCAGAGCTATCCAACCATGAGATATCAATAATGCATTAGCTAATCCAGATGCTGGCCATAAGGTTATAGCTGTCGATTGCCAAGCAAAAGCTTCTTTAGCCAATAATGCAAGTAAAAAATATGCCGATATTGCAACTAAATTAATAGAAATGAAATCAACAAATTTTTTCAATTTATAATTCATCAGCATTTTATGAAACCTTAGGTAGGTTCCTTGAAAGATTTACCAAGGCAGAACCTTTAATTCCTAATTTTCGTGTAATTTGCCGCCTATGTGTCTGAGCTGTAGAGAAACTAATATTCAATTGCTTTGAAATTTGGGCAGTATCTAAACCTTCTCCAATAAGTCTTAAAAACTCTAATTGTCTTGGAGTAAGAGCATTTAAGTCAGGAAGATCCCTATCCAAGGTCCTACAAACATCCCAAATTGCTTCCCGCAAAGGAGCCAAGCCATCTGCCTTATTAAGTAATGCATGGACATTTTTCAATAGGACTGCAGGCACAGCAAATTGATCAGCTTGAGCTGTAAGTATTATTATTTTTGCTTTTAAATTATCTCGAGCAAACTCCTCGGCTAATTCAACACCTGAACCATCTGGAAGGTGAAGATCTAGCAAAAGCCAATCAGGTATTTTCTGAGAAATTAAATATCGAGCTCTCTTAAGAGAAGATGCATTCCTTACTCTTCTCTCAGGAACATTGATATGATTAGAAACCTCTTGAGTTAAAAAATCCAAGAGGATAGGATCATCTTCGACAATTAATACGTCCAACATTGCCGAGGAAGATTGCTTATGCAAACGATAGATAAGAAACAGGCCTTTCGCCAACAATTAAAAGAGTATTAAGACGCGTTGTAATGCGACAAAAAAATGATACCAATTGTTATGATGCATACACATAGATGGGTACAAAGCCCACCTCTTTCATTGTTGAATGGCTTACTTCCAGTATCTAAGCGAACTTAAAAATGATTGCTTAATCAGCAGCTTTCAAAGCATTCTTGAAGAAGTTGGCTTGAATATTTCACAAGAATTCAGTAATCATGCGCAAATTTTTGCAGAAGAGAAAATCAACAATAAAAATTACAAGTCAAAAGTAAACGTATTAATTTCATGGAGTAATAGAAGCCTTAACGAATGCTCTATTGAAGTAAGAAGTGATGAGCCCTTAAAGAAAGGAACTTGTTGTGAAAAAATCCATAACGAACTACTCATTCTTATTCCACCAAAGGACAATTCATATAATAAATATTAATCGTATATCTCAGTCAAAGATCGCTAAATTCATTTCTTGCACTCATAAAACCAAATTGAATTAACTTCTTATAACTCTAGCTATTACTTTCTTGTGTGAATCTTACCAAATTTCTTTAATGCCCATTGATGAATATAAAATTTTTGATTTTGATTAAAAATTAATGGCTCATTATTTTTGTTCCTAATTACACTAGAAAATATGTATAACTGCAATGCTAAAAAAGAAAACAGTAATAATAAAAGCCCTGTCATATCCTACCTTTCCTAAAATTTGAGATCAGGCCAAGTAAAGCGATTACAGATTCCACATTTTAGCCTCACTACAGCAATAAGAGAATCATTCTTCTTCTTTCTCTTCTTTCTGAACATGAAACTCAATTCTCATGTTCATTCCTAAAAAAAGGATAATCATTCCAATAACTGGTCCCCAAGGGGATAACTCTCTCCCTTGTTCAGTTAATTGGAAAATTTCTGGAATCATTTTTTTATATTGCACCTAAACTTTAAATCAAGAAAGTAGGGCTTTCCTATTGGCTTCAAGAAAACAACCTTTGGGTCCCTTTTGCTAATCAGCCATTTCCGACAACTAATGATTTTTTTTCTTAAGCGAATTCTTTATACTTTTACATAATGCTGAAATTTTTTAGCTGAAAGACTGACATACTTTTAATTCTATTGAGAATCATGGTTACATCAGCTGCCAACAATAGAAGCAGCAAATCTTGCTGTGGGTTCATTCAGTTTAATCTTATTTATTTGGTCTTCCATTTGCCTGGGATAGATGGTCCGTAAATTCTTCAAAAAATAATGCAACTAAGTTGCTAAAAGCTTTTGGCTTTTAATTCTAAATTCCGAAAAAGAATTGGTTCTTTTCATAATTCTGATTCATTTACTCATTTCTCAGCCCTTAGTCTCAAAAAAATGAAAAACAGAACTCTATTCCTGGCAATAAAAGTCTATTGTTTTAAACTCAAAATCTATTCCAAGACCAAGAATTATGGCTTGCAACCTAAATATCTCCAAATCTGCTACTGCTGAATTAATTAGACAATCTGCTTTTGGAGGAGCTCCTGGGAAAATGCATATTGATTTACTGCCAGACAATTTTGACGAAGGTTGGTTATATATTCGTTTAAGGGCTGGTCAACATAACGGAGTGCCTATTGCTAGAACTGATGGAATAACTCTCTTTGCTCCATTAGATCAATTTGAAGTATTGAAAGGTTTAAAGCTTGATTATTTTGGTGACATGAGTGGTGGGGGTTTTTTAATTAGCACTCCTGAAGGAGCACACCCAAGTGTTTGTGGCTCTGGCTTTAAAATTTCTAAGAAGTAAATTATTAAGTGACTTTTAATGTTCCATAGACATAACTTTAAACATTAAATATAAGTAGATCCCAAAAGAGAAATTTCATATAGGAGATACATGACTTATAAACATACTGAATGAACAAAGACAAAAGGAA
The DNA here is from genome assembly GCA_003280135.1 of Prochlorococcus sp. AG-363-N16. Taxonomy (GTDB): domain Bacteria; phylum Cyanobacteriota; class Cyanobacteriia; order PCC-6307; family Cyanobiaceae; genus AG-363-N16. The sequence continues at coordinate 54,058 of QCFW01000001.1, read as the reverse complement.
GTATTTTAAAAATTAATCTTGTCAAGTCAGGATAAAATACCCTCAAGAAGTAAGTGCATACAGTCTAAGATTTTATATATAAGAGAAGGTTGACCTATGCCGGCTCCCTCGAGCACGTACGAATCGTCACAAACAAGAACTTTCGCTGAGTTTTTACAACGTGCTGACTATTCCTTCATGGACACACTCCTAGCAGATCCTCAGGCGACCAAAGATGGTAAAGATCACAACCCTCGTCAAGTATTCTCTGGTCATTATGTGCCTGTTACTCCCACTGCCATTCCATCACCAGAATATATTGCACATAGCAAAAATTTATTTCATGAACTCGGTCTGAGTCATGATCTTGCACTTGATGAGCAATTCCTCCGTTTATTTTCTGGCGACATAACGGTAACGAAAAAACCAATGCGTTCAATTGGTTGGGCAACAGGATATGCGCTTTCGATCTACGGCACAGAATATATACAGCAGTGTCCATTTGGGACTGGGAACGGCTACGGCGATGGTCGTGCAATTTCCATATTCGAAGGCATTCTCAATGGCAAACGATGGGAAATGCAATTGAAAGGCGGAGGTCCAACTCCATATTGCCGAGGTGCTGACGGGCGAGCAGTTCTTCGTTCTAGTGTTCGCGAATTTCTGGCACAGGAATATATGCATTCCCTAGGTATCCCGACCTCTCGATCACTAACTTTATATGTTTCTAGATCAGAGAAAGTCCTTAGACCTTGGTATTCAAAAGACTCAGAGAGTATTGACCCCGACGTCTTAGTTGATACACCTACAGCCATTACAACCCGTGTCGCCTCTTCGTTTCTACGTGTAGGCCAAATTGAGCTTTTTGCTCGTCGCTTTCGTAATAGCCCCAATCATCATGAGCTCAATGAGTTAAAGATGATCGTAAATCATCTAATCAAGCGAAACTACTCGCAAGAAATCAATCAGAGTCTTGCATTTGCTGATCAAGTAGTCGAGTTAGCCAATCTTTTCAGACAGCGTCTCACCTCTCTAGTAGCTAATTGGATACGTGTTGGATACTGCCAAGGGAACTTTAACAGTGATAACTGTGCTGCTGGTGGTTTTACGCTCGACTATGGGCCCTTTGGATTCTGCGAGCTATTCGATCCGAAATTTCAGCCCTGGACAGGAGGAGGCGACCATTTCTCATTCTTCAATCAACCTGCTGCGGCCGAAGCAAATTATCAGATGTTCTGGGCAGCTATCAGACCTCTCCTCTCCGATAACAAAGATGCACTGGGAAGACTGGATAAGCTTAGAGAAGGTTTTTCAGAAACTATGCGCCAGAAGATCGAGACAATGTGGTCAAAGAAACTTGGTCTAATTAATTACGACGAAATGCTCGTAAATGAGCTGTTTAGTCTCATGCTTATTTCAAAAGTGGACTACACAATCTTCTTCAGAAAGTTATCCGAAATTCCAAGCGAACTAAAAACTTTAAAAGAAAGCTTTTACTCGACCAGCTCAAATGAGATTGACGTTCAATGGAATAAATGGATCCAAAATTGGCGAGGCAGAATTACTAGATACGGCAACATCAAAGAGACAACTTCATCGATGAAAAAAGTTAACCCTAAATACACCTGGAGAGAATGGCTGATTGCACCAGCTTACAAAAAAGCCGAAGAAGGTAATTACAGTCTCATTAGTGAGTTACAAGAATTATTAACTAATCCCTATGAAGAACAATCATCGCAAATGGCTATTAAATACGACCGCATTAAGCCTAAAAAATTCTTCAATGCCGGCGGGATTTCACACTACAGCTGTTCCTCGTGAAAAAATAAGTTTAATTGAAAAAAATAAAACCTATTAATCCTTATAGGATTGCTATTTACTCTGCATTTTCAAATTGCTTTGAAAGTCTAAACGCCTTTCGGATTATAAGAATGAATCCGTAAATCCCCAAAATTGTAGGAATAAGAATTAAAGGATTAGGACTGTAATCAGCATAGTTTTTTACTCCATCTACATATTCAATACCAGAGCATTTAAAGTATCCAAAGCTAGTAAGTACTAGTCCCCATCCAACAAGAGAGAGGATTCCACCTTTTTTATCTCCTTCATAAAAGCGATCAAGGCCTATCCCCCATCCAAGAGAGAGAAATATTAAACGAAGGAACGCATTCTTTTCTTGTTTACGAAGCATTGTAGGAAAAGTTTATTTCGAACATAATAGAAGAATTTTAAAAATATGCGACTTTAAATAAAGCGATAACAGCAAAAATCAAAAGAACTAAGCTTCTAGTCTCACTCCGAAGCAAACACCACAACCAAGGTGGTGATCCTTAAGGAATCACTTGACCGTCAATAATGATGATATTTGTATCAGTTGAATTCGCCCAACGCAATTTACTAATTTCTTGATAATAACCCCTGTTATAAGAGTCAATCGCATCCTCTTTTGAAGGGAACTCAATCCTCACTGCAAGTTTTCCAGATTTGCCTTCAACGGTCTTTGAATCCATATCTTTAGCCATAATTGATCCACCTACAGATTCCAGCCAGGGTTGAAAAGCTTCCACATATTCTCTAAAAGCTGGATTGGTGTAGTTGTGGTAACTATCCAATAACCTTTTGCTATACAAAATAATTAAGATTAAAAGATATTTGCATTATTCCTAGAAAATAGGAAATATTCATTACCTAATCATCACGAGTATGGCTCCTGATCAAAAAGACGATGTTGATTACTTAACTCCTCCTTGAGAAGAGTAATGAATGCACCATCTCTAAAAAATTGAATTACTTCAATATCTTTTTTATTAGGCATAATGAATTTATGGAAAATGACTTTGCAGCTGTTATTCAAAAATATTTTTTGTATTTGCTTATAGGCATTAGCATCCTTGCAGTAACTGGGGCAATTATCTTTTTAATTGCTCTGATTTTATAAATTCAAATAGATTCAATCGACTATCTTCAATAGCACTGCTAAGAACACCTTCGTTTAATTTATCAATCGGATTATCCCATAAAAGAGTCTGCTTGTTCCAATGCTTTTAAGGCCATAAGCTTTCTACAAGCCCTACAGTTTAAATACTTGAGGGTTATCACACTTTTCATTGAATCTTATTTCAAGTAAATATCTATTCCAGAAGACACTGGCTGTGGGCAATTGGGCTTGGAGCCTTGTCCTTTAGGGGGGCTTATAGGCCCTCCGCAAAAAAAATCAGAAAAGAAGATCAGAACTTTTATTCACGAACAATCCGCCAACTTTTGTAATAATCCAAAAAGCCAATATCCCTTCTAAAAACCCATACCAATAAAGTGCATAATTGGATATCCCAAATTCTTTCTGTGCTTTTTCTACGAATGACTTATGCCAATCAATAATTTTATTCATTTTCAATGATTCCTATTTTTTAAAATTTAGTTACTTCTTCTTTAGCAGATAAAGTCCCCTATTCTGCAAGACTATTTCATTAATCTCTAGATAAAATGTCAGCCAAATCAAATTGACATAACTGGTGCAATAAAGCTTTTATGACGAAACTCTATATGCATTTCAAAATTATGAATCGCCAATCCTCCCGTGCCAAGTTTTTTATATTTCGTGAAGGCTTAGGGAAAAAGTATAAGAAAGCGATTACCAGAGGCTCCTAAAGAAATTAGGTCAAGCACCAATAAGATCAAATAATTGATTTAAAAACATCAGCCTAGACTTAAGAGTTTTTTTTCCAAATTCCTTCTGTTGCTTTTGCAAAAGGAATCTAGCATTCTTTCCTAGAGCTGATTTAATAAAGTTACTGTCATTTTCAATCCAATTTGCGAGCATTTCGTCTTCTACTTCAAGATGAAATTGAAGTCCATAAGCCAATTCGCCTATTTTAAAAAATTGTTCTTTACATCGATTACTACTTGCAATTAATTCGGCATTACTAGGCAATAAAATTCTATCTCCATGCCAATGCAGCACAACCATAGGTGACTTTGAGAAATAATCAAATGAATCTCTTTTAGTGTATGAGTTAAAGAAAATTGGTTCCCATCCAACTTCTGGCAAAGGTTTTGGAGGTGATCCACCTAACAAAGTTCTGACATTTCCTCCAGCCGCATAAGCCAAAAGCTGAGCCCCCAGGCAAACACCAATAATGCCAATTTTTTTATTCAGAGCTTTCTTCAGAAAATCAACTTCTGCAAGAAGCCATGGAAAGCTTGGATGATTAATATCTTTTATTCCCATTGGTCCACCCAAGACAAGAACCAAATCTCCTTCATACAATTCCGGAAGAGAGTCTCCAAGGTCTAATCGAAATACAGTAACAATCAATCCTCTCTCTCTAGCAATTTTGGAAAACAAACCAAGTCCCTCTCTTTCCAAATGCTGCAAGACTAATAAGCGTTTCATATAAAAGAACCAATGGTTATGAAGTTAATAAAGGTAATAAAGAGGATAAGCAAAGTTCGAATAGTTAAAAACTTAAGATGTTTTTATAGGGTTAAAAAATATTTATGCAATATTTCATCAGAATTTAGAGAGGTCATTACCCCATAAATAAAAGCTCCAATAAATAACAAAAAGATACTTCTTACCAAGTTTTTTTGGATGATTTAGGTTTTGCTTGAGCATTTTTTTCACTTATTGTGTATTTCTCTAATAAACTTTTCATCGTTTAATGATTTACTAAAACCATCTCAACTGATAGGCCAATAGGGGATTAAGTAAGAGCCATTAATAATTGCAGGAGTTATACAAGCGATAGGCTTTCTGCTGATCTTCGTACCTTTTAACCTTGTCTTCTAATTCTTTCATTTCCTTCTCAGCTTGTTCTATTAAAGCCAATGACCATTTCCAGTTGCGTTCTTTACAATGTTGCCTTGCGGAATTCCAATCCATAATTGATATGCAAATAAAGTAATGAGATAGAAAGCTAAGGTCGAATGACTGCAATCAATACTAAAGCATTTCAATCAATCTAATAAAAATAAAAACAAAGTCCACTAAAAACTAAGTTAAGAGGAGCAAATTTTTTTTCTTTTTAGCGACTCTTTAACAAGAAAAGTAAACATCTGAGTACGGGTAAGCCCTAAACAAAGGGCTGTCATCGCGAGAATTACACAAATAGGACAATGTGGAAAACCCAATTAGATCAAAAGCTCACTCAATATTATACTTTCTTGATGATAATTTGAGGAGTCTTGGTTCTAAATTCTTCAGTCTTCGACTACTAAAACCTAAATACTATTGAACGTGACTAATATTTTAATCCATATTTTTAAGAATAAATTTGAAGCTTATGCTTCCAGCTAATGAAAAAAGATTCTTATATACATGATTAGATGGCTATCACTATCTCATTAAAATAATACAGCAGTTGTTAATTCGGTAATAAAACTCATTTCTATCGTATGTAAATTAATCTTTGATGTAAGTTTTAAAAACTTCAAAAATGAAGACAAAATATTATGAGGTGGCCTCCTAACAAAAACTGGACATCAGCTTTCAAAAGAGAAGGCTATCGACATTTTGAAGTCAAGCAATACGGAGGTATGAAAGATAAACGATGGGTCGAGCTATTTCCCGTCAACAATAAAGAAATCCTTCTTAGAATATCTTGGAATGAATTAAAGGTTCGTTCAAAATGGATAACCGGCTGGCTCCAGTTACCTAAAGATGACGATTGCAATGACAAGAAATGAATACTGATTTTATTTGTTTTTTCTTGCTTGGCATAGCAGGACTACTTCTCAATGCTGTAGGGATTCAAAGAAACTCTTACCATGTTTTTATCCAGAAGATCTTTGTCTAGTAGGTGGAAGCTGAAGACCACCAAAGGATTTACTAGGAACTTTTTTTGCTAATTGAGATAGGTAAATATCAAGTTCTTCTTTAGTTCCTCCAAGATCTGTGCCGCAAACATCAAAAATATTTGTGGATACAGATGCAGCTAAATCTTCTTTTCGAGCAGACATTATCTCTTTCATCACAGGAGAAAACAATAAACCTTTTGATAGTCGCGCAGCAGCAATCTCTCCAGCTTTTTCAGAAGTCATTCCACTTCTAACAGATGTACAGAAGTTCTCTGAAAACTTCTGAGATAGATCTAGGACTAAAGGTGATAAATCTGTTGCGGAGGCAAATGCGGCAAAAGGAACCAAACAAAATGTTGTTGCGGTAATAAAGACAAGAAGTAAGCGTTTCATTTTTAAGTTGGGCTTTAGTAGAAAGAACAAGACTGCAATAATTCCCTTTAAGGAAATACCTTCATTATGAGTTTCGCCTCTTTGGAAAAAGATTTAGAAACAAAACTGACCAATTTCAGTACTTCAAAGTCTAAATGATATGAAATAGCAGATGTTTTAGCTATGCTCTCCTTTTATCTAATTCCTAAATATCTTTGGCAGTAACTATTAGCGATAGCACTCCAGTCCTAGTCTTTGACAAACTCAAGTTTTAATTGCCTCATTGCTTCTTTAACTGTTATTTGGTAATTAGCTTGTAGTCTCCCGCATATATCTCCAATTTTCACATCATTCGCTACTGTCGTTCGGATATAAGAAGCAAATAAAGCAAGGAAGATTCCAAAAGTGACACATCTTCTATGGTTTCTCCACTACTCATAGGAATTTAGGTTGAGGATTTTTTTAGGCTTCAAAACAAATTAGATTTTGATATCCCTTTCTAGCTTAATGAGCCCAAGTGATCATCAAGTTCCTACGAATCCTTCTTCTTGAAAAATCTTTGAAACATCCACACTAAATAAATTGTTGAGCCTACAAGCAACAACATTGGGAAAAATGTTTCCATAAACTTTCAAAATCCATTTGCGCTAGATTAGAACCATATCTTTTGTAGAACTTACGGTTTTCCCTGCCACCTTCATCGCAAGATGCTGACAAACTGACAGATATACCATAATGTTTACCAAACAACTACAAAGTTCAATGACTGAAGAAAAAAACAATGCAAAAAAATATTGCGGAAGCAAAAAAGGAGCAATGCTTGCTTATGGAGTTATTCAATTAAGTACTAGCGTTATTTCTGCAATATCTCTTGCTGCCATAGCCTTAAGTTTCTGTTCAGTAAAACAGGAATCAAAGGTTTTTAATAATTGCGTTGAAGAAATTAGGGGAAGCGGAAAAAGTGCATCTGCTGCAGTACGTTTCTGCAATGGTGGAGACTAGATTCTATAGTATTTGCAGTAATTACTAGAACTAGTAAGCGTTTAATATTTCAATCATGACTTCTACCAAAAATAGCTAACAAAGAGATTCTCAAAATCTCTTTCAAATACTCCTAAGTATTATTAAATAGACAGAAAGCCAAGTATTAGAACGGGTATGACAACGGCAAGGAATAAGTTCATTAAAGATTCTTTTCTAGCAAGCCTTTTAAGCGAAGACCAATTGAAATAGCCTAGCCTAAAACTTCACCTAACCGTCACCTGCTCTATTTGATATTCCTTGAGATTCCAATCGAGGCAAAAAAGTCAGGAACTGTTGATGGAGTTAAGAAAGAGATAGCTGCATAGCACAGACTCCCACAAAAAAACTCAAGGAGCATGACTGTACCCTGAGTTTTTTATTTGTTAGCGATTAGAACTACTTAGCTGCTGCTGGAGCCTTAGCTCTCTTTGCACGTCTAGCCTTTCTTGGCTTGACTGCTGCCGGAGCTGCTGCTGCTTTCTTAGCAACAGTCTTCTTAGCTGCAGCCTTTTTAGGTGCTGCTTTCTTAGCAGTTGCTTTCTTTGCCACACGCTTCTTAGGTGCTGGTTTCTTGGTAGCTGCAGCTCCCTTACGTGTACGGTGAGCTACTAGCATTGCCCACTCTTCAGCTGAGATGTTGGCTGGCTTATTGCCATGTACTTCTGAAGCTTTAGCCGCTTTCTCAATATCCTTGATTAGGTTCTTCCAAGAAGCAGCATAACGCTTATCAGATTGAGACTTCGCACCGCTTTCTACAAGAGTCTCTACTACACCCACTGCAGTAACTTTCTTGCGTCTACGATTAAAAATCTCCTTCTGGAGAGTTGCTATCATCGCCTCAGCTTTAGCTGAGACTTTTATCGTTAATGATCCCATGATGGGTAGTTAAGTCTGAACTTCTATCTCTACCACATATAAGGGATATAAATCAAATCGAAGACCGAACCTCTGTCATTTCAGAGTTGTAATGACTAGACTTTTACTCCATACTGAGTCCCAATTCCTTCTATATCATCTATTGAAAGTTCCTTAAAATAATGGGATAAACCCTGATAGGTATTGAGATAGGAGTGAACAGTATCTAAACGAGCATTGGGAGACTTATGCATCGCTAGAGAGATTTGTTGGGCGAGTTGATCTTTATTCATTTGTTAAGCAGCTTCGGGACAGAGACCATATTGTTCCTCATAGTTCTTATGCCATTGAGGACATTTACTAGTTAGGTGTGCTCCTTGCGGAATAAGGCGATGGTGAGCATTGCAAGTAAGCAAAGTGTGGCAATACTTGTCACAGGAATAACGGAAGTGAACACATGTCATGCAAACGCGAGCTGAACGTGAGAGTTTGAGCGAACCTTCTTCGATATACTCCCAACCCTCTTCTTCCGCGTATCGCTTTTTGGGTAGAACTTTTTGGGTTTTATCCTTATACATTGACCGATACCAATAGGTGAAGCTACTGCTGAACTCCAGTCAGACGCTTGGACTAAGGCGTAAGGTGAGGAAACTGGAGCCATGTCTCTTGCAGTAGTACACTTATACTAATGCGGTTATCCCGTAACTGTCAATACATTAAGCGAGAAAAATATCTATTACTTTTTATCAACTATGACAAAAACACAGCTACACAAGGAGTATTCCAAGATAATACAGGAGGCAGAGCATGCTTCAAGTAGACGAGAGACTATGAACCTTTACAAGAAGGCTAGGTTGATCAAGAAAGAACTCCAATTAGACGAATACGATTACCCTCTAATCCATAATAGATAAAGGGATGTCCGTTAAAAATGACAAAAACCTTTTAACCTTTTTAACGAGGGAGCCAGGAAAGTCCCCTGATGGTGGTGTAAAAACAGAATATAAAGAGCTTTAGTTGCTAATAAATTACGCTGATCGATCAAGAATAATAGTCTGAGGTCGCATCTAGGGAGAATACATATCAAAAGCTATAAATAAAAGTGATTAGGAAAAGTCTTATTTTGATTTTTTAAATTTGGCTTTAAGATTTCTAAAGGACTTTTGCCAGAAAAGAATAATAGAATCAGGAATAGGACTTTTAAGGGGCATTAGGAGGATCGGAATAAGTTAAAGAGAGCCGAAGCAAGCAAACTAATAGCAATACAACTAACTATTGGGAAATAAAAAGTTGAGTTTTCTCCCTTCAGAATTATGTCGCCTGGTAGTTGCCCTAAACCTAATTGTCTTAAATAAGGGTAGAGAACACCTATAGCGGCAATTCCAAGCCCGAAACTGATTAAAAGTCTTTGCATTATTTATTTCCAAAAAATCTTTTGAACTGCCAAACCAAATAGGCAGAGGTTCCCATGAACAAAAGCAGTCCAAAAGTTCCAACTACTCTATTTGCTGCTTCAACTGTTGGCATCTCACCCATCATTTTCTCCTTTATCTTAGTGATTTACTGAACCATCCATAATCGTGATATTGGTATCAGTAGAGTTAGCCCAGCGCAATTTACTTAACTCTTGATAATCGGCTCTATTATAAGCCTCTGAAGCTACTTCTTTAGATGCAAATTCAATAATCACAGCAAGGTGACCGCCTTTACCTTCAACAGTTTTTGCATCTAGATCTTTAGCAGCAACCTTGCCACCAATTGATTCAATCCAAGTAGCAAAGCCTTGTACATATTCTCCAAACCCTTCTGGATTCGTAACTGTTGTTGTAACGACCCAATACCCCTTAGACATGATAATTTTGTATAAACATGAGAAGCATCTCATATTTAACTTAAATTTTGATGTGTCAGAGGGCAACTCTTCAGGTTCTACTCACAAAAGCATTTTTTGAACCCAATAAATAACGCAGTTTCAAAAGATCAGAGAAATAATTGTTAGCCCTTCTAAAAAATAAAAAAGCCGCCTATTTAAAGCGACTCTTTCATTGATCCGAAGATCGGCTGTCAACTATCTCTATTATGGATATATGAAACGTTTGTTAATCCCCTTAATCGCTGCACCTAATATACCTAGTGTTGCCAATGCTCATTCGCCTGAGTTTGAAAAACGAATGGAAGTTTGTGCTTGTTGGAATGCGAATTAACTCACTTATACAGAGGCAGCAAATCGACTAGATCTAAAAGGACCACTGTCGAGGAAGGAGGGCGGAAAAGGAAAGAACAACATCACGGGCGACCTCAGAGATGTAGCGAGGTACTACTGCAAGTACTTTGGTGATACAAGCATTTAAAAGAGACGATATTTTAGATCAACTACAGCGACTAAAGATTGAACCTAACGCAGTGAAATTTAGAAAACTAAATTCCGTTGCAACAGCTAGAGCTATCGTTGCGGATGATGATCAAATCTATTGGTCTTTAAGCAAACATCTGGTAAAAGCAAAAACTGGTATTACTGCTGCGTTATGGGTACTCATTAAAGATGGATTCTTCTTTGAGCCAGCTCCAACACCTGTACCTAATAGATCTAAGTTTTTGTTAAATCAACTAACTTCTCCAAAATTCGAAATTGAAGCAAAATCAAGAAATCTCGGTCCAACAGGGCTTGATAAGCCTGCACTAGTAAAGCTATTAATCCGTTCTTGATTTCCCAATGTTCCCCAGTTCTCTATCTTTTTTCATCTCTTCCTTGATCTTTTCGTAATAAGCAATTTCTTCTGGATCATTTGAACCTAGACCATATCTCATAGTTGCTGCGATATAGATTTTGTGTTTTCTATGAGAACTAAGAGTCATTGATTAATCATCATACAAAGATGATAAAGGATCAACGTCAACAAGAGTAAAGTTGAGGTAGTGAGGGGTTTGGATACAGATTCCCTTCAGCGTATTGGAATTGGATTGCAGGCCCCTTTGCAATCTTTACTGAGCAACAAAAATGAGTACTGATTGGCAAGACACTTCATGGCAACAAGAATTTTTGGAGATAAAAGCGCATAAACCTGAAGACGTGAAATTGCTAATAGATGGACCAAGAGGTTTTGTTGATGCAATGAAACTTGGTTCTCTCCATGAGGAATACAAGCGATTGAAAAAGAAACAAAGCGATGAATGACATCAATAAATAAAAGGGGCAGTAACTACACAACCAACGGCAGTTAGCACATAAAGTATTGCAATCCCAGTTAAAGCAGGAGGTAATATAATCCTATTTGGCTTCTAATTTTCTTTTAAGACTATTTCTAATGGAATGATATTTTTTATTTAATAATTTCTTATCTTTTAAAAGAGCAGTTAACAACTCGTTACTAGCAAAACCTATAAATGAATCATTATCTTTTTTAAAATCATACATATTGCTTAGATCAATATCAAACTTATTTCTAAGAAATTCAAATTGATTTTCACAAGATTTATAAAAGTCAATTTTTGAACTTGCTCCATGTTTCCATAGACTATTATTCTCTGAATTGACATATTTCTGTAAAACATTCTGTACAAAATCAGAATAAAGCCAATCATATATTATCGTGTTTTCTTTTCTTGTAAGGTTGCCTTTTTTTATATTATTTAAAACTAATTTAAGAATACAATCTCTAGCGCTAAGAGACTTTCTTATAATGTTATTTGATCTATCATTAATTTTATCAAATTCATGAAAATCGTTTATTGATAGCAATTTAAGAAATGAAGGTATAATATCCTTGTCGAGCAACATTGATTCATAAGAATTTACTAACAAGTTTTGAAAAACACTATTAATTTCTTTAATTCTATTAATATAATTAAATTTCCACGACCTTTTCTTTATTAGGTCCTCAACTGTTTCATCTCCTTTAATTGATCCAGAATGTACTCCTTCTAAATAAAGAGAATTCGCTAGTGAGACATGATTACGAACTATAAATATAACCTGAATATCAAAATAGTTCTTAAATAAATTATCTATTAATTGATAGTAGTCTACTCTGCTTTCTTCTTCATCGTTAATACTTAACTTAAGTCGATTAATGGCTTCGCAACTAAGAAACAACTTCTTATTGTAAGTAATACATATTTCTTGCCAATTTCGTAAGATATTTTCTATTTCACTTATTGAAAAACCAGAACCATTTTTTATTTCATGAATGCTTGTAAATATTTTACGTTGATTATAATAGTGTCTTTTGATTAAAAGAGGTATATGCGGATTTTCCGGATCAAAATTTCTTGGATATTTTATTGGGTATGGATAAAATATACCTTTTTTAAATAGAGTTTTATAATGAGCCCTGCAAAAATTCTGTATTGCAGTTGTTCCCGTTTTATGGTCACCTATGTGTAAAAGTAATTTTGGTTTCAACAAAAGAATTATGAAATGATAATTATAATAACTGGTTTTAGTGAACTCTGATGAACTTGAGATACCAGTTATAACAAAGATTCCTGACTAAGATCTCATTGATTACCATTTAAAAGATGTAAGAAAGCAACGTTTTTCTAAAGCCAAGCTTCGTAGCAAACTTCTTCTGCAGAAAAGTTTGTTGTCAAAGTCAATATTTTTAAAGAGTTGATTTAGATCAAACCTAATCAATCTTTTTAGATAATGACTCGGTAAATCCTGCAGCAATTATCCCTATAGGAACTGCTATAACTCCAATACCCAAAAGGGTTGTAATTGATGCAACTATTTTCCCTAACGCACTAATTGGGATTGAATCTCCATAACCTACTGTCGTCACAGTGGTTATTGCCCACCAGATACATCTTGGGATTGAACCAAAAATCTCTGGTTGAATACCCCCTTCAACGAGATACATCAACGTACTACTAAGAAGCAAAAGAATACCTGTGTAAATTGCTGCCAATTGCAATTCACGGCTCTTTGAACTAATTGCATAATTAAAGTGAGAAACGCTTTTCTGAAATCTTTTTAATCTTCCTACTTTTGCAATTCTAAGTAGACGAATGACACGAAGAATATAGAACTGAGAACCAAGAGCGCCAACGAATGTTGGAAATATCGCTATCGCATCAATAATTGCTAGTGGAGAAAAAATGTAACCAATAGCACCTTTGATTCCTCTTCCATACCGGTGCTGCAGAGGAGAAACCCAAAGAAAACAAAAGTACTCGATACAAAAAAGAAGTCCTATGAACAGATCAATATGGCGAATTATTTTCCCAAATTGCGGTTCTATATCACTCTCTGTTTCTAAGACCGCCAGAAGTATTGAAACTACAATAGCAATTCCACTTGCTTTGTTGAATCTAGATGTATGACATTACCTAGTTTGGTTCCCTATTTGCTCATATAAAAGATTACGCAATCGACTCATCTCTTGCTCAAGACTGAATTCATCTTCCTCAGATTTAGAGAATTAACTAAAAAAGAACCAAGTCATAGAGGTAGCTTATAACAATCTAGCTACCCCTAAAGCTACCTTTTCGCAATTTGAGACTGTGAAAACCTAGTCAGGGCGACAGGATTCGAACCTGCGACCTAGTGCTCCCAAAACAATTTAATGTCATTGGCATAATAGATATATGGCAAGAGTCAAATTAAATCCAAAGACCGAAGAAGTTGGGAAAACTTTCAAGGTCATTGCAATCTCTTTAACAGTTGCATTAAACGTGATTGTCTTTACTTGGTTCTTTTTCTTCTCAGGGCTAAGCAAATGAGCTTTACTGATAACTGGGCAAGGGTATTTGTAGTGATCATGTTTCTAAGTTTTGGAGAAGCTCAAATTATTGGAGGGATAGTTCCAAATCTGATTGCGTTTTTATTGTTTATTGGAGCAATTGGCTATTTTACTTTTACTGGCAAAATGGCAGAAATGCTTGGGCTAAAGAAAGCAAAGAAATGAAACGCTTACTACTTCCACTACTTGTAGCTATTGCACTCCCTACTACTGTTAATACTGATTTAAAAGAGGCAGAGAATACTAAATATCAAAAGCAAACATTTGAAGTTTGGTGCGGCAAGAAAGGGAATATTTGCAAAGTAAGTTTTGACCCTATTTTACCCTTCGCTTAGATCCCTTGCCAATACTGATCGGGGCGACAGTATTGGGACCTGCAACCTAGTACCCCAAAACACTGCGGCATTTAAGTTTTAGAAGATTAATTTTAACCTTTTACCCAAAGGGCAAGTCCACCTCCACGCCCTCTTGCTGAAAGCCATTTGCCATTTTCTTCTATCGAAATCAATGCAAAAAAAGGCATGTTTTCTTCTTCTGGTTTCTCCAAAGATCTACTAAATAAAATCCTTGAGCCAGCCTTAAGTTCTATGCAATCAAAATAGAAAGGTAATAACGGTTGTTTTCCTTTCACCTTGCCATAACCTCTAAATCGGATTGATAGCGATCCAAACTGGATGGAATTAGTAATAAATAACTGATTGGATTTATCTTTTTTGATCTCTAAGCTTGCGACAAAAAGCCTAAGGAAAGAACTTGAAATTAAATCTTCATTGTCATTTTTTTGCTTCCATACAGAAAAAAATTTCCAAAGGCCAATCAAAGAGTGAGGTTCAATTCCACTTCCATCCCTCTTGGCCACTTTTTCAAGTTCCGCCAATTCTTTGTTACCAGGAAGATTCATAGAAAACAGCTTTACCGATCCAGCATCATTCAGATTTTCTATTAGAGAAGCTTTAGCTTTGCTACTTTGAATTATCAAAAACAAAGGAACTCCTATCAGCATTAATGAGGCATCTATTAATAGAAACTTGGTTATGTTCATTTCTGATCTCTGTCAAACAAAACAAGTTTATATCCATTGCTCTGATTGATCTCTAAGTCGAAGTGTCGCTGAATCAATGGAACATGGACTGGACTCTAATATAAAAGCTTATCCATGGGCATCAGCAGCTACTACTGACAAAGCCTTTGAACAAGCGCGAGAAAGGCAGAAGACTCATTGGGCTGATCTTTACGCTAAAAGAAATAAAGCTGCTAAGGCTGCATAATTCAAATATGAAAAGCTTATTACTTCCGATAATCGCTGCACTTGCACTCCCTAGTACCGCTAATGCCTAGAGTCATTGGTTGATTATTGCTTGGGGTACACATACAAAGATTTTTGGAAATTTGGAAAAAATAGAAATGCCAAGTGCTGAAGCATGTGAAAAAGAAGGAAAAAATTGGGAAGGAGAATGTAACCCCCCATGATTAAAGAGTTTCCACTGTGTTGTAGGCAAATAATCATGCCTATCAATAAACCCATTCCTGATTCTGTTATTCGCTTTTTGGAAAAGCAGTTTCAAAAGATTAGAGAAATAATCGTTAGACCTCCTAAAAAATAAATAAGGGCTTGTTGTTGTTCTTTGAGGTTTTTGATTACCGCTTCTTGCTGATCGACCAACTCGCAAACAGAAGTAATCACCTCGTCCTTCGGGGACGCTTTAGTGCTGTTCATTAGATTTAAAAAATGCTTTAGTGTCGATGGAGAGCCAACAAGCTCTGCGCTGCGACTTACTTAATCCTATGAAACGATTTATCCTTTTTACACTTACTGCTGGAATGATTTTCCCAATAGCAGCCTGTACATCAAAAAAAGATTCATCTAAGACTATTGAACCTGTGGTTATTGAGACTCTTATTACTGCAACTGAATCATGGAATGGAGATTCATTTAAATACCCAAGAGGTCAAGCACAAATGAAACTCGAAAAAATAACTGCTCAGCCTGGTTTTAAAACTCCACTTCACTTCCATCCACAACCTGGGATTGTGTATTTAGTAAGAGGAACTCTTTCTTGTGAAACAAGTGATGGAAAAGTACTAAAAGCAGGCCCCGGAGATAGCTTTGCTTCACCTCAAGATACAGTTCATTACTGTGAAAATAATGGTAATGAAGAGGCTCTGGTTTTTGTTGCTTCTGCAGGAGCTAAGGGCAAGAAAACAACTCTTCCTGTCAAAGTTGATTAGGCCTTGATATAGTCAAAGCTCGGTTGACAGTCGATTTCTTTAGGGGCTATTGCAGTCCCTTTTTATTGACCAAGGTACTTTATAAGGCTTTCTAATATGGGTCGTACGAAGGCCCGAAATTAGTGCTAACCAATATCAGTCCGCATAAAAAGCAGTCATACCCAAAAAGCTTTTAGCACTCCTTTAGCACAACCATTTTTACCATTCCTTCAAAACCTAGTCGGGGCGACAGGATTCGAACCTGCGACCTAGTGCTCCCAAAGGACATGGTCGTAAAAGATGAGAATCCTCAAAAAGCATTGCTATCAAAGGAGTAGAAGAAGTCATGCAAATCGATTTGAGACTCAATATCGCAAGAAATTAGAACATATTTAAAGGGATTAGAACTTTCTAGCGCCCCCTACAGCGCCCCCTCAGCCACCTAGTGCTTTGGGAGAACCAGTCTGAATTTTTCGAGCCTTCGGACGACCCACAATGGTTTTCCGTCAGAGGGACCCCCTATTTAATTTTCATCCTGTCGTGAAGAATTGGTGCTGTTGGTCTGCCCCCCCACCATGGTCTATCAACAGCGAAGCTACTAATAAACCACCTCTCTTCTTTTCCTCCTTTGTATTTATTTTTAAAAACTATATAACTATGAAATTTTCCATCAAATCTCCTACCCCACCTATCCCATTGGTCATAAATACATCCGCTTTCAATCAATGGTCCCTTTGATTCTGCTATGGAAAAATCGTAGCTTGCAGGCCCTTTCCCCTTTAATGCAGCATTGACTGTTTCCAAGCATTTCTCTGCAGCATTTTGTGGCGAATATCTAGGAACATGGCTATGAACAGTGATTTTATCGAGATACCCCAAAGGTCCTTCAGTAATCCAAACAAGAAAGATGGCTCCCAAAATATATCTATCAGGGTATTTATTCCATTGAGGAAATAAACCGTCTAATACCTGGCTTATTCTTTTTCTTATGAGCTTCATTTATTGGTTTTGACTTAAGTTTTCAAGATCACAAGAATAGCTCCAATAATTATCAAAGCTACATATAGATACCGTCTTATTTTTTTTCTGAATTTTTTAGCTTTAAGTTTCTCAGCTGCCCAACGTTTTTCTCTTTCTTCTTTTGATGCGATTACACCTTCGGGGTCGGACAGTATTACGCTTAAGCCCTCAGGTGCTGGCTTACGTAACTCCTGATATGAATTACGAATCTCCTCAAGATGAGCTAGTTGCTCTTTTGTCAATTTTTTAGGAGTCATCGTCTCTTATGCTCCTCCACATTGGTTCCTTCCGTAATGTCCATAATGTGTCTTTCTGGTTCTTTGATTTGTGAGCGAATAAATTTCCCCTCTGCCATCTGGAACAAACTTTCTACATTCGGTAGGGATAAATTCTAAACATACCTTTATTTTGTCGCCATTTTGGTACATGTTTTTTGCATCTTTAAAATCTAGTGAGCCATTTGTTGTGAGGGGAGTCCATTTGCTATTTGTAGCCTTTAGATTTCTGTATAGATAAACAGTTAGATTATTTGAAAACTTAATTATCCCTGTTTGATCTTCCCAACCTACGCCATATTTTTCTATAACCTCATCTGAATAAAATTCTTTAGGCCATCTTGTAAAAAGCTTTTGAACGGTTGTTTCAATGCATTGTCCAACTTTTAAATCTGGTTTCACACCCGGAGGCCTCGCCTGAACAGGTGCAGTAAATCCAAGTATTAACGGTGCTATCAGTAAGCGTTTCATATCTGAATTATGCAGCCTTAGCGGCCAAATGAAAGCTTGAGATAAATCAGCTAGAAAGGGAATATGAGATGGCCACCTAACCAAGCTTGGACATCAGCCTTCAAAAGGGAGGGCTATCGTCATTTTGAAGTCAAGCAATATGGAGGCAAAAAAGAGCAACGATGGGTCGAGCTTTTCCCCGTCAATAACAAAGAAATTCTTATTCGAGTTCCTTTGGATGAACTAAAAAATCCTTCAAAATGGACCACTGGATGGCTCCAATTGCCTAAAGATGAAGATTGCAGCAGCTAGATGAGAACAGAACTTATTTGCTTTTCCTTGCTTGGTATCGCAGCACTGCTTCTAAATGCTGGACTCTCCTCTCAAGTTCTTCCACTCTTTTGGTTAATTCTTCCATTAGTAATCAAAATCTGTTTCGACACTATCCGAAGAATCCTGATTAGAAACAGCTAGAAAGTAATTGGAGGATAGTTATTATGGCTGGCATCATTTATCTCATCCAAAACGGAGATCTACATAAAATTGGTACAACCAAGAACCTTCAACGTCGAATGAAGGAGCTAAAACCCGACAAAATCATAAGAACTCTAAAAAGAACTGATTACCGAGAGATTGAAAAGGAGCTGCATCGAAAATATAAAGATGTTCGCCTTCCTCAAAGTGAATATTTCCGACTCACCAAAAGCCAATTAGATGAATGTACTAAAAGATTATCAAGACCATTCCCATGGATGACGGTCGTTTGGATTGGCTGTGGAGTTGCAATAGCTCTTGCGGTTGGGCTGGCTATTTATACAAATAATCCTTGACTAAATAAATACCTGTCAAAAAGAACCAAGTTATAGAGGGCTATTGCAATAATCTAGCGCCCCCTACAGCGCCCCTTTCTCATCTTGAGATCTTGAAAACCTAGTCGGGGCGACAGGATTCGAACCTGCGACCTAGTGCTCCCAAAGCACCCGCGCTACCAAGCTGCGCCACGCCCCGAATTATATTCATATTAAATCTGTAATGGCAAAAAAAGAAAAAACTTACTTTTTTTATCAGATTCAATTCTTTCTAGTATATCGAATACAAAGCTTACTTTATTATAATTTGTTCATTACAGGAAAACCCCCTATAAGATATAAAAGCGATTAAATCTTTTTTTATAATAGATGTTTCAATAAGAAAAATTTTAGCGATTAAGTCCTACGAGGGATAAAGAGTCTTACTAAATTTATTCACAAGTAATTCCAACTGCCATTTAATCTAAGTAATAAGCTTGGCTGATTAGATTAATGTGAATAAAGAGGGATAAACTAAAATATTTCCCATGATATCAAAGGAATTAAATACTATTTAAAGTTAAGAAAAGTTATAAGAAGCTTTGATTAAAAAAAGTATTTATAAATGCAGGGAATCTAATATAGAAGAGTATTTTATATAAAAAACACAACAATTTGCTAGGCTTTAGTACTATTAATAAATATTTTTCTTGCCAGAAACATGAGTCCTAAAGATGCTATAAAGATTAGCGCTAGAGTTCCTAAATTTTACAAAAATGAAAGCCTTTTTTATTAGCTTGCTAATTACAGCAATTGGCTTTTTCATATCATCTCCAGTGATAGCTGGAGATGATATAGATCGCCAAATAACTAAGTTAGAAAATAGAGTTGCCAAGAAGTTTTCAAAAACATTTTGCAATAGCACTGGTTTTGGTATTTCGGAAGAAGGCGCTTTAAAATTTTCGCTTGGAGAAACAGCAGTTGAGTTCTCTAAAAAACCTTTAATTTCTCAAGTTAACCTTGAGAATATAAAAGATCAAATTTTGAATGAAGTGTCAGATACTTGCTATTACTTTGAATTAAGTAAAAATGACTTGGGAAACCTAACCCTTACTCCTGGTAGCTAATTACATTTACTTTTCCACCGCAAAAGAGCAAATAATTCCAGCAAACCAAGAAAAGAATAGGCACCTCTTCTCTTCTCATGCCTTGTCAGCAGTTCAAGATAATGGTGGACAATCTATAGGATACTGGTAATAATACCTAATGTGAGGAGAAGGAACTCTCCGGCAGTGGAAACAAGGAAACACTTGCCCTAGTTCCCAAAAAGCCGCCTTTGGCGGCTTTTTTAATGCAAAATTCATAATTGACAATCCAATTATCTTGCTTCTTATAATAAAAAGGAGCATATCTACAAAAGAATTAAGTGTCTTCAGAAGAAAGTCTCATAAGAAAATGGTGGGATAAGTTTTTAGTTCTGAATTTATTTGTTGTAATTGCAGGTGCTTTGCTATTTATTATTGGCATATTTGCAAGCTTCCGTGGAATTGAAGCCCCTTTTAAAATTTTCCAATTTCTTTGGTATCCATTATTTATTCCTTCAATAAGCCTATTCTTCACTGCAGTTTTGCTAGATATATTTTTAAATAGGTTTGTCAGAGAATAGTAAAAATGCTTATTGAGATTTTCAGTCATAGTAACTCCCTTATCATTACGGCTCTCATTGTGATCACACTTTACTTAGGTCTTAAAGCAAGTAAAGAAATAAATCAGAGAAAATAGCTTCAAAGATTTTTTTGAGTATTTCTTTCAGTTGGTAATAAGTACAAATTATAGCGAGGCTAGTAATATGACAAAACTATTTTTCTTGGTTTCGCTTGCCGAAACATGGAAGCCTTCAAACGGCTTTATCTATTTTTTAATAGTTATCGGGGCTTTCCTTTTTGCAGGCGTTGCTCTATCTATCTTCACTTTTTATGAAGACTATTATTGGGGAGACCAATCCTACAGACAATATCTAAAAGACGGCAAGAAGAAATCTGCAAAGATTTAATCAAGAAATTTTGTTTAGCCAATTTCAAAAAAATAAAATGTAAGAATTTCTTCTTTTTAGAACTTCCTATAAAAGCGTTTCAGAGTTTTACAAAAATGTAATTCTCTAAAGGAACTTTTCAAGAACTAAGAACAAATTTGAAAGTGCAATTATATAATTGAAAAGAATTAAAGCTATCAGTACTCAGTAAACAAATATTTATCAGAACCATGCTTAACAATCTAGCCGAAATGACTTGGCGTAATCCAATTTTTATGATCGTTTTATTTGGGGCAATTTGGTTTACCCCAGGTATTATTCTCAGAAGAATTGCAAAAACAAAATTTGAAAAAGAAGCAGCAAAAAAACAAGCTGAAAAAATACAGCGTTTATACCCAAAAAACTAAGTGTTTTATTTATTAAGAATAGTTTCCCGTTAAAGATGAATTTCTACTGGCCTAAAAAGCATAAGGAGGACCTTAGAAAAACTCTTAAAAAGATAAAAAATGAGTCTTGGTCTTGGCAATTACCTGTTTTTCTTTTAAATAGATGTTGGTTAAGGCTAGAAAAAATCAAAATAAATGAATTAGCTCTTTACCTACCTTTAGATAACTCAGCAGAAGCACCAGAGCTAAAAAAGTACAATCAAAGAATTATTAGTGGTCAAGATAGCTTGTTGGCTTTACAAGAATGCTGGAATGAATTTGGGATGGAAGACTTCTATCGAGCATTAAGAATATCTTGGAAGTGGGAATGTATAGGTAATAAAGGCTGGACCTATCAAAAATACATTTCATTTATTAATCAATATAAAAAAAAGATTATTCACAAAGAATTAGAGGTTCCAATCATTGTTCTAGGACGAGAAAGCTCTAAAGATAACCATAAAGTCAGATGGATAAAAGACGAGTTGATTACCAATAACAAAGTTTAAAGATTTTTCACCTTCTTTTTTTCTCTAGGAATGCATTTTTTCCTATCCACGAATGAATAGCAGAAACCAAAAGAAATTTTCAAAAGGATTCTTTGAAAAAAGTTTACTTTTTCTAAAAATTGAAGGGGCTTCAAAAGCCTGTCCCAAAAAGGGAAGTCAAGGTCTGCTTTTCCCTAAGACACTATAGATGGAGAAGCTAATAGCCTTAGCACTATTTGTGGGGCTTGATTTAATTGCTCAAGTCTCTTAGAAAGAAGGTTCCCCATCACCCAGGCCCACGTCAATGTACGAGGGTCTTTTTTTTTATTTAAAGAACAGTCTGTATTTAATGGTTAAACAGTAAAATCATTTTTCCAGGCAAATGTCTGAAGAAGCATAATTAAAAAACTGTTTTAAAAGCTCTTTAAAAGGAACAAGCTCAAAAACTTATTGATACAAATAATTTATTTTTCATTTTTTAATCACTGCTGGTCTTCTTTAAGCAAAGATATAAATTCTTCAGTTGTTAATCCAGGTTTGTAACTCCAAGTCATGCCAAACTTTTCTCGCCAGGGACCAAAAACTTTATAAAGAACAGAAGCATTCTCAGCCTTACATATGACAATGCCTGTGCCATCCTGCGGCATATGAATCCAAGATAACCTCTCATAACCTTTGGGAGTCTCTTCAGATTTGCCACTTTCAACATAATCAAGCAATGCTTCTGCCGAAAATGTTTGGTCCTCAGATGACTCAAATTGCCATGTAACCACGTAAAGCTGCATAGATATTAGAGCTATTTATTTACCAAAAGTTTAGAGAATAAACTCCTAATGAAATAAAAAGACCATAAATTTATATAGATTTTCCAATGCCTTTTCTTATATAAGAAGCTGCCTTTTACGAAAAAATCCAAGAGCGGATTTTCTTACGCATAACAGAAAATCTTAAGAAAAATTCCCTGCCTGAACTTATGAATGTATACCGAACTGCTTTCCCAGATTTAAACATTGCTTCACTAATAGCCTTAGCCCTCATAATTTCGTGCTGATAGGCCCTATTAATAGCTCTTTCAGCATCGATATTGGCCAGCTGTGCCTGTTTTGCCAACTTTTGAGTTTTAGATTTTGGTATTACCGTTAAAACACTTTCAGGCTCTGCCCATTTCCATAGCCAAGAAGCCTTCTCTTTTTTGATTGCAGAAGATTCTTTTTTCATTTAACAGCAAACTATTTTTATTTAAGGATGAAGCCAAAAACACTTTTTAAAAAGAAAAAGTTGTTCTCTGAAATTTCATTAATTCCCATTAAAAAAGATTTTGAATTATGACAAACAATTAAAGCCTCTTAATTAAGCTAAAATTCCTAGATTTTACGATGTACAACCTTTTCGAAGAACAGGTAAAAATTTATGAAATCGCATTATTGATCAAGAACCAGAAATACAAACTTAGATTTACTCCAATAGCTAAAGCAATTGAAAAAAGTTTCATATTTATAAAATGAACTCATTATTAATCCAGCAACCAAAACCACTAATAGTCGAGCATTTGTTAGTTATTCAAGATATTTCTATTCTTCTATTCATCTGACTGAGGTGTGTAAATCAAACTTTCTCGACAAGCCATAAGAGACTTTTGTAACTTTTCTAGAGGGAAAGCATTAGGCAGTTTGAAAATAGCCAATTCCTCAGGGATAAAAACCTTATCATCCTCATCAAGTCGGACTCTAGAGCCAAACCATGATCCATATTTCGGCATAGAGGCTCTACAAAAAATTTTGTTTCTTTCCGAATCAAATTTCCTTTCAATTAGCCAATTGTCAAAATTATCCAATTCCGTATATTTATCCAGCCCTGCAAATACTGGAGATAATGAAGACAGGCCAAAACTTAAGACTGTCTTAAATAAAAGATTTTGCAGGCTAAACCTTTTACTGAACATTTAATAAAGGGTTTGTCTATATGGGTCGCCTGAGATTCGAACTCAGGACCAGCCGGTTAAAAGCCGGATGCTCTACCACTGAGCTAGCGACCCGCGTAATCAATGAGTAGCTTAATCAAGCACTCATCAAAGTTATCACCTTAGCCATTTTGATATGTAGGGTGCAGGTTTTTTTAAAAAAGGAAGACTGTAAGCACACAAAACATAATTTTTTAACAAATTTGTCTTAACCTTTTTAGCTTAGATCTCGCATTTATTTGCATCTATTCTGTAAAATCCATCACGAAGTCAATTGAACTCAATGATCAACCTCCTATTAGTATCGTTTCCAGTACTTGCTGCTGTCGCCTGGGTGATATTCAACATTCAAAAACCAGCAAGAGAGCAATGGGGAAGGCAGTTTGGAGATGACAACAAAGCTTTCTAAAGAAAAGTTATTTAAAATACTCTTAGTCTAGGCATACGTTTGCATTGGCCCAATCCAATTCAGTAACAATTATTGGTGCAGGTTTGGCTGGTGCTGAAGCTGCTTGGCAAATTGCTTCTGCTGGCATCAAGGTTCTCCTTTACGAGATGCGTCCTAATAAAAAGACGCCCGCACATCACACCTCTGATTTTGCCGAGCTTGTATGCAGTAATAGCTTTGGAGCTCTTAGCTCCGATAGAGCTGCTGGATTATTAAAAGAGGAGCTTAGAAAATTAAACTCATTTGTCATACAAATAGCAGATAAATATTCCATCCCTGCAGGGGGTGCCCTTGCAGTAGATCGAATTGAATTCAGCAAGAGAATCACATATGAACTTTCTCAAAATCCTCTTATAGAAATTCAAAGATCTGAAGCTAAAAGCCTTCCTGGCGAAAAGCAAATAGCAATAATTGCTTCCGGACCACTTACAAGTGAATCCTTAGCTAAAGACCTAAAATCTTTTACTGGAATAGAGGAATTTCATTTCTTTGATGCGGCAAGTCCAATAATAGAGGGAGAAAGTATTGATTTCTCAATAGCTTTTAAAGCTAGTAGATATGACAAAGGGGATGCTGATTACATCAATTGTCCTATGAATAAAAATGAGTATTTAGCTTTCAGAGATGCTTTGATTCACGGACAACAAGCATCTCTGAAAGACTTTGAGAGGGATTCAGCAATCTTCTTTGAAGGATGCTTGCCAATAGAGGAACTTGCTAGAAGAGGTGAAGACACAATGCGATATGGGCCGCTAAAACCTATTGGGATTTGGGACCCAAGATGGGGAGACTTACATGATCGGAAAAACCGATTATCCAAAAGAGCCTATGCAATTATTCAACTAAGAAGAGAAGATAAAAAAGGAAGATTATGGAATCTTGTTGGCTTCCAAACAAATTTGAAATGGGGTGATCAGAAACGTATCTTTCAAACAATTCCAGGCTTAAAAAATGCTGACTTTGTTCGATTTGGAGTAATGCACCGGAACACTTTTCTTAATTCACCCAAGTTATTAAAACCAACTCTTCAATTCAAAAAAAGATTAAATCTTCTTGCTGCAGGCCAAATTACTGGAACAGAAGGGTATACAGCTGCAGTAGCAGGAGGCTGGTTGGCGGGAACAAATGCTGCTTTAATTGCCAAAGGGAGCAGCCCAATAGCCTTTCCTAATGAAACAATGATTGGTGCTCTAAATAATTTCATTACTGATTCTCATATCACTAATGATTCATACAGCAAAAAACATTTCCAACCAATGCCCCCTAATTTTGGGCTCTTACCAGAACTGAAATCTCGCATATCCAATAAAAAAAATCGTTATGGAGCTTATCGTGATAGAGCTTTAGAAGTTCTTCATGCAACGATATAAACAGCACAATTTTTTTACTAATTCACTTACATGTTCAAAACTTGTTCTCAGCAAAAAATGAATTGACTATTAATTAATAAATTATCAAAATGAATTTTTTCAACACCAATAAGAAAAATAAAAATCTCTGGGATGCGATTATTGTTGGCTCAGGGATAGGAGGTCTGGTTACAGCCACTCAACTTGCATCCAAAGGTGCGAAAACATTAGTTTTAGAAAGTTATACAATCCCGGGTGGTAGTAGTGGTGCGTTTCATAGAAATGGCTACACCTTTGATGTGGGAGCCTCAATGATCTTTGGTTTTGGTGAAAATGGATACACCAACCTTCTAACACGAGCGTTATTAGATGTTGGGCAAAAATGCGAAACGATTCCAGATCCATCCCAGCTTGCCTACCATCTCCCTGCGGGGCTAGAAGTAGTGGTGGAAAGAGATTACGAAAACTTCCTCTCTAACTTGATTTCCAAATTTCCTCATGAAGAAAATGGCATAAGAAAATTCTATTCCGTCTGCTGGAAAGTCTTTAATTGTCTTGATGCTATGCCTCTTCTATCAATTGAGGACCCAACTTATCTTGCTAAAGTATTTTTCAAGGCTCCTTTCGCATGTCTCGGCCTAGCAAGATGGCTACCTTTTAATGTAGGTGACGTAGCACGGCGATATATAAAAGACAAAAATCTTTTACGCTTTATTGATATTGAGTGCTTTTGTTGGTCAGTAATGCCTGCCGATAAAACTCCAATGATTAATGCTGGAATGGTTTTTTCAGATCGTCATGCTGGTGGGATTAACTATCCAAAAGGAGGTGTAGGGAAAATTGCAGAAAAATTAGTTCAGGGTCTCAAAAAGTATTCGGGAGAAATCAGGTACAAATCAAGAGTGACAGAGATTTTAATTGAAAACGGACAAGCAGTAGGAGTAGAAATTGCTAATGGAGAAAAATTTTTCGGAAAGAATATAATCTCTAATGCAACAAGATGGGACACATTTGGTGGTGAATCTGTCAAAGATCCATTAGTAGCAAAAGCCTATCAACCAAAAGCTGAAAAGCAATGGCAAAAAAGATACAAACCATCCCCTTCATTCTTATCAATTCATCTTGGAGTAAGCAAACAAGTAATCCCTAAAAACTCTCATTGCCACCATTTAATATTAAACAGTTGGGAAGAAATGGAAACGGAACAAGGTGTAGTTTTTATTTCAATTCCAACTCTTTTAGATCCCAATCTTGCTCCTGATGGACAACATATTATTCATGCTTTCACACCTTCTTCAATAGTTGAATGGAAACATCTAAGCCCTTCAGATTATAAGCAAAAAAAAGAAGTTTCTTGTAATAATCTCATATCAAAAATTGAACAAATTTTTCCAAACATATCAAATGAAATTGTTCACAAAGAAATTGGAACACCTAAAACCCATAGACGATTCCTGAATCGTCATGATGGAAGCTATGGTCCAATACCTTCTATGCGTTTACCTGGTCTTTTACCAATGCCCTTCAATACAACAAGTATAAAAGGTCTTTATTGCGTAGGAGATTCATGCTTCCCTGGTCAAGGACTAAATGCCGTTGCATTTAGTGGCTTTGCCTGTGCTCATAAAATTGGAGCAAAACTTGGCATCAATCCATGGGCATTGCCTAATTAAGTAACAACTCCCAATCAATACAAATTAAAATATCTACCTAACATCTAAGAAAGATTTCTTCTAAACAAAAATCATCCCAACTATAAAAACAAAAAGTCTTTTATCTAAACAAAGCTCTAATAATAATTTGTCTGTGATCACCTACTTATACACTAAACCATTCTGGAATCGACTCAAAGCAAGCTGAATTAAAATCATTTTCTCTTGCCTCTACTCTATTACAACATGTCCTACCTTCATCTCTTTTTAAGAGTATTGAATTCGCCCACTCCCAAACGAGCTTTGAAGTAAACTCCATCCCAACATTTTCCATAACTCGAAGATCTAGAGCACCTTGCTTATGGAGGATTTCCCAATGTTCAATCAAAGGGTCATCAGAATTCACCAAGAAAGTATGATCAAAATGATTTCTTAACTTCTCTTCCAAAAAATGCAAGTCAGAAAAATCTACAACAAATCCATATTGATCTAATTCTTTTGCTCTAAACCAAAAAGTAAAGCTTCTGCTATATCCATGAACAAATCGACAATGTCCAGTATGTTTCCACTGCCTATGACAACATGGATAACCTTGGAAATGCTTGCTGCAACTATAGTAGGAAAGTGAATTAGACATCTAATACATATATAAAGGGAAGAAATAGATGATCAAAAGGGAAACCTTTTCTGTAAAGTAAAGAGATGATGCCACTAATTCAAGATTTTTTAGACAAGCTTCGTTTTAACGAAAACGGTCTTATCCCAGCGATTGCACAAGATTGGCTTGATGGGACAGTATTAATGATGGCCTGGATGAATCAAGAGTCAATAATAAAAACACTCCAAACTAAAGAAGTTTATTACTGGAGCAGATCAAGGCATCAACTCTGGAAAAAAGGGGAAACAAGTGGGCATATCCAGAAGCTCAAAGAAATAAGGTATGACTGTGATTCAGATACAATACTTTTAACAATAAAACAAATTGGTTCTATAGCTTGTCACACAGGTGCTAGGAGTTGCTTTTTTCAAGAAGGATTAGAAAGCTCATCAGGTTTGTCTATAGAACATCCACCTTCTGATATATGTAGTGAAGTCTTTAAAGTTATCAAAGATAGACGTTTAAATCCTAAGGACGAGAGCTATACAAATTCTCTTTTAAAAGATGGTGACAATAAGATCCTTAAAAAGATTGGAGAAGAAGCTGTAGAATTTGTCATGGCCTGTAAAGACAAAGATAAAATCTCTATTGCTAATGAAGCTGCTGATCTAATTTTTCATCTACAGGTTGCGCTGGCGCATCAAGAAGTTGATTGGCGAGATCTATTGGAAGTTCTTGCAGAAAGACGCTCTTAAAACAATACGAATTTACCAATTCACAATCAAAACTAACGTTAGGGAAATTAAACAATATAAAAAAGTTGTTTAAACGTATTTAGGCTGAAAAGCCTTTTTCGAACAGCGAAAAACATCTTTCTGATGTGGAAAATTTAGTTAAGAATAAAGAATGAATTCGAAACTCTTCATTACAAGATAAGCAAGTTATAACTTTCGACCTAAATTTTAGTAATAAAAGAGGTACAAATCGTGAGCTCTTTAAGTGACTATCTTGGGGAAATTGGACGTCATCACCTTTTAACCCCTGAGGAAGAACTCACTATGGGCAGAAAGGTTCAGGCAATGATTGCTTTAACCGAGAGATGCAATCTTGCTGGAGGGACAGGGCCTGAATGCAAGTATTCAGATATAGAAAAGAGAACAATTCGTTTAGGTGAGCGGGCGAAAAATCATATGATTACCTCTAACCTAAGACTTGTAGTTAACCTTGCTAAGAAATATCAAGGAAAAGGACTTGATTTACTTGACTTAATACAAGAAGGAACTCTTGGGTTAACTAGAGCCGTAGAGAAATATGACCCCAAAAGAGGACATCGTTTTTCCACCTATGCATACTGGTGGATTCGACAAGGGCTAAATAGAGCTCTATCAACTCAAAGTAGAAATATCAGAATTCCAGTAAATATTAATGAGAAACTAACAAAGCTTAGAGCAGCAAAATCTTATTTAATGCAAGAGAATGGTCTTCCTCCTTCTGCCGATTTAATTGCTAAGCAAATGCATCTAAGCAAACAAGAAGTTGATGAATTACTTGAATGTGAACTAAGAAGTATCACTGTTAGTTTGCAAGGAGTTGTTCAATCAAAATCTGACCCTTCTGAATTAGGTGATGTATTACCTAGCGAAGAAATCCCTCCTATGGAAGTTGCAGAATTAGCTGAAAGGAATGATTCTGCCTGGTCTCTTTTAGATAAAGCTAATCTCACGCCAAAAGAAAGAACGATTGTTAGCTTAAGGTTTGGCCTTGATGGAACTAATGAATGGCGAACTTTAGCTACAGTTGCCGAACATATGAATTGCAGCAGAGAGTATTGCAGACAAGTTGTTCAAAGAGCTCTTAGGAAACTAAGAAAAGCTGGTATCCAGTCAGGTTTAGTTGATATGGAGACCTTAACTTAAACTTATAACCAATGGCTAAGGATAAAAACAACAATACAGAAGTTTATGAAGCAGAGGTTATTGACAGCTCTGTTATAGATGAAGGACATTTAAAGAAGATCCTAATCAAAGCTGGAAGAATCATTGCAAAACCTGCTTTAGAAGCATTTGAAATGCTTATTGATCCCGCAACTCCTCCTCAAGCTAGGGTTTCTCTTCTTGCTGCACTTACTTATCTAATTATGCCTATTGATTTGGTTCCTGATTTCATACCTGCTGCAGGCTTTAGTGATGATCTTGTTGCATTAACAGCCGTAATAAGTCTTTGGAGTAGAAATATTACTCCTGAGATTCGCAATAGAGCTAGATACAAATTGGACAAGTGGTTCCCTTTATAATTATGGCTAAATGGTCAGAAGAGATAGAAGCTGAAATTACTTCCTTACTAAAAGATTGGCTTAAGCAGCACCAAAGAACCCAAAAAGATCTGAAGCATAGTCTTAAGGCCGATTCTGAAAGGATGCCTATCTTAGTAAACATACTAAAAAAAGATTATATACAAGGAGGCTTACAAAAGGCGGTGAAAAGACTTTGTGATGTAGAAGATGAATGGTATTCAGGAAATAAATCATCCTCGCAAGATTCGAAAGACCCTGATCCGTTTGGTCAACTTGATCTACTTCTTGAAGAAATGAAAGAAGATTGCAATAATTAACTTTAGTTAATTCTTACTATTAATTAGATTAAAAAAATGTTTTTTATTAGATTTTTTTATACCTTTTCGCTAATAGCTCTACTTATATTGTTTCCTGAAGATGTTTTTGGTATAGAGAATAATTTAGGTCAAGATATATTTATTAAGAACTGTGCAGGATGTCATATAAATGGTGGGAATATAATAAGAAGAAACAAAACACTAAAGTTAAAAGATCTAAAAAGAAATGGAATTGATAATCAGGAGTTAATTGCTGAAATTGCAAAAAATGGTATAGGGATTATGAGTGGCTATGAGGAAGCTATTGGCAGAGGAGGAGATGAACTGGTTGCAAAGTGGATATGGGAACAAGCTCAAAATGCCTGGACCCAAGGATGAATATCTAATGAAGTCCATATTCTCTCTTTCCAATATATGTCATCTTTTACGATTTGAATTATTTGATTAGCATTTGCACCTTCAAAAATACCGAAAACATATTTATTGCACTTAGTTGGACCTAATGTTTTAAGAATACCTTTGTCTTTAAGTTCTGCAAGACGTTTTAAATGCTCAGACCGAAAAGGAGTCCTTTTTTTTATAGCGTCATCGCAATATGTACCAAAGAGAATAAACTTTTCCATAAATCATTATTCAATTATAACAATGCCAACATAATATAATTAGCAGCTTAATGCAATAACAGAATACTTTATGTATAAGGAGAGAAAGTAGGTATTAAAGCAAGCTCAAGTCATATTTTTTTCGAATTTTAAAGTCAAAAAGTATTCATTATAAAAATACTATAAAATTATTTTAAATAATATTTTTGCGTAAAAGCTAATCTTTTTTCTTGAAAAGAATAGCTGTTAAAAAAATTTTTATTTTTAAATTAGTCTTGTATATTCAACATAAAATACTACTAAAGGCAAATTTCTCAAAACTAAGTATCATATAATTCTCTACAAAAACTTGCTGCCTCAAGAGCACATTTTCCTTTCTCTGCGTTAGATATTCTTTTAACTAATGCACTACCAACTATTGCACCATCAGCGCCCATATCCCTAACTTCATGAATATGTTTAGGCTCAGAGATCCCAAACCCAACAGCTACTGGTTTTGTACTAACTTCCTTTAATTGTTTGATAAGTGTTGCAAGTTTTTGATCTAGTTTCCTTCGCTCTCCAGTAACGCCTGTAACACTTACTAAATAAGTAAATCCATTAGTCTTTTCAGCGATAGTTTTCATTCTTTGCTGAGGTGTAGTAGGTGCTACTAAAAGAATTAAATCAAGATTTCTAGACAATGCGATCTTTGACAACTTATCTGCTTCTTCTAAGGGCAAGTCAGGAACAACTAGTCCAGCAGCTCCAGCTCTAGATGCTTGCTTACAAAATTCTTCCATACCTATACTTAATAGCGGATTAGTATAAGTAAAAAGAATTATTGGAATAGATAACTTGCCACGCAGATCACTGAGCATCGACAAAACCTTCTTAGGAGAAGTCCCTACAGAAAGAGCTCGAGAGGCTGCTAACTGAATAATTGGTCCATCTGCAAGGGGATCACTATATGGAATACCTAGTTCAATTAGATCTGCGCCAGACTCTTGAAGTGCAAGTAATATCTCAGATGTTGTTTTTAAATCAGGGTCACCTGCCATAACAAAAGGCATTAATGCAATGCGACCTTCTCTGTTAACTTTTTCAAAACATTTTTTTATTCTCTTAGTCCTAGAAAAATCCGTTTGGAAAAATCTTTGAAAGAAGTCTCTAATTTCAGTCATTAAAATTCTTTAATCAGGAAAGAAGAACACCCATTAAAGAATGCCTGCAAACTCATTGTTTATCAATTTCAATCTCTTTGATTAAACTGATCTGTTCTTCTTCAGACATTGAATCAAATTTTTTCTCTAGAGCTTTTTCAGTAACCTTCTCATAAGATTCTCTATATCTTTTCCGTTGTTCCATAAACGTCATTTTCCCGCGTATTACTCGCAAAAAATAAGAAGAGATCCAGCCTAAAAGCAATAGCACCAGGATTGCTTCAGAAGCTATCCCTGCGCTAGGAGAATCAAGTCCTAACACTAAGAAAAGCCAATAGCCTAATCCTCCAATCAGAAAAGCGATTAACCCAGCAAAAACAACATTTCCTTTAGTCAAGTGTCAAGCATCCCTCTGTCCATTCATTCTCAAATTGAGAAAAGGAGCAAATAAAATTAAACCTGGGAAAAATAGAAAAACCAAACCATATATACATAATCTTTCGATTTTACTCATGAAATTCCAACGAGTATTCATCCAAAAGTAAAGAAATAATGGTATTAAAACAAGATAAACAACTCCTAAAAACCCATAAACTCCTAGTACAAGTAAAGGGTTTTGAGAGATTTGACTGTTTATGGCGAAGAAAGACACTATGAAAAGATCACTTATGTACCTAATATCAGATTAAAGGTATTCAGCCAATCTTTTCAAGGGAGCGTGGCGGAATCGGTAGACGCAGCGGACTTAAAATCCGCAGGTCGTAAAAGGCTGTGGGGGTTCAAGTCCCCCCGCTCCCATCAAAACCTTTCTGTTTCAGAGACTCTCCAAGAAAGAGTTTCACCTGAATGAAAAGGAACAATATATTCAGATTCAATCTGATTGGATTGCAATATGAACTTTGAAGGGACTTTATGAGGAGATTTTATTAGGGTTATTTTTTGTTCATTAAGAGGAAGTCCATAATATTTCGGTCCAAATTCACTAGAAAATGCTTCTAATTTATCAAGTGCCCCTTCTTCATCAAAAACCTGCGCATAACTTTCTATGGCATTAAGAGCATTAAAAATCCCTGCACATCCACAAGAACTTTGCTTATCAGCTCTTAAATGTGGTGCAGAATCAGTACCTAAGAAAAAGCATGGTTTCCCACTTGTTGCAGCCGAGCGTAGTGCGACCCTATGCTTTTCTCTTTTTACTATAGGTAAACAATAAAAGTCGCTCCTGAATCCATTAATGAACATTGCATTTCTATTAAGGTGCAAGTGATGTGGGGTAATAGTTGCTGCCAATGCCGGATATTTAGACTCTACGTACTGGACTGCTGTCTCAGTGGTAATGTGCTCCAACACAACTTTAAGTTTGGGAAATTTGTTTAATAAAGGCTCAAGGTGCTGTTCAATAAAGACTGCTTCTCTATCAAAAACATCTACATCACTATTAGTGACCTCACCATGAATCAGCAGTGGCAGTCCAATTATTTCCATTGTCTCAAGAACAGAGTTGATTTTAGTAATATCACTAACACCTAAGCTGGAATTAGTAGTGGCATTTTGTGGATACAGTTTTGCAGCAAAAAATACTCCTTTTGTAAAACCTTCTTCCAAAATTTTTGGGGATGTTTTATCAGATAAATATGCTGTCATCAAAGGGCTAAAGGAGATACCTTCAGGAACAGCCTCCAAAATTCTTTCCCTATAAGCCAAAGCTTGTTGAATAGTTGAAATAGGTGGAACAAGATTTGGCATTACTACAGCTCTATGAAAAACCCTTGCTGTAGGGGATATAACTGATTTCAAGATATCTCCATCCCTAAGATGTAAATGCCAATCGTCGGGTTGGCGAATTATTAGACGTTTCTTTTTAAAAGCCAATGAATCCAAAATCGTAAGAGATTTAGATTAAATAGAAGTACTATAAAAATAACTTACTCAACTGTTAAAGTTAACAGCTTATTCACATTGGATTGAAAATCTGTATCACCACAACTAAAAATCGTTAAAGCTTGGATCTTATGTCACCATTAATTCCTAATATTTTGGAAATAATTATAGGAATAGTATTACTTTTTGGAGGAGGGGAATTATTCGTTCAAGGCTCAGTAACGCTGGCAATAATTTTTGGAATTCCTCAATTAGTTATTGGTCTAACAATAGTTTCACTTGGTACAAGTGCTCCTGAACTTTTTGTAAGTGTTGGCTCCTTCTTTAAGAACTCTGATGCTATCGCAGTAAGTAATGTTGTAGGAAGCAACATTTTTAATGTTTTAGTTGTCCTAGGTTGTAGTGCTCTTGTGATGCCTTTAAAAGTTGAGAGTCGACTAGTAAGACGAGATGTCCCACTTCTTCTAGCTGTATCCGCTGCTGTCTGGGGAATGGCATCTTCAGGAACCATTACTTGGCAATCTGGAATGGCCCTTTTATTTGCTCTGGTGATTAACACAATTTGGGAAATACGAACTGCACGGGAAGAGCCAAAGGGTATCAAAGAAGCAGAACCAGAAATAAGCCTAGAAATAGCATCCAATGGATTGTTAAAAGCCTTTTTTGGAATTCTTTTTGGAGTGCTATTACTAGGCTTAGGCTCTGAAGTTTTAATAAATGGCGCAAAATCTCTAGCTATCTCATATAACGTTAAAGAAGAAATCATAGGTTTAACGATTGTTTCTGCAGGCACATCAATGCCTGAATTGATAACATCATTAGTTGCAGCATTTCGAGGAAGAACAGATCTTGCTATTGGTAATGTCATTGGAAGTAGCTTATTAAATCAACTATTAGTACTTGGAAGTTGTGGACTCCTTTCAGGAAGTGCAGGGCTTAATGTCGAACAAGTGTTAATTCAAAAAGATTTCCCAATTATGTTTCTTGCTACCCTTGCCTGCTTGCCAATCTTCTGGACAAAAGGAAGAATAACTCGTAAAGAGGGGGCCTGGCTTTTATTTAT
The DNA here is from genome assembly GCA_003280135.1 of Prochlorococcus sp. AG-363-N16. Lineage (GTDB taxonomy): Bacteria > Cyanobacteriota > Cyanobacteriia > PCC-6307 > Cyanobiaceae > AG-363-N16. Next base: position 19,301 of record QCFW01000001.1, on the reverse strand, counting down.
TTATATTTTTTACTTAACAGATCAAATCTTACCTTTAACACAATCTACATATCAAGAAGAACTTAGAGTTTTTATTATATGTATTTTTCTGCCAATATCTCTAATAATTATTTCATTTAAAACTATTAAATATTGGAGATTCGTTAAATAAGTTTAAGTCATTGTAACAAATTCCTCGGCAATAGTAGGGTGCAAAGCCATTGTTCTATCAAAATCTATCTTTTTCGCACCCATCGAAAGTGCAATGGATGCCATCTGAATAACTTCTGCAGAGTTTTCTCCAGCCATATGACATCCAATAATCTTATCAGTTGATTTTTCAACAATTAATTTCAGAAAACATTGTTTATTATTTTTAGCAAGAGATTGAGACATTGGCCTAAAAGTTGATCTATAAGTCTTAATATTATTTTCCCCATATTTTGATACAGCATCTGCTTCACTCAATCCAATTGAGGCTATTTCAGGTTGAGAGAAAACTGCTTTAGGAATCAAATCATAATTAATTTTTCTGCTTTGTTTTCCATAAAGCCTATCTATAAGAACCCTTCCTTCTTCTATAGCAACTGGTGTTAAATTAACATTGTTTGTTACATCCCCAATCGCATAAATATTTGGAGAACTAGTTAAATTTAAATTATCAACCTTAATTGTTGCTCCATCTGTCTCTACACCAGCAACTTTTAGATTTAAGTTTTCCGTAAATGGTCTTCGCCCAGTTGCAAAAAGAGTTTCACAGCAATTAATAGTATTTTTATCTTCAAGAATGACTTTTAAATTTCCTATTTCACCCTTAATTGAGTTAACACTTGTTTTAAACCTTATTTCAATTCCATTGCTATTCATTTGACTTTGCAAAGCTAATGCAAGTTCCTCATCAAATCCTTTTAATAATCTACTACCCCTGACTAACTGTATTACATCAACACCTAAGTTATTAAAAATACAAGCAAACTCACAGGCTATAAAGCCTGCTCCAACGATTACAATTTTCTTTGGAAATTTTGTCTTCTCAAAAACCTGATCACTAACTAACCCTAAGGAAGAGCCTATTATGTTTGGTCTTACAGGAATACCACCTACCGCTATCAATATATCTCTTGCACTAATCTCGAGAAAATTCGTCTGATCTTGTGTCTTTTTTATACAAACTGAATTAGGACTAGAGAAAGAAGCCCACCCATTAAAAAGTGTTATTCCTGCTTTTTCTAGCAATCCAATATGAATTTCATGCAAGCGTTCAACTTCTTTACGAACATTCCGCCACAAGGTTTCCAAGTCAAAATTGACATTAGAGACCTGGACCCCAAAACTCTCTGCATTACTTAAATACTCATTATATTTAGATCCATATACTAAAAGCTTTTTAGGCACACAACCTCTAATTACACATGTACCACCAACTAAATCCCCTTCTACAATTGCTACTCTAGCGCCGTACTTTGCAGCCCTCTTTGCAGCTGCCAATCCTCCAGAACCGGCACCTAATACAATTAAATCGAAAGTATTTTTCACGATAAATTACCAACCTATCATTTCAATTCTCCTACTCATCAATGAAAGAAACGATAAAAGCCCTTACTTGGGAAGAACTTTCAACATTTGTATATAAAGAACCTGACATTGTTAATGGACCAAACAACCCCTATTCTCTCATTCGTTTGTTCAACAAGAGTCCAGAAGAATTAAGAATTACTTTGTTTAGAGATAATCATGCATGGTGCCCTTACTGCCAAAAAGTTTGGCTTTGGTTGGAGTCCAAAAAGATCCCATATCAAGTCAAGAAAGTAACCATGCACTGCTATGGCAATAAAGAGAATTGGTATCTCAAAAAAGTGCCTTCAGGGATGCTACCTGCACTTGAATTGGATAAAAGAATAATCACAGAAAGTGATCAAATTCTTTTAGAGCTGGAATCTAACTTTGGATCTTTAGGGCTCCCATTAGAAGACCCTCACATTCTTAGCTTAAGGAGACTTGAAAGAAAAATCTTCAGATGTTGGTGCATATGGCTCTGTAACCCTTCCTTTAACCAAATTCAAGAGCAGAAAAGAAAATCTCAATTTCAATCTGCAGCACAAGAACTAGATAATCACCTTTCGAAATCAAAAAACAATTGGATTGACCCCTCTATAACGAATATAAAAGAGGATCATCTCGCAAGTGTTGATATTATTTTTATTCCTTATCTGGAAAGGATGAATGCCTCACTTGCCTACTATAAAGGGTTTAATCTCCGGGAAGAATTCCCAAACATTAATAAGTGGTTTAATTCCTTAGAAACCCTCGAAATATATCGAGCCACACAAGGTGATTTTCACACACATTCGCATGACCTCCCTCCACAGATGGGTGGTTGTTGGTCGAACAAAAATCCTAATCAAAAAGATTATTCGCAACAAATAGATATAGGTAAAGGTCTTGGCTTGCAAGAGACTTCATTTACAGAGGAAGATCAAAACTCTTCACGATTGATTGCTTTATCTCGTGTTCTCAAGCATAGACAACGCATTATGAATGTAAATCCATTAGACGAATCTCTTTTTGAGCAGTCGCTACGAGCTGCTCTTACAAAAATGATAACCAGTAAAACTTGCGTACCTAATAAAGGCACTGCTAGTGGTTTAAGGTATCTGAAAGATAGAATTTCTGTACCAAGAGATATGCCATTACTTTCTGCAAGAGAGTTTAGAGGAGCATTGGAGGAAACAGCTCAAATTGATGGTGAAACACAAGGTCCACCAATTCCACTAAAGAATCGCTTGGATCAAAATCCAGCTCCTTTCAAAAAATAATCATTAAAGCAATAGTTATAGGAGGCCTTAATTTCTATTACGTGAATCAATCTGCAATAAATCTCTAACTTTCTGTACTTGACTAGCTAACTGAGGATCAGTCGATAATTTCTTTTCCACTTGCTCAATAGCATACATAACAGTTGTATGATCTTTTCCCCCAAAAGCCTCTCCTATCCTAGGCAAACTAAGGTCAGTTCCTTGACGCATTAAATACATACCTACCTGTCTTGCTTGACTTACAGGTCGACGTCTACTAGAGCTATTCATTTCTTCAGTATTAACCTCAAAAACCTCAGCAACTTTTTCTATAACTTGCTGAGGAGTGACTTCAACACCTTGACCATTAGGGTCTAACATAGGTGCAATCGACTCAACGGTCATTGGCAAGCCCGTAATAGAAGCAAAAGCAACTGCTCTAGTAAGTGCACCTTCTAGTTCACGAATATTTGCAGTAAAGCGGCCTGCTATGAAATGGATAAGCTCTCGTGGCAATCTAACTTTCTCTTGCTCAGCCTTTTTCTGAAGAATTGCCATTCTTGTTTCTAAGTCTGGGGGTTGTATATCAGCTATTAATCCCATCGAGAATCTTGACATCAAACGCTCTTGCAAGCGAGGAATCTGACTTGGAGGCCTATCACTAGCAAGAACAATTTGACTCCCCGCTTCATGAAGAGCATTAAATGTATGAAAAAATTCTTCTTGAGTATATTCTTTTCCTTCAATAAATTGAATATCATCAACCATTATCAAATCTGCAGCTCTATATCTATCCCTAAAAGCTTTTCTATTATTTTGCTGAATTGCAAGGATTAAATCATTAGTAAAAGTCTCCGTTGAAACATAAGAGACCTTTGCTTCAGGATCCATCTCTAATCGATAATGTCCTATGGCCTGCATTAAATGCGTTTTACCAAGACCAACTTGTCCACAAATAAATAAAGGGTTGAACTCCCTTCCTGGAGCCTCTGCAACTGCCATCGCTGCGGCATGAGCCATGCGGCTATTAGGGCCTACAACAAATCTATTGAAAACGTATCGAAGATTAAGGCTAGGTGAGAACTTTTTAGCCCCTCCAAAGGATTCATTAACTGCTCTACCAGAATCTGCAGGAGTTTTTTTAATATCTGAAAGTCTTACCCTTGCATGTTCAAAATTTGCATTAGAGCCAGGATTATCTTTCACATCAACTTTTACTTTTACAGGCTTACCAAAAACCCCTTCTGCAGCTTCTTCTATTGTTCGAACATAATTATTTTTCAACCAAGCACAAGAAAAACTATTAGGAGCCACGAGAGTAAGCTCACCATCTTCAAAACTTAAGAATTCAGCAGGGCGAATCCAGGTTTCGTAAGATGGCTTGCTTAAATTTTTTTGCAGCGATTGCTGAACTTTGAACCAAAGCTCGTTTGGCATTGGAAAAGCAGTTTCCTGTTAGAAAATGAATCTAAGCATTTCTTGGATATAAAGCATTCATTCATCAGAGGATGAAGTTTTAAATAAATATTCCTATACGCTAGGTAAAAGTCAGTTAGGGGAAGGCACTTAGTCAAGACTTCTAGTGATTCTGGCAGAAAAAAGTCCTTTAAATAAAAAAAAAGCTGCAACGAACAGTTACCTAAATCACTTATAAATAAAGATAAAAAAAGGAATTTAGTTTTTTGTCAGTCAACTTTGCTTTCATTACGGATTCTTAAAGAAACATGCAAAAGCCAATCCTTATTCTGATGGCAAGATGGCCTGCTCCATATCGTTGTAAAAAGCGCTTGTCTAAAAACGTTGGTCCAGTTAGAGCTTCTTATATCCAAAAATCTTTGACCATGCATACAGTTTCAGTTGCAAAAAAATTAAAAGAGACTGCTCTGATTAGTGAGTTTAAAATTGCAATGGAGGGAATTGGACCCAGCCTTGCTTATAAATGGGCGAAAAGTATAGGAGTTAAAACAATATCAATCCAAAGTGCTGGGGTATTAGGACTAAAACTAAGGAAAGAACTCATTAAAGCTCAGACAAACAAAAGATTTATTCTTCAAAAAAAAGCTAGATCGACGATAGTAATAGGTACTGACGTTCCTTCCCTTTGTGAGATAGATATAATAAATGCAATTGTCGCATTAAATCAAAAAGAACTTGTTATTGGTCCTGCATACGATGGAGGGTATTGGCTAATGGGTTTATCAGGTAGCCTGGTAAAACCTGTTACAACATTATTCTTTAATGGAATCAAGTGGGGTTCAAGTTCTGTGCTAGAAGAAACCCTCTCAAAAGCTAAGGTACAAGGTATTAAATATGAACTTCTTCAATATAAAAATGATTTAGATAATATCAAGGATCTTTCACCATGGTACGAGATATAAGAAACCCAAAAATAAGTGTTATTGTACCCACTCTAAATGAAGCAGAAAACCTGCCTTTATTATTAGGTGACCTCTCATTATTTGATGAGTTTATTGAGTTAATTATTATAGATGGAGGTAGTCAAGACAAGACAAAACTAATTGGAGAACTATTTGGAGCTAATGTATTTTTAAGCGAAAGAGCAAATAGAGGTTATCAACTTAATTATGGTGCAAAAAAATCTAAATGTGATTATTTTCTTTTCCTTCATGCTGACTCAAGGATAAGCAAAAAATCATTAAATTATCTACTAAAAGCTATTCAGTCAAAAGAATTCAAAAAATATGCATGGTTCTTTAATTTTAGAGTTGCGAAAAAAAGTTTAATGTTCAGATTATTAGAAATAGCTGTATACCTAAGAAGTCATGTATTCAAGAAGCCTTATGGAGATCAAGGCTTAATAATCAGTCGAGATTTATATTATTCGATAGGTGGCTATAAAGATTTACATTTAATGGAAGACCTTGACTTTGTCTTTAGGTTATCCAAACCAAATAAGTTAAAGTGTTTAGGGTTTACATTGATTACAGGGACAAGAAAATGGGACAAAAAAGGTGTAATTAAAAATGCTATTTTGAATGCACAACTTAGATCACGCTGGAAGAAAGGAGCAAGTAGCAAGTCTCTTTCAGATGAATACTATTTATAGATTCAAGTATTATTAAGAACCATTAAAGTAAGGCAAATAATTGTTAATTTGCATACCAAAAAGCACACTTCTTTCCTTTTGGTTCAAGTACCCATCCTTGTGACTTATAAAACTCTAAAACACCTGCATCAGCAAATAATGTAGCTTTGCTAATTTTCATTTTTTTTAATTGACTTAATACATAAGTCATCAATTGCTTTCCCAATCCAAAACCTTGATAAACAGGATGAATAGCAACGTCCCAGATTGTTACTTCCAAAAAGCCATCACCTGTACATCTTGCAAAGCCTACTAAACGAGGAAACTTAGGGTCATGGCGCCATACTCCTACTTTTAAAAGACTATTGTCTAATGCTTTTTTGACCCTTCTTATAGGTCTTCTACTCCATCCAACGGATTGGAGTAATTGTTCGAGTTCAATTAAATCAAATGGCTTAGATTGACTAAATACAAAAGTATTCTTGTCATTCAAAGATTTATATTTATATGCTCCTTTCCCATAAATAGAATCTAAATTTTCAGCATCCAAAGAAGTAGTATCTGAATTACTAAAACTCATTAATCTTTTCAGAGAGTTTTTATTAGTCATTAAAGATTATAATTTTGCTAAGCCCTTCTCTTGGAGTTCGGCCAGTTGTGAATAAAGCCCTCCCTGTATTCTAAGTTGAGAATGTGACCCTTCTTCAACAATCCTTCCTTTTCTCATTACAAAAATTCGATCAGAAGATTCAACAGTTGCAAGTCGATGAGCTATTACTAATGCAGTTCTTCTTTCCAATAATCTTGCTAAATCTTTTTGGAGAGTAGCTTCTGTAGAAGGATCCATAAAAGCAGTAGCTTCGTCCATAATTAAAACTTTTGGATCTCTAATAGCTACACGAGCTACAGATAAAAGTTGTCGCTCTCCAGAAGAAATATTCCCTCCACGTTCTCTAAGCACACTATCTAAACCTTGAGGTAATCTCTTCAACAATGGATTCAGTCCAAGTTCTTTGCAAATAGATTTCAAACTTTCATCATCAATATTTGAATCTAACTTTAGATTATCTGAAACATTACCACTAAACAAAAAGGTATCTTGAAGAACAACTCCTAGCTGCCTTCGAAGATTAGATAAAGGAATATTTCTAATATCTATTCCATCAATTAAGATTCTTCCACTTTGTGGAGAGTAGAGTCTGCATAGAAGTCTAATAACTGTTGTCTTACCAGAACCTGTTGGACCAACAAATGCAACATGTTCACCTGGAGAAATTCTAAAACTAAGATTTTGTATAATTGGTTCATCACTTCTATATGAAAAACTTACATTCTCAAAAACTACCTCTCCAAGGCTTGAATTTGTTTTATTATCCTTAGAGATCTGATAACTTAAATCTACATTTTCATCAGAAATTTCTATTTTTTCTTCTAGTAATTCACCTATTCTTTCAACAGCAGTCAAGCCTCCTTGTATTTGAGTAAATCTTTCTGCAAGTTGCCTTAATGGTTCAAAAAGTCTTTGAGAGTAAAGAATAAATGATGTCAAAGTTCCTAACCCCATAGAACCAGAAGTTACAAGCCAACCTCCCAATGCAATTACTAGGGCAACTACAGTTAAAGATACCCACTCAACAAAAGCTGATATGCTGCTGTCATAAAAAATTGTTCCATTAACAGCTTTTCTATAAGCCATTCCAGTCTTATTAAAATTTCTACCATTTATAAATTCTCTGCGAAACATTTGAACAACTTCAATACCTTGTAAATTTTCCTGAAAATCTGCATTAAGTTGAGAAAGTTCTTCTCTAACTCGATAATTAGCTATTCTATATTTTTTTTGGAGCCAAATAATCAAAAAAGTTACTGGTATTTGAGTTGCTAAAAGTAAAACACCTAGCCTCAGATCAATCATTATCATTGTGAATGCAATAACAAAAAGACTTACTAAGTCAGCCAAGATACCAACAGCTCCACTACCAAAAACTTCAGACAATGCATCAACATCACTAGTCAACCTTGTTAATAACTTACCCACAGGCATAGAATCATGATATTTCAACGACAAAGCCATTGAATGAGAAAATAAATCATTTCTTATCCTTGCTGTTAAGCTTTGACCAACTTTCTGAATGTTGTAAGACTGATATCCTTGTAATCCCAAACGTAAAAGAACCGAAAACAATAAAATTCCCACTAAAAACCTAATTGAGACTTTCATTGAAAGTCCTTCAAGTACTGAAAAAGCAGGTTCTCCTTTTAAAACACTTATTGCTTGACCTACTAAAAGAGGTTGTATTGCACCTGCGATTGCAACAGGCAACATAATTAATAAAATTGCACCTAAACGCTTTTTATCTCTACGAAGGTATTTACCAAGTCGTTTAATTCTTTGAAGATCTTTTGGAATCATTATTAAAATTAATTATGTGTACTCTGATCTGATTGGATTGACTGAACAATAGATTCGATTTCTCCCGTGTCCAACCTCAAGGAAAGAGGGTTTCCAATGAGTCGAGCAGTTGAATCAAAAAGATGATCAATTTCTATTAAACCATTTTCTTTAAGAGTGCGTCCTGACGCAACTAAATCAACAATAGCTTCTGCCATACCAGTAATTGGCCCAAGTTCTACTGAACCTGACAAATGAACCAATTCGACTGGTAAATCTATATCTTCAAAAAATTTTTTAGCACAGTTCGTAAATTTACTAGCAACTCTGCAGTGAGGTGGTAAATCACGTGCTGATTTATAACTACTACTTTCTTTAACAGCAACTGCCATATGACATGCTCCGAAATTAAGATCAACTAAATTTGCTACTGGTAACTGATGTTCATTAAGCACATCCAATCCAACCACTCCTAATTGAGCCTGCCCATAAGCAACGTAAACAGGAACATCTCCATTACGAACGAGTAATGCTTTTGCTCGACCACAGCTTGAAGGAACCATTAATTGGCGATTGCTGGGTTCTAATACTGATGAAAAGTCCAACCCCGCCTTGGAGAATCGTGAAACAGAGTCTTGAAGCAAAGCTCCTTTTGCTAAAGCGACTGTAATCATGAAATAACTAATTAACTCCGAACTCAATCAATTTCTCTACCTTAGAAGATATGCCAAACGAAAATGAAGATTTCATAATTCATGCCATTCCAGTCTTAAAGGACAACATTATATGGGTATGGCAAATTGGGAAACAAGTTGTTGTTGTTGATCCTGCAATATCCAAACCAGTCATTCAATGGATAAAAGACAACAATTATAAGTTACATGCGATTCTTCAAACGCATCATCATGATGATCACATTGGCGGAACCCCAGATCTTATAAAGCATTGGCCATTTGCTTCAGTAATAGCATCGAAAAAAGATATTAATAGGATTCCTTTTCAGTCCTATTCAGTATCTGACCAAGAAAATATTTCATTAATGGGATATCAAATAAAAGTAATAGAAGTACCAGGACATACATCTAATCATCTTGCTTACTATTTATCAGACGATAAAAACAAGAGAAAGGTACCTGCATTATTTATTGGGGACACCTTATTTGGTGGTGGATGTGGACGAATATTTGAGGGAACTTATCAGGAAATGTTTAACTCTTTGCAGCGTGTTAATAAATTACCTTCACAAACTAAAATTTATTGCGCTCACGAATATACTGAGGCCAACCTTCGTTGGGCTCATAAACTTTTTCCAAATGACTTGGATATAAAAAAAAGGCTTAAAGATGTTTCAAAAAAAAGAGCTAATGGTTTTCTAAGTATTCCTAGTAAACTTGCAGAAGAGAGAAAAACAAATTTATTTTTAAGAGCACAATCCGTTAATGAATTTCAAGCGTTACGGAATCATAAAAACAACTGGAATGGTTAGAAGAAAGCTTTAATAGATTTAGTCGTCATTTTTTTATGAATCCTTCTCTTAAAGCAATAGAGACTAATTTTGCCCCTGCTCCTGTAGGACCATATAGCCAAGCTGTCTTGGTAAACGGATGGCTTTATTGTTCAGGTCAAATAGCATTAAATCCATCTACAGGTTTAATCGTTGGAAATGGGAATGTTTTAGAAGAGGCTGATCAAGTACTTAAGAACCTCGAAGCAGTTCTAAAAGCTGCAAACGCAACAGCAGCTAATGTAGTGAGAACTACGATTTATCTGAAAAACCTTAAAGATTTTGAAAAAGTCAATACAATCTATTCAAATTTTTTCAAAGGCAAAGTTAGTCCTGCAAGAGCTTGTGTAGAGGTAGCTGCATTACCCAAAGGCGCATTAGTAGAAATTGATTGTATTGCCTATATAGAAAAAGCTTAACTTGAGATAATTTGAGTAACTCTTAGCGAACATTTTTGCTACCGGGTACCTTGATTGTCTAGATTGATAGTGAGTCTTCCTTTTTTCATGGCTACAGCAAAGCTAACGATTGGGGAGTTAGAGGCAGGCTATCCTCTTTACTGCAAAGCCCTAAGAAGGCTTCTGCAGCAAGGAAGGAGCTCCGAAGAAATTCAAAGAACCGTTTGCTGGGGCCACTTAGAAACACTTAATAGATGTCTTCCAGGGCGATATAAAGCTCCTTCTTATTTAATGGCATTAATCAAAAGAGACTTGGCAGAGCTAAAAAATTAAAAAGAAAAAGAAAGTTAGCTTATTAATTTATCAATTTCCAAAGCAAGTTTATGGTCAAGTTCAGCTATTTTTTCATCCAAACTATCATCTCCTGGTTTCAAAGTTAGATTCACATATGTTTTCCCGAAACTTATATCTGGGTACCTTTTACTCTTCTCACAAAGTTTCCCTAATTTATCAAGGAAGTCTCTTGTTTCTTCATAACTTGGGAATTCGATTCTTCTTTCCAACCTGTTAGGGCGAGTTCTTTCTTTCCATTGACTCATTTTTTGCAATTGTATATTTAGATAAACTTATAACAAACAGGTCCAAGTTAAAAAAATTATTACTAAAAGGCTTGCTTTAACTCCTTCGTGATGCCCCGCTTGGCTTGAGAACAGATTCAATCTCAACATGAGGCCTTGCAATTATATGTGCTGCTACTAATCCATCACCAACTCTTTCACAAGCATCTGCACCTGCACGTATAGAAGCATTAACAGCACCAGTTTCTCCTCTTACCATAACTGTTACATACCCTCCACCAACAAATTCTCTCGCTATCAATGTCACTTCTGCTGCTTTCGTCATTGCATCAGCAGCCTCAATAGCAGGAACCACTCCTCTAGTCTCGATCATGCCCAAAGCTATTCCTTGGCGAAAACCATCATTTGATGATTTTAAAGAAGAGGGTTTTATTGAACCTCCTATTGAGGATCCTTTAGAATTAGAACCTTGTAATTTATTAAGTGAAGACTTTTCCGTGGGAACTCTTTTCTCGGAAGGTGAAGTTTGTTTACCACCTTTTTCAGGTGTTACGTCTACTACCTGCTTGGATGGATCCGAAGATTTTTTATTTTTAGGAATGCGTCGAGGTGAAGAGTTAGTCATTTAAATAAAAATTTAATTAAAAAAGGAAACAACGATTTTGGGACTATTCATCAGGCTTCCAAAAATCAATTATCCCACCAATTGTTAAATCAGTTTGAGTAGATGGATCATGGCAAGCAAACCTTGCAGCAGAACCGCTAGCAGTAAACACCCAATTTCCTTCACGTGCTCCAACAGGGTCAACAGCTACTAATTTCTTGCCTTTATTATTCCTTAAAACACGTAAATGCATATGCCCTAATCCGTCAACTCTCTGAGTACAAACTAATCTACCCATAACTTGCATTATTTCCATTAAGCAGACCCTCCAGAAGCTGACGAAGAAGACTCGGGTTGCCAATGATCAATAATACCTACGATAGTAAGATCACTAGGATAAGACTTGCTTCCTGCAGCCTCTCTAGCCGCTGAGCTACCTACGCAAATCACCCAATCATCAGGCTTACATCCAACCGCATCAACTGCAACTTTTTTAGAACTTCCATCTAACACTACCTGGAGATGCTTGTGTTCAAACCCAGGTATTCTATTGGTAGAGACAAGCGGCTTAAGTACCTTGCAAATCAACATTTTAATGTTCCTCCTGGATGGCAGGGTGTAAAGAAGACCCCACAACCTCTGCAGGGTTTTTTTTGTCACGGTCTCGAATAGTTAAGCAAGTATGCAAAAGCCCACTCTCTACTAATTCTCGATATCTAGATGTAATTGCATTATCAACTCTTTTGCAATCATCAATTGCTCTCTCCCTTGCACCTGGGACTCTTCCTGAATAATCAAATCTAATAACAACAGGTATTGGCAAGTCTTGCGAGATATTTAAACCTTTAAAGATTTTTACTCCTACATCCAAATCTGGTGCTCCCTCCTCAACTGTATCTAGATGCGAGAAATAAGTGAGATTCCGTAAATGTACTTCTTTAAAACCAATTCCAACACCAATAAAACGCTCTGCATGGCCAGCGTCTGGGTAAGGGCCATTATGAAGTTCTTGAACATAATCAATTTGAGAAATATTATTTGCAATTAATCGAGAAATAAATTTAACCATTCCTGGATCTGTTCTCCCGGGAGAAGCAATCTGAATTGCTTCATCAATATTGCTCATTGCTGCATCAACTGATGAATTTCTAGTTGCTTGATATATGTCTAGAACAGAAACCCATTTGTGAAGATCTACATTGCTTTCTGCATCTGGGACATGAACTCTTATTGCATCCGTATCTGTATCAAGACCAATAAGCAATAGGTCCACAGAGGCGCCACAGCAAAAACTGTTTTCCACTGTTTGACGAAAATCACGCAAACGTTGCAATCCAGCTGATGCTGCTAGTTCATCATTACTACCATGAGCTGCACAACCTTGATGAGAAGGGCTAATTGAACTGAAATGATAAAGAACTACCTTTAAATAGCGAGTGGGTTCATTTGCACCATTTGGGGAGCCTTCTCTATAACGTTTATGTTCAGTCTTAACCCAGCGATTAACTGTATTTTCTACATCAAACAATGCTCCTGCATGAGATCGTCTACGAACTGAACTAAATGGTATGCGCAATGCATAGGCAATCGAATGGGCCAAACGTCCATCTGCACAAGGAGTTATATCTAATAGGTGAAATCCACATTCGTGTAAAAAATTTTGGAATGTTTTTGCATTTCTACTACCTTCAGAACCCTGGAGTGGGTCAGAATTAAAAAATTGATTACTAGTATGCTTATGCACTTCAAAAACACACCAAGCAAACAAAGCTCTCATATCCAAAGGCCTAACCCAAGCTTTTTCTAAGACATGTTTTGGAAGTTCAAAACCTAAAACAGACTTAGCTTTTTCCTGTGCTAGAGCAACAAAATCATTTTCATGCTGAGATGCTGAAAGGTTTTTTAGAAAAGGGACAATTTTATCAAACCTTCCTTTAACCTCAAGCTCATAATCTCTCAATTGACTATTAACTAACTGATCAGTCAAAGGATGAAAGCCAAAGTGATGACCTATAGAAGTATTGCCTAAATTAGACTGAGCGTCTTTTGAATAAAAATGTCTCTTCCTAGGAGCTGTAGGTCCCAGGAAACGCTCTTTATTCTTGGCCAAAGTTCTATAGGCCATGGGTCAATTAACCTCTAGCTCCACCTGAAAAAGTTACCAACTGTCCATCTCTAGTGTTTCCACTAGATCCAGTTATAAGGAAGTCAGGTTGTGCAACGTCATCATTTCTTTTTAAATCACGAGCAGGCATTGCATTCATCCCTCCTGGACGAGAAGGATTACGTCTTCTCGAAGAAGCACCTTCTGTTCCTGTAACCCTTTCACCTCTGGCCCAATCATCTCCGGTAATATTTAAGCCAGCAGATTGTCCTTCTCCAGTAATCCTTGATTGAGCACGCTTTTTATCTTCCGAGATTAAATCTGCAGAGTCCTGAGGAATTACATTCAAAGATTTTCCACGCTGATCAAACCTGAACTGCTCAGTGCCAGTAACTTTGTTTGTAGCCATATCAAAAGGTCCTGTGATATGTGATCCTTTTTCATAGATAGTTCCAGTTACAGAAGATATATTTTCACGTTCAGACTGTGCAGCTATAGCAGGTGATTGGACAGAAAATTTTGTTCCAACAGAAGTCTCACGACTACTCTCATAAGTATTATATCCACAAGTTTCTGCTAGCTGATCTGAACCGATATAAGGAGTTCCAGTCAAATTCTCACAAGCACCCTTTCTTGCTCCTGTCATAACACCACCTATCCCAGGCTGTTGCCCTGTCATACTTGGACCTGGTGTACCTAACCTTCTAGGTGTTCTGTGTTGAATTTCATCAACTGAAGTCGTATCACATAATTGAGCTGCATCTTCTAATCCAGCATAAGGGGTGCCAGTTACTGCTTTGCAAGTTCCTGGCTCGTCACCTGTGACTAATTCTGATCGACCGGTCATAGTTCCGCTCACAGACTGAGCTTTATTAGTAAGGCTAAGTCCTACTTTTAAAGCTTCTGGCTGAGGTCTGCTTCCACAAAAAGACTCATATTGTTGCGAGCCAACATACTCGTCTCCAGTTATGTTCTTACAGCTCCCATACTCATTTCCTGTAACTGATTGGCTACGCTCAACTCCAGTTCCAGTGACACTGCTTCCGCTCAAAGTATTAAAAACACCAACTTTCTCCGCAGGCCTACCATCAGGCAACGGCTCAGAACCAAGGTATTGATCACCAGTTAAATTCTTATCACTGCCAGCCTCATCACCTGTAACTCGTGAAGAGCGACCAACCATGACACCACTCACTTTCCTGCCATCAACAGTAAGACTTTGCCCTACTTTCCTTGGGGAAGGTTGCACCCCTCCACAATAAGAAGTCGATTGATTAGCTGAAACATATTCAGTCCCGGTCAAAGTTTTGCATGTACCAGGCTCGTCCCCTGTTACCTTTTCAGATCTACCAACTTCATTACCAGTAACAAGATTGCCATGACTTGTATTAGTCAAAGCAACTTTTTCTGGTTGCGCAAAAGAAGTAGTTGTTTCACAGAATGTATTTATAGTTTCAGCGCCTAAATATTGTGTACCAGTAATAGAACGACAAGTACTTGCTTCGTTGCCAGTAGTTTTTATTGACCTATTAGCTTGAGTTCCTGTAACTATTTGACCTGAAGCAGTCTCACTAGAGCCTACTTTCCAATGCGCATCAGCTGCAGCAAGTGCAGCCTGCTTAGATCCATTACGATTAGGTCCGCAAGGTCTAGTCCCACATGTCCTATGAGATCCTGTAGCTCCGCTTTTGCTACGTAATTCTCTAACACGTTGAGATATCTCACGGCTAGATAAATCAGGGTTACCTTGACGAGCCACAGAAGCTGCTGATGTCGGTTGTTTTGAAGCAGATTTCCCATGCTTTGACATAGATTCACGTCTGGCCAAAACAAGAGCTCTACTCGGATTCTCTATAGACCTTCGCTTAGTAGTTGAATTTCGCCTAACAGTTCGCTTGGATACTTTAGTTAAACCTTTAGAAATGTCTTGAGAAGACTCGCGTTCTTTCTCTGCACATGGCTCACAGCAAGCTTCAACAGATGTTCCCGAAGGTGATTTTACAGAGGATGTTTTCGCCACATCAACACGTGTTCTATCTTTACTATTATCAGCTGTTTTACCTTTTTGAGACAAAGCTTCTCTTCGAGCTAATACCAACTCGCGACTTGGATTATTTATACGCTTACTTTTATGGACAGAAGAATGACTACTAGTTTGTGTAGTAGAGGCAGAAAAACTATTTGAATTAGCAACAGAAGGATTAACAGCCAAAGCTTTCTTAGTTGATTTAACAAAAGATTTGTCTGTTCTAGTGACAGCAACATCTGCAGCAGTCCTAATTCGATTAGGAGTTGCAGTACTTACTGAGGAGGATTTCTTTCCTCCTGTGCTGAGAGCTTTACGCCTCTCAAGTGCTAGTTCTCGACTTGATTGTTTTGCCATGTCCGCCCTTTTAAAACTTAGTAATTAGAGAAGAAAAACTTCTCTGAAGATGCTAAGTAGCCTCGAAACTCGGGACTACTTAGCAATTGAAAGCTGAATTAAGTTCAGCGTCCCTCAAAGACAACAAAGCAGGTACCCTGACTTTGTGTGTAAGCGTCGTAACCAACGATACGAACGTGATGATCAGGATATGCCCGATGACAAGCTTCTAGCTCATTGACTACAACGTTTAGATCTTTTTCACCAAAGAATGGCAACTTCCAATAAGACCAATATGTCTGCATGGAACCACTTGGATGAACATGCTCAATAACTGGGCTCCAGCCCTGAGCAATGATGTATGCAATTTGGTCGTAAATTTCGTCCTGGGTCATCGGCGGTAAAAAGCCGAATGTTTCCAGGGTGGCAACTGTTTGATAGTCACCAACTGTGCTCTGGAAAGGCATGGTGAACCTGTGAAAATGAATGAATAAGGGTGCCGAGAAAATCGGCTAATTAAAAAAGAAGATAGAAGTAGTCAATGCCTACTTCTATTAACTATTACTGAACGTCGAGCTTGTCTACTGTATCGAACTCGAACTTGATCTCTTTCCAGGTCTCAAGTGCAATAGCAAGTTCAGGACTATGCTTAGCCGCTTCCATAAGAATGTCACGACTTTCTTTTTCAATTTCTCTTCCTGCATTACGTGCTTTAACACAAGCCTCAAGAGCTACACGGTTTGCAGCCGCGCCAGCAGCAGATCCCCATGGATGTCCATGAGTACCACCACCAAATTGTAGGCATGAGTCATCACCAAATATTGCTAGCAGTGCTGGCATATGCCATACGTGAATACCACCAGAAGCAACAGCAAAGACACCAGGCATTGAGCCCCAATCCTGGTCAAAGAAATTACCGCGAGTACGATCTTCTGGTACAAATGATTCACGCAAGTTATCGATATAACCGAGAGTAGTCTGGCGATCACCCTCTAGTTTTCCAACAACTGTTCCTGTGTGAAGTTGGTCTCCACCCGATAGACGTAAACACTTAGCAAGAACACGGAAATGAATACCATGCTTTGGATGACGGTCTATAACAGCATGCATTGCTCTATGAATATGAAGCAACATGCCATTTTTACGACACCAGTTAGCTAAACCTGTATTAGCAGTAAAACCACCAGTGATGTAGTCATGCATGATAATTGGCATGTCGAGTTCTTTAGCAAACTCAGCACGCTCATACATCTCTTCAGGTGTAGTAGCAGTACAGTTTAGGTAATGACCTTTAACCTCACCAGTTTCCTGTTGAGCAAGCTTTACAGCTTCAGCAACAAATTCAAAACGTTCTCTCCATCTTTGGAAAGGCTGTGAATTAATGTTTTCATCATCCTTAGTTAGGTCAAGACCACCTCTAAGGCATTCGTATACAACACGGCCATAGTTCTTACCAGAAAGACCAAGCTTAGGCTTAATGGTGCAACCAAGAAGAGGACGACCATATTTATTGAGTCGATCTCTTTCAACTTGTATTCCATTTGGAGGACCACCGCATGTCTTTATAAAAGCCATGGGGAAGCGAATGTCTTCTAAACGAAGGTGGCGTAAAGCCTTAAATCCAAAAACATTACCAACCAATGAGGTTAGAACATTAGTGATAGAACCTTCTTCAAAAAGGTCAAGAGGGTATGCAATAAATGCATAGAAAGATTCCTTGTCTCCAGGGACATCTTCAATGCGATAGCAGCGACCCTTATAAAACTCAAGGTCTGTAAGTAACTCAGACCACACTGTGGACCAAGTACCTGTTGAAGATTCAGCAGCCACAGCAGCAGCTACTTCCTCTCTTGGGACACCTTCTTGGCCTGTGCATTTAAAGCAAGCCAAGAGATCTGTATCTAGGGGTACATAATCTGGAGTCCAGTAGGTGTCTCTGTACTCCTTAACCCCAGCGTCATACTTCTTACTCATTAGTAGAAAACTCCTTTAGGTCGATTTAGGGATATAAAACAGCACCTTTCTTAAAAGAGGTGCTCTTTATTTCAGTCCTTTTGACCAAGGAAATTGCCATTTCCTAATGCTGGCTCAACTTCTCTATGAGGACGAGCAATAATGTGAGCAGCAACTAGTCCGTCACCTACACGCTCACAAGCGTCTGCACCTGCACGAACTGCAGCGTTAACAGCACCAGTTTCTCCACGAACTAAAACAGTTACATAACCGCCACCAACAAATTCACGACCAATAAGGCGCACTTCAGCAGCCTTGGTCATAGCGTCAGCAGCTTCAATTGCTGGTACAAGGCCGCGTGTCTCGATCATGCCGAGTGCGATACCCATTGTTTCGTTAGCCATATGCCTTGCGTAAATAAAGGGATGGAATGTTCAAAGGTGACAATGCCCTTTTAGATAGAGATAAGTCAAGGGGAATTAACTAAAAACCTGATTACCTTATTTTTACTGATTCATAAGCTAAGCTTATCATCCTTGGCATGACTGATATGTAAGCCTTTGTATTTTTCGGTGTTAAGTCTCAAACATTCAGTTGTGTTATTGAAAAGGTTTAAGTAACTTTTCTCAACGAGGTAGGTCCCTAGGCTTTGCCAAGGGATGGAATGTTCAAGCCAACCTACCTCGAAATTTTTTCAAGTAATACTGATAAATTCGATAAACCCGCAAAAAGCCCCAATCATTTGCCTTGGACAAACCTCTTTTAACAATTGCAAGTGGAAACCCTAGAAAAGTTTCTGAAATAAAATCCATGCTAGGCCCATTGCCAGTAGATGTAATCCAGCAACCAAGCCAACTTGATGTCAAAGAAACAGGAGTTTCATATTTAGAAAATGCTTTATTAAAAGCAAAGGCAGCTGCAGCAATAACAAGTAGTTGGGTAATAGCTGATGACTCAGGTTTTGAGGTTGATGCATTAAACAACGCACCAGGTCTTTATTCAGCCCGTTTTGCTAAAACAAATAAAGAGAAGATCAAAAAAATACTTTCTGAGTTAGGAGACAACCCATACAGAAGTGCTCGCTTTTACAGTGTAATGGTTTTATGCGACTCCAAAGGGAGTTTAATTAGTCATTCTGAAGGAATCTGTTGGGGCGAAGTACTAAAATCTCCCGCATACGAAGGTGGAGAATTTGAATCTATTTTTTGGGTAAGAGAAGCGAAGTGTACTTATGGGGAACTAACGCAAGAACAATTAATGAAATTAGGAAGTAGAGGAAAAGCTGCTAGGGCCTTAGCTCCCAGCCTAATAAGAGAACTTAAAATTTAAATTATTTACTGACGATTAATTAAATCAATAGCTCTCATTGCAGCCGCAGCAGCCTCTTCAACATCACCTTCTTTACCAGCAAGAGTAAGTCTACCAAATGCACCTACACCTTTAACATCAACAACAGTAATGTTTGAGGATTTTTCAGCCTCATTAGCAGCCATCAAAACATAGCCTGCTGGCTCTGTTTCAAGGATAAACATACTCATTCCAGATTGAATCATTGACCCTCGTCGATTTTGACGATTAATCAAAAC